>NZ_JBEXUA010000018.1:0-93106 GCF_040614235.1 Mycobacterium sp. NPDC006124 | reverse complement strand
CCGCCGCAGAACCACCCGCGCCCAGGCTCACACCGACCGCGTCACCCGCGAGCGCGAATCCAATGCCTGACCGGCCGCCGCGGAAACCACTGGCGAGGCCACCCCTCGTTGCGCCACGCTGAGACGATGGACGTCGACGAGTTCGCAGCAAACGGCTTCGCCAAGATCGAGCAGATCGTGCCGCGCGAGTGTGCCGATGCGGCACGGCACGCACTATGGGACCGGATCCCGATGTCGCCGGACCGCCCGGACACCTGGACCGAGCCGGTGGTGTGGACCGCGGACCTCGACGGTGCAGGGCCCTTCGGCGTACTCGCGCGAAGCCCCAAGCTGGCCGCCGCTCTCGACACGATCTGCGGGGTGGCCGGCTGGAAGCCCCGCGGATCGCTGGGCAACGTGCCCGTCAGGTTCCCGGTCCCACCCGTCGCCGACGACCGCGGCTGGCACGTCGACCTGAACACCGTGCTGCCCGACGGCGCCTGGGCTGTCAGCGGGCGTCCTCACACGCTGCTCTTGCTGACGATTCTGTCCGAGGTCGGCCCCGACGACGCACCGACCCGGGTGCGGGTGGGCTCGCACCGCGACGTCGCCGCCGTCCTCGACGAACGACCGGTCGACGCGTTCGAGTGCGGGCCGGTCGTGGCCGCCGCCACCGCGCACCGCGACGTCGTCGTGGCCACGGGCAGTCCCGGAGACGTGTACGTATTGCACCCGTTCACGGTGCACGCCGCCGACGAACACCGGGGCAGCACGCCACGGTTCATGGCGCAGGCACCCATCATGCTGGCCGAACCGCTGTCTCCTCAGACGGCGTCGCCGCTGGGGTCGGCCTGGTGATCCCTCGGCGTGTCTAGCCGGGAGGAGCAGGCACGATCGTCGGCGGCGCCGCCGGATCAGCGGGTGCCGGTGGGGGTGCCTCGTATCCGGGCGGCGGTGGGCCGTTGAGCGGGTAGTACCCGGGCGGCAGAGCCGGGCCGCCACCCGAATTGGGCGCCGCCTGCGTCGGAGCGGTGTCCGACTCGGGGAAGTTCAACGACTTGAAGCCAGGCGGCAGCGGCGGTGGCGGACCCGCACCGGGCGGAGGTGCTGCGCCAACCGGCATCCCGTCGGGCGAGTCGCCCACGCCGTAGGGGTCCTTGGCCTGGTGCCATGCGTCTCGAATGAAGCCCAGCGGACCCGAGCCCGAACCGTACTGCTGGTTGGCGATCTCGGGCACCACGGGCGCGCCGACGGGAGGCGGCGCAGGTGGGGCGTCTCCCCCGGCGACCATCTGCTGGTCCGGCGCCGGTGCGCCAGGAATCGCCGGCACCGGGGTGACGGGCACGTCTGGGTCGGCGGCGGCCTGCGCGGCCAGGCCGAGCGCGCCCCCGGCGAGGAACACCCCTGCACAGGCGATCTTCGCGGCGTCGACGGCCGTGATGCGACGTCGTTCAGTCATGTAACCGGGTGTCCTCTCTGCTGACGCCCGGACATCGTCGCACACATCGACCTCGGAGGACCCGACATCGCGACCTCACCCGGGATCAGCCGTGCTGGGCACGCAGCTTCTCCAGCAACCGTCGGTCGCGCTTGGTGGGCCTGCCCGCACCGCGGTCGCGCACGGCCACCGGGACGGCGACCTTCGGGGGCGGTGCGGGCGTGCGATCGAGGAAGCACGTCACGGCGTCGGCCGCGCCCACCCGCTTCTGGATGACGCGCACCACCTCGACGACGCGCGTCGTCTCACCCACCCGGGCGCGCACCTCGTCACCGGGCGACACCATCGTCGAGGGCTTGGCTGGTCGGTCGTCGACGCGCACGTGCCCACCCCGGCACGCCGCCGCGGCGTCGGGGCGGGTCTTCGTCAGCCGGACCGCCCACAACCACCGGTCCACCCGGGCCGACTCGACCGACGCCGTCACCGGATGGTCCCTGACGGCCGGCGACGGCTCAACCAGTCGCGTTGTCCACGCACGAAGTCAGCATCCACCATCGCGCCATGGCCCGGGACGTAGACCGCGTCGGCCCCGCCGAGCTCCAGCACCCGGTCCAGGGTGGGCGGCCACGCGAACAGGTCGGACTCCTCGGTCACGACGGGGTCGCCCGACTCCTCGACGAGATCGCCGCAGAAGACCGCGGCGCGGGCTCCCGGCACGACCACGACGAGGTCGTGATCGGTGTGGCCCGCCCCAGGATGACGAACGTGCACCACCCTGTCACCCAGATCGAGGTCGGCGCCGTTCACCTGGCGGTCCGGAGCCCTGACGGTGGCGATGGCGCGATCGAGTTCGGCGGCGTCCGCGCCGTAACCCAGGGCGTGTGCTCGGACACCGTCGAGTTCGGTGGTGAGGGCCGTGGCGACGGCGGCGGCCCCGAGGAGATTGGCGTCGGGAAAGCCGGCGGAGCCCAGGATGTGGTCGAAGTGGGCGTGCGTCATGACCAGGTGGGTCACGGCGCCGCCGCCGAGGGTCGCGACGTCGGCGGCAATGGCGGCCGCCTCCACCAGGGTGGTCCCGCAGTCGACCAGCAGCGTGGCGGCGCTGCCGAGCACCACCCCCACCGTGACGTCGAGGAACGGCAGTCGGCAGCGGTGCACGCCGGGAGCCGGTGACTCCCAGGCGTAGTTCAGGGGCTCAGGCACCGACCACCCGCCCGGTGAAGCAGCTGCGGTACTCGCTGGGCGTGGTGTGCAGCGAGCGGACGAAGTGGTGCCGAAAGGTGACGGGCGAGTCGAACCCCACCCGGGTGGCGATCTGTTCGACCGACAGGTCGGAGGACTCCAGTAGCGCCAGGCTGGCCTGGATGCGCTGATTGATGAGCCACTTGATCGGGGTGGTGCCGGTGGCCCTGGCGAACCGTCGCAGATAGCTGCGCCGCGACAGCATGGACTGCGCCGCGAGCTCGTCGAGGGTGATCGGCGAGTCCAAATGTGCCATCGCCCATGCCATTCCGCGGGCGATCTCGCCGTCGGTGGTCGGCGCGGGCACCGGGGACTCGATGTACTGCGCCTGCCCGCCGGCCCGGTGCGGCGAGATCACCAGGCGGCGCGCCACGTCGTTGGCGACGTGGGCGCCGTGGTCGGAGCGCACGATGTGGAGGCACAGATCCAACCCGGCGGCACACCCGGCACTGGTGAGGACGTCGCCCCCGTCGACGTAGAGCGGGGTCGGGTCGACGTCGACCTCGGGGTAACGCTCCTGCAGCAGATCTGCGTAGATCCAGTGCGTCGTGGCCCTGCGGCCGTCGAGCACCCCGGCCTCGGCGAGGGCGAACGCACCCGAACAGATCGACACCAAACGCGAATTTCCCTGCGCAGCAGTACGAATGGCATCGACGAGCGCCGGCGAGGCAACCTTGCCTGCGTCGGCGACGCTGGGGATGACGACGGTGTCGGCCGCGGCCAAATCGGCGAGCCCGAACGACGTGCGCACGGTGGCGCCGCCCAGCATCCGAACCTCGGGCCGCTCGGAGCACAGCCGCACCGAGTACCAGGGCGTCGGGATGCCCGCGGAGAAGGCTGCGGACAGGTCGTGCATCCCGAAGATCTCCGCTGCCGCGCCGGATTCGAGACCCGACATTCCGTCGTAGGCCAGGATGGCCACCGTGTGCATGTCACTATCTTAGCGATAGATGGCCTTGGTGCCACTGTGCGGCGGGCTCCATCCAGACGATCATCGAAACATGTTCTACAAGAAGTCGTCTCGCATCCAGAAGATCCGACGGACCCGCGCCTTCACGGTGACCGCCGCGGCGCTGGCTGGCATTCACGCCGCCAACGGCCTCGCCCACGGCGTGCGACCGTCGGCGCACTCTCCCGCTCGCTACGAGAACAAACCGCTGTAGGCGTTGAGCGCCGGTTGCCCGCCCAGGTGGGCGTAGAGGACGTTGGACTGCTTCGCAATCGTGCCGTCGCGGACCATGTCGATCAGACCCGCCATCGACTTCCCCTCGTAGACGGGGTCGTTGATCATGCCCTCGAGGCGGCCGGAGAGCTTGATGGCATCCATCGTGGACTCCACCGGAATCCCGTAGAGGTCGCCTGCCCATCCCTCCAAGACGGTGATCTCGTCGTCGCGCAGGTCACGCTCCAGGCTGATGAGATCGGCGGTGTGACGGGCGATTCGGGCCACCTGAGCCCACGTCTTCTGCAACGTCGCGGACGCGTCGACGCCCAGTACGGTGCGTGGCCGCTCCTGACCGGCGAATCCGGCGATCATGCCGGCGTGCGTCGACCCCGTCACCGTGCAGACGACGATCGTGTCGAAGAAGACGCCGAGTTCGGCTTCCTGCCGCTGGACCTCGTAGGCCCAGTTGGCGAAGCCGAGCCCACCGAGCGGATGCTCCGAGGCGCCCGCGGGGATCGGATACGGCGTTCCGCCGGCGTCGGCGACCTCCTGCAGCGCGTCCTCCCAGGAGGAGCGGATGCCGATGTCGAAACCGGACGGGTCCAGTCCTACGTCGGCTCCCATGATGCGGGACAGCAGGATGTTGCCCACCGACTCGTCCAATCGGGTCTCGTCCCATACCTCCGGCCAGTCGACCCACTTCTCCTGCACCAGGCGGGCCTTGAGGCCCAGCTTGGCGGCGACGGCCGCGACCTGACGGGTGTGGTTGCTCTGGTAACCGCCGATGGAGACCAGCGTGTCGGCGCCGGAGGCCAACACGTCGGGGACGATGTACTCGAGCTTGCGGGTCTTGTTGCCGCCGTAGGCAAGTCCGGAGTTGCAGTCCTCCCGCTTGGCCCAGATCCGCGCGCCGCCCAAGTGCTCGGTCAAGCGGTCGAGTGGGTGCACCGGACTGGGCCCGAAGGTCAGCGGATACCTCTGGAAGTCCTCGATGGCCATGCTTCCCACTTCCCCATTGGCGATACGCAATATATCGCAGCATCGTACACTGAACCCATGCCCGTGCCCCGACAGTCCGCCAGCCCTCAGCGGCGCCTGCTTCGCGACGACGCCTTCACCGCCATCAGAGCCGCCATCGTCGACGGCACGCTGCAACCCGAAGAACGTCTCGTCGACGCGGAGCTCAGCGAATGGCTGGGCGTCAGCCGAACCCCGATCCGGGAGGCGCTCGCCCGGCTCGACGCCGCGGGTCTGGTGCGCACCCGTCCCGGGCAGTACACCATCGTCAGCCCACTGGACACCCGGAGCATGACCGACGCCCAGGGCGTCGCCGCGGCGATGCACGAACTCGCCGTCCGCGAGGCGGCTCCCCTGATGGGGCCCGAGCACTTCGTCGCGATGCGATCGGCGAACGAGCGCTTCGACGCCGCCCTGCACGACGAGGACGTCGACGCGGCGATCGCCTCCGACGACGCCTTCCACGACGTCGCCGTTCACCTGTGCGGCAATCAGGCGGTGCGGGCGGTGCTCGACCAGTACACGCCGTTGCTGCGACGCATGGAACGCGCGCGGTTCGCGTCGTCCACCGGGCGCGCCTCCGTCTCCCAGCACGCCAGGATCGTCGACCTCCTCGAGGCCGGAGACGCCGAGGGCGCCGCCCGAGAGGCGCGGCTCAACTGGCTGACGCTGACCTGGGCTACGACCCAGGACGACTGACGGCCACCGTCATCAGAGCCGGGCGAAGCACGGGTCGGCGTCGTCCTGGGGAATCGAGGCGTCGCGGGTCGAGAACGTCCCCACCACCCCGGTGGGTGTCACCTCGACGCGGTCGGCGTGGATGCCCAGCGGGTACTGCGCGTTGAGCTTGGCGGTCAACCCGTCGAGTGCGGTCTGGACGGTGTCCTTGGCCAGCGGACCCTTGACATCGACGACCTGCAGGGCGAGATCGCCATCGGTGACCACCGGCTTGGCCGTCACGACGACGTCGCCCGCATCGAGAACGAGCGTGCCCGCCGCGGGGTCGGTGGTCACGCCCGTGATGAGGTTGCCCACGCCGGGGAGATTGGCCGCCACGGTGTCCTTGATGCCGGCCGCCGTCCACGTCAACGTGGCGGTCAGAGAGCCGATGGTGCCCTTGGAGTCCGACGAGCCCTGCAGCCGCACGTCGGACACCGACACCTCGGCCTTCATGCCCTTGGCATCCTGCACGTTGTCGCCGGCGGTGGTCACCGAGATGTTGGTGTAGTGCCCGGTGACGTGCTGCCAGAGGAACGGCGGGTTGACGCCGAACGAGACCTCGGCGCCGTCGCGGACCACGCACTCGGCCACGTCGACCAAGAGGTCGTCCACCCGGTGCCGCGCGTAGAGTTCACCGCCGGCGAGGCCGAGGACCAGGACGGCCACCACGATGATCGCCAACAGCGTCAGCGACAGCGGATCGCGCAACCACGACCGACGCGGCTTCTTCGGTGGCGGCGCCTCGCCACCACCACCCGCCACCGGCGGACCGATCTCCGGTGGCGGCCCGGCGGCACGTCGCGGCATCCGCTCCGTGGGCACCGCATCGACGGGGGGCCCCTGCGGCCGGGGTGAGCGCATACGTTCGGTGGGGGCCACGTCGCCAGGCCGCTGCGGACCGCGGAACTGCCGGGTCGGAGGTTCGGCACGGGGCGGGCGCGGAATGCGCGTGGTCGGCGGTTCCGGGCGAACGGGCCCGCCGCGCTCACCCGGTCGCCGGGGGCCCTGCGGCGGCGTCGTCACGTCCACGATTCTGCCCTAACCGCGCCCCGGGGCGGTCGACGTCGGTCAGGGCGTTTCCAGGGTGATCACGCTGATGTCCGGCGGCGCGCCGACGCGCACCGGCGGGCCCCAGAAGCCGGCACCCCGGGACACGTACAACTGGGTGTCGCCGACGGAGGACAACCCGGCCAGCGACGGCTGCACCGCGCGTACGGCGTAGTGGAATGGCCACATCTGCCCGCCGTGGGTGTGGCCCGACAATTGCAAGTCCACCCCCCGGTCGGCGGCCGTGGCCACCTGCACCGGCTGATGGGCCAGCAGCACCGTCGGGCGGGTCGCGTCTCGGCCCCTCAGGGCCCTGTCGAAGTCCGGTGGGTCCGACCGCGACGCGCCCGCCACGTCGTTGACCCCGGCGAGGTCGAAGGCCGCCGAACCACGCCGGATGACGGTGTTCTCGTTGCGCAGCGGTTGCACGCCGAGCCGCTCCAGCTCGCGTAGCCACGACGAGGTGTCCTCGACGAAGTACTCGTGGTTTCCGGTGACGAAGAAGGCACCTTCACGAGAGTGCAAGTCGCGCAACGGTTCCGCCGCCGGACCGAGCTCAGCCACCGTCCCGTCCACCAGGTCGCCGACGATCGCCACCAGGTCCGGCGACGTCTCGTTGATCATCCTGACGATGCGCTCGGTGTGGGCGCGCCCCGCCAATGGACCCAGGTGGATGTCGGACACCACGGCGATCCGGAACCCGCTCAGCGCGGGGTCGAGCCGGCGAAGCTGCACCGGGACGCGCAGCACGTTCGGCGGCCCCAGCGCAGTCGTGGCGCCGACTCCGACCACGCCGACCGAGACGGCACCCGCCGCCACCGCACTGGCCCGGGCGAGGAAGAGTCGCCGGTTCACCGCGTCCGACTCGGCAGACGACGGAACCTCCGGCGCGGCCCGAGGCCGGATCCGGCGCCGCAGCACCCACCGCAGCGGCTCCAGCACCAGCAACACCAGGAACAGATAGGCGACGAGGGCGAACCACAGATAACCCGGCCAGGCGATCACGGGGTCGACGAGCCCGGGCGAGGCCAAGGTCGCGATCAGCAGCAGCGCCAGGGCCACCACGATCGCCGACCCGACCCAGCGGACACGCCCGGCGCGGGTGGTGTCCTTGACCAGTCGAGCCCAGACGTAGAGGTGCATCGAAGCCAGCACCACCCCGAGGACGAGGAGGAACATCAGACCACCGTCACGGAGTCAACGAATCCGCACGCTCAGACAGGTGACGCAGCCCTCGAGCTTCTCGTACTCCGAGACGTCGACGCGCTCGAGTCGGTAGCCACGGTCGGCGAACAGGGCGGCCGTCTCGGGAGCGGCCGAACTCATCAGCAACACGTCGTCGTCGAGGATGACCACGTGGGCGCCCGGTTCCTCCGGCACGGCCAGGAAGGACGGGTACACGCCGGGATCGTCGACGACGGGTTCATACCCGATGATCGTGCCGTCGGGCAGCGCGGTGACCGCGCTCTTGAGATGCAAGGCCTTCGTCAGGGGCACCCCGGTCACGGTATAGCCGCGCGGGGCGAGGATTCGGGCCAACTGGTCGACCGCAGGGGCCGTCGTGGTGCCGCTGAGCCCGACGTACACCTGAGACCCCACCTTGAGGACGTCACCGCCGTCGAGGGTTCCCTCGGTGATGGTCGTCGACTCCAGGCCTAGGGCGTCGAGGGTCTGCCGGACCGCGGCGGTCTCCGGATTGCGGGTGGGCTGCCGGGGGTTGGTGACCACCGCGAGGTCTCCGAACATCACCACGGTGTCCTCCACGAAGACGCAGTCGGGCATCGCGTCGTCGCCCCCGACGTCACCCTCGACCACGACGGTGGGCCACCCGTTGCGCTCGAGTGCCGCGACGTAGTCGTCCCACTGGCGCTTGGCCAGTTCGAGGTCGACGGGGCGGCGCTCGATGAAGGTGACGATGCCGTCGGCGAGAGTCTCCGCCGGGCGACGGACGAGCGCGAAGGGACGGTCGGGCATCTCGACATCGTAGGTGTGCCCGTAACGCCTCGGGCACCGGCGACGATGGGCTGGACGTCGGGCAGGAGCACCGGGAATGGTGCGGTCAGGCTAAGCTGATCCGAGTTGCGCCAACCGTTTGGAGCGAAATGATCAACGTCAGACGCGGATTTTGGGTCGTCGGCTGCGCCGCGGCGTTCGTCGCCGCGCCATTGGTTGCCGCCTCTCCAGCAGCCGCCAAGGACTGCCCTTACGGCACGGTACCGACGAAGTTCGACGGAGTCTGCGTGCAGGGCCAGGCCGGTGGCTTCGGCGCCCCCGGCGTCGTCGTGCCGCCGCAAGCCTCCCCGGGCGGCGCCGTCGTCGACCCCAACTTCAACGGCTACGGCTCGGTCAACGGCATTCCGTGCACGCCGGAGAACTACGGCAAGTGCATTGCCCTGCAGCAGAGTCAGGGCTGACCGGTAACCCTGGTCACCGGCCGATCGGCCCCAGCGTGTTGCGAATCAGCTCGTTGTCCGTCGTCTGCAGGAACTCGGCGATCTTGGGGTCCTTGAAGGTGGCGATCAACTTCTGGACGTTCGGGTCGTCGAGGTGCTCGTCGCTGACGACCAGACCTCCCTCGCTGCCCTTCGGCGCCGGTTCGCGGGCGATGATCTGGTTCTCCCTCAAGCCCGCGGCGTAGACGTCGGAGATGTGCACGACGATGACGTCCACGTCGGCGAGGCTGCGCGCGAGCTGCCCGATCGGCACCTGGACGAACTGGTAGTTCTTCGGGTTGGTCGCGATGTCGGACAACTGTGGAAGGCCCGCGATCGTGTCCTTGCCCGGCTTCAGGGTGATCTGCCGGTCGTGCGCGAGGTCGAGCAACGCGATGGCCTGACCGGCCGGGTCGTCGCGCAGCGCGACCTTGGCGCCGTTGGGAACCTGGTCCCAGCTCCTGTGCTTGTCCGAGTACGACGCCTGATCCCAGGTGAACGTCGGCGCGGCGAGGGTGAGCTTGAAACCGTTGGCCGCGATCGCGTCGTTCAGGAACGGCTGGTGTTCGAAGAAGTTTCCTGCCACCGTGCCGGCGTCGACGGCACGGTTGATCTCGATCAGGTTGTCTATCTTCGTCGGCTCGATGGTGATGCCGTGTGCGGGCGCGACCTCGTCGGTGATGAACTTCAACAGGTTCTCGGCGGCGATGTCGGTGCTCCACGTGGCAACCTTGAGGTTGGTGCCGAACGGCTTGTCCTCGTTGGCCTTCGTGGCGTAGAGGATGCCGCCCACGACGGCTACGACGAGCACCACGGCACCGGCGATCCACGGCCAGCGGTTCTTCTTCTTGAGCTCGATGTCGGAGGCCGGGCTGATCTGATCCTTCACGGTGGTCCTTCGTTCTGAGTGTCTTTGATAGGTGGCGTGTTAGCGCGTCAGAGCTCTGACGAGGCGGTCGCCCGCGAATTGGACGGCCTGGACGGTGAGGATCAGGGTGATCACCGTGGCGATCATGATGTTGTGGTCGAAGCGGTTGTAGCCGTAAGTGATCGCCAGGTTTCCGACCCCACCGGCACCGATCGAACCGGCGATCGCCGAGTACTCGATCATGGCGATCACGTTCACCGTCAACGCGCCGCCGAGTGCGGGCAAGGCCTCGGACAGCTGAACCGTGCGAATCAGCTGCACGTGCGTGCCACCGGAGACCTGACCCATGTCGGTGACGTCGGATCGCACGTCCCGCAACGCATTCTGAACCAGACGAGCGAAGAAGGGCACGCCGGCAACCGTCATCGGCACGATGGCCGCGGCGATGCCGATCGTGGTGCCGACGATGAAGCGCGTGAAGGGGATGATGGCCGTCATCAGGATCAGGAACGGCAACGAACGGCCGACGTTGACGATCGTGTCGAGGACCCGGAAGAGTCGATGGTCGGGGAAGAGCCCGAGCTCCGAGGTGTTGTGCAGAGTGATTCCCACCGGAGTGCCGATCAGCAGCACCAGGATCATGGTGGTACCGACCATCGACCAGGTCTGTCCGTAGGCGGGCAGGAGCAGATCGGGCACGTTGGCCCAGGGAGTGCTGAAGTCCTCCCCCGCGGCGAGGATCATGCCGCCGTCTCCGCGGTCTCGGGCTTGGGGCTGGCTGCCGTGACGTGCAGTCCGCGATCCCTCAGGTGGCGCTCGAATCCGGTTGGCGCAGAGGGTGAGACGGCCAGTAACGCGCGCCCGACGGCCACCCCCCGGATGGCTTCCACGCTCGCGCTGAGCACGTCGACCCGCGCGCCGGAGATCCCCGGCACGGTGTGAATGGAGGTGAGCCAATCCAGCGGTACCTCACGTGATGCGTAGGAGACCTCCCACACCTCTCCGGCGCCGTGGAACGGAACGCTGGGGCGGTCCGGAAGCAATTCGCGGGCCAGCGTGGAGGTCGGGTCGAGAATGACCTCGTCGACCGCGCCCCTCTCGATGATGCGGCCGGCGTCGATCCGGGCGACCGAGTCGGCGACCTCGCGGACGACCTCCATCTCGTGGGTGATCAAGATGATCGCGAGGCCGAACTCGTCGCGAAGGTGGCTCAGAAGGGCCAGGATCGACTTCGTCGTGGTCGGATCCAGACCCGAGGTGGCCTCGTCGGAGAGCAGATAGGACGGGCCGAGAGCGAGGGCACGCGCGATGCCGACGCGCTGCCGTTGGCCGCCGGACAGTTGAGCCGGGCGATCGTCGCGCCGGTCCGCGAGGCCGACTCGGTCGAGCAGGTGGGCGACTCGCTTCTCGACGGAGGCGTCGGTGGCTCCGAGGTATTCCAGTGGAAGTGCGACGTTCTGCGCGACGGTCCGCCGGCGCAACAGCGGTGCGGTCTGGAAGATCACGCCGACACTGCGGCGGGCAGCGAGTAACTCCGAGCCCTCGAGCCTGCTGAAGTCCTTGCCGTCGACCCGCACCGTGCCACTGGTCGGGCGCTCAAGGAAGCTCACGCACCGCGACAGCGTCGTCTTGCCAGCACCGCTGGGCCCGACGACCGCGAGGATCTCGCCACTGGCCACCGACAGCGAGATGTCGTCCAGGACGGTGCGATCTCCGAACCGTTTGGTCAGGTGTTCGATCTCGATCATGTTGGCTCACTTCACATTGGTGGAGGCTGGCGCGGAATCGAGGCAACGAATGCAGCGCGTCGGCGCGCAGTGTTCGACACCTCCGGCGCCGCAGGAGGAGAAACCTACGGAGGACTGCTCAGGCCGCACAGATTAGGGATCGGCCTGAATCAAACAGCGAGCGCGTCGGCCCGAGATCGCCCGTGATCATCCGATGCTGATGTCATGCACAGCTGGTGCTTATCTTGGCTAACTACCGTGGCGGATGTGTTGCCCGGCGGAGACCTTTCGCCCGGCGCCCAACCCGGAAGGGCACCACGATGAAGTCCACGAAGATCATCTCCGGAATCGCACTGGTCGGCGGCTTGTCCGCCGCCGCCCTGGGAGTCAGCAGCGGGGTGGCCAACGCCGCCCCCGCGCCCGGGGGTGCCCCGATCCCCGCTCACTGGGGCCCGCCACCACCGCCCGCACCGGGCTGGGGCCCGGGCCCCGTCGGCTGGGGACCACCTCCGCCGCCGCCTCCGCCCGCGCCGTGGAACGGTGGCGGTCCGATCCCGGGCGGCTGGAACGGTGGCTGGGAACCCATCGGCGGGTTCTGCCTCGGACCCTTCTGCGTGTAGCGCCCGGCTCGACGTTCGAATCGTCCTGACGCAAAGCAGTGACGTCGGCGCGTCGGGTCGACAGACTCGAGCCAGTGAGCCGACCGATCCGTTTCAACGCGTTCGACATGAACTGCGTCGCCCATCAGTCACCCGGCCTGTGGCGGCACCCGCAGGACAGATCCTCGCAGTACAAGGACCTGTCCTACTGGGCCGACCTCGCTCGACTCCTCGAGCGGGGTCGGTTCGACGGGCTGTCCATCGCCGACGTGCTCGGCACCTACGACGTCTACGGCGCCAGTGACGAGGCGGCCATTCGGCAGGCCGCCCAGATACCCGTCAACGACCCGCTCCTGCTGATCTCTGCGATGGCATTGGTCACCGAACACCTCGGCTTCGGCATCACCACCGGAACGGGCTTCGAGCACCCGTACCCGTTCGCCCGGCGGGTGTCCACGCTCGACCACCTCACCAAGGGCAGGGTCGGCTGGAACGTGGTCACCGGCTACCTGCCGTCGGCGGCACGCAACATGGGTCAGACCGACCAACCGGCCCACGACGCCCGCTACGACCACGCCGACGAGTACCTGGAGGTGCTCTACAAGCTGTGGGAGGGGTCCTGGGAGGACGACGCCGTCATCCGCGACCGCGAGCGCGGCGTCTTCACCGATCCCGACAAGGTCCATCACATCGGCCACGAGGGACGGCATTTCACCGTCCCGGGCATTCACCTGTCCGAGCCGTCGCCGCAACGGACCCCGGTCTTGTTCCAGGCCGGAGCCTCACCGCGCGGCGTCCGGTTCGCCGCCGAGAACGCCGAGGCCATCTTCACCGCCGCGCCGACTAAGGCCATCCTGCGCGAGACGGTGACGACCATTCGTCGCGAACTGGAACTGGCAGGCCGAGATCCCTACGCGGCGAAGATCTTCAACCTGTCCACCGTCATCACCGCCGAGACCGACGAGGAAGCCCGCGCCAAGCACGCCGAGTACCTCTCCTACGGCGACCCCGAGGGCGCCCTGGTGTTCATGTCCGGGTGGATGGGCGTCGACCTTGCCAGCTACGGACTCGACGAGCCGATCGGCAACGTCGACTCCAACGCCATCCTCTCGGCGGTCAAGGCCTTCCAGTCCGCCGATCCGGACGGCGGCGAGTGGGCGGTCCGCGACATCGCCGACTGGGGCAAGATCGGCGGGATCGGCCCGCTCATCGTCGGCTCGGGTGAGCGCGTCGCCGACGTGTTGCAGGAGTGGGTCGCCGAAACCGACGTCGACGGCTTCAACCTGGCCTACGCCATCACGCCGGGGACCTTCGCCGACTTCGTCGACCACGTGGTGCCGGTGCTGACCGCACGCGGCGCCTACCAGTCGGAGTACGCGCCGGGAACGTTGCGCAACAAGCTGTTTGGTCGAGGCGACCGCCTGCCCGACGAGCATCGCGGATCCCGGTACCGGGTGGGCGGGCCGTCGTCGACGATAATCGAACGACCCTCCACCAAGCCCTCATCATCGTCGTCGACGGCCTCGCAGCCGACGGCCACCCGCTAGGAGACCCGCCATGCCCGTGAAGCTCCACTGGTTCCTGCCCACCTACGGCGACAGCCGACTGATCGTCGGCGGCGGCCACGGCACTCCCGCCGGATCGGCACACAGCGACCGCGACGCGTCGATCGACTACCTCGGGTCGATCGTGCGCGCCGCCGAGTCGTTCGGGTTCACCGGCGCCCTCATCCCGACCGGCGCGTGGTGTGAGGACGCCTTCATCACCGCCGCCCTGCTGGCCCGGGAGACCACCTCGCTGGCCTTCCTGGTCGCGTTCCGGCCCGGACTCGTCAGCCCCACCCTCTCGGCTCAGATGGCGGCTACCTTCGCCAGGCACGCCCCCGGCCGGTTGCTGCTCAACGTGGTCGTGGGCGGCGAAGCCCACGAGCAGCGCTCGTTCGGGGACTTCCTCGACAAGGACGCGCGCTACGAGCGATGCGACGAGTTCCTCGACGTGGTGCGCCGACTCTGGGCGGGTGAGACCGTGAGCCTGGACGGCAAGCACATCCAGGTGGAGGACGCGGCGCTCGCGCTGCCACCGAACCCGGTGCCGCCGTTGTACTTCGGCGGTAGCTCGAAGGCCGCGGGGCCGGTGGCCGCCAAGCATGCCGACGTCTACCTGACCTGGGGAGAGCCGCCGGAGGCGGTACGGGAGAAGATCGAGTGGATCCGCAAGGAGGCCGCCGACGAAGGCCGCACGGTGCGCTTCGGCATTCGTTTGCACACCATCTCGCGCGACACCGCCGACGAGGCGTGGGCGCAAGCCGGAAAGTTCGTCGACGCGCTCGACGAGGCGACGGTGCGCGACGCTCAGGCTGGGCTGAGCCGCAGCCAGTCCGAGGGGCAGAAGCGCATGCTCGCCCTGCATGAAGCCAACCGCGCCAACGGTTCCTGGAACGACGCCCGCAGCCTGGAGATCGCGCCCAACCTGTGGGCGGGCGTGGGCCTGGTCCGCGGCGGGGCGGGTACCGCACTGGTGGGCAGCCACACCGACGTCGCCGACCGCATCGCCGAATATGCCGAGATCGGCATCGACGAGTTCATCTTCTCGGGCTACCCGCATCTCGAAGAGCTCTACTGGTTCGGCGAGGGCGTGGTGCCGGTGCTGCGCGAGCGCGGACTGTTCGACGCCGGACGGGTCGACGCGACACCCACCTCGATTCCGTTCCTCGGCAGCGCGCGATGAGCGCACCCGCCGCGACGCACGCCGTCGCCACCGTCGCCGACGCGGTCGAAGTGGCCCACCGGTTGTCGGTCGAGTTCGCGGCCGAGGCAAGTGCGCGCGACGCCGACCGGACCCTGCCGCACGCCCAGGTGCAGACGCTCAAGGAATCCGGGTTGTTGACGTTGTCGGTGCCCGCCGAGTTCGGCGGGGTCGAGGCACCCTACGAAGTGGTCGCCGAGGTGTTCCGGTCGATTGCTCGTGCCGACCCGTCACTGGCCCAGATCCCGCACTCGCAATACACCTTCCTCGAGGCCATTCGCCTGCAGGGCACGCCGACCCAGAAGGCCTTCTTCTACGGCGTCGTCCTGCGCGGTGCTCTGCTGGCCAACGCGCAGTCCGAACGCGGCCCGCATCCGATCGACGTCGACGCCACCACGTTGACCGAGGACCGATCTGGTGGTTACGTGCTGTCCGGTCGCAAGTTCTACTCCACCGGGGCGCTCTTCGCCGACTGGGTCATCGTCCGGGCGTCGGTCGCCGACGGCTCCGGTGACGCGCCGACGTCGAGCACGCCCAAGGCCCTGGCCTTCGTGCCCCGCGACGCGCCGGGGCTACGCATCGTCGACGACTGGGATGGCATGGGCCAGCGCACCACCGCGTCGGGCACCGTCACCCTCGACGACGTGCGGGTGCCCGCCGAACACGTCGTGCCGTTCTCCCCCATCTTCGCCGAGCCGAGCACCTACGGCGCCCAGGCGCAGGTGTTGCACGCCGCGATCGACGTCGGCATCGCCACCGGCGCACTGGAGGAGGGCCTTCGGCTGGCCGCGGCCGCCCGTCCGCACTTCGAGGCCCGGGTGGACACTGCCGCCGAGGACCCCACCGTGATCCAGCTGGCCGGCGAACTGGTCGTCACCGTGCGAGGCGCCCAGGCGTTGCTCGCCGAGGCCGCCCGCGAAATAGACTGCGCCCGAGCCAATCCCACCGCAGAGGCGACAGCCGCGGCGTCGATCGCGGTCGCCGTCGCCAAGGTTGCCGCGGTGCGCGCGTCGCTGGAGGCGTCCGCGGCGTTGTTCGAACTCGGCGGGACCCGCAGCGCCTCGGCGAGCGGAAACCTGTCACGCTACTGGCGCGACGCCCGCACCCACACCCTGCACGATCCAGTGCGCTGGAAGATCCAGCACGTCGGTCGCCACGCCCTCTCGGGCACCATGCCGCCGCGGCACGGCCAGATCTAGTCGAAGGCGCCGTCGAGGTACTGAGCGCGGCACGCTCTGCGGGCCAGCTTGCCGCTGGTGGTGCGCGAAATGGATCCGGCAGGAACGATTCTCGCGTCGTAAACGTCCAGGCCGTGACTCCGCGAAACCTCGGCCCTGACCGCCGCGAGCGCCTCCTCAGGGTCGGCCCGGCTGGTGCCCGCGGCGCGCTCGGCGATGACGACGAGGCGCTCGCCGGGGACCGTGAACGCCGCGACGTAACCACGGCGGACGACCCGCGAGGCGTCGGCCACCGTGGCCTCGACATGCTGCGGGTAGACGGTGCGCCCGTCCACGAGCACACGGTCGGCGATCCGGCCCGTCACGTACAGCTCACCGTCGAGGTAGAAGCCGAGATCACCGCTGCGCAGCCAGTCGGCCGTCGCCGGCACGCCCGCGGTGTGGCTCCCCGCCCGGAGTGCGGAACTCAACCGGGCGTGAAAGGTGCGGGCGCTGTCTTCGGGCAATCCCCAGTATCCCCGGCCGATGTTGTTGCCGTGCAGCCACATTTCGCCGACGCTCCCGTCGGGGAGCTCGGCGGCGGTGTCGGGGTCGACCACCGCTGCCCAGAGGCTGCGCGCCACCTGACCGGAGGACACCTGCGGCACCGCGGACGGGGCGTCGGCTGCAATGGGCACCGCGCGACCGGCCTCCAACTCGTCTCGGTCGACGTAGAGCACCGAGGCCTCCGCCGTCGGAGCCGTGGTCGAGACGAACAGCGTGGCTTCGGCGATGCCGTAGGACGGCTTGATCGCAGCGGCAGGCAACCCGTGGGGTGCGAACGCCTCGCGGAAGGCGGTGATGGCGTCCATGCTCACTGGTTCGGAGCCGATGATGAGCACGACGTTGGCCAGGTCGACGTCCTCGCCCGGGGCGGGCCGCCCTCGCTGTGCGGTCCACTCGTAGGCAAAGTTGGGCGCCGCGGTCACCACCCGCCCCTTCCGCGACCCGTCGGAGAGGGCGTTGATCCACCGCTGCGGCCTGCGAACGAACGCGGTCGGCGACATCAGGGTCGAGTGCCCGCCGTACACCGCGGGGAAGCCGATCATCGAGAGACCCATGTCGTGGTAGAGCGGCAACCAGCTGACGCCGTGGGTGTTTCGGTTCAGCAGGTCGATGGACAGGATCATCTGGATCAGGTTGGTGCCGACCGCACGATGGGTGATCTCCACCCCAACCGGCGGACGCGTCGAGCCCGAGGTGTACTGAAGGTGCGAGACGTCGTCCACGTCGACCTCGACCGGGACGAAGCCCTCACCCTCGGAGTCCGGGATCCGTTCGAGGAGGAGCACTTTCGGACGCAGTTCCAACGGGAGGGTGGCCAGGAAGGACTCCACCGAAACGAGGGCGGCCGCGGTGGTCAGCACGACCGACGGCCGCGAGTCGCGCAACGCGGTGTCGAGGCGTTCGGCGTGGCCCGGGAGTTCCGGCGCGAACAGCGGCACCGCGACGGTGCCGGCCTTGATCGCTGCGAAGAAGCCCGTCACGTACTCGAGTCCCTGCGGCGCCAGGATCGCGACCCTGTCACCGACAGCCGCCATGCGCCGAAGCCGGGCGGCCACGGCCCGAACCCGCACACCGAGCTCGGCCCACGTCAGTTCCACCGTCACGCCGTCGTCGGAGCGGGTGAAGTCCAGGTACCGGTAGGCCACCGCATCGCCGACATGCGCGACGTTGCGGTCGATCAGCGAGGGTAACGTCACCCCTGGGGGAAGTGCGACGCGGCCGTCGGCCGTGAGGCAGTCCTCGATGCGAAGCAGGCCCTCGGGGGCGACGTACTCCTGCCGAGAACCGCGTGCCATACCCGACATCCTAGGCGGCGCGAGACTCGGCAAAGCCGGTGTGGCGCGGCACCCACCCCGACACGTGGCCACCACGCCGCATTACCAGAATTCCCGTCGCCGTGTGTGAACCATCCACAGGCTGTTCTTTGAAATACCATGTGTCACAGAAGTTTCAGGAAGAGCATCTTGTCGGCGTGGGTATCGGGTGATAGCCCGGCTGCAACGGGAGCCGCTCCTCGTCGAACCGGGCGACTAGCCGACCCGAACCAGCATCTTGCCGACGTTGGCACCGGTGAAGAGACCGTTCAAGGCGTCGATGCACGACTCGATCCCCTCGTAGACGGTCTCGCGGTGAACCAGCAGACCCTGCTGCTCCCATCGCCGCAACGCCGCGAAGGCCTCGTCGAACCGGCCCCATTCGTCGAGGGCGTTGAACCCCTGCATGGTTGCGGTCTTGGCCAGGATGTTGACGTAGTTGGCGGGTCCGGGATGCTCGCCGGTCAGATAGCTCGAGATCACCCCGCACAGCACCACCCTGGCC
Source organism: Mycobacterium sp. NPDC006124 (assembly GCF_040614235.1). Lineage (NCBI taxonomy): Bacteria > Bacillati > Actinomycetota > Actinomycetes > Mycobacteriales > Mycobacteriaceae > Mycobacterium > Mycobacterium sp. NPDC006124. The sequence continues at coordinate 74,585 of NZ_JBEXUA010000018.1, read as the reverse complement.
TTGGCCGCCAGACGTCCCAGCACGGCGTCGAGGATGGGCCCGCCGACGTTGTCGAAATAGACGTTCACCCCGCGCGGGCACGTCGCCTTCAGCGCCGCGGGGACGTCACCGGCCCGGTAGTCGACGCAGTCGTCGAAGCCAAAGTCCTCGACCACCGCGCGGCACTTGTCCGGCCCGCCCGCGATGCCGACGACGCGGGCACCAGCGATCTTCGCGATCTGGCCGGCCACCGAGCCGGTGGCGCCAGCGGCCGCCGAGACCACCACGGTCTCCCCCGGCGCCGGCCGTCCGATGTCGTGCATCCCGAAGTAGGCGGTGGCCCCCGTCGGCCCGTAGATCGACATCACCGCCAGCTGGTCGACCTCGTCCATTCCCGTCACGGGCGTGCAGAACACGTCGTCGCGCACGATGGCGTACTCCTGGAATCCGGACAGGGTGGTCACCACGTCGCCGACGGCGTAGGCGTCGCAGCGCGATTCGACCACCTCGCCGATCCCGGCGGCGCGGACCACTTCGCCCAGAGCCACCGGGGGCAGATAGCCCGGCTGGTCGTTGAGCCACGTCCGTGCGGCGGCGTCGATGCCGACATAGGTCATCCGGACCAGCGCCTCGCCGTCGGCGGGCCGCGGTGCGGGGCCCGTCACCAGCTCGGTGTCACCGGGGGCGACGAGGCCGTTCGGCCGGCGACGCAACACTATCTGGCGGTTCGTCGGGTCGGACACCAGACGAACCTACCCAACCGGCCACGAGTGGACGGGGAGACCGCGGATCTCGACTCAGGCGATGATGCGACCGAGGTATGGGGTCATGTTGGCGGTCCGCACCGCTGAGACCTTGATGCCGGTGTCGGTGGCCTCCAGCATCTGGCCGTTGCCGACGAACAGCGCGACGCTCTGCGTGCCGTCCGGGCCGAAGAAGATCAAGTCGCCGGGCAGCGCCTGGCTGGGGGCGACCTTCTGCGCGACCCGATACTGCTCACCCGAGGACCGCGGCAGCTTGATCCCCGCTCCGGCGAAGGCGTAGACGATGATCCCGGAGGCGTCGAAGCCGACCACGCTAGGCGCTGGTGCCGGTGCCGGCACCGTGCCGAGGATCGACGTTCCCGGCACCGTGCCGAACACGCTGCCCGGATCGGTGCCCGGGGTGTTGGCGCGTTGCTCGGTCGCGAGCCCGTCCACCGAGGGACCGCGGCCCAGGGACGGACCGTTGGCGTCACCGCCTCCGTAGGCGAAGGGAACACCCTGCTGGGAGAGAGCACGCTTGATGACGAAGTCGACGGCCTGCTGATTGCGCGCGGGCCGCTGATAGGGGTCGGCCGACGCGAGTCCCGGCGTCGCCACCAACACGGCGAAGCTGATCACGAAGGCGAATATGCGTCTCATCGGGGTTTCTCTCTCTGCTGTGTCGGGGCGACGTCTTCACTTCTACTACCCCTCAACGCAGGCGAACCAATTGCTGACTGCCCCAACGCCAATGAGCCGCCATACCGTGACCGAACGGTGACGCCGCGGGCCGGATGAGTGGCCCAGGACACAGGTCGGGTCACCCCGCACGACGACCCACGGACACGGCGATGGCGAGGACCCGTGGGGTCCTCGCCATCGGTGCGGGTGTCGGTGGTCGGGTCAGCTCAACGCGGCCAGCGCTGCGTCGTAGTCCGGCTCCTGGGCGATCTCGGGTACCAGCTCGGTGTAGGTGACGTTGCCGTCGGCACCGATCACGACGACGGCCCGGCCGAGCAGTCCGGCGAAGGCACCGTCGGCGATGGTGACGCCGTAGTCCTTCCCGAAGCTGTCCCGGAAGCCCGACGCCGTGGTGACGTTCTCGATGTCCTCGGCACCGCAGAAGCGCTTCTGCGCGAAGGGCAGATCGTTGGACACGCACAGCACCGCGACACCGGCCGAGGCGGCACGCTCGTTGAACGTCCGCACGCTCGCAGCGCAGACGGGGGTGTCCACCGACGGGAAGATGTTGAGCAGCAACGGCTTTCCGCTGAACTGATCATTGGTCACGGCACTCATGTCGTTGCCGGTCAAGGTGAATCCGGGCGCGGGCGACCCGACTGCGGGAAGCTCGCCGACCGTGTTGATGGGATTTCCGCCTAGCGTTATCTGTGCCATGGGGACAGTCTGCCAAGTCCGGGGCGGACACACGAGGTGGGGTGGTCAGTAGGCGAGCCGGTCGACCGCCATGGCGAACACGCGCGGCAGGGCCGCGGCCACGGGCACGATCCCCGCCCGGACCGGTCGCATCCCACTGGCGCGCAGCAGCCCCGTCGTCAGTAACCGGTACGGCCGCGTGACCCGTCGCCACCGCTGGTCGTAGTCACCCGGTCGGTCGGCGATCACGCAGTCCACCAGTTGCCGTGCCGCGCCGAACGCGAGCCCCAAACCCTCGCCGGTCAACGCGTCGACGTAGCCGGCCGCGTCACCGACCAACATCACCCGTCCCGCCGTGCGAGTCGTCGCGCCCTGGCGCAAGGGACCGGCCGCCCGGTCCGGACCGTGGGCCTGGCCGTGCACCCGCTCCCGCAAGGCGGGGAACTCCGCGAAGCGGGCGTCGAAACCGCCACGGGTGGAACCGAGGATGGCGATGCCGACGCAGTCGTCGGCGACCGGAGTCACGTAGGCCTCGGCTCGAGGGCCCCAGTGCACCTCCACCGAATCGGTCCACGGCGCGATCTGCACGTGGCGCCGGATGCCCCATCGACGTCGTCCCGAGCTGGGCCGGTCGAGGCCCAGCGAGCGTCGAATGGGTGAGTGCAGGCCGTCGGCCGCCGCCAGATACCTGGCCGAGAGGTCCCCCGCGCGCACCGACGCGTCGTCCTGCGTCACCGACCCGACGTCGCGGTGGACGAACCGCACCCCGGCGTCGTCGGCCGCGTCGCGCAGCGCGGTGTGCAACACGGTCCTGCGCACGCCACGCCCGTGGCCCGCCCGGAAGTTCGCATCGACGCGCTGCCCGCCACCGAGGTAGGCGATGCCGCGCAGTTCGCGGCCCTTGGGGTCGACCCCGAGGTGGGCCAGATGGTCCAGTGTGTGCGGCATCAGACCCTCGCCGCACGCCTTGTCGAGGCTGCCCTCGCGCCGTTCCACCACGACCACCTCGAGGCCGGCCCGCGCCGCGTACAACGCCGTGGCCAAACCGGCCGGGCCGCCCCCACCCACCAGCAGGTCGATCACGACAGGCTCGCCAGCGCGGAGTTCTCCACCTCGAGGCGCGTGCGCAGCAGAACCGCGTTGAGGATGGTGAACACCGCCGCGGTGATCCACGCGTCGTGCACCAGGGGCAGCGCCACGCCCTCCACGACGACCGCGACGTAATTCGGGTGCGGGATGAGGCGATACGGTCCACCGGTCACGCGGTCGGCGCCGGGGACGACGATCACCCTGGTGTTCCACTGTGGTCCCAGCGTGGTGATGCACCACCACCGCAGGACCTGGGCCACCACGACGACGGCCAGCATCGGCCATCCCAGCGCGGGGATGAACGGACGGTGCAGGACCAGGGGCTCGACCAGACAGCCCACCAGCAGCCCGACGTGCAGCACGACCATCACGGGGTAGTGCTCGGCGCCGAACTCCACGCCTCCCCTGGCCTGACTCCAGGCCCAATTGCGTTTGGACACGACCAGTTCGGCGATCCGCTCGACGGCGATGACGACGATCAAAACTACGTACCAGGTCATCGCGTCACCTCCACCGCAGCAGGACGAGCTCCGAGCAGAAGCCTGGACCCATGGCCATCATCAGCCCGGAGGTACCCGGCTCGGGACGCTTGGCGATGGTGTCCCGCAGCACGTGCAATACCGACGCCGAGGACAGATTGCCCACCTCTGCCAGCGAGCGCCACGTCAGCTCCAGGGCATCCTCGGAGAGGCCCAGCGTGGCGGTGATCGCCTCGATGACCTTGGGCCCACCGGGATGGCTGACCCAGGTCCCGACCTCGGAGATCGTGGACCCATGTGCGGCAAGGAAGTTGGTGACGTCGTCACCGAGGTACCGCTCGACGACGCTGGGCACGTCGGGCGAGAGCACCAGGCGGAATCCCCTGGAGTCCACGTCCCATCCCATGGTGCGCTGCGAGTCGGGATAGAGGTGGCTGCGCGAATCCAGCACCTCCGGGCCCGACGGCGCCATGTTCAGCGCGCGGCGGTCACCCACGGCGACGACGGCGGCCGCTCCGTCGCCGAACAAGCTGCTGCCCACGACCGTCGCCATCGACGGGTCGCGTTTGGGCACCAGCGAGCACAGCTCCACGGCGACCAGCACGGCAACGTCGTCGGGCGCACCACGTAGATAGTCGTGCAGGCGCGCAACCCCGGCCGCACCCGCGACACAGCCCAGCCCGAACATCGGCACCCGTCGCACGTCGGGGCGAAGCCCGATCCGGGTGGCGATGCGGGCCTCCAGCGTGGGCACGGCGAGGCCGGTGACGGTCGTCGAGTAGATGACGTCGACGTCCGCCGGGCCAAGACCCGCGTCCTCGAGTGCACCCAGCACCGCGGCACACCCGAGTTCGACTGCGTGCTCGATGAACACGTCGTTGGCCCGGCCGAAGTCGTCGAGCGTGGCGTACTCCTCCAACGGCAGCACCATGTGTCTGCCGTCGACCCTCGCGCTGCGATGCAGCTTGCGGATGGGTTCGGCGTATTCGGCGTAGCCGGGGATGGCCAGCAGCGCCTCGGTCACCTCGGCCTGGGTGTATCGGTGGGGTGGGAGCTCTCCTCGTACGGCGGCGATCACGGTCATGACACCCTCCTTCCTCCTAGATACGACACCCGGGGCCGAATGGTTCACCGGTGTGGCGACCGGAGCTCGCGACGGTGGTCCGGTTCCGCGGGTCGGCGTCGGCGCACGCAAAGACCCCCGAGGCGATCGGTGATCGCGCTCGGGGGTCTTGGGGGGTTTTGGCTGCCGGCGGTCGTCTACCCGGCGTTGGCGCAGAAATTGGGAACGCAGAAGCTCGCTCCGCCACGATCGGCGCTGGCGCTGCCGCCGGGCACGTACACACTCGCCCCACCCGGATTCGTCGATGCGCCCGCGCCCGGAACGGTGGCCTCGGTACCGCCGGGGCCCGCCTGGACTCCGGCTCCGGGGACCACGGCTCCGGCCCCGTCGGGTCCGGCTTGTGCACCGGCGCCGGGAACGGTCACGCCGGCACCGTCGCCGTTGGCGGTCGCACCCGTACCGGGCGCCACGGCCGACGCACCGTCGGGACCCGCGGTGGCGCAGGCGGGCGTGCCCTCGACACCGCACGGCGGCGGCGGGTTGGCTCCGGCGAGGGGGGCCAGCGAGATTGCGGTGACTCCGGCTCCGGCGACGATGATCTGTGTGAGGAGGTGCTTTCTCATGGCGCGGGAGTACCACCGCACAATCCGCGCGAAACATGCTCGTGTGTGAGCTACGTTTCCCTCGTGGCCGTCAACGAATCACGCGAAATCACCATCGAGGCAACACCTGAGGAGATCCTCGAGGTCCTGTTCGACATCGAGTCACTACCGGAGTGGTCACCGGCGCACCAGGAGGTCGAGGTACTCGAACGCGACGCCGACGGCCACCCCAAGCGGACCCGCCAGGTCGTCAAGATCGTGGGAATCAGCGACGAGCAGGAGCTCGCCCACGTCGTCCATCCCGACGGGGTCGGGTGGACGTTGGTCAGTTCCCAGCAGCAGCGCTCGCAGGAGGCGCGCTACACCTTGACCGCCGTCGGCGAGGATTCCACCCACGTCCGGTTCGACATCACCGTCGACCCGACCGTTCCGCTGCCCTCGTTCCTCATCAAGCGCGGCGCGAAGGGCCTGCTCGACACCGCCACCGAGGGCCTGCGCGACCGGGTGCGAAAGGTCAAGCGCGGCTAACGCCGTGCGGTCGACGGATGGTGCCCCCGGCGCCGGTGCACGACGACCCCGGCCCCGACGATGAACACCGCGGAGATCAAGGACAGGAAGATCGCCGACTGCTGATCTGGGTCGAACGCCATCAATATCAGCACCGCGACGATGGCGACCATCACGACGACGGTCAGGTACGGGAACAGCCACATCCGCACCGGCGCCTGCTCCCCCCGTGCCCGCATGCTGCGCCCGAGGACGAACTGGCTGGCCGCGATGGCGAGGTAGACGAACAGGGCGATCGCGCCGCTGGTCGCCAGCAGATAGGCGAAGATCTTCTCCGGCAACAGGTAATTGCCGACGACTGCGAGGAAACCGACCACCATCGAGGCCAGCACCGCGACCCAGGGGACGCCGTTGCCCGTCAGCTTGCGCACCACGCGCGGCGCGTCGCGGCGATCCCCTAGCGAGAACAGCATCCGAGATGCGGTGTACAGCGCGGAGTTCAGGCACGACGCGACTGCCGTGAGGATCACCAGATCCATGATGATCTTCGATCCCGGGATGCCGATGGCCTCCAGAGTGCTCTGATACGAGCCGTTTTCGAGCTTGTCGTAGGGCATCAGTGCCACGATCACGAAGATGGACCCGATGTAGAACAGGGAGATTCGCCAGATGACCGAGTTGACGGCCTTGCTGATGCCGGTGGTCGGGTCGGGCGACTCGGCCGCGGCGATGGTGACGATCTCGGTGCCCATGAAGGAGAACATCGTCACCAACATGCCGGCGATGACGGCTCCAAAACCGTTCGGCATGAATCCGTCTGGCTGCCAAAGGGAGTCGATGCCGCTGACCTGCGAGTCGGGAATGAGACCGAGGATGGCTGCGATGCCGATGGCGATGAAGGCGATGATCGCGACGACCTTGATGAGGGCGAACCAGAACTCGAATTCGCCGTAGTTGCCGACGCTGATCAGGTTGGTCACCGTCAGCAGCAGCGTGACCGCCAAGGCCCAGACCCACTGCGGGGCACCGACGAGGTCCGACAGGATGGACGCCGCGGCGGTGGCCTCGACCGGGATGACCAACACCCAGAACCACCAGTAGAGCCATCCCACCGAGAAACCGGCCCAGCCGCCGAGTGCCCGATCCGAGTAGACCGAGAACGACCCGGTGTCGGGGTTGGCCGTCGCCATCTCCCCTAACATCCGCATCACCAGGACGACGAGGGTGCCGGCCAGGAAGTAGGAGATCAGGACCGCGGGGCCGGCCTCCTTGATGGCGTTGGCGGACCCCACGAACAAGCCCGCGCCGATGACGCCGGCAATGGAGATCATGGTGATGTGACGAGGCTTGAGGCTGGTGCCAAGGCCTCCCTCCGGTGAATCCGGACGGGCGGTCTGGTCTTCGGCGGAAGCACGATCGGTCATGGAGCGCCACCCTTCGTCGGTGCCGGGTTTGCGACGCGCACTCGGCGACGCTGTGGGTTTCCCAACAGTCGCCGAATCGAAACCAGGACACTCTCCAACGCCTCGTTCGGGAACTTCACAGCGACGGTAGCCTGTTGTCAGAGTGACGGGAGTGATAATTGGGTATGAGCTAAGGGAATCCCCACTCAATCCATCTAGGTCAAGGAGCGGCCGTGCACGTGCAAGGGACGACCTCGCGTTGGACGCGCGCGTCGGCCGTGGTCGCCACCGCACTCCTGCTGGGCACCACCTCGGCCGTCGCCTTGACCACCGCTCCGTCCGCCGCGGCCGCCGACGACTGCCCTGACGTCGAAGTGGTGTTCGCCCGCGGCACCGACGAACCCCCGGGCATCGGGGTCGTCGGTCAGGCGCTCGTCGATGCGCTGAAACCGCTGGTCAAGGGAAAGTCCGTCCGCTCGTACGCGGTGAAGTACCCGGCGTCCTACGACTTCCTCGGCGTGGCCACCGGCGCCACCGACGCGAGCCTCCACGCGCAGGCGACGGCGAAGAATTGCCCCAAGACAAAGATCGTCCTCGGCGGATACTCGCAGGGCGCGGCCGTCATGGACGTCGTCACCACCTCGCCCATCACGGGCCTCGGCTTCCAGGCGCCGCTGCCGGCCGCGATGACCGACCACATCAGTGCGGTGGCCGTGTTCGGCAATCCGTCGGCCCGACTCGGTCAGCCACTGACGACGCTCAGCGCGTTGTACGGACCCAAGACAGCCGACATGTGCAACACCAACGACCCCATCTGCTCCCTGGGCAAGGATTTCACCTCACACGTCCGCTATCCCCAATCGGGGCTGGTCAAGAAGGCCGCCCAGTGGATTGCCGACAACCATCTCAACGCCAAGCCACAGTCCACCTGATCAGGAGCTCACCTGGGCCGCGCGCAATCGCCGGTGCCACAGGTCGACGCGGGCCGGGTCGGTGATCGCGTAGCGCCGCAACGACTCGGCCGCGGGAGCGGCTGGCGTCGGCGCGACCGGAAGATGACCGTCGACCGGGCGCAACGACCGGCCCGGTGCGACGAGGTCACCGGCCAATCCCGACACCGTGCCGAGCGCGCACGCGTACGGAAGGTCGGGAAGGGCACCCGCCAACGCCAGACCGGCAGCCTGCCCGATGCTCGTCTCCCCCGAGGACGCCACCACGCATGGCTTGTCCAGCCTTTCCGCGACGCGTAGCGCACGCCGTACCCCGCCGAGCGGCCCGCTTCGCAGGATCACCACGTCGACCACCTCGGCGTGCGACGGCCCCGCGGCGATCGGCACCTCGACCCGGCCGCGCATCGCGCTCACCTCGTCGGTGGTACGGCACGGCTCGGCGACGAAGTCGACGCCCCCGGCGGCCTCTACCAGAACGGCGATCGCCGCCACTGCGGCGTCCGGGCTCCACATACCGTTGGCGCACAACCGGATTCGCCCCCTCGGACCCAGTGTGTCACGGACCGCGGCGACGCGAGCGCAGTCGGCGGCCACACTTTCCGTCCCGACCGCGACGTCGGCGACCTGGCAGCCCGACTCCGCGGCGATGCGACCCGCGGAGGCGGCGTCGACCGCGCCCACCACCACGGCGACCGGTATCCGGCCGCGCCGCGGGTCCGGCCAGCCGACGGTGCCACCCTCGACGGCGGCGGTGAGCCACCGGACGGCCTCCTCGGAGTCGCACCCCGGCGGCGGACTGAACTCGCCCCATCCCTGCGGGCCCTCGATCAACATGCCCTCGTGCACCCCCGAGCCGTCGAGCATGGGGATGCCGAAGATCGGCGCGGCGTCGAAGTCGATCATCGCCTTCATCGAGGGCAAGCCTTCACCGGGGACAAGCTAATCGACGTCGCGTGGCGGCCTGCGGTAGGCCTGCACGATCGGCTCGACGGGCGTGAAGCCGGCCCTGCGGTAGACCCGCCCCGCCGGATTGGTCGCCTCGGTGACTATCACCCATTGGGTGCACCCGCGAGAGGCCGCCCACGCCCCCGCGACGCCGAGCAGATGGGAGGCCAGGCCCCTGCGGCGGTGCTCGGTTGCCGTGCCGACGGTCTGATAGCGCGCCGTGCCACCGCAGTCGACGATCCCGAGCTCGGCGACAAGTCGGCCGGCCGCGAAGGCACCGACGAAACGCGCTGCACCGCGGACGACCAACGCGCGCTGCGACGCGATCCGCGCCCTGGCGAAGCGCTTGTGCATCACCTCGTCGTACTGCAGGCTCTCGGCGTTGACGGCGAGTTCCCGCGCCACCAGCTGCTCCCAGTCCGGCCCGGAGAGCCCGCGGACGACGTAGCCGGGCGGTGGCGCGATCTGCCGAGGCGGATCCGTGGCCGCCAGCACGTCGTCGACCTCCAGCCGAACCCCGTGGCGACCCCAACCGGTCCGGTCAGCGGGCATCCGCGGAAGTCCGATCGCGATCCAGTCCGCCTGCGGGAAGGCCGACCGGAACGCGGCGACCCAGCGGTCAGCGGCGTCGACGGTCTCGGTGTCGGTGACGAAGAGGCAGTTGCCCCAATGGAAGTCGGGATTGGCGGGAGTCCGGACGACCATGTGGTCCCCGCGGTCCTCGACGACCGAACCCGTCAGTTCGAGCACGGCGAGATCGGTGGCCCACCCCAAGGACCGGGTGCGCATCGCGGCTCCCGTCTCAGCCGAAGAACCCATGCGCGCCGGACTGGCCCGGGGTGGCGCGACCGCGGTCGGTCTCGCGCGGGGGTGGCGGGGGCGTCGCACTCAGCGGTACCCGAGTCACGTTCTGCTGCGGCTTCTTCGGCGTGTCAGGGGTCTGGTAGCTCGGCGTGTAATCCCGCGTGACGACCGGCGGGACGGCGTCCGCCGGTGGCGGTGGCGGGGGCGGCGGGGGAAGCACCGGCGGTGGTGGCACCGGCGCGACGGTGGCGACCGCGGGGGCCGACGACGGCACCGGAGGCGCGGATGACGAACTCGACGGCGCCGGTGACGCCTCGTCGCCGTCGGGGCCGGCCATCAGCATCACGACGCCTGCGACGACGGCAGCAGCGGCGAGCACGGCGGCGGCAAACATAGCCGCCCGTGGCGGACGCCTCGGCGCCGGCGTCGACGTCTTGAACTCCCAGGCGCCGCTGTTGGAGATGCGGGACTCCCACGAGTCAGGGGCGGCGGCAGGGACGAATCCGTTGCGCCGGGTCGGCACGACGGTGGGCGGCGTGGCCACGGACACCGTCTCGACGGATCGCACCGGCTCTGCGGGGGCCATGTCCCGGACGAACCATCGATCGGTGTCGGCCTCGGACTCGTCGCGGTGGTCGAATCGCGGCGGAGGGGCAGGTCTGGGTGGGGTGTCTTCGGCGGGTCCTGCCGCGCCGAACCACCCGTCGTCGGGGTCGTCGAATCCGTATTCGGCCCCCAGGTCCCGAACCGTCATCCGGCCATGTTACCCCTTCTGACGTGCTCGAAGAACGCTCGCCGACGTCCGGGACCAATGGGGTTGGGCCTCAACCCTCCTCAGCCCCGTCCGGTCGCCGCGGGGGCGCCTCGTGGCTGCCGTACGTGGTCGCGCGCCGCGTCGGGGAGTGCCCGTGCACGCCTTCTGCATAGGCCGTCTCGGCGTGTTGGGTGAAATCGATTCCCGTGGTCTCGTCCTCGGCGCTGACGCGGAAGCCCATCAGCCGGTCGATCACCTTGGCAAGGCAGAAGGAGACCGTGAAGGCGTAGGCGGCGACCACCGCCGCGGCCAAGACTTGTTTGCCGAGCTGAGCGAGGCCGCCTCCGTAGAACAGGCCCCGCGGGCCGCCCGTCATCACCTCGGTGGCCAGCAGGCCGATCAGCAAGACCCCGACCACGCCCCCGACGAAGTGCACCCCGACGACGTCCAGCGAATCGTCGTAGCCGAAGCGGAACTTGAACCCGATCGCGAACGAGCAGACCACACCGGCCGCGAGGCCGACCAGCACTGCGCCGAGGGTGTTGACGGTGCCACACGCCGGGGTGATCGCGACCAACCCGGCGACGACACCGGAGGCGGCGCCGAAGGTCGTCGGCCGACCGTCCCGGAGGCGCTCGACCGTCAGCCAGCCCAGCATGCCCAGACACCCTGCCACCAGGGTGTTGAGGAAGATGGCCGCAGCCGTGCCGTTGGCGGCCAGGGCCGAGCCCGCGTTGAATCCGAACCAGCCGAACCACAACAGGCCGACGCCGAGCAGGACGAAGGGCAAATTGTGCGGGCGCATGGCCTCCTTCTTGAAGCCGATGCGCGGTCCCAGAACTAGCGCCAACGCCAATGCCGATGCGCCAGAGACGATCTCGACGACCAAGCCGCCGGCGTAGTCCAGCACGCCGAGCCTGAACATCCAACCGCCCGGTGACCACACCCAGTGTGCGACCACCGAATACACGGCGATAGTCCAGATCGGCACGAAGACCATCCACGCCGAGAACCTCGCGCGATCGGCGATGGCGCCGCTGACCAAGGCCGCCGTGATGATGGCGAACGTCAACTGGAAGGTCGCGAACAGCAGCTCTGGCACCGAGCCGTGCACGGTCGTGGGGTCCACGCCCAGCATCGCCACGTGGGCGAGATCGCCGATCACGCCGGCGTGTCCCTGCCCGGAGAAGGCCAACGTGTAGCCGAGCAGCAACCACGCCACCGTCACCAGCGGGATCGCGATGAAGCTCATCATGATCATGTTGAGCACGCCGGTGGTGCGCATCATGCCGCCGTAGAAGATCGCCAGACCTGGCGTCATGAGCAGGACGAGCGCGGTGCTGGCCAACAGCCACGCGGTCGCCGCCGGATCGATCGAGTTCACGCGCCCACTCCTTGCCGAAGATTCGCACGAGGTTAGCGAACTCGGCGCCGGGGTCGGAGGACGCCCCGGAACGGGCGTCGGCTCACGCGGCGCACGTGCACGACAATGATCGACAATGATCCGGTGAGCACCCGATGGCAGGACACGGACGCCCCGCGCGGCGAGGACTACGACCAGCGGTGGATCCGACTCGCCGAATCCGGTGCCGGCATCCACGGCGAGGCCGACCTGGTCGAGGATCTGCTGACGCAGACCGGCGGCAACCGGGTACTCGACGCCGGGTGCGGCACGGGCCGGGTGGCGATCGAATTGGCCCGCCGCGGACGGCTGGTCGTGGGAGTCGACGCCGACCCCGACATGCTGGCCGCCGCCCGCGCCAAGGCCGGCGACCTCACCTGGATCCACGCCGATCTGGCCGAGGCGGACGACCACGCGCCGGGCGTGTTCGACGTGGTGCTGCTCGCCGGCAACGTGATGATCTTCCTGGCCCCGGGATCGGAACGACGCGTGGTGCGCCAGATGGTGGCGCGGTTGGCGCCCGGCGGGCTGCTGATCGCCGGATTCTCCCTGCAACCCGGGCGACTCACCCTCGACGACTACGACCGACTGGTCACCGGAGCCGGTCTGGCGTCGACGGCGAGGTGGGCGACGTGGGATCGCGAACCGTACGGCGGCGGAGACTACGCCGTGTCGGTGCATCGTCGGCCCGACGTGGCAGGGTCGTCGTCGTGACCTCGACGACGCCCCCCGCCTCCCCCGAACTGCGCATCGGATCGATCTCCGTCGACTGCCCAGACCCTGCCGGGCTCGCGGACTTCTACGCCGAGCTGTTCGGCATGACGCGGGTCGTCGAGACACCCGACGGCCGGGTCGTCGCCATCTCCGACGGCACCCACACACTGGCGATGATGAAGGTCGACGATTACGTGCCGCCGACCTGGCCCCAGCCCGGGCAAGGACAGCAGATGCACTTCGACGTCTCGGTCGCCGATCTCGACGCCGCCGAGGCGCGCGCGGTTGCCGTCGGAGCCACGCTCGCCGAGCATCAACCCGCCCCCGACCTGTGGCGGGTGTTACTCGATCCGGCCGGGCATCCCTTCTGCCTGACCACCTTCGGACCCCAGTCCTAGACGCCAGGCGTCCGGCGAGTCGAGTCGCTATGCTGGCGCATTCGATCGGCCCGACGGCCGAACGTTCGACCCCCGAGGAGCGAGCATGGTCGCGCACATCCGGCTGACCTCGCACAGCGGCGGGATCGGTGCGCTGCCCATCGTCTGGGACGCACCGACCGCGAGCGAGCGCGGGCCCGTCATCGGCACGACGACCAAGCGCGCCCATCGCAACGTGATCGGCACCCACAGCGGCTCCTACGGCGTGTACCGCGCGCTGGCCGTCGCCGCGGGTGCACTGTCGAGGGAACACAAGGCCGACCTCACCAACACCGCACCCACCGATGCGGTCGGGCCGTACCCGCAGTGGAGCGAGCCGGGCAAGATCGTCAGCCTCGACCCGTGGGGCGCGATGGTCGCCGAGGTGTTCGCCGACGAACTCGCCGCGGGTCACGACATGCGCCCGACGATTGCCATCACCAAGGCGCACGTGATCCTGCCCGAGGTCGTCGAGGCGGTCCGGACGGGCCGACTGGTCCCCGACGGCCACGTGCTGCTGCCCAGCGGAGCCGCCCTGGTCACCAAGGCCGCGATCGAACCCGTCTGGTACCTGCCCGGGGTGGCGCAGCGGTTCAACTGCTCCGAAACCGACCTGCGCAGAGTGCTTTTCGAGGAAACCGGCGGCATGTACCCCGAGCTGGTCACCCGTTCCGACCTCGAGGTGTTCCTGCCCCCGATCGGCGGGCAGACCGTCTACGTCTTCGGCGCCCCGGCCGACCTGGCCGACCCCTCGGTCGAACTGACCGCGCGAGTGCACGACGAATGCAACGGCTCCGACGTCTTCGGTTCCGACATCTGCACCTGCCGGCCGTATCTCACCCACGCCATCGAGGAGTGCATCCTCGGTGCCCAGCGCGGCGGCGTGGGGCTGGTCGCCTACTCCCGCAAGGAGGGCCGGGCGCTGGGCGAGGTCACGAAGTTCCTGGTCTACAACGCGCGCAAGCGACAGGAGGGCGGCGACACCGCCGACCAGTACTTCGCCCGCACGGAATGCGTTGCGGGCGTGCAAGACATGCGCTTTCAGGAATTGATGCCCGACGTGCTGCACTGGCTCGGCGTGCGCAAGATTCATCGACTGGTCTCGATGAGCAATATGAAGTACGACGCCATCACCGGGTCGGGCATCGAGGTCGGCGAGCGCGTCAACATCCCCGAGGACCTGGTACCGGCCGACGCCCGCGTCGAGATCGACGCCAAGATGGCCGCCGGTTACTTCACTCCCGGTCCGGTTCCCGACGCCGAAGAGCTGCGAAACACGAAGGGCCGCGGGTTGAACGGATGAGTGCCGCCGAGGCCGACGGGGCCGCGGCGTTGCTGCGCACCACCACCGCCGTGCGGGACCGCGCCGGGGCGCTGCTGCGCCGGGCGCGTGCCGGCGACTCGCCGTGGTTCCTCGTCGACGACCAGGCGACACCCGCGGCCGTCGGCGAGGTCGCGGCGGTGACACGAGAGCGCTACCCGCAGTTGGACATTCCGTTCCACAGCCGATGGCGGCACTTCGAGGCCGGCGGGGTCGACCGCACGGCCGAGCTCGACGCGCTCCTCTCGCCGCTCGACCCCGCCGGGCGCGCCCGCGCCATGGTCGACCTCGTCGTGGTCAGCGTGCTGCTCGACGCCGGGGCCGGACCCGACTGGCACTACGACGAAACGGCCAGCGGCAGACGATTCGACAGGTCCGAGGGCCTCGGGGTGGCGTCATGGCACGCGTTCGTCGACGGCGTCTTCTCCGGTGAGCCCGCCGACCCGTTGCGCGTCGACGCCGAAGGCCTGCTGAGTGTGACGCCGGCGCGCGTGGCCGAGGCCTTCCAGATCAGCTCCGACAACCCGCTGGTCGGCATCGACGGTCGAGTAGCCCTGCTGCACCGACTGGGCCGGGCACTGGGTGCGCAGCCCGAGACCTTCGGCCCGCTCGGACGCCCCGGCGGGCTGTTCGACCGGTTGGCGCCACGAGGCGGTCAGGCGGGGGTCACCGCACACGACATCCTCTCCGAGCTGCTGCGGACGATGTCGGGAATCTGGTTGGTGGACAACGTCATCGGCGACCAGCGTCTGGGTGACTGCTGGCGGCACCCGGCCGTACCGGGGCCCGGCCTGACGCAGGGGTGGATGCCCTTCCACAAACTGTCGCAGTGGCTGACCTACTCGCTTCTCGAGCCGTTCGGCTGGGCGGGCGTGCCGGTCACCGGCCTGGACGCACTCACCGCCCTGCCCGAGTACCGAAACGGAGGCCTGCTGCTGGACACCGGGGTGCTGCGACTGCGCAATCCCGACTGGCTCGGTACCTCCTGGAACGTCGACGACGAACTCGTCGTCGAATGGCGGGCGTTGACGGTGGCACTGCTCGACGAGCTTGCCCCGCTGGTACGCGACGAACTCGGGGTGGACGCGACCCGGATGCCGCTGGCGTGCGTACTGGAGGGTGGCACCTGGGCCGCGGGACGCGCTCTGGCGCAACGCCGTCGCGGCGGTTTGCCGCCGCTGTCGGTCGTCAGCGACGGCACCGTCTTCTAGACCGCCGC
The DNA here is from genome assembly GCF_040614235.1 of Mycobacterium sp. NPDC006124. Lineage (NCBI taxonomy): Bacteria > Bacillati > Actinomycetota > Actinomycetes > Mycobacteriales > Mycobacteriaceae > Mycobacterium > Mycobacterium sp. NPDC006124. Next base: position 58,818 of record NZ_JBEXUA010000018.1, on the reverse strand, counting down.
ACTTCGAAAGGGGACGAACGTGGACGACAGTCAGGGCACGCTGCACCTGGTGGACCATCCGCTGGTGCAGCACAAGCTGACCCTGCTGCGCCGAAAGGAGGCCTCCACCAAGACCTTCCGCCAACTCGTCAACGAGATCGCCGCCCTGGTGGCCTACGAGGTGCTGCGGGACATACCGCTGCACGACGTCGAGATCGAGACGCCGCTGGAGACCATGACCGGCCGGGTCATCGACGGCAAGAAGCTGGTGTTCGTCTCGATCCTACGGGCGGGCACCGGCATCCTCGACGGCATGCTCAGCGTCGTCCCCGGTGCGCGCGTCGGGCACATCGGTCTGTACCGCGACCCCAAGACCCTGGTCGCGGTCGAGTACTACTTCAAGATGCCGGGCGATCTCGAGGAGCGGGACGTGGTGGTCGTCGACCCCATGCTCGCCACCGGCAACTCGGCAATCGCGGCCGTCGACCGGCTCAAGGAGTGTGGCCCCAAGTCGATCAAGTTCGTCTGCCTGCTGACCTGCCCGGAGGGCGTGGCCGCCATGCAGCAGGCCCATCCGGATGTGCCCGTCTACACCGCCGCCGTCGACCGCCAACTCGACGAGCACGGGTACATCCTGCCCGGCCTCGGCGACGCGGGCGACCGCATCTTCGGTACCAAGTAGCTCCGGTTCACACCCGGCGGGGCAGCTGATCGCCGATCAGCGGGGCTATCTTGTCGGCCATGTAGGCGTGGCCGGCGTTGGTGGGGTGGACACCGTCCGCGCCGATGAGGTCCGGGCGGTCCACGAACCACCGCTCGACGATCGGGTCGACGAACGTCGCGCCCGCGAGCATCGACTGAAACGACAGGATGTCGCGGATCTGCAGCACGGCGGGCGGGACGTCCGCGGTCGGCCACGGCGGCCCGATCACCAGCAGCCGGGCAGCAGGCGCGATGTTGCGTGCCATGGACAGCGCGCTGAAGACCTGCCCGTTGAGTACGTTCGGGTCGACGCCCTGGTCGTTGCGGGAGCCGTAGAAGACGACGACCGCGTCGTCGGGTCGCACCGCCCTCGGCGTCAGATCGGTGAACAGGTTGCCCTGGTCGCCGCGCACGCCGTACCCCGCCCGGCCCTCGGCCGCGACGTCGGCGTTGACCTGCATTCCCCGTCGTGCCAACGTCTTCCACGCCAGCACCGGCCATGCGTTGGGGCCCTGACCGCCGATCGCGGTGCCGTTGGTGTACGAATCGCCGACGACGGCGACCCGCGTCACCGGTGTGCCCGCCGTGGTGGCGTCGTACGGCATCGTGCGGACCGACGGCCCGTGGAGCAGCACCCCGACCACCAGGGTCAGAGACAGGACGAACGTGGCGAACCGGCTACCGAACTCGTGCATCAACCCGCCTGGACTCGAAGTGTCTTGGGCCGTTCGTCCACTCTGCCCCGGACGAGGTGGGGCTCGGGCGGATCGGGCGCGTCGGACTGCGGAGTGTGCTCCAGGTCGACCGGCGGCCTGCGCTCACCGACCATGCGGCGCATCCACATTCGCGCGGGTTCCTCCACGAGATGGAACAGCAGGATGCCCAACCCCAGCGACACCAGAAGCAGCGCGACGTAGACGAACTTGGCGCCGAGGCTCGGCTCCATCGTGATCTGGTACTGCGCCATGATCCACAGCCAGGCGGTGTGGACAAGTTCGTGCACCATGTACAGGCCGAACGAGACCTGACCGCCGTAGACCATCACCCGGGTCGACAACAGTGCCGGCAGGGTGCCCGAGCCGAGGGCCAGCGCGACGACCAGCGGCATGAAGAGAACGTCGACCAGGCCGAAGTCGTCCCGGATGTTCGGCAGCGGGTGGGCGTCGAACCAGTACAGCGCACCGACGATGACCGCCAACAGCACGACCGACACCACGCCGGCGACGGTCCGGCCGCGGTCGGTGGGCCTCATCTTGCGGACCGCCGCGCAGGCCAGCGCGCCGGCGGTGAACTGCAGGACGATGCGCGGCAGCCAACTCCACGGCGTGTAGAACTGTCCGCCCGAGCCCACCAGCAGGATCAACGGGGGCAGGGTGGCTGCGAACGCCAGCAGCAGAAGACCCCGCGCCCGCGTGGCCCGGTCGACCCGATGGATCACCAGGATCAGCGCTCCGAACAGCAGGTACGCCAACCACTCTGCGCTGATCGACCACGCGGGGCCGTCCCAGCTGGAGAAGTCGAAGAAGGGCTGGAACCACAGCTGCACCATCACCAGCTGACGCAGATAGCTGATCGCCGTCAACGACCCCGCCTCCGGAGACGGAAAGTCTCCGTAGTTGAGCGTGAAGATGATCCACAGCGCCGCGAGATGCATCGTCACCAGATACAGCGGCCACACCCTGGCCAGCCGCAACCACAGGAAGTGCAGGGTGGCCCTGGTCGACCACCGGTCGCCCATGCGCTCCAGGTAGTTCCACGTCAGGACGAACCCGCTGAGGATGAAGAAGAGGTCGACACCTTGGGCGCCGCAGTCGAGGACCGGTTTGAGCGAATCATAGAGCGGTGGCGACGCCATCTGCAGAAGCGGACGGAAGTGGAACATCACCACCCACAGGGCCGCAACGATGCGCAGGCCGGACAGGGCCTTTATCTCTCCGGTGCGCACAAGACTCTTTCCGTGATTCGAGCCGGCCGGGTCGCGGGTGACTCCGCGCCGTTGCGTCAGCTGCCGTGCGGTCGGGGCCTTCGGTCGGCTCATCGGAGGGTAACAGCGCCGCCGCGGCGGGTGCATGTCCGCAACGCTGTGCACTTGCTGACACGACGCTTCACTTTCGTGTTCGGTGGTCGGTTGTCAGGTTGGGGGGCCACAATTCGTGGAGGACCCCGCGCAGCCCCGCGGGGTCCCACATCACCCTGGAGGATCGCCTCGTCATGTTCGAACACATTCGTCCCCCGCGCCGCACGGTCATCGTCGGCGCCGGCCTCGGCGCGCTCGCCACGGCCGTCGCGGCCTGCAGTTCCGACGGCGAGACCGCTACTGCGGAGTCGACGTCGTCGGCCGAGAAGTCGTCGTCCTCGGCTGCCGCCGCCCCGGGCGCCGCGTTGACCAAGACGGCGGACGTGCCGGTCGGCTCTGGTGTCATCGTCGACGACGTGGTGATCACCCAACCCACGACCGGGGTCTTCAAGGGCTTCTCGACGGTGTGCCCGCACGCCGGATGCAACGTCAACAAGATCACCGACGGCAAGATCATCTGCCCGTGTCACAACAGCGAATTCAACCTCGACGGCACCGTGGCCCAGGGCCCGGCGAAGAAGCCGCTGGAGTCCAAGGCCGTGACCGTGCAGGGCGAGTCGATCGTCGCCGGCTGAGCCAGCTAACCGGCGGCGTTGGGTCGCAGCGGCGGGCAGTTGCCTGCCGCGTCGACGGCGAGCTCGAAGTGCCAGATCTCGTTGGCGTAGATCTGGCACAAGCCGAACCGCGAGCCGTTGGCGATCATCCACTGATCGGCGACCACCGGCCCGACGTCGACCGCCTTGCCGACGACGTGCATCGACTTCTCCGGTGACGCCACGAACTGCGCCGCCAGGTCGGCGTTGCCGTAGGTGGTCACGGCCTGGTCGAACAACCTCTGCTGAAACCCCTTGGAGCGCCAGCCAGAGGTGAGTTTCACGTCGACGCCCTCGGCGGCCGCCGCGGTGGTGGCGTCCTGAACCGCGGCGAGCAGCGCCGGCTCCAGGAAGCCGACTGCCGGATTCTTCACGTCGAACGGCGAGATCAGCTGACCGTCGGGAATCGATCCCCCCGTGGTGTCCTCGGCGGCCGTGCCGATCGACAACGGTTCGACCGCGACGGCAGGTCCGGGCGGCGGTGCGGTGGTCTGTGGCGAGGGCGTGCCGCAACTCACCAGCAGCGCGCTCAACCCCAGGGCAGTCGCCACCGATCCGCTCACCCCCCTCACCATGGGGTGAGCGTATTCGCCGCCGGCATCGACCCTTGCCTCGGAGCCTGTGGCAGGCTCCAGAGCGATGGAGCTGCCATGCCCGGACCCCGACCTGCCCCACCTCGCCGACGTCGTCCCGTCGGTGCTCGCGGCGCTGGGCGGGTCCGAATTCGAGCGCCGGATCCCCCTGCCAGACGGGCTGGCCGGTGCCTGCGTGTTGCTGGTCGACGGGCTCGGCGCCGACCTGCTGCACGCCCACGCCGGGGACGCCCCGGTGCTGGCCGGACTTCGGGGGCAGTCGCTGAGCGTGGGCTTCCCGTCGACGACGGCCGCGGGGCTGGCCGCCGTCGGCACCGGATGCCGTAGCGGTGAGCACGGGATGGTCGGGTATTCCTTCCGGCTGGGCGACGCCGGGGTGGTCAACGCCCTGCAGTGGCGCGGCCACCCAGGTGGCGAGGATGTTCGCGAGGCCCAGCCGCCCGAGCGGGTGCAGCCCCTGCCGACCACCTTCGAGAGGGCGGCGGCCGCCGGGTTCGCCGTGACCGTGGCGTCCAACGCGCAGTTCGCGGGCACCGGGCTGACCCGCGCGGTGTTGCGGGGCGGCCGCTACGTCGGCGTGTACGGCCTCGGTGACCTCGCCGCGACGGTTCGGGGTTCACTGACGAGCGGCGGCTTCTGCTACGGCTACCACGGCGACCTCGACCTCATAGGTCATCTGTACGGCCCGGGTTCGGAGGCGTGGCGACTGCAGTTGCGTCAGGTCGACCGGCTTGTCGAGTCGGTCGTCGAGGGTTTGGCGCCGGGAACCGTGCTGGCCGTCGTGGCCGACCACGGCATGGTCGCCGTCGGCGACGGCGATCGAGTCGACGTGGACGCGACGCCGGCACTGCTCGACGGCGTCGACGCCATCGGGGGCGAGGCACGCGCCCGGCACGTGTACGCCGTCGAGGGCGCGGGCGACGCCGTCCTCGCGGCGTGGCGGGAGACGCTGGGCGAGCGGGCCTGGGTGGCCTCGCGCGAGGAGGCGATCGCCGCGGGCTGGTTCGGCGAGCGCGTCGCCGACCGCGTCCGTGAGCGCATCGGCGACGTGGTGGCCGCCGGCCGCGACAGCGCGGTGATGGTGCGGCGCACCGCCGAGCCGGTCGAATCGGGGCTGATTGGACATCACGGGTCGTTGACCACCGCCGAACAGCGCGTCCCGCTGCTGTTGGCCTACGGCTAGTCTCGTCGCCGTGATCGTGCTGCTGCCGCCCTCGGAGACCAAGCGGGACGGCGGCGACGGTCCACCGCTGCACTTGGAATCGCTGAGCTGTCCCGCGTTGGGCGAGCTGCGCGCAGCGCTGGTCGGCGAACTCGTCGACCTGTCCGCCGACCGGCCGGCAGCCCGTCGCGCACTCGGCATCTCCGCGTCGCAGGACGCCGAGATCGACCGCAACGCCGCTCTGCGCACCGCACCGACGATGCCCGCCGTCGAGCGGTACACCGGGGTGCTCTACGACGCCCTCGACGTCGAATCCCTCAGCGGCGCAGCCGCTTCCCGTGCGCGCGCCCGGCTCGCCGTGGGCTCGGCGCTCTTCGGACTGCTCCGGGCCGACGACGCCGTCCCCGCCTACCGGCTCTCGGCGGGTTCCAAACTGCCCGGCGGTGCGACGCTGGCGTCGCGATGGAAGCCCGTGCTGGAGCCGGTGCTGGCGCGGCTCGCCGCCGACGAGTTGATCGTCGACCTGAGATCGGGGTCCTACGCCGCCTTGGGCAGGGTGCCCGGTGCGGTCGACGTCGACGTGGTGGCCGAGCACGCCGACGGTCGGCGCACCGTCGTCAGCCACTTCAACAAGGCGCACAAGGGCCGGCTGGCGCGAGTACTGGCGTCGAGCCGGGCCGAGCCGGGCGACGCGGCAGCGGTGGCGACCCTCGCGCGTCGCGCAGGCATGCGCGTGGAACGCACGGGCGGCGACCTGGTCGTGGTCGTACCCGCCTGACGTCACATGACCGCAATCGCGCGCGGGCTTATGGTTGCCAGATGAGCATGCGGATGCCGGCGCTCACCGTCGCGTTCGGGACGATCCTGACGTGCGCCCTCGTCCCGCAGGCATTTGCGGCAGCGCAGGCGGTGGCACGGCTGACCGCGGTGAGAGAGTCCGGCGTCGGCGACGTCGTCGCCCCGGCGGGCACGCTCGCGTTCAGTGCCGGGCTCCTCGCGCTGTTCCTGTCGCAGGGATTCGTCGTCTGGTTCCGCTGGGTACGTCCGAGCGCCCGCTTCGATGGATTCGGCCTGCTACGCCTGGCACAGCGCAAGGTCGACGGCCATGAGCCCTATTGGCCGGAGGACGTCCCCGAACTGCGCTCCCTCGCCGAGGACCGGATAGCGCGTTCGCGGCGCGTGTCCTGGGCCGAACGAATCGGCGCCGCGGCGGTAGTCGTGACGTTTCTGGGGATGGCGATGGCACCTCCGGTGTTCGGCGACGGTGTGGTGGCGGAGGCGGCCACGCAGGTCTTGCGGTATCTCTGCGTCGTGCTGGCGCTGGTCGGTTTGGCGGGAGTCGTGACGAGGCGGCGCACGCCAGCTGACGTCAGAGCCGAGGCCTTCCTCGAACGCGCCGCGTCGGTCCCCGACGGCGGCGCGACGCTGGGGCGAACCGAGAATGCGTCATAGGCGGCGATGAGCTTCGCCCCCGGGTGTGGTCTGATCCGACATGGGCAAACTCATCTACGGTTTCAACGTCTCGGTCGACGGATTCGTCGCCGACGCAGCCGGCAGCATCGACTGGTCCGAGCCGAGCGAGGAGCTGCATCGGTATTGGAACGACGTCGAGCGGGAGACCGCCGTGTCGTTCTACGGGCGGCGGCTCTACGACCTGATGTCGGCGTACTGGCCGACCGCGGACGAGGATCGAGACGCCTCACCGGTGACCGTGGACTTCGCTCGAATCTGGTGCGCCATGCCCAAGGTCGTGTTCTCCCACACCCTGGAATCGGTCGGCTGGAACTCCCGGCTCTAACGCGGCGATCCGGTCGAAGTGGTCAGGAGACTGAAGGCCGAGACCGACGGCAACCTGGCGGTGGCCGGCGCTACGCTGGCCGCGCCGATCGTCCGGGCCGGACTGGTCGACGAGTATCGACTCGTGGTCGCCCCGACGGCCGTGGGCGGCGGCACCCCGTTCTTCCCGACGCTGCCATCGTGGATCTCACTGCGACTGTTGGAGAACCGCGCGTTCCCGGGTGGCGTCGTCCTGCTGCGCTACGAGGCTGTTCACCGCTGACCGGGGAAACCGACCCCGGCTCGAATCACAGCGTGCCGAAGAACTCGATGGAGTTGCCGTCGGGATCGGCGACGAACATCCACCCCATCCCGGGAACGGGTTCGAACTCGGTCGGCGGCTCGACGACCTCGTAACCCGCGGCCTCGACCTTGGCGGCCAGTTCGCGCAGGTTTCGCACCCCGACCGTGAAGTACCTCAGACCGGCTTGCGCATGGCCGCCGCCCGCGGCCGGCGGCAACGGCGGTGGCGTGGTGTAGGTGACGAGCTTCACGACACTCCCGCCGAGGGTGTAGCGCCGCTGCGTGCCGTCGGCGAAGTCGATCTGACCTTGAGGCTCCAAGCCGAGGAAACCCTCGTAGAAGTCCACCATCGCTACGACGTTGGTCGTGACGAGACCGATCTCGACACCGGGGCTGAGCAAGTCCAGGATCACGAGCTCAATGTAGGGCCGGGCGAGGTCTGGCGCGGCTGATTTCCCGTCGCGGCGGTCGTCTGCCACACTTGTCGGTGAGGGGAGTATTCCTTCGCTACGGTGTCGTCATCACGTTGTCCAACGCTGGGCAGCCGGTGCCGTAGATCGCACCAGGTGTGCGGTGGCAGAGACCTCGGCCGTAGAACTACGCCCGGAGGCAGCCTCAGCCATGCAAGTTACTCAGATCGAATGGATCGTCACCCTGGGTGTGACGCTGGCGGTCCTCCTCTTCGACGTCATCTTCATCGCCCGTCGACCCCACGAACCCACGTTCAAGGAATGCGCGATCGCGCTGTCCTTCTACGTCGGTTTGGCAATCGCCTTCGGCGTGTGGGTCACCTACTTCCACGGCACGCAGTTCGGCGTCGAGTTCTTCGCCGGCTGGCTGACCGAGTACAGCCTCTCGATCGACAACCTGTTCATCTTCTTGATCATCATGGCCAGCTTCAAGGTGCCGAGGAAGTATCAGCAGGAGGCATTGCTGATCGGCATCATCCTGGCGCTGATCTTCCGCGGCATCTTCATCGCCATCGGCGCCGTCGCCATCAACCAGTTCTCCTGGATCTTCTACGTCTTCGGCGCCTTCCTGGTGTACACCGCGATCACGCTGGTCCGCGACACCGACCACGACGACGACGCCGAGAACAGTGTCGTGAGGTTCGCCCGCAAGCACCTGACGCTGACCGACAAGTGGGACGGTCTGAAGCTGTGGATCAAGGAGGACGGCAAGCGTCTGATGACGCCGATGTTCCTCGTCATCGTGGCGCTGGGAACCACCGACCTGCTGTTCGCGCTGGACTCGATACCCGCGATCTACGGGCTCACCAAGGAGCCCTACATCGTGTTCACCGCCAACGTCTTCGCCCTGATGGGTCTGCGCCAGCTGTACTTCCTGCTCGGCGACATGCTCAAGCGCCTGGTGTACCTGTCCCAGGGCCTGGCGTTCATCCTGGCCTTCATCGGCGTGAAGCTGGTGCTGCACGCCCTTCACGAGAACGAACTGCCGTTCATCAACGGCGGTGAGCACGTCCCGGTGCCGGAGATCCCCACCCTGGTCAGCCTCGGCGTCATCATCGTCACGCTCGTCGTCACCACCGCCGCGAGCCTGTACAAGACCCGCGTCGTCGACAAGAAGCCCGAGGCGGTCGACGAGACCACCTAGCGCCGACTTGCCGAAAGCGATGCCAGGCTTCAGGATCCGACCCAATGGATACTCAACGGGCTCGTGACCTGGCATCGCTGGACGCACTCGGGCAGGGGGAACTGCTCGCCTCCGGTGAGCTGACCGCCGCCGAACTCCTCGAGGCCGCCGTCATCCGCCTCGAGCTGGCCCGCGGGCTCAACGCCGTGGTCACCGATCTCCTCGAGCACGGGCGACGGCGAGCCTCTGCCCTCGACGAATCCGGCGCCCTGCGCACGGGGGAACTCGGCCCGCTGGCCGGCGTGCCCTTCCTGCTCAAGGATCTCGGGGCGTCCCTCGCCGGGGCGCCCGAGGTGATGGGTTCGCGCGCGCTGCGCGGCTACGTCCCGACCGAGTCGTCCTGGGTCGTCGAGCGGTATCTGGACGCCGGTCTGGTCGTGTTCGGCAAGACGAATACGCCCGAGTGGGGCAATCACTGCACCACCGAGCCGTACGTCTTCGGCCCCACGGTCAACCCGTGGTCACCGGACGTCACCCCCGGCGGGTCTAGCGGAGGGTCGGCGGCCGCGGTGGCGGCCGGGGTGGTCCCCGCGGCATCCGGCGGTGACGGCACCGGCTCCATCCGGGTGCCCGCGTCGTGCTGCGGGCTGGTGGGGCTCAAGCCGCGGCGGGGTCGCAGCTCGTTCGCCCCCGACGGCGGGCAGGGCCTGGAGGGTCTGGTCAACGGGCACGCCCTCACGCGGACCGTGCGGGACAGCGCGGCACTGCTGGACGTCATCGCCGGGTCCGCGATCGGTGACCCGTACACCGTGCCGCGGCCGGACACCTCCTTCCTGACGGCGATCACGCGGCCGCCGACCGGCATTCGAGTGCTCACCACCACCGAATCCCCATTCCCCGGGCCGCCGACCGATCCGCAGGTGGTGGCCGCCGTCGAGTCGGTGGCCAACGTCCTGGCCGACCTCGGCCACCACGTGGACGCGGGCTCGCCGACGTTCGACCCCGACGCGGTCGCCGACGCGATCGCCGTCCTGCACACCGTCAGCAACGCGCAACTGCACGCCTTCGGCAAGCAGGTCCTGGGCCGCGAACCCACCGACGACGACTTCGAACCCAGCAGCTGGGTGATGATGCGCGAGGGTTTCACCACCACCGGCGTTGCCTACGCCGAGGCAATCGGGGCGGTGCACGCCCAGACCCGCCGCTTCGCCGCCGGGATGACCGCCCACGACGTGCTTCTGGTGCCGACGCTGCTGACGACCCCGCCGCCGTACGGGTTGCTGAACCAGCCGCGCGGGACCACCAGGGCGTTCTTCGACGTCGAGTTCGCCACCACGGGCTGGACGACGATGGCCAACGTCACCGGCTGGGCTGCCGTGTCGCTTCCCCTCGGGGTCACGACCACGGGCCTGCCCGTCGGAGTGCAGTTGATGGCACCCGACGAGACGGTCCTGCTGCAGTTGGCGGCGCAACTCGAGACGGCCATGCCGTGGGCCGACCGGCGCCCCGCAGGCTGGATCGGTTAGCTCGCCGCGGCGCGCTCGGGTGCGCGGTCCGCTTCGTCGACCGCCACCGGAATGGTCGCGGTCAGCGTCGTGCCCTCACCCGGCGGGCTGACGACCTCCAAGTGGCCCGACACCGCCTCGACCCGGTCCCGCAGACCGATGATGCCCGAGCCGCCGCCGGCGGTCGCTCCCCCGATGCCGTCGTCGGCGACCTCGATGCGAAGCGCGTCCTCGACCAACCCGACCTCGATGCTGATGCCAGAGGCCTTGGCGTGCTTGGCGGCGTTGGTCATGGCCTCGGCGACGACGTAATACGCCGCCACCTCGACGGGTTCGGGGAATCGGCGGTCGAGATCCACTTTCACGCTGGCCGGCACCACCGAGCGGCGGCCCAGCGCCCGCAGCGCCGGACCCAGCCCACCCTTCGAGAGGATTGCCGGGTGGATGCCGCGGGAGAGCTCCTGGAGGTTGGTGTACAGATCGGCCAACCCGTTGATCACGTTGTCGAGCTGATTGCGGACGGTGACGTCCTCGGGTGACACGGAGGCCTCGATGGTCCGCAAGCCGAGGCCCAGGGCCACGATCCGCTGCTGGGCGCCGTCGTGGAGGTCGCGCTCGAAGCGCCGCCTGGCCTGATCGGCGGCGGCCACGATGCGCGCTCGCGACGCCCTGAGCTCGGCCTTGGTCTCGGCATTGGAGATGGCGGTGGCAACCAGGTCGGCGAAGTCGCAGATGCGCTCCTCGGTCCCGTCGGGCATCGGGCCGGGCTGTCGTGAACCGACCACCAGAGCACCCCGGGCTTCGCCGTCCACGGTCACCGGTGACCCGGCCCCAGCATGCTGACCCAACCCGTGCATGCGGCCGGCGATCTCGCCGTCTAGTGCCGCATAGTCGTCGATGCGAGCCGTACCGCCGGTGCTGCGGATCCGGCTGGTGATGCTGTCGCCGTCGACGCGCAACCGCTCCCCCACCCGAAGGGTCTCCCGGCCCGGCCGGTCACGGGCAGCCAGCACCGTGCAGAAGCCGTCGTCGTCGAACCGGACGAGGGTCACGTGGTCGACGTCGAGGCCCCGCGCCAGCTCGGTGACCGACACCGGATACACGACCTCCGGCTCGGCACCGCGGGCCACCAGCGTCGCCACCCGTCGCAGCGCGGCCTGCTGCATGGCCAGCGCGGCGGCCTCGCGGCGACGCTGTTCGGCCTCGAGGGCGCGCAGCCGCGCCTGACCGGCGAGGACGTTGGTCAGCAACGCCACCGGCAGGAACACAGACAGCGCCGCGGTCACCCCGTCGAGATGGAAGGACAGGTACACCAGCGCGCTGGCCACCGACGTGGTGATGGCCAGCCCGAAGCCCCACCCCGCGGACACGACCAGCACGCCGAGCAAGAAGATCGCGCCGAACGCGTTCTCGGGAGCCACCCTGGTCAGATAGAGCACCACCAGCGTCTCGGCGACGAGGAATCCGACCGCGACGACGACTCCCCATCCCAGTGGCCGCGCGGTGGGGCGCACGAACGCCGCCAGCAGGCGGTGGCGCAGAGCGCCGAACCAGCCGTCGCCGTCGTGCTCGGCAGTCGTCGCGCGCTCGGTCATCGCACCGGATCGTAGTGCCTTCACAGGTAACTTTCCGGCTAGCAGCAATGCCCGACGGGCGAGCGCCTGCCAAGCTCGTCGCATGATGTTCTCCAGGGGTGCGCAATGCGCTGTTTGATCGTCGACGACAGCGCCGACTTCCGCGACGCCGCCACCGACATGCTCGAACGGGCGGGCATCGACGTCGTCGGTGTGGCACGTACGGGCGAGGAGGCGCTGGCCCGATACGCCGACCTGCATCCCGACGTCACCCTCGTCGACGTCGAACTGGGCGGGGAGAGCGGTTTCGACGTCGTCGAGCGGCTTCACGACGCCGACGTACCGGCGCCGTCGGTCATCCTCATCTCGACGCACTCCGAGCAGGACTACGCCGAGATGATCGCCGAGAGTTCGGCGTTGGGCTTCCTGGCCAAGTTCGCGCTGTCACCGACCGCGATTCGCCGCATGGTCGGGCGCTGACTCGCCCTCACAGCGAGTCGAGGTACATGATCACCGCCCGCACCCGGCGGTGCTCGTCGTGAGTCTCGGGCAAGTTCAGCTTGGTCAGGATGCTGCGCACGTGCTTCTCGACGGTGCCCTCGGTCACCCAGATGCGCCCGGCGATGCCCGAATTGGACAGTCCCTCGGCCATCAGCGTCAGGACCTCGCGCTCGCGGGTGCTCAGTGCCTGCAGCGGATCGTCACGACGGCGGGCGGTGACCAGTTCCTGCACCAGCGCGGGGTCGATGACCGACGCGCCGGCGGCGATGCGGCCCGCGGTCTCGACGAAGTCGTCGACGTTGGTGATGCGGCTCTTGAGTAGGTATCCGACGGAGTGGCCACCGGCCAGCAGTTCCATCGCATGCTCGACGTCGACGTGCGCCGAGAGCACCAGAATCGCGATGTCGGGCCACTGCTCTCGGATCGACTTGGCGGCGTCGAGGCCCTCGGTGTCGTGCGACGGTGGCATCCGGATGTCGGTCAGCACCAACCCCGGCTGACGGTCGGCGACCATGTCGAGCAACTCCACGGCGTTGCCGGCCTGACCGACCACCTCGAACCCCGACCGGGTCAACAAACTGGCCAAGCCCTCCCGCAGGAGGACGTCGTCGTCGGCGACCACCACGCGCACGGCATTCATCGTCGACGATTGTCGCACTCCACGTGCTGACGTGCAGCGAGCGCACAGGATTCTTGCCACGACACCCGCATGCGACACTTCGGGGATGGTTCCGCCCATCGCCCGACCCCGACTGGAGGGCAACGTCGCCGTCGGGGACGACCGCCAGATCGGTTTCGCCGAGTTCGGTGATCCGCTGGGTCGCGCCGTGTTCTGGTTGCACGGCACCCCCGGCGCGCGCCGCCAGATCCCGGTCGAGGCCAGGGAGTACGCCGAACGGCACCGCATCCGGCTGATCGGCGTGGACCGACCCGGCATCGGTTCGTCGACGCCGCACCAGTACGACGACGTGCTGGCCTTCGCCGACGACCTTCGGACCATCGCCGACGTGCTGGGCATCGACAAGATGGCGATCATCGGGCTCTCCGGTGGCGGTCCGTACACCCTGGCGTGCGCGGCGGCGATGCCCGAGCGCGTGGTGGCGGTGGGCGTGCTCGGCGGCGTCGCGCCGACCGTCGGTCCCGACCGCATCGGCGGCGGTGCGATGGCACTGGGCTCGGCAATGGCGCCGCTCATGCCGTTCATCGGACTGCCGCTGCGGTTGGCGGCCGTCAGCATCCTCAGGTTGGCCAAACCCTTTGCCGACCGCGGCATCGACGCCTACGGGCGGTTGTCACCGGTCGGCGACCGACAGCTGCTGGCCCGGCCGGAGTTCAAGGCGATGTTCCTCGACGACCTGCTCAACGGGAGCCGCAAGCAGATGGCGGCGCCGTTCGCCGACGTCGTCGTCTTCGCGCGGGACTGGGGCTTTCGTCTCGACGAGGTCAAGGTGCCGGTGCGATGGTGGCACGGCGACAAGGACCACATCATCCCGTTCGGTCACGGCGAGCACGTGGTGGCGCTGTTGCCCGACGCCGAGCTGTACACGCTGTCCGGGGAGAGCCATCTCGCCGGCCTCGGATACGCCGAGGAGATCCTGGGCCGCCTGACGGGGCTGTGGGACGACCTCGACGCAACCCCCTGACGCGAGCCTTACTGCGAGGGCGGCGCGGTCGACCCTTGGGCGCGGCCCAGGATGCGGTCCACCCAGTCGAAGGCGTAGCCCTCGAACAGGGTGCTCCCGAGGCCCTCGCAGTGCCCGCCCCCACCCTCGGCTTCGCTGAAGGTCGTCAGGCGTCGCTCGCACGTCAGCTTGTCGAACAGCAGCTCACCCTGGGCCGCGAAGTCTCCCTCACCCTCGGTGAGCAGCGTCGGGCACTTGATGTCGGCGGCGACGTCCTCCAGCGTGAAGGTCAGCTGCTTGCGCAGGAAGTCCCCCACCGTCGCGGTCCCCATCGCCGCCATCCTCGAGCCGTACCACTCCACGTTGCGCGGACCGTCGACCGCCTTGTCGAGTTCGGCGTCCAGTTCGGCGTCTCGAGCCAGCAGGCGCGTCAGGAAGTCGTCGGCGTCCTCGAAACCCAGGGAGCCGGCGAAGGCGCCGATGCGGGACGCGAAGTCGTACTGCCCTGGGTCGGCCACCAGGGCGGCCACCCTCGACTCGAACGCCGTTGCACGCGGGCCGAGGTACCCGCCGAACGAGCGGCCCATGACGATGACCGCGTGCGGGTGCACGCCGTCCTGCCGCAGCACCCAGTCGAACGCCTCCGCGAACGGCACCTCGAAGTCGGGCCGGAAGGTGCGCCGGTGCTCGTAGAGGGTTCCGCCCTGCCCTGGGCCCTCGAAGACGAAGAAGTTGTATCCGCGCGGCAGCGCCATGTAGCCGGTGGAGACGTATCCCGATTCGGCGGTCGAGTCGTATCCGCACGGCGCGAGGATCGTCGGCCGGGGGGTGTCGGCGTCGGCGGGACGAAACAGGTACCCGGTCATCGACACGCCGTCGTACGGAATCTCGACGGTGGTGACGTGGCAGTCCAGCAGCGGCACCGCCGAGCGGAACGTCTCGCGGTGCTGGCGCCAGGCCCGTTGCAGTCGTTCGTCGTCGAGGTCGTGCCGGATGAAGAAGAACGCCTGGCGCCAGTATTCCGACGCCCGCAGGAACGCCTTGCGGGCCGTCACGACGTGGCCACCCCGCAGCGCGTCCTCGGCCAGTTCTTGAGCGACCTGGGCCGTGGCCGACCACTCCGAGAACCACGAGTCGTAGTCGCCGTCGACCACCCGGGCGGCCGTCGTCATGACCTCCCCGAGGTCTGCGGCGTTGGCCGAGACGGCGATCATCGTCCGCCCGAGTTGAGCGTCCATCTCCGTGTCGTCGAGCAGTATCTTCACGAGCCGTTCGTTCCCATCTGAGGACTTACTTCACGGGACTTGGTTCTTGGGTACCCACCTCGGGGTCGTCCCAGTGGCGGTCTGCGGGGTCCGCCCTTGCACCGGCGACGAGCCTAGCGCCGACGACGGCGTGGACGCCGCTCATCGGTCACCGGATCCTCGTGTTGGCCGGATCGTAGAGGGCCTTCAACGACACCGTCACCGGGTGCCGGACCCCACCGACGTTGACCTCGAAGTCGCCGTCGGCGACCCACCCGGCGTCCACCGCCGCGCCGTCTGCGGACCGCACGTAGGCCAGACCGACGCACGCGCCGCTCGTCTCCGCCCACGCCGCGGACGTCACCTGGCCGGCGACCTCGCCGTGGCGCAGGATCAGCTCACCGCCCCACAGCATGGCCTCGGGCGCGTCGACCCGGAAGCCGACCACGCGGCGGTGCAGCCCGTCGGTCCGGGCCCGTGCCACGGCCTTCTCGACCGCCGCCCGTCCCAGGAAGTCGACGTCGGTGGCGAGCTTGCAGGCGAACAGCAGCCCGGCTTCGACCGGGGTGTCGTTGGGAGTCAGTTCGCGACCGAAGGCGCGATAACCCTTCTCCAGCCTCAGCGATTCGATCGCGTAATAGCCGCCGCGCACCACTCCGAGATCGGCTCCGGCGACCATCAGGTCCTCGTACACGCCGACCGCGAACTCGGTGGGCACGTACAACTCCCAGCCGAGCTCACCCACATAGGTGATGCGCGTCGCGCGAACTTCTGCGTAGCCCAGCCCAATTCGCTGGCTGGTGCCGAACGGGAAGGCGTCGTCGCCCAGATCGGCGTCGGTGAGCGCGGCGAGCAGATCCCGCGACCGCGGGCCCATCACTCCGAACACCGCCAGGGACGACGTGACGTCGACCAGCCGGGCCTGCGTGCCGGCGGGCAGGTTGCGAGCGATGTGGTCCTTGTCCCGCTCGGTCGTCGCGGCGCTGCTGACCACCAGGAATTCGTCGGCGGCGGTGCGGGTGACGGTCACGTCGGATTCGTAACAGCCGCGTTCGTCGAGCATCCCGGTGTAGACGCACGACCCCACGTCGACGGCGACGTCGGCGGTGCACAGCCACTGCAGCGCCGCTTCGGCGTCCGGTCCGGTCAGCAGGTACTTCGAGAACGACGTCTGGTCGAACACGGCGACCGCGGTGCGGGTGGCGACCTGCTCGGCGGCGGAGTATGGCAGCCAGTTCTGCTTGCCCCAGGAGTACTCGATGGTCGGTTCGACCCCGGGAGGCGCGAAGAAGTTGGCTCTCTCCCAACCCATTCGGCTGCCGAAGTTGGCGTTTGCGGCGACCAGCAGGTGGTGCACCGGGGAGCGACGGAACGGCCGCGCCGTCGTCATCTCCCGGTTGGGCCAAGGGATCTCGTAGTGCAAGCCCAGCACCTCGGAGACCCGGTCGTGCAGCCACCGGGTGTTGCCGTTGAACGGCGCGAAGCGGCGCACGTCCACGCTGGTGAGGTCAGTCGTCGGTGAACCGTTGCAGATCCACTCGGCCAGTGCGCGTCCCGCGCCACCGGCCGAGGCGATGCCGACGGAGTTGAAGCCGGCGGCGACGAAGAAGTTCGCGACCTCGGGCGCCTCACCGAGGATGAACTGGTTGTCGGGGGTGAAGCTCTCCGGACCGTTGTACAGCTTCTTCAGCCCGGTCTCCTCGAGCACGGGGATGCGCAGCAGCGCGTTGTCCATCAGGATCTGAAAGTGGTCCCAATCCTCCTCGAGCAGTTGAAATTCGAAGGGGTACGGGATCGCGTCGGGGCTGACCCACGGCTTGGCCTCCGGCTCGAACCCGCCGATGACGAGGCCGCCGACCTCCTCCTTGAAGTAGGTGTAGCCGTCGGGATCCCGCAGGATCGGCATGTCGGGGTGCACACCCACGATCGGCTCGGTGACGACGTAGAAGTGCTCGGCCGAGTGCAACGGCACGTTGACCCCGGCCAGCGAGCCCACCTGCTTGGCCCACTGTCCGGCGCAGTTGACGACGATCTCGGCCTCGACGTCACCGCGGTCGGTTCGCACCCCGGTGACCCGGCCGCGGTCGAGGTTCACGCCGACGACCCTGGTGCGCTCCATGATTCGGGCACCTCGTTGGCGCGCCCCCTTGGCCAGCGCCTGCGTCAGATCCGACGGGTTGGCCTTGCCGTCGGCAGGCAGCCAGATGGCACCGACCAGGTCGTCGATGCGGATGACCGGGTAGTGCTCGAGGGCCTGCAGGGGAGTCAGCAGTTCGCACTCGAGGTCGAACGCCGCGGCGTTGGCGGCCGTCCGCCGCAATTGGATCATCCGGTCCTCGGTGCGCGCGACGGTCACTCCGCCACACTGCTTGTAGCCCGCGGTCAGTCCCGTCTCGGCTTCGAGTTCCTGATACAGCTCGGTGGAGTACTGCACCAGTCGCGTGCCGCTCTCCGAGGCCCGCAACTGCCCCACCAGACCGGCGGCGTGCCACGTGGTGCCCGACGACAGCTGCCCCTGCTCGAGCAGCAGCACGTCGCTGATGCCGAGCTTGGTGAGGTGATAGGCCACGCTCGTGCCGATCACGCCGCCGCCGACGATGACGACTCGCGCCCGGTCGGGCATGCTGCTGACGCTGGTCACATCGTCTCTCCCATGTCTCGTCCCGCCGCAGCGGCGTCGTCGAGCAGGCGGGCGAAGTCGCGGCCCCTGAACTCCTCGACGGCGTTCTCGTAGCGTTCCATCGCCCACTCCCAGAAGTCGAAGTCCATTGCGCTGCTGCCGTCTTGGATGCAGCCCCACAACGTCCAGCCGTACTGGGAGACGGTGCCCTGCAGCCGCGCCCTGGCCACCTCGGGGCCGGTGGTCCGCCCGTAGTACGCGGTGACCAATGCCTCGAGCTGGTCGAGGGACAACCCGTTGTCGCGCCAGATGTTGCCCAGCTCGAAACACGGGTCGTTGTTGCCGGAGTACTCGTAGTCGATCAGCCAGATCTTCCCGCCGTCGTCGACGAAGTTGGCCGCCAGCAGATCGTTGTTGCACGGCACCGTGACCGGGTGAGGACGGTTCAGAACCTTGCGGATGGCCGCGAACTGGTCGGCGAACTCGAGATAGCCGTCCGGCAGCCGGAATCCGTGCGTTTCGACGATTCGCAGGTATGCCGCCTGGCGAGCGAACATGTCGAAGTCGTTGCGGAACCGGGGCCCGTCGTGCAGCGTCCGGCAGGCCACGGCGGCCCTGGCGATCACGTCGTCGCGCGCGAAGTCCGCCGCGGTCAGAGTGACACCGTCGAGATAACCGATCAGCAGGATGCCGAGGTCCGGACGGTAGTCGACGACGGGTGCGCCCACCCCGGCCTGCTCGGCGGCGCAGGAGTTGAAGTACTCGTCGTCGCGGTCGATGGCCAGCAACTCCGGGTCACTGCCCGAGCACCGCGCCACGTACACCCCGTCGGCGGTGGTGACCTTGACGTTGCGGTTGGTGAGCCCGCCGACCAGATCCTCCACGACGCGCTCGCGCCCGGCGAGCACCGGCAGTCGATCGAGACGATCGTGAAGCTCGGAGTCGCTGAGCGAGAAGGACATCGGCACTCAGTCGGTGTCGCCGGGTGCGGTGAGGATGCTTCGCAGCATGTGCATCGCCACGGTGGTCGACCGTTCGCGGACGTCGGATCGGTCGCCGGGCAGCCGCAGGGTCCGGGTCAGCGTCGGCCCCTCGGCCAGCCGCACGCTGAAGCACACGGTGCCGACCGGCTTCTCGGCACTTCCCCCGCCGGGGCCGGCAATGCCGGTGATCGCGACCGCGGTGTCGGCGCCGAAGCGGGTCAGGGCGCCCGCGGCCATCGCCTCGGCCACGGGTTCGGATACCGCGCCGTGGGCCGCCAGCAGGTCGGCGTCCACCCCGAGCAGGTCCATCTTGGCCTGATTCGAGTAGCTGACCACCCCACCCGCCACGTAGTCCGACGAGCCGGCCCGGTCGGTGAGTCGCGCGGCAACCATTCCCGCCGTGCAGGATTCGGCCGTCGCGATCGTCCGGCCCGCCAGCAGCGTGGCGATCTGATCGTCGACCAGCGCGCCGTCGGTGGAGAACAACTGCTCGCCGTGCCGGTCGGTCAACAGCGCCAGCAGGTCGGCGTACACCGGGGCGGCATCGGGTTCGTACCGGGTGACGATCTCGAGCTCGCCGCGTCGCAGACAGGTGGTGATCTCGAGCCGGTCGAAGTCGGCGATCGAGGCCTCACCGTCGCGCAGGGTCTCGGCCAGGGCGGACTCTGGCAGTCCGAACATGCGAATCGTCGCCTGGGTGAACTCGGTGCGGCCCGCCAGCGCCTGCGCAACGGCGTCGGTGCCAATCGCCTTGTCCCACATGGGTTGCAACTCGCGCGGCGGTCCGGGCAACACCACCACCGCCGGCTGACCCGCCGCACCCGGCACGACGACGCCCGGCGCCGTGCCCACCGGACCCAGGATCTCGGATCCCACGGGCACCATCGCCTGCTTGCGGTTGGCCGCCATCACGGCCTCGAAGTCGGCGCCGGCCCAGGACTGCGAACGGCTCATCATCTTCTTCAGGATGTCGGCGATGGTCGCCTCGAGCGCCGCGTCCACGACCAGCTCGCGGCCGCAGAACTTCGCGACCGTGGCCACCGTCATGTCGTCTGCGGTGGGGCCGAGCCCACCGCTGGTCACGATGAGGTCGACGCCCTCGCCGGCGAGGAAGCGCAATTGGGCCTCGATGTCGGCCGGCCGGTCGCCGCAGATCGTGACGTGCGCCAACTCGACGCCCAACTCGAGCAGCCGGTCGGCGAGCCAGGGTCCGTTGCGGTCCTGGACGCGGCCGGTGAGGACTTCGGTTCCGGTGACGACGATTCCCGCGCGAGCGCTCACGTAGTAAGACATTACGACCCCCGGCGGTCGGGTGTCGTTGGCCGGGCGGCAATGTCCGGCGGCTACCGTCGGCACCCGTGACGACCTCCGTGGTCAGCGCCCTGCCCGCCATCCTCGATCCGATGTACTGGCTGGGTCACGACGGCCTGTTCGGCTCGGCGGTGCTGCCGGGGGTGATGCTGATCGTCTTCGTCGAGACGGGGCTGCTGTGCCCCTTCCTGCCCGGGGACACGCTGCTGTTCACCTCGGGTCTGCTGGCGGCCCAGGCCGACGCACCGGTCGACGTGTGGACGCTGGCGCCCTGCGCCGCGCTGGCAGCCGTGGCGGGCGGACAGGTCGGGTATCTCATCGGGTGGCGGCTCGGTCCGGCGATCTTCGCCAAGGAGGACGCCCGAATCTTCAAGAAGCACTACCTGACGTCGTCGCAGAGGTTCTTCTCCCGGCACGGGCGCAAGGCCATCGTGATCGGGCACTTCGTCGGCGTGGTGCGCACGTTCATGCCCGTCATCGCCGGAGCCTCGGCGATGCGCTACCGCGTGTTCCTGGTCTACGACGTGCTCGGTGCGGTGCTGTGGGGCGTCGGTCTCACCGTGGTGGGCTTTCACCTGGGGAGCGTGCCGTTCGTCGACGACCACCTCGAGCTTATGGTGGTGGTGATCGCAGGACTGTCCACCCTGCCGGTCGCCGCGTCGGCGGTGCAGGCCTACCTGGCCCGGCGCGGGGCGCCGGCACAGGCCTTCCGTGCCCGGCGCGGGGCGCCGGCACAGGCCTTCCGTGCCCGGCGCGGGGCGCCGGTCAGCGGGCCAGCCAGCCCTTCACCGTGTTCAGATCCCGCGAGTACGTCTCCAGGTTGTCCTCCTGGAACCGCGACCCCCCGCTGATGGCGTCGTCGCCTCGCCAGATGACGCGTACGCGAGTCTCGCCGCGGAGGTAGATGTCCACGCGGCCGTCGATGCGGCGGGTCCAGCCCGCGGCGGCGGTGGTGTCTGCGAGTTCTGACCGGAGGTCCTTCGTGGTCATCGCCATCTCCTCAGCCACGTCCTCTTCGGATGAGCTCATGGGGACATCCTTGCGGTAGCCGTTGCGTCCCGTGCGGGCACCCCGGCTTTCGGGAACCGACTCTCAGGAACCGTCCAGCGGGTCTCGGTAGCTTCGCCAGGATGTCGATCAAGCCGAACGCGTGGATGCGCGTCTACGGGCCGGTCGTCCTCCTCGTAGCGCTCGTCGCGTACGTCGGGATGTACCTGCGGTGGACGAGCCTCGCCACCCAGGTCGACCTGCTCGTCTACCGGTTCGGTGCGCGACGGGTGCTCGCGGGTGCGGACTTGTACTCGATCGGGTTGACCGGCAACCCGCGGACGCTGCTGTTCGACTACACCCCCTTCGCGGCACTGTGCGCGGTGCCGCTGACCCTGGTCACCTCGGCGACCGCGCAGGTGATCGGGCTCGTCGGGAATGCCGCGCTGCTGGTCTTCGTGGTCCGACGCTCGCTGGTGCGGCTCGGGGTCGGCACCGCGGCCGGGCTGTGGGGTCTCGGCGCGCTGTTGACCGGGTTGCTCTGCTGGCTCGATCCCGTGCGGTTGTCGCTGCAGCTCGGACAGGTGAATCTGCTGATCCTGGCGGTCGTGGTCGCCGACCTGCTCGGCCCGGACACGCGCCGGTGGGCCGGTGTGGGCATCGGTCTGGTCGCCGGAGTCAAGCTCACCCCGGCCCTGTTCGTCGTCTACCTGGTGTTCACCGGTCGGCGGCGGGCAGCGGTGACGGCGACGGCGACGTTCCTCGCGACGGTCGTCGTCGGGTTCCTCGTGCTGCCCCGCGACTCCACGTACTTCTGGCTCCGCGGGGGTTTCGACGACGTCGCGCGGATCACCAGCGACCCCGTCGCCAACACCAGCCTCAAGGGCCTGTTCATCCGGCTGCACCTCGGCGGCGCGCCGATGGTCGGCACGACGGGGGCGTTGGCGCTCGCCGCGTTGGCGGTCGCCGTGTTGGCGTGGCGTCGAGGTCACTCGGTGCTCGGGGTGGCGGTCGCCGGGATGGCCTCGGCGGCGCTGTCGCCGTTCAGTTGGAGCCACCACTGGGTGTGGGTGGTACCACTGGCGATTCACCTCGGTCACCGCGCCTACGTGGTGGGCAGCCGAGCGGCGCTGGTGTCGACGTGGTCGTCGTGGGTCGTGTTCGCCGGCTGGGTCACGTCGGCCCCGGGGGACACTCCGGAGACGGGCCTGTTGTCGCTGCGGCCGGGCGGGCGGTGGGACGTCGTCCTTCCGGCGGCCTACCTGGCGCTCTTCGCCGTCGTACTGGCCGTCACGGCGTGGTGGTTGCGCACGCCGTCGGCTCAGGAGACCGGCACCACCACCGGGGCGGTGTCGTACCCGGTGACGCGCACCCAGTCGGCGGGCGCCGAGCCGGCCGGCAGCGTCGCGCGGACGTCCACGGTCTCGCCCGGAAACACGGTCACGTAGTTGTCGTCGTAGGTGATGGGGAGCACCTCGTCGCCGTCGCGGGTCGCCGTCACCTCGGCCCGTTCGAAGAAGGCCACCTGCTTGGTGGGGTTGCGCAGCGAGATCACCACCCCGGCCCCGGACCGTCTCGCCGTCACCGCCAGGGGCACCTTCGCCAGATAGTTCAGCGGGGTCATGTCGGCCCACGTGTCCTGGTGCAGCTCGAATGCGAAGTCCCCGTCGGGGTTGCCGACGTCGTCGTTGACCTGCGACTGCCAGTACACGTTCTCGTCGACGACCTTGCCCGCGGCGTCGAGCACCTCGCAGCGGACGAAGAAGACCCGGGAGTCGCGCGCCTCCCGCGGCAGGGTGAGCGCCCGTGCGGTCCCACCGGAACCCACGGTCAGGGTGGGGCTGGTCTGGTCGTCGCGGACCCTGCCCTGCAGGTCGTAGACGCGCACGCGCACGCGGAGGTCCTTCGCCTCGTTCGGCGTCTGGTTGACCAGGGTGACGTTGGCCTGGCTGCGGTCACCGGTCGCATACGAGTCGAACACCGCCGAGATCGGCCGCAGGCCCTGCTTGGCGCCGTAGTAGGCCCCGCCGGGGCGCAGGTAGTAGTCGAAGAGATTGCCGAAGAACGAGGGCCAGTGGTTGTTGAGCATCCAGTAGATGGTCATCTTGTGCCCGGCCCAGCCGAGGGCGGCGTAGGACTCGAACTGCGCCCGGGTGGACTCGTAGTGCGCGAGTTGGGCCTTGCGGGCGAACTCGTAGGCGCTGCCCGAGGCGCCGTAGCGCCGGTTGACGGCCAGCTGGGTGCTGGTCAATGCGGTGTTGTCGGGGTTGGAACCGGCGTGGAAGTACCAGTAGTCGTTGATGGGCCACAGCTTGTCGGGCGGAATGAACTCCTGCAGGCTCGCGAACGGCGGAATGTGTTCGTTGTCGCCTTGTTCGGCCGACGCGCCGCGGGCCGCGCGGTACTTGCCGCTGAACCAGTACGACGGCGGTCGCCACGTGTAGGGCCCGGCCATTTGGATGCCGTCCCACAGTCGCTTGCCCGTGGCGTCGGTGACGTAGGACGACACGGTGTCTACGACGGCGTTCTGCCAGTGCAGGTCTCGCAGGATCTGGTGGTAGTCCTCGCGCACCCGGTCCGGCGGCCGTCCGTCGCTGGCATTGGCCCACACGAAGGCCGAGGCGTGCGAGCGGAGCATGGTGATCTGCGAGCGCAGGCTGTCGCGGGCGACGCGGTTGTCCTCGTCGTCCCACTGGGGCCACTTCTCCCACTGGTTGCAGCACATCCAGCCGACCATCAGCGGGATGCCCAACTCGTCGGCCTTCTCGGCGAAGCCCTCGTCGGGGATCTTCGACTCCAGCCGCAGCATGTTCAGGCCGAGGTCGCGGACGTAGGACAGGATGGCGTCCTCGCGGGCGGGGTCGTAGGCGTAGAGCAGGTCCGGGGTGTAGGTCGCGCCGCGGACCAGGAAGTCGCGCCCGTTGACCTGCAGGTAGAAGTTGCCGCCGCTGCCCAGTTCGGGGAAGCGGTCGTCGTCGTCGCGGAACTGGGTGACGCTGCGCACGCCGAAGCGCTGACGGGTGTCGTCGACCGCGCTGCCGAATTGGCGGAACTCGAGGTGCAGGTCGTACAGCTTGGGCGTACCCATCGTGTACGGCCACCAGAGCTCCGGCTGCGAGACGGTGAGTTGGCCGAAGTCGTCGGCGGTGAAGTCGACGTCACGGCGTTCGCCGGGACCCAGGCTGACCGCCTTCTCCACCTCGACGTCGGGCTTTCCGGTACGGCTGATGGTGGCCCGCAGCACGCCCCGGATGCGGTCGGTGGAGAAGTTGCGCAGGTTCGTGAAGATCGACAACCGGGCGCTGTCGGTATTCGGCAGGGGCAGATCGGTGTTCACCGTGGCCGCGGCGATCGCCACCGCGCCGGACATCCGCAGTGTCACAGGTTTCCAGACGCCGGCGTTGCGGTCGGCGACGAAGGAGTTTCCGTTGCCGGGATTCTTGCCGGGTCCCTGGTAGCCCAGGTAGTTCCAGTTGATCCAGTCGAACCAGCTGTCGGCGAGCTCGACCCCGTCGACGTCCTGTAGGGACCGCTCCGGGGTCACCTTGACCGCAAGCGTGTTGGGCTGCCCGGGCCGGATCCACCGGCTGACGTCGAGCTCGTGGTCGACGTACATGCCGACGATCTGCCGGTCGTCGGCGACGAGTTGGCCGTTGAGCCAGATCTCGGCGCGGTAGTTGATGCCGGGAAAGTCGAGTTGGTAGGTGCGGTGCCCGGCCTCGGCGTCGAAGGTGGTGCGGTACCACCAATCCTGCTTCCACAGGTCCTGAGGCACCTCGTCGAGGAGGTTCTTGCCGTAGTAGAGGTTCGGGTAGGTGCCGTCGGCCTGCAGGGCCTGCAGGACGGTGGCGGGCATCCGCCGGACGTCGTGCCACCCCTTCGGTGGTGGGCGGTAATCCGCGCGCGAGATCGTCGCACCGTCGTCGGCGACCTCGCGCGCCGAGGCCAGCTGCCAGCCGTCCGAGAGTGCGATGTCCTTGGCGGGCGGTTCGGGCCTGGCGAAGCGGGGAACGTCCCCGACGCTCAGGACGAGCACGACGAGCAGAACCACGAAGCCCAGGACGGCGGTGCGGCGCATCTTGGGCGCGATGGGGCTACTCCGTCCTGGCATGGGGGTACGTCAGATGACGTGGGGGTCCCTCATTGTGCCTGGCGCCCGCCGACGGGGCAGAGCGCGTCGCCGATGCGCAGATCAGACGGCTCGGGCTAGAACAGGTCCTTGTGCGGGACGTCGGTCACCAGGCCGCCGTCGACGACGAACTCCGATCCGGTGGCGAACGACGACTCGTCGCTGGCGAGGAACACCACGAAGGTGGCCACCTCGTCGGACTCGCCGGGCCGGCCGAGCGGGGCGGTCACCATGTCGTCCGGGAAGTGCTTGGTCATCGGGGTCCGGATGAAGCCCGGGTGCAGCGAGTTGATCCGAATGTTGAACTTGCCCAGCTCGATCGCCGCGGACTTGGCCAGGCCGCGCACGGCCCACTTGGTCGCCACGTAGGGGTGCACCATCGGCGCGCCGCGCAGACCCTCGATCGAGGACACGTTGATGATGGAGCCGCCGCCGGCCGCCTTCATGGCCTCGACGGAGGCCTGCATGCCGAGGAACGTGCCGGTGAGGTTGACGTCGATGACCTTCTGCCACTTGGCCATGTCGAAGCTGCCGATCTTGCCCAGCGCCACGATGCCGGCGTTGTTGACCAGGACGTTGAGCTTGCCGAATTCGGAGACCGCGGTGTTGACGGCGGCCCCCCACTGGTCGGCCTCGGTGACGTCGAGGTGCACGTAGCGCGCGGAGTCGCCGATCTCCTCGGCGAGCGCCTTGCCCTCCTCGTCGAGGATGTCACCAATGATCACTTTTGCGCCCTCGGCTACCAGCATCCGGGCGTGCGCCGCACCCATCCCCCGCGCCCCGCCGCTGATCAGTGCAACTTTTTCGTCCACGCGTCCCATGACGGGTCAGGCTACCGCATCCCCATTTCGAACTAGAACTTGTTCCAATTCCGGCGCCGGAACCGCATACTGCTGGGCATCCGTTCGAAGGAGGACCCATGGCGATCCGCGTCGCACTCATCGGCACCGGCAACTGCGGCAGCCTCGCCCTGCGGCAGCTGATCACCGACCCGCGCTTCGAACTGACGGGCGTGTGGGTGTCCTCGGCGGCCAAGGTCGGCAAGGACGCCGGCGAGCTCGCAGGCCTCGACGCGACGACGGGCATCCTGGCCGTCGACGACCTGGAGTCGATCGTGGCTGCCGCACCGGATTGCGCCGTCTACTGCGCGATGGGCGACGTTCGCCTGAAGGAGGCGATGGCCGACGTCCGGCTGTTGCTCGGTGCGGGCATCGACGTGGTGGGCTCGGCACCCGGGGTGTTGCAGTATCCCTGGCAGGTGGTACCGGACAAGTTCATCGAGCGCGTGGAAGATGCTGCTCGACAAGGCAATTCGAGTGTCTTCATCACCGGCGTCGACCCCGGCTTCGCCACCGACCTGCTGCCGTTCGCGTTGGCGAGCACATGCCAGAGCATTCAGCAGGTGCGCACGATGGAGATTGCCGACTACTCCACCTACGACGGCGTCACGGTGATGTTCGACGTGATGGGCTTCGGCAACCCGATCGGCGAATTCCCCATGCTGTTTCAGCCCGGAGTGCTGAGCATCGCCTGGGGCACGGCGATTCGCCAGCTCGCCGCCGGATTGGGCGTCGAGGTCGACGAGATCAGGGATTCGGTCGAGCAGGAACCGGCCCCCGAGGACCTCGAGGTCGCCGCCGGGCGCATCGCGAAGGGCACGGTGGCCGCGCTGCGCTTCCAGATCGAGGGAATGGTCGGCGGCAAGCCCGTCATCGTCGTGGAGCACGTCACCCGGCTGCGGGCCAACCTGCGCCCAGACTGGGCCCAGCCGGCGCATCCGGGTGGCTCCTACCGCATCGAAATCACCGGGGAGCCCTCGTACTTCGCCGACGTGGTGCCGACCAGTGCACACGGCGGCGCGCCTTACGCGGCCATCCTCGCGGCCGCAGCCCGCATCGTGAACTCGATTCCGGACGTGATCGCGGCAGCGCCTGGCATTCGCACGACCCTCGACCTTCCGATGCCGACGGGCAGAGGCGTGGTCATCTTGGACTGAGTGTGCGTCAGCGCCGGTGGATGCCCGTCCACACCAGGCGCACCGTCGTCCCCGTGGTGGAGGTCTGAATAGACGCCCGGTCGGAGAGGGCCTTCATCAGCGCAATACCGCGGCCACGGGTGCGGTCGGCGGGATGCGATGGTGCCGTGCGCCACCGGCCGCGATCGGCGACGGTGACGGTGAGCGCCGCCTCGTTCGGGTCGTGGGTGGCGCTGAGATCCATGGTGCCGCGGTACCCGGTTGACGAGTAGGCGAATTCGGCGACGTTGGCGAGCGCCTCGTAGATCGCCAGGACCAGGTCGTTGGCCTTGTGGGGTTCGAGGTCGAAGGTGCCTTGGAGCCACCGGGAGAAGTCGTCGCGGGTCTTGGCGGCGGCGTTGGCCTCCGCAGGTACGCCCACTCGCTCGAGGCGTTCTGCGCTGGTGACTGTCTTGGTGATTGAGTCGATCATCGCAAGGAGGTGGTACCCAGTCGGTGGAGCGTCTACGCGTGCTCAGGCCGTGAAGGTGGCGAGCGCCTCGTCGAGAGTCGCGTGCAGGGGCATGATGTCGGCGATGCCGACCAGCTTGAGGGGGCGGCTGGTGGCGGGCCCGTCGGCGACGATCAGGATGTCGACGCCCTCCGGCGCGGCGTCGTGGGCGGCGACCAGCACGCCCATGCCCGCCGACGCGAGGAACTCGACCTCGGTCAAGTCCACGACGAGGCCTGCCGGCGACTTGGCCAGCGCTGCGGTGATGGCGTCCTCTAGTTGCGGCGCCGTGATCATGTCGACGACACCCGAGGTGGCGACGACGGCAACCTGACCGATCAACCGTTCGTTGACTTCGCAGGTCGAGCCAGATGCCGTCGAGGTGCCATCGGTCGATTCCCGTTGTTCGTTCAAAGCCCGTCTTCCATGTTCAACCGCGGCACAGTTGGCGCGGCGCCGTGATTCTCGTTCACTGGGGCTCTGGCTGAACCCGGCGCGAATTCGAAACCGCCGACCACGAACCTATCCGATGGTTGCTCCGTCGTCCCTATCAGCCGGTGGTTCGCGCCATCGTGCCCGGGGGCCGCCGACGTCCGGCGGTCGCCACTCCCCTGTATACCTGGAGTGAAATGAACTCCGATCAGCCCGTCGCGCTGCTGCTCGACGACATCGCCGCAGCCCCGCCCAGCCGGCGCGTGGGTGCCTTCTTCGACCTGGACGGCACGCTGGTCTCGGGGTTCACGGCGACGGCGCACGCCGGCCATCGCGTCCACGCCCGCCAGGCCAGCCTCGGCGAGGTGTTGGGGGTGCTCGAAGCCTCGGTGCGGTACCGGCTGGGGCGGATGGAGTTCGAGCGCCTCGTCGTGCGCGCCGCGGGCTACCTGCGGGGTGATTCCATCGCCGAGCTCGACGACCTGGGCGAATATCTGTTCCGTCGTCACATCGAGCGCCGGATCTTCACCCAGATGCAGGCGGTGGTCCGCGCCCATCAGGACCGCGGCCACACGGTGGTGCTCAGTTCCTCGGCTCTGGCGATCCATGCCGAGCCCGTCGCGCGCTACCTCGGCATCGACACCGTCATCTGCAACCACTTCGAGGTCGACGGCGACGGACTTCTGACCGGCGGCGTCGTCGCACCGATCGTGTGGGGCCCGAACAAGGCCGCGGCGGTGGCCCGGTTCGCCAACGGCTGCGACGTCGACCTGCCGAGCAGTTACTTCTACGCCGACGGCGACGAGGACGTGGCGCTGATGAGGGTGATCGGCCATCCGCGTCCGGTCAACCCGCGGGCCGGGTTGGCAGCCGAGGCGCTTCGCCAGGGCTGGCCCGTCCTGCGCGTCGGCGTCGATCAGCGGCGCCGCGGGTCGACGCGCACCAGGCTGTGGAGGCGTCCGACGAACACCGGCGGATAAGCGCCGACACCGGCCGTGGTGAGCCACTCGGACGCCAGGTCGGAATACCGGAGCCAGTGCTGCGCGTGCGCCTCGTCGTGGATCTGCAGCAGCATCATCACCTCCAGTGGGTCGTCGAGGGCGGTGAAGACCGTCAGCCGCCGCACACCCGCCGAGAGCAGCTCCGCGCCGCGGTCGTTGACGTGCTCGCGCAACCCCTCGAGGTCGTCGACCGGCGTCACCATGGACACCACGACCTCGGGGACGGTGGCTGGGTCCGTGGCGTCGACGGTCAGCGTCTCGACCAGCTCACCGGCGAACACGGCCGGGATGTCGTCCACGCCGACCGCGTCGAACCACTCGAAGACGGCACGCGAATGCAGGATGTCCAGCAGTGGCTCGCGGGCGTGTACGGCGATGACGACCAGCACGCGCTCGGGATCTGTGATCGACGCGTACACCAGGACGTGGTGGGCGCCGATCTCGGCGAGCGCGGCTTGCCGGCGCCGCAGCAGCGTTCCGACCCGTTCGGGATGGGTGGCGCGATGATCCGAGGCCAGCACCAGGGAGTGGTGGAGCCACTGCGTCACGGCATGCCTCGCGATCGGAGAACTCCGGCGGTCGAGTGCGCTCATCGTACGGCGGGCGCCCAGTGGCCACGGGATCGACGCCGAGGTACTAAACTAGAACACG
This sequence comes from Mycobacterium sp. NPDC006124, assembly GCF_040614235.1. Lineage (NCBI taxonomy): Bacteria > Bacillati > Actinomycetota > Actinomycetes > Mycobacteriales > Mycobacteriaceae > Mycobacterium > Mycobacterium sp. NPDC006124. The sequence continues at coordinate 29,015 of NZ_JBEXUA010000018.1, read as the reverse complement.
TTCCAGTTCGTCCCGTTTCACTGCACGCCACCTCGAGGAGCGATTCCCATGCACACTCCGCTTTGCGACCGACTCGGGATCGAGTTTCCGATCTTTGCCTTCACCCACTGCCGAGACGTCGTCGTGGCGGTCAGCAAGGCCGGCGGATTCGGGGTGCTCGGCGCGGTCGGCTTCAGCCCCGAGCAACTGGAGGTGGAGCTGAACTGGATCGACGAGCACATCGGCGATCACACCTACGGCGTCGACATCGTCATCCCCAACAAGTACGAGGGGATGGACTCCAACCTGTCGGCTGACGAGTTGACGAAGATGCTGGTCGACATGGTGCCCCAGGAGCACCTCGACTTCGCCAAGAAGATCCTCACCGACCACGGCGTGCCGCTGACCGCCGAGGACAACGAAAGCACCCTGCAACTGCTCGGCTGGACCGAGGCCACGGCGACGCCGCAGGTCGAGGTGGCGCTCAAGCACCCGAAGATGACGATGATCGCCAACGCGCTGGGCACCCCGCCGAAGGACATGATCGACCACATCCACGCCGAGGGCCGCACCGTGGCCGCGCTGTGCGGATCCCCGAGCCAGGCCCGCAAGCACGCCGATGCAGGGGTCGACGTGATCATCGCCCAGGGCGGCGAGGCGGGCGGTCACAGCGGCGAGATCGGCTCGATCGTGCTGTGGCCGCAGGTGGTCAAGGAGGTGGCGCCGGTGCCCGTGCTGGCCGCTGGCGGCATCGGCAGCGGTCAGCAGATCGCCGCGGCGTTGGCCCTCGGCGCACAGGGCGCCTGGACCGGGTCGCAATGGCTGATGGTCGAGGAGGCCGAGAACACCCCGGTGCAGCAGGCGGCCTACGTCAAGGCGGGCAGCCGCGACACCGTGCGGAGCCGCTCGTTCACGGGCAAGCCCGCCCGGATGCTGAAGAACGACTGGACCGAGGCGTGGGAGAACCCGGACAACCCCAAGCCATTGGGAATGCCGTTGCAGTTCATGGTGTCCGGGCTCGCGGTGGCCGCCACCAACAAGTACCCCAACGAGTCCGTCGACGTCGCGTTCAACCCGGTGGGTCAGGTGGTCGGTCAGTTCTCCAAGGTGGAGAAGACCTCGGCCGTCATCGAGCGCTGGGTGCAGGAATACCTGGAGGCGACGGGCACGCTCAACCTCCTCAACGAGGCGGCCAGCGTCTAGCTGGCCTGAACCTGGCCGCCGTCGACGACGAGGTTGCTTGCGGTGATCCACGCGGCCCGGTCAGAAGCGAGGAAGGCGATCGCTTCGGCGATGTCGGATCCTTCGCCCATTCGGCCGAGCGGGATCGCGGTGCCACCAGCCTCCGGTCCGTCGGAGGCAACCGTGCCGACGAACGCTTGCCGAATGGCGTCGGCGCCGGGCGACGCGACGTTGCCGGGGGTGAGGGTGTTGACGCGCACGCCACGCGGGCCCGCTTCTGCCGCCAGACCCGTGGTGTAGGTGGCCAACGCCGCCTTGGCGCTGGCGTAGTGCAACATCGGCGGCGGCGGGCTCAACGTCACCGCCGAGGACACGTTGACGATCGAACCCTTGCCGCGGGCATACATCGCGGGTAGCAGCGCGGCATTGAGCCGGACAGCGGCCAGGAAGTTGATGTTGAGGTCGTGGACCCATTCGGCGTCGTCGATGTCGAGAACACCGCCTAGATGAGGCGTCGATGCGCCGGCGTTGTTCACGACGACGTCGATGTCGCCGAGGATCTCCTGGGCCCGTCGGGCGAGTTCGTTCACGCCGTCGACGGTGGCGACGTCGGCGACCACGTACTCGACCCCCATGGGCAGCGAGCCTGGGTGGGATCGACCGGAGGTGACGACGCGGGCGCCGCCGTTGACGAATCTGGCGACGATCGCCGCGCCGATGCCCTTGCTACCCCCGGTGACGACGGCGGTCTTGCCGACGAGGTCGAGGATGGGCGTGCTGGGCACTTCTGATGCCACGACGGGTTGATTCACGAAACACTTCCTTCGGGTTGACCGCTCGAGTGGACGCGCTTCATCGTTTCGATGCTCAGCGTCATCATTAGATAATGATGCCATTCGTCATCAATAGCGTCAAGCTCCGGGCGTGCATTGACATGTACTTTGATGATGATCACCATTGATGGTTTGACGCGCTCGGGATCACTCGACAGCGTCCGCCAGGAAGGAACATTCCCTTGCCTCGTATCTCACGGCAGCAGAAGGAGCTGAACCGCGAGCGCATCGTGGCCGCCGCCAGCCAGGGCTTCAAGGCTCGCGGCATCGACGGCATCAGCATCGACGAGCTCATGAAGTCGGCCGGGATGACCCACGGCGGTTTCTACAACCACTTCGCATCCAAGGACGAACTCGCCCGGGAAGTCCTCAACCAGGGCTTCACCGCCTCGCTCGGTGTGGTCGACGACCTGGTCGGCGCCCACCCCCGTTCCAGCCGGGCGGCACTGAACGCGATCGTCGACGGTTACCTGTCCGCCGAGCACCGCGACCACCCCGAAGACGGATGTCCGTCGGCCACCTTGGCCGCGGACGCCGGACGGCACGCCGCCCAGGCTCAAGAGGAGTACGTGCGCGGTTTGCACGGCTACGTCGCCGCGATCACCGATCTGCTCCGGAACGGTGCGAAGGAGAACCACGCCAAGCTCGATCCGCGCCGTGCGCGGGAGCAAGCCATCGCGCTCTTCAGCCAGCTGGTCGGAGCGCAAATCATCGCTCGCGCCATTGCCCAGGCAGACCCCGACCTGTCCGACGAAGTGCTGGCCGCCAACGGCAAAGAGCTCAAACGCCGCTGAACTGGCTCTGCCGACGAGCCGCACGCTATGTATGCTGCTCTACATAATGGTATGCTGCTCTACATAATGGCGACTCCCCGCGAACGCATGATCTCCTCGACGGCGCTGCTCATCCGCGAACGCGGCGCCCACTCGACTGCCATCTCCGACGTTCTGGCGCACAGCGGGGCTCCCCGCGGCTCGGCGTATCACCACTTTCCCGGCGGACGGACCCAGCTCCTCAGTGAAGCCGTCGACTTCGCCTCCGACCACGTCGCGGCCCAGATCACCAGTACCGCAACCGGACTCGAGCTCCTCGACACCGTCGTGACCCGGTTTCGCGACGCGCTGGTCGAATCCGACTTCCGGGCGGGCTGCCCCGTCGTCGCAGTGGCCGTGGAAGCCGACAATGGACCGGTGCTGGATCGCGCGGGCGCGGCCTTCACGCGGTGGATCGACCTCATCGCCGAACGCCTCGTGCTCGACGGCGTCGCCGTGCCCCGCGCGCGGGAACTCGCGGTGTTCCTGACCTCCTCGATCGAGGGCGCCGTCGTGATCGCCAGGGCGATCCGCGACGTCGCGCCACTGGATTCGACGCACCGCCAACTGGCGGCGCTGATGCACGCCGAGATGGGGAGCACCCGAGATGACCGCTGACTGGCAACCGACCGCATGCATCCTCTGTGAGTGCAACTGCGGGGTGATCGTTCAGGTCGACGACCGCAAGCTCGTCAAGATCCGCGGCGACAAGGATCATCCGGCATCGCAGGGCTACACCTGCAACAAGGCGCTGCGCCTGGACCACTACCAAAACAGCGGCAACCGGCTGACCTCCCCGCTGCGCCGCCGGCCCGACGGCAGCTACGAGGAGATCGACTGGGACACCGCCGTCGCCGAGATCGCAGAGGGCTTCGCCACGATCCGCGACGAACACGGCGGCGACAAGATCTTCTACTACGGAGGCGGCGGCCAGGGCAATCACCTCGGCGGTGCCTACAGCGGAGCGTTCCTCAAGGCCATTGGCTCGCGATACCGGTCGAATGCATTGGCGCAGGAGAAGACTGGCGAACACTGGGTCGACGCTCAGCTCTACGGTGGGCACACCCGTGGCGAGTTCGACCATGCCGAGGTGTCGGTGTTCGTCGGCAAGAACCCGTGGATGTCACAGAGCTTTCCGCGAGCCAGGGTGGTGCTCAACGACATCGCCAAGGATCCGACCCGCTCGATGATCGTGATCGACCCGGTGGTCACCGACACGGCGAAGCTGGCGGACTTTCACCTGCGGGTACGGCCGGGGACCGATGCGTGGTGCCTGGCGGCACTGGCCGCGGTGCTGGTGCAGGAGCGACTCTGCGACGAGGCGTTCCTCGCCGAGCACGTCACCGGTGCCGAGGCAGTCCGCGAGGTGCTCGCGGAGGTGCCGATCGTCGACTACGCGCAGCGGTGTGGCGTCGACGAGCAGTTGCTGCGTGCGGCATCCCGTCGGATTGCCCGCGCGGCAAGCGTTTCGGTGTTCGAGGATCTCGGCATTCAACAGGCGCCCAACAGCACGCTCTGCTCCTACCTGAACAAATTGCTGTGGATCCTCACCGGCAACTTCGCCAAACGTGGTGCGCAGCATTTGCATTCGTCGTTCGCACCGCTCTTCAGCCCTGCCGGCGTCGGCCGCACCCCGGTCACGGGCGCCCCGATCATCGCGGGGCTGGTGCCCAGCAACGTGGTGCCGCAGGAGATCCTGACCGACCACCCCGACCGCCTCCGCGCGATGATCGTGGAGAGCAGCAACCCGGCGCACTCGGTCGCGGATTCGGCCGCGGTGTCCGAGGCGCTTCGGTCTCTCGAGCTGCTCGTCGTCGTCGACGTCGCGATGACCGAGACAGCCCGGCTCGCGCACTACGTGCTGCCCGCGGCGAGCCAGTTCGAGAAGCCCGAGGCGACGTTCTTCAATCTCGAGTTTCCGCACAACACCTTTCACCTGCGCCACCCCGTGATGGAGCCGCTGCCGGGCACCCTGGCCGAGCCGGAGATCTGGGCGAGGCTGGTCCGGGCGCTCGGCGTGGTCGACGACGCCGAGCTGACGCCTCTGCGCCGGGCGGCCGCCGAGGGGTTGGACGCCTACGCGCAGGCGTTCCTGGTCGCCGTCGGCGCCAATCCGCAGCTGGGCCGGGTGCTGCCGTTCGTGTTGTACGAGACGCTCGGGCCGGCACTTCCCGAGGGCCTGGCCGGCGCGGCGGCCCTGTGGGGCCTGGCGCAGAAGACGGCCATGACCTACCCGGCGGCCGTCCAGCGCGCCGGACACGCCGACGGCAACGCCCTGTTCGAGGCAATCCTCGCCGAGAAGTCCGGCGTGACGTTCACCGTGCACGAGTACGCCGACGACTTCGCGTTGATCTCCCATCCCGACCGCATGATCGCCGTCGAGATCCCCGAGCTGCTCGACGACGTCCGAGCCTTGCGGTCCGCACCGACGGCACTAACCAGCACGGAGTTTCCGATGGTGCTCTCCGCCGGGGAACGGCGCGCCTTCACCGCCAACGACATCCTGCGCAATCCGCGCTGGCGCACGCGTGACGCCGACGGCGCGTTGCGGATCAGCCCCCAGGACGCGACCGCGATCGGACTGGCCGACGGAGGGCGCGCCAGGATCACGACGGCGGCGGGTACGGCCGAAGCGACCGTGGAGATCACCGACACCATGCTGGCCGGGCACGTCTCGCTGCCCAACGGCTACGGAGTCGACTACCGGGAGGCCGACGGCTCGTCGACCACACCTGGCGTGGCACCCAACGCCCTGACCTCCACCGATTGGCGGGATGCCTACGCGGGCACGCCCTGGCACAAGCACGTTCCGGCGCGGGTGGAGGCGATCGCCGGTCTCGGCTGACTTGCACCCGGCGCGACCATGCGACTTACATGGTCGGCATGCCTGAAATGGATCGTCGCCGGATGCTGATGACGGGGATCGGCGTGCTCGGCGCCGCGGTCGCCCTTCCCGGAGCGACTGCACACGCCGCTCCCGCGCCGGTCAAGTACCTGTTCCGCGACGAATTCGACGGTCCTGCCGGCTCGGCGCCCGATGCCTCCAAGTGGGAGACCGCGACGGAGCGCGAGTCGATGGAGGACCCGACGTTCTGGGAGCTGCCCGGCAACGTCGGGCAATACCGCGACGATCGACGCAACGTCTATCTCGACGGCAAGTCCAACCTCGTCTTCCATGCGGCCAAGGACGGCAACACCTTCTACAGCGGCAAGTTGTTCGGCAAGTACCGCGGACCGATCGGTACCACCTGGGAGGCGCGAATCAAGCTGAACTGCCTTACTCCTGGTGCGTGGCCGGCGTGGTATCTGGCCAACAACAACCCCGTCAACGGTGGCGAGGTCGACATCATGGAGTGGTACGGCAATGGCAGCTGGGCGCCGGGGACCACGGTGCACGCCAAGCTCAACGGCGGCGAGCACTCGAGTCAGACCATCGCGGTGGACAGTGCCTGGCACACCTGGCGCACCCAGTGGGACGCCAATGGCATCCGGTTCTGGAAGGACTACGTGGACGGCGCGCAGCCGTACTTCGACGTGCCAGCCAGCGCGCTGCCGGACTGGCCGTTCAACACCCCTGGTTACACGCTGTTCCCGATCGTGAACCTGGCGGTCGCCGGATCCGGCGGCGGGGATCCCTCGGGCGGCACCTACCCCGCGGACATGCTCGTCGACTACGTCCGGGTCTGGTAGCCCGACCCGGACGCGGTCACGGGGTCGGCGCAGTCGGATCCGCGACCGGTGCCGGCGGGGGTGCGGGCGCCGGGTCGCCGGGGGTCAACGGGACGTTGGGACCGGGCGCTTGACCGGGTATCGGCGTGTTCATGCCACGCTGGGCCATACCCATGATGAGGGCTTCCTTGCCGCTGATCTCGTGGTTCTGTACCGCCTGCCACAAATCCTTGAGGTAGCTGACGTTCGGTGAGTCGTTGTCCTGGGGCACCATGGTCGACCCCGGCGGCAGGGCATCGGGGCTGGCAAGGTGCGGCACGCCGTTCGGCGGTACCGCTAAAGCCGCGGCCGGATCAGCCGCCGGCGCGGGCGCACCGGGCGCGGCGGGATCCACCGGTGCCGCGGGGGCCGCGGCCTGCACAATGGCATCCGGCCCGGGCGGCGGTCCGGGTGCGGGAAGCACCACCGCCGGTGCGGGTGGCGGCGGAGCGGGATCGAGCGGATCCGCGCCCGCGGGTGACGCGGCGGCCAGCACCGCCAGGAAGAAACCCGACGCTGCGATCGCGATCGTGACGCTCTGTGGTGCCCTCATGGTGCGTGACCCCTTCCCCCTGTGGCCTCAGGGACTGATGTTGCTAGTGGGTCCATCCACGATCGCCCCTTTTTCGTTACAGGGCAATACCCGAGCAGGTACTCGACCGACCCGGCCGGCGCGCGATAACACGTTCTACTCGCGACTTTCCGAAACCGGCCGCGGTGCCTGCGATCAGTGGTGTAGCAATGCGTTATCCCGTTAGACCGCGTCATCACGAGGAGCGTGCACGCCATGTCGAACGCTGCGACCAGCCCACACATACCTCCCGGATTCGACTTCACCGACCCGGACGTCTATGCCGAACGCCTTCCGGTGGAGGAGCTCGCGGAGATGCGTCGGGTCGCGCCGATCTGGTGGAACGCCCAACCCGACGACGTCGGCGGGTTCGGCGACGGCGGGTTCTGGGTCGTGTCCAAGCACAAGGACGTCAAGGAGGTGTCGCGGCGCAGCGACGTCTTCTCGAGCCTGGAGAAGACGGCCCTGCCGCGCTATGCCGACGGCACCGTGGGCGCGCAGATCGAGACCGGCCGCTTCGTCCTGCTCAACATGGACGCGCCGCACCACACCCATCTGCGCAAGATCGTGTCGCGGGCCTTCACGCCGCGTGCCGTCGAACGGCTGCGCGGTGAACTGGCCGAGCGCGCGCGGGACATCGCGAACAAGGCGCTGGCCGAGGGCACCGGCGACTTCGTCGAGCAGGTGTCATGCGAGCTGCCGCTACAGGCCATCGCGGGCTTGATGGGCGTGCCGCAGGAAGACCGCATGAAGCTGTTCCACTGGTCCAATCAGATGGTCGGCGACCTCGATCCGGAGTTCGCCGGCAACGACGCCATCAGCGCGTCGGTCGAGTTGATCACCTACGGCATGCAACTCGCAGCCGAGCGTGCCGACAAGCCGGGCGAGGATCTGGTCACCAAGCTCGTCCAGGCCGACGTCGAGGGTCACAAGCTCTCCGACGACGAACTGGGGTTCTTCGTCATCCTGCTCGCGGTCGCGGGCAACGAGACCACCCGCAACTCGATCACCCAGGGGATGATGGCCTTCGCCGAGTTCCCCGACCAGTGGGAACTGTTCAAGCGGGAACGCCCGGCGACCACCGCCGACGAGATCGTCCGGTGGGCCACGCCGGTGACGTCGTTCCAGCGCACCGCGTTGCAGGACACCGAGCTCTCGGGCGTGCACATCGCGAAGGGCCAGCGCGTCGTGATGATGTACCGCTCGGCCAACTTCGACGAGGACGTGTTCGACGACCCGTTCACCTTCGACATCCTGCGCGACCCCAACCCGCATGTCGGATTCGGCGGCACCGGGGCGCACTACTGCATAGGAACCAACCTGGCGCGGATGACGATCGACCTGATGTTCAACGCGATCGCCGACGCGATGCCCGACATCACTCCCCTGTCCGCGCCGGAGCGGTTGCGGTCGGGCTGGCTCAACGGCATCAAACACTGGCAGGTCGACTACACCGGTTCTTCGGCGTCGCGGTGACCGAGTAGTCGAAGATCGAGCGCCAGTAGTCCTCGGGGATCTCGGCGCCCGACTTCAGAACCATGGCCAGGCCCGTGGCCATCGCCAACCCCAGCAGGCCCAGCCACAGTCCGGCGAGCGCGATCACGACCCACGCGACGACGGTCAGAGTCGGCCACGGCGACAGCAGCACCAGTGCCGGCGCGAAGAAGAAACCGAGCCCGACGTACCAGGCCGAGCCGGCCCGGTCGCAGGCCAGGACGAACCGCAGCCAGCGGGGAATCTGGGACTGGACCGGGATCTCGCGGACGGTTCGCATCGTCGCCCCTTCGTCGATGACGCACCCGCTCGGTGTGTCACCCTCCAGGGTGCAGGCCAAGGGTAATGCGGACAATTACCTCGGAGGTAATCGATGAGCGAGGATGCGACGTTCGGGATGCTGCTGCGTCGGTGGCGGCAGCGCCGCCGAGTGAGCCAGCTGGACCTGGCCCTGACGGCAGGCGCCTCCGCCCGGCACGTCAGCTTCCTGGAGACCGGCCGCTCGTCACCCAGCCGCTCGATGGTGCTGCGGCTGGCGACGGCCCTCGACGTGCCGACGCGCGATCGGAACCAGTTGCTGCTGGCGGCCGGCCTGGCACCTGCGCACGTCGAAAGGTCATGGGACGAACCCGAGTTGGCGATCGTCCGCGACGGCGTCGCCAGAATGCTCGCCGCCTACGAGCCCTACCCCTGTCTGGCCGTGGACGGCGAGTGGAGCGTAGTCGCCGCCAACGGCGGTGCCGACGTACTGCTGCGCGGGGTGGCACCGGAGTTGCTGAGCACGCCCAACGCCCTGCGCATCTCGTTGCATCCCGACGGGCTGGCGCCGCGCATCCGCAATCTCGGCCAGTGGCGGCACCACGTCGTCGGCCGCTTGCGCCGCGAGGTCGCCGCCAGCGGCTCGCCGTCGCTGGCCGTGCTGCTCGCGGAGGTCGAGGGGTATCCAGGTGACACGGACGCCGCGTCCGACCCGAATGCGGTGGTCGTGCCGCTGGTGCTGGAGGCACTCGACGGTGCGGTCCTGACCTTCGTCAGCACGGTGACGACGTTCGGCACCGCGCTGGACCCCGTGGCCGCCGAGGTGAGTATCGAGGCGTTCCTCCCGGCCGACGCGCAGACAGTGGCCGCGCTTGGCAGGAGCGGGGCTACGCCTGGACGATGATCGGATCCCCGATGCTGACCTGGTCGTAGTACCAGGCCGCGTTGTCGGGGCTGAGGTTGATGCAGCCGTGGCTGACGTTCGCATTTCCCTGGGAGGCCACCGACCACGGCGCGGCGTGGACGTACACCCCACCCCAGGTGACCCGCACCGCGTCGTACACGGTCAGCTTGTACCCCTCGGGATCGCTCAGCGGAATACCGATGGTGCGCGAGTCCATGATGACCGGCGACTGCTTCTCCAGAGCGGTGAAGGAGCCAATCGGGGTGGTGTGCTTGGGCTTTCCCATCGAGGCCGGCATCGTGCGGGCCACCTGACCGTCGACGCTCACCGTGAAGGTGTGGGCGTCCAGGTCGGCGACGCCGACGACCGACGCACCCGCCTCGAAGTTGGTCTTGACGCCCCCCACCGACAGTGCGACGACCGAGTGGGCCGGCCAGTAGCTGCTCGGCGTCCACTGCACGACGTCGTCCTTCAGCCACGCGAAGGTGCCCTGCGGAGCGTTGGCCGAGGTGACGCGGAAGGACCGCTCCGCCGCGGCGCGATCGGCGACGGCGTCGGCGAAGGTGACCGTAACCGGCATGGCGACGCCGACCACCTGCCCGGCCGCCGGGGAGACGTTTGCGACGGCGACCGGTGCGGGTGCCGCCGCAAGTCCGGTGCCGACGGAACCGTTGAGCAGCAGGGTCGCAATTCCCGCCACCGCCAACGCATGTCGCAGAGTCATACGCACGTGTGAAGAACCTCCGGGTGTGTCGGGCTTAGCTAGATGATAGATCGGTCGGCGACGGCGAGACGTTAGCCGACTTCGGGCGAGCCACCGCCAGGAGCAGGTAGCCCAGACCGACGAAACCCGCCGCGAGCACCGCGACGTTCACCGACACCGCGGCGGCGCCGATGCTGCCCGGGTCGAGGAAGTAGTAGGGCGCGCGCCGTCCGACCCGGTTGAGGACCACCAGCGCCACGCCGAGGTAGGCGGCGGGGTACGCCAGCCAGAGCAGCGGCTGCCACCAGCGGGCGGTGCCCCGTCGTATCACCACCCAGTCCGCGACCGCCAGCACCGGCACGACGACGTGTAGCAGGAAGTTCGCCGGGGTGTAGCCCATGCTGCGACCCGTCAGCAGCAGGTTCCAGACCAGGCCGGCGACCACGACGTAGAGCACGACGGCACCTCGCAACCCGGCGCGGTCGTCGGCTCGTGGCGAGAACAGCGTCCACGCGTAGTAGGCCGCCGCCAGCAGGTTGGCCTGATAGGTGAAGGTGATCAACCGCCACGCCACCCCGGATCGCGAGGTCAGTTCGACGACGATCAACGCGGTCGCGACCGCCAGCACGATCAGGAGGCGAAGCAAGAGGCGCAGGGCGGCGCGGGTCGCCGGTGTCGGGAAGGTCGTCAACTAGCCGGGTCCGGGCGTCAGCTTCTCTTTGATGCGCGTCAGGATGCCGGGCTTCTTAGTGGGAACCGGTGCGACGTACGGGGGTGCGACCGACGGCGGCAGTGGCGTACCGACCATGGGCGGGTCGACGGCGGGGTCGACGGGTGCAGGTGCGTCCGGCGGGGCGTCGGGCGCAGCGACCGGACCCTGGTCGACGGGAGGCGCCTCGGCGGGCGTGTCGACGACCGCCACGGGCGCCTCGTCGTAGACCGGTGGCGGCGCCTCCGACGGCGGGGCCGGCGGTGCGGCCTCGACGACGGGATCCGGAATCACGACCGGCGGTGGCGGGGCCACGGGCGGCACGGCCTTGGCGACCTCGGGGGTGTCGGCCCGGACGGCGGGCACGGGCCGGCTCGGTTGGGCGGTGCGCACCGGTGTCAGCTGCGTGGTGAGTGCGATCGACACGGACACGACGAAGGTGACGGCGCCGACGGCGAGCATCGCGAGGGGGCCGGCGGTCGCGAGCGTGCGGCGGCGCACGGTCCGCGCACCGAGGGCGTCGTATTCGCCGCGGTCGGGGCGGGCCGGCACGACGAATGCGTCGTCGAGCGCGGCGCGGGGCATCTCGGTGGTCTGCGCAGAGGCCAGGGCCGCCCCGCGGGCCAGGGCGAGCTTGGCCTCCTCCGGCGCGTACACCGGGACCGACAGGGCGTCTTCGAGTTGGTGCAGCACGGGGTCGAGGTCACCGGCCGAGCCGACGACCACCAGCGCCTCGGGCGCCCAGTCGGCACGGGTGAAGACCGTACTCAGCCAGCTGATGAGGGCCTCGTCGGAGTCGACGGAGTGGTTGAACGCCGTCTGCACCGCTCCGTCGCCGGTGTTGACGATCAGCGAGATCACCGATTCCGGTTCGATCACGCAGACCGCGGTGGTCGTGTAGCCGAGCACGTCGGCGATGCCGCGGGCCAACGCCTCGGTGGCCTCGGGCATGCGGATCGCCACGACGTTGTCGAAACCCGACTCCGTGAGCGACTCCATCAGCATGGAGGCCTGAAGGTCGGCGTCTTCACTCCAGGTCACGCCGATGGAGTGCAGGCGTAGCCCGCGGGTCGCGGCGATGGCCTCGGTGCGCAACACCGCGGCGGTGGCCTGTGCGGAGGAGTGGACGTCACCGTCGGCGAAGGCGATGGAGTCGCGATCCATCGTGGCGCCGTCGGCGTCCTGGCCTTCGACCAGGACCAAGCCGACCGACGTCGGAGTCATCGACAAACCGAGGACGGCGTCCACACGTTCCCCTTCAGAGCCACGAGGCGGCCACGCACGGGCAGCACCAGCGTGGAGGACCATTGCGCGCGACATTACCCGTTGTCCTCGACCGGCGCGTGGCAGGGTGACCCCATGACGGAAGGACGGATCGAGGATCAGAGGCCAGCCCGGACCGTGTTCGGTCACCCCATCGGGCTGGTGAACCTGTTCGGCGTCGAGTTGTGGGAGCGCTTCTCCTTCTACGGAATGCTGACCATCCTCGGCTACTACCTGTACTACTCGGTCACCGACGGCGGCCTGGCGCTTCCCCAGAGCACCGCCACGGGGATCGTCGGCGCGTACGGCGGGCTGGTGTACCTCTCGACCGTGCTCGGCGGCTGGATCGCCGACCGGGTCCTGGGCATGGAGCGCACGGTGTTCTACGGCGGCGTCGTCGTCATGCTCGGGCACATCGCGCTGGCCGTCCTGCCGGGGCTGGCGGGCGTGGGCGCCGGACTGTTCCTGGTCGCCCTCGGGTCCGGCGCGCTCAAGGCGAACGCCTCCTCGCTGCTGGGCACCCTCTACGACGAGGGCGACCCGCGCTCGGACGGCGGGTTCACGCTGTTCTATCTCGGCATCAACCTTGGGGCGTTCGTCGGGCCGCTGATCACCGGTCTGCTGCAGACCAGTGTCGGCTTCCACTGGGGCTTCGGCGCCGCGGCGGTCGGCATGGCGCTGGGTCTGGGCCAGTACGTCGTCTTCCGGCGCAATCTGGGCACGCACGGCCGCGAGGTGCCAAACCCGTTGCCGCACGACCAGATCAAGGTCTACGTCGGGGCGGTGGTCGTCGTGGTCGCGGTGGTCGCGGCGGCGCTGGCGTGGGGCTTGGTGCGGCTGGAGAACCTCTCGCAGGTGACCACCGGCGTGATCGTCGTCGCCGCGGTCGTCTACTTCGTGGTGATGCTGCGCAGCCCGAAGGTCGACGCGGTGGAGCGCACCCGCGTCCGGGCGTTCATCCCGCTGTTCGTGGCCAACGCGGTGTTCTGGTCGCTGTTCCAGCAGATCTTCACCGTGCTCGCGGTGTACTCCGACGAGCGGATGGACTGGACGGTGTTCGGGTGGACGGCGCCGTCGAACTGGATCGGGTCGATCGAGCCGGTATGGGTGATCGTGCTGTCCCCCGTGTTCGCCGCGCTGTGGACCAGGCTCGGCAACCGGGCCCCCACCACGCCGCGCAAGTTCGCCTACGGCGTCGTCGGAATGGGCGTGGCGTTCCTGCTGTTCCTGCCGATGGCGGGGACGACGGGCAAGGCGGTCCCGGCACTGCTGGTGGCCGCCATCCTGGCGGTGTTCGCGGTCTCGGAGCTGATGCTCTCTCCCATCGGTCTGTCGGTCACGACGAAGTTGGCTCCCAAGGCATTTCGCGCGCAGATGATGGCGCTGTACTTCTTCTCCGTGGGCCTGGGTACGTCGATGTCGGGCGTCCTGGCCGGTTACTACGACCCCGCAAGGGAATTCGCGTACTTCGGGATCCTGGGCGCCGTCGCGATCGTCGTCGGTCTGGTCGTGTTCGGGTTGAGCCGGTGGATCAGTTCGCTCATGGAGGGCGTGCACTAGGGGCACGCCCAGCCGCCTTGGCCGAGTCGTGACCTGTCGTTGGCCGAAACCATGCCACGGCGGCGCGATGATGGGGTGCGTCGTCGGAATGGATTGACTGCCGCGACGATCGGCGAAGGAGGCGCGATGACGGCACCTGGAACACTGGTCGAGGTCGGCGTGGCGTCGGTGCACCGTCCAGGCCGGCTGGACTCCACCGCGACGTGCTCGTGTGGTTGGTCGGGTCGGCGCAGGCTGCTGACGGCCGCCGCGGAGCAGGACGCGTGGGCGCACGCCATGCGGGACGGGTGCGAGGTGTCCTGCCCCCTCGTGCTGTCCTGGTAGAACCGGTACGCTCGTACCGGTCAGCCCGTCAGGATCTCGGCCAGCAGCGCGGGTTCGACGTTGCCACCGGACACCACCACCACCGTCGGCCCCGGTGGGGTCTCCCGGCGTCGATAGGCCGCGAGCGCCGTCGCCCCGCTCGGTTCGGCCACCAGGTGCGCCCGCAGGGCGATTTCGCGGACGGCAGCTCGAATGTCGTGCTCCGACACGGTGATCAGCTCGTCGAGCACGCGTTGCAGATGGGCGAACGTCAGCTCCGAGGGCTGAGACCGAAGCCCGTCGGCGATGGTGCGGTTGCGGTCCTCGATCGACCAGTTCACGCGGTGCCCGGCCACGAGACCCGCGGCGGTGTCGGCGGCGAGTTCGGGTTCGACGCCGATCATCCGGACTCCGGGCGCCAGGGCCTTGACCGCGGTGCCGATGCCCGAGGCCAGTCCCCCGCCGCTCACCGGGACGATCACGGTGGCGACCTCGGGCAGGTCCTCGACGATCTCGAGCCCGATGGTGCCCTGCCCGGCGATGACGTCGGGGTGGTCGAACGGCGGGATCAACACCCCGCCGGTGCGGGCCACCACCTCCTCGGCGACCGCCTCGCGTCGACCGGCCGCGCACAGCACCACCTCGGCGCCGTGGCTGCGGGTGGCGTCGACCTTGACCGAGGGCGTCTCCTCGGGCATGACGATCGACGCGGCGATGCCAAAGGTGGCGGCTGCGTGGGCCACGGCCTGGGCGTGGTTTCCGCTGGAGTAGGCGACGACGCCCCGGGCCCGCACCGAGGGGTCGAGGTGGGCGATCGCGTTGAAGGCGCCGCGCACCTTGAAGGCGCCGATCGCCTGAAGGTTCTCCGGCTTGATCCACAGGGGGCGGTCCGGGTCGCCCCACGGTGCGGGCACCAGCGGCGTGCGGACGACCGATCCGCGGATGCGTGCTGCGGCGGCCCGGATGTCGTCGACGGTCACCAAGTGCATGCCCAAGAGTCTGTCAGCAGGTGTCGGCTGCCAAGGTGTGGGATGTGACCGACGCGTTCTCCTTGCCGATCGTTCCCCGCTACGCCGAAGTGGACCAACAGGGCGTGGTGTTCCACGGCCACTACCTGACCTGGTTCGACGAGGCGTCGAACGCGTTCTTGGACCACCTCCGCACGTCGATCGCCAGATTCGAGGAATGGGGTCTGGACCTGCAATTGGTACACGCCGAACTCGACTACCTGGCGTCGGTGCGCTGGCGCGACGACATCCGCGTCGCGACTCGCTGCGAGTCGACCGGGCGGACCAGCTTCTCGTTGGCCTTCGAGGTGCTGCGCCGCGCGGCGGACGGGACCGAGGGCACCACGACGCGGGGGCGCAACGTATACGTCGTGGTGTCGACCGAGGACTGGACCACTCGCGACCTTCCACCCGCGGTGCGTGAGGCACTCACTTCCGTTGCGGGTCAAGGGCGCAACGCACCCGATGGGGGTACCGTCCTTCCATGAGTCACGATCACGGGGATCATTCACACGCCGACGCACCCCGTCGCGAACTCCCACCGGGCATGGCCGAGCAACTCGACCTGCCCTACTCGGGGCTCGCCACGTTCGGTCACCGGCCCTTCCTGACCGAGGTCGAGCAGCTCGACTCCTGGCAGCCCGACGTCGCAATCGTGGGTGCGCCGTTCGACGTCGGGACGACCAACCGGCCTGGCGCACGGTTCGGTCCGCGGGCGATCCGGGCCACGGCCTACGAACCCGGGACCTATCACATGGACCTCGGCTTGGAGATCTTCGACTGGCTGGAGGTCGTCGACTTCGGCGACGCGTTCTGCCCGCACGGCATGACCGAGGTGTCGCACCGCAACATCCGGGAGCGGGTGGCGGCAGTGGCCTCCCGCGGCATCGTGCCCGTCGTGCTGGGCGGAGACCATTCGATCACCTGGCCGTCGGCCACCGCGGTGGCCGACGTGCACGGTTACGGCAACGTCGGCATCGTGCACTTCGACGCGCACGCCGACACCGCGGACATCATCGACGGCAACCTGGCCAGCCACGGCACCCCGATGCGCCGCCTGATCGAGTCCGGCGCCGTCCCCGGGACCCATTTCGTGCAGGTCGGACTGCGCGGGTACTGGCCGCCGCAGGACACCTTCGAGTGGATGCAGGAGCAAGGCATGGTGTGGCACACCATGCAGGAGATCTGGGAACGCGGCTTCAAGGCCGTGATGGTCGACGCCGTCGGCGAGGCGCTCGCCAAGGCCGACAAGCTGTACCTGTCAGTGGACATCGACGTCCTCGACCCGGCGCACGCTCCGGGTACGGGCACGCCGGAGCCCGGCGGCATCACCAGCGTCGACCTGCTTCGGATGGTGCGCCAGCTCTGTTACGAACACGACGTGGCCGGGGTCGACGTGGTGGAGGTGTCCCCCGCCTACGACCACGCCGAGCTGACGGTGAACGCCGCTCACCGCGTGGTCTTCGAGGCCCTCGCGGGTATGGCCGCCCGGCGGCGCGACGCCGCCGGGGCCGAGATGGGGCCGCCCGGACGCCGGCCGCCACCTGCGTCTTAGCCGCCGTCGGCCTAGGACTTGACCAGCGTGAACTGGCAGATGTCGGTGTAGCCCTCGGTGAACAGCTCAGCGCAACCGGTCAGGTAGCGCATGTAGCGGTCGTAGACCTCTTGGGACTGGATCGCGATGGCCTCGTCCTTGCGAGCCTCGAGCGCAGCGGCCCAGATCTCCAACGTGCGGGCGTAGTGCAGCCGCAACGGCTGAACCCTGGTCACCGTGAAGCCGACCTTGGTGGCGTGCTCCTCGACCTTGGCGACCTGCGGCAGATCGCCGCCGGGGAAGATCTCGTCCATGATGAACTTGAAGAACTTGAGCTTGGTCATCGTCAGCGGGAGCTTGCGCTCGGCGAATTCCTCGTCGCTGGGCTTGACGATGGTGTGCAGCAGCATCACGCCGTCGTCGGGCAGCACGCCGTAGGCCATCTCGAAGAAGTCGTCGTAGCGGTCGCGGCCGAAGTGCTCGAACGCGCCGATCGACACGATGCGGTCCACCGGCTCGCGGAACTGCTCCCAGCCCTGGAGGAGCACGTCCTTGCGCCGGGGACTGTCGGACTTCGCCAGCAAATTCTTGACGTGCGCCTGCTGGTTCTTGCTGAGCGTCAGACCGACGACGTCGACGTCGTGGCGTTCCAGCGCCCGGTTGACCGTCGCGCCCCAGCCGCAGCCGATGTCGAGGAGCGTCATGCCCGGCTCGAGTCCGAGCTTGCCGAGCGACAGGTCGATCTTCGCGATCTGGGCTTCCTCGAGCGTCATGTCGTCGCGCTCGAAGTACGCGCAGCTGTAGGTCTGGGTGGGATCCAGGAACAACCGGAAGAAGTCGTCTGAGAGGTCGTAGTGCGCCTGCACGTCTTCGAAGTGCGGCTCTAGGCCCTGGGTGTCGTTCTTCGTGTCTGGCAAGGTTCAGCCTTTGGCGTCTGGATTCGTGAATATCGTCAGCGGCTCCGCATGCTCGAGAGCCTTCCCCCGTAGGTCCGCGCAATCTGACGAAGACTACCCGAAACGGGAGGTCGACCTCTAATCGGTTCACCGGGTGGCGGCCACGGGTCACCAAGCCGTAAGCCGTGTTTGCTGGCGGTGTCAGGTGAGGAGTCGGCCCTCGGTGACGTCGTATTCCGCCACCGAGGCCGACAGCAGCGCGGCGCCCTGCTCGTCGGAGGGTCCGCTGCCCCGGAACTCCTCCACGGCGGCTTGCGAGGCCCACCGCTCGAAGACGTTGACGCGGCCCGGATCCAGGACGTCGGCCGAGATGGCGAAGTCCAGACACCCCGCCGTCGCGCGGGCCAGCCGCACCACCTCGCGACAGGTGGCCAGGTACACGTCGCGGACGTCGGGGTGCACCATCAGATGTCCTGCGACGACGACTGAACGGTCGGTGTTCTGGGTCACGAGTCCTAGTTCTCCCGGGGTAGCAGTTCGCTGGCGAAGCGGTCGACGAAGTCCACGGCGCCGACGCCGCCGGTGGGTCGGATGACGAACTTGGTCAGCCCCGCGTCGACGTAGCCGTCGATCATCCGGTGCAGGGCGGGCCAGCCGTCGGCGACCAGTTCGCCGGGCTCGACGTCGGGCCGCCGTGCGCGCACCGCGGCGACGACGTCGTCGGTCAGCCCGTTCTCGGCGACGGCGACGTTGACGCCGTAGTGGTCGGCCTCGACGGTGCGCCCCGCCTCGGCGGCGGCCGCCTCGATGCTCTCGCGACCGCGGCGGGCCTCCTCGGGGGTCAGGAACGAGCCGAGCCAGCCGTCGGCGAGCCGACCGATGCGGCGAAAGGCCGTCGGGGCCGATCCGCCCAGCCAGACGTCGAGCGGTCTGGACGCGCGGGGACCGACGGCCATGGATCTCGCGGTGAAGTAGTCACCGGTGAAGTCGTCACCGTCGGACTGCAGTGCCGCCCTCAGCATGACGAGCGCCTCGTCGAAGACCGCGCCGCGCTTGCCCTCGGGGACGACGAACGCGTCTCGCTCGGCGGGCAGTGCCGAACGCAGTCCGAAGACTGGCAGTACCCGCTTGGGGGCGAGGGCGGCCAGTGACGCGAGCTGCTTGGCGACGAGTACCGGATGGCGACCCGGCAGGATCGCCACCGAGGTGCCGACCTTGAGCTTGGTGGTACGTGCCAGGGCGTAGGCCATGCCGACGACGGGGTCGACGGCGTCGTCGTAGACCAGTTCGGAGAACCAGAGGGAGTCGACGCCGGCGGTCTCGAGTCGGTCGACGAGGTCCGCCAGTTCGGCGGGACTGGCCGCGGGGCCCGAGCCGAGGCTCACGCCGAATCGGATCTTCACCTCACCCAGTCTGCCCGCGATGCAGACGCGCCCGCATCTGCATGAAGGCGAACAGTCCGGCCGTGCCGGTGACCTGCTCGTAGGCGTCGACCTGCTCGGTGACGAATCGTTCGCGATGCTCGGCGGGCAGGCGGTCGGTCCAGGCGGTGGACCCCATCGCCGACCACCGGTGGAATGCCTCGCGCGACCCGAAGTCCCAGGTGCGGTCGGTGGCCACGAGGTCGTCGAGCACCAGGCCGGCCGACGCGGCCAAGGCCGCGTACCCGTCGGGGTCGACGTGGACGAACGGCGGGTCGAGGTCCTCGAACCACCTGACCCAGCGCGGCTGGCGGGACAACGTGGTGGTGACGCCCTCCAGGCTGGGTCGCGTGCCGGCGCAGACCACCTGCACCAGCAGGGATCCGCCGGGTTTGAGTACGGCGGCGATCTGGCTTAGCGCCAGACGAACCTCGGGCACCCAGTGCAACGCGTTGAACGAGACCGCGGCGTCGAACGTCTCGCCGAAGGGCAGCGCGCGGACGTCGGCGACGACGAAGCGGGGATCGACGTCCCCAGCGGCGGCCGAGCCGGCTGCGGTGGCCACCATCCGGTGCGACGGGTCGGCGCCGACCACCAGGCCGCGCGGCACGAGGGCGGCGATGGCTGCGGTGAGAAAGCCGTCGCCGCAACCGATGTCGAGGACGTGGTCGTCGGGGCGGAAGTCCAACCCGGCCATGGCCTCGGTGATCATCGTTCGCTGCAGTCCGCTCAGTGTCGCGTACTCGGCACCGTTCCAGTCCGTCACGTGCCTATGGTGACACCACGCCCGAGTGGACGACGACGAAAGCAGGTGCGGCGATGCAGGCATCGGTCACGGTGGCGATGGACGCCCCCGCGCAGAAGGTGTGGGACCTCGTCGCCGACGTCCGCAACACCGGCAAGTTCTCCCCGGAGACGTTCGAGGCTGAATGGCTCGACGGCGCGACCGGCCCGGCGCTGGGGGCCACGTTCCGCGGGCACGTGAGGCGCAATGAGATCGGTCCCGTCTACTGGACGACGTGCCGGGTGACGGCGTGCGACCCCGGCAGGGAGTTCGGCTTCGAAGTGCTCGTCGCCGGCCGGCCGGTGAACAACTGGCACTACCGGTTCACCCCCGCCGGGGGTGGCACCGACGTCACGGAGTCCTTCCGCATGAGTGAGGGTTTGTTGACGACGTTGTTCGGACTGTTCGGCGGTCAGCTCCGCAAGCGGCGCAACGTCCGCGACATGCGAAAGACGCTGGAGCGGATCCGGGCCGTGGTCGAGGCACGAGACGAGCGATGACCCGCAGGCGTAGGACGGCGCGCCTCAACCGAAGACGAAGTCGTCCGGGTCGGGTTCCCGCGTCCAGGCCCAGTAGTCGACCAGGCGCCACGGACTCAGGGTGTACACCTCGCCGTGGCTGTTCTTGTAGAACGAATGCTCGATGCTCGGGTGCGCCCACACCAGCGTGCGCATCTCCTCCTGACTGCGCCGCACCCAGTCGTCGGTGACGTCCTGACGCGGCTCCATGGACCGATGCCCGCCCGCGATCAGATGTTCCAAACAGCCTGATATGTAACGCATTTGGCATTCCGAGTGGAATATCAGGCTGCCGCCGCTGGCCAGGTTGGTGCCAGGCCCGTACAGGCAGAAGAAGTTCGGGAAGCCCGGCACCGTGATGCCGAGGTGCGCCGCCGGCCGCTCGCCCCATTGGCTCCGGAGGTCACGGCCGTCGCGACCGGTGACGGTCATGGGCCACAGCAGTTCCCCGGCACGAAAGCCGGTGGCGTAGACGATGACGTCGACGGGGTGACGCGCACCGTCGGCCGTCACCACCGCATCGGCGTCGAGGTGGTCGATCGGTGTGCGAACCAATTCGACGTCGTCGCGGGTGAGCGTCTTGAGCCAGCTGCCGTTGTCCTGCAGGGTGCGCTTGCCGGTCGCCGGGTAGTCCGGGACGACCTTGGCCTCGAGTTCGGGATCGTCGCCGATCTGACTCTTGATCCACTCGGTGAACATCACCCGGGTGATCTCGTTGATCTCGCTGACGGCGCGCCCTTGATCCGGGTAGTCGGGGTCGACGCGGGCTGCCGCGAGACCCTTGTCGCAGCCGGGCCAGAAGAGCAGGAACCGGTACCACCGCCCGTAGAACGGCAGATGGCGTAGCGCCCACTGCACGCCCTGCCCGACGGCCGCGTGGTAGTTCGGGTTGGGGAACATCCATTGGGCCGTGCGCTGGAAGACGGTGAGGTGTTCGACGTCCTCGGCGATGGCCGGCGCGATCTGGAAGCCGCTGGCGCCAGCGCCGATCAGCGCGACCCGACGCCCCCGCAGGTCGACGGAGTGATCCCACTGTGCCGAGTGAAAGGCGTTGCCGGCGAACGATTCCCGGCCGGTGATCGCCGGTATGCTGGGCCGGTCGAGCTGACCGACGGCGCTGATGAGCGCGCGAGCGTGCAGCGTCGAGGTCGTGCCGTCGGCGGCGCGGGTGTGAACGGTCCACCTCGAGGCGGCCTCGTCCCAGGTGGCACCGACGACCTCGGTCCGCCACCTGACGTGCGGTCCGACACCGCGGTCGTCCATGACGCGCTGAAAGTAGGCCTGCAGTTCGGGTTGCTCGGCGAAGAAGTGGGTCCACTGGTCGGTCGGCTCGAAGCTGTAGCAGTAGAAGTGATTTCCAACGTCGACCCGCGCCCCGGGGTAGGTGTTCTGGTACCAGGTGCCGCCGGGTCCGGCGTTCTTCTCGACGATGGTGAACGGGATTCCCGCCTCCGCGAGCCGAATACCGGCCAGCAGACCGGACTCTCCGCAGCCGACGACGACGACGGGGAACTCCTCGCGCGCGGCCGCCGACCCCGCACCGTCGCCCACCGACCGGCCGTCGGTACCGTCGAGTTCCATCTCCTCGAGCAGCATCGGCACGTACTCGTCGGGCACCGGTTCGCAGACCAGCCACTCCATCATCTCCTTGAGGAGGTCGCCGCCGACGGGCTCGGGCTCGGGGCAGCCACGGTCGCGGTAGTCGCCGATCACCCGCAGGGCAATGTCGCGGGCCGCCGCCTTGTCGTCTTCGGACAGGTAGCCCTGCACCTCGTTGAGGAACAGCCCGGCGGGTCGCAGCGCACCGCGGACGTGGGTGGGGTCCCCGGACATGTGCACCAGGCTGAGCATCAACGTGGGGATGCTGACGTCGAGCAGCGCCTCGGCGATCTCGGCGTCGGAGGACGTAAACGGTTGCCCTGCATGTGGGTTGCGCACCCGACGGTGCTACCACACGCAACGGTTGATTGGGTGCGTTATGGGCCGGGTATCAGCTCCGCATGACAGTCAACGACGACGACACCATCGCCGCGGTCGGCAAGGTCTCCGAGGCCCTCGAGTACGTCGAGCGCGCCCGGGGCCACCTGTATTCGTTCCATCAGTTGATGGGTCACGCCGACCTGACGCTGGGCGAGGCCTGCGACGAACTCCGCGAGGCCGGCCACGGCGAGGTGGCCGACCGCTTGGAGACCGACATGGTCGGCCGCAACGTCCTGCACGGGCGGTGGACCTTTCAAATCGTCGAGGAGTTCGACGACGAGTACTGGAGCAGGTTTCGCGACCACGACCGGCGGGTTCGCGACGAGCTCGTCGGTGGCGACCGGCATGTGTTCGAGGCCCAGATGAAGGAGCGCCGCCGCACTCCTGGCCGATCGGGGCACGAAGCGCGGCCGTGACGCTACGCTCGCGGCGTGGGTATCTCGACACGTGTCAACGGGGCGCCGCCGCCCGACATCGCGCTCTCCGAGGTCAATCTCGGGTCGTGGGACTTCTGGGCCGCCGACGACGACGTGCGTGAGGGCGCCTTCGCCACCCTGCGTCGGGAGGCGCCGGTGTCCAAGCACCCCGAGTTCGTCCAGGACGGGTTCGAGCAGGGTCGCGGGCATTGGGCCGTCACCCGGTACGACGACGTGTTCCATGCCAGCCGGCACCCCGAGATCTTCAGCTCCGCGCAGGGCATCGTCATCGGGGACCAGTCCCCGGAGCTCGCCGAGTACTTCGGCTCGATGATCGCGATGGACGATCCGCGGCACACCCGGCTGCGCAACATCGTCCGAAGTGCCTTCACCCCAAGGGTGCTCGCGCGCATCGAGGATTCGGTTCGCGACCGCGCCCGCCGCCTGGTGCAGGCGATGATCGCCGACCACCCGGACGGCTCCTGCGATCTGGTCGCCGAGCTGGCCGGACCGCTGCCCTTGCAGATCATCTGCGACATGATGGGCATCCCCGAGGCCGAGCATCAGAACGTCTTCCACTGGACGAACGTCATCCTTGGTTTCGGCGACCCCGAGATCACCGCGGACTTCGACGAATTCGTCAAGGTGGCCATGGACATCGGCGCCTACGCCGCGGCGCTGGCCGACGACCGGCGGGCCCGGCCCGGCGAGGACCTCACCACCAGCCTGGTGCAGGCCGAACTCGACGGTGAGCGACTCACGTCCGCGGAGGTGGCGTCGTTCTTCATCCTGTTGGTCGTGGCGGGCAACGAGACCACCCGCAACGCCATCAGCCACGGCGTCCTGGCGCTGAGCCGCTATCCCGAGCAGCGCGACCTGTGGTGGGACGACTACGATTCCGTCGCGCCGACCGCCGTCGAGGAAGTGGTGCGGTGGGCCTCGCCGGTGGCCTACATGCGGCGCACCGTCACCCAGGCGACCGAACTCGGTGGGGTGGCACTCGCCGAGGGCGACAAGGTGTCGCTCTGGTACGGGTCGGCCAATCGGGACGCCGCCAAGTTCGAGAACCCGCACCTGTTCGACGTCCGGCGCCACCCGAACCCCCACGTGGGATTCGGCGGGGGCGGTGCCCACTTCTGCCTGGGCGCGAACCTTGCGCGACGGGAGATCACCGTCGCCTTCGAGGAACTGCACCGGCGGATCCCCGACCTGGTGGCGGTCGAGGAACCCGCTCGGCTGCAGTCGGCGTTCATCCACGGCATCAAACGGCTGCCCGTCGCGTGGACTCCGGCGCGCTAACGCGACCTAGTTGACGACGCGGTGCTGCGGGTCCCGCTCGGTGCGCTGGGTGGGCTGCAACTCGTCATGCTCGACGCGGTTCAGCTCGGTGTCGCTCTCACCCTCGTGCTTGGCGCGCTCCTTCTCGGCGAGGGCGTAGGCCGCATCGGCGTCGTCCTTGCGGCGTGGGTCTACCTCATCGGCGTGCTGCCACTTGGAGTCGAGCTCCTCGCGGGAGGATGCGGCCTCGTTGCGGTGACTGGCGGCGCGGTCGTTGAGTCGGGCGGCCTCGGCGGCCTTCGCCTCGGCTTCGGCGGCGGCGGCGCGCGCCTTGGCCTCGGTCTCGGCGGCGATGGCCTCGCGCTTCTCCACCCGCGCGCTCTCCTCGCGCGCTTCCTCGCGGATCCGGTCGGCCTCGGCTCGGCGCTTCTTGTCGCGCGCGCTGCGCGCCATGAAGGACAGGCCCAGGATCAACAACAGGACCACCACGACGGCCACGACGATTGCGATGACGGTGCTGTTGCTCATGTCGGGCTCCTTCGATTCGGCGCACCAGTTATTGACGCGCACGCTGGAAGGGAGATTGCCCGGACCGGGTCGTGTTCAAACCGGGTCCGGCAAGCGGCTACACGACGTACTTGGTGAACCAGGCCTGCACGCGTTGCCAGGCGTCCGCGGCGGCCGTCGGGTCGTAGCGCTCACCGGTGTCGTTGAAGAACGCGTGGTCGGCGCCCTGTTCGACGACGAGTTCGTTGACCACCCCGGCCTTGTCGAGAGCCTGTTGCGCAGCGTCCTTGGTACCGGTCACGCGGGCGTCCTTCGAGCCGTAGAACGCGAGCACCGCCACGTCCTTGGAGCCGCTGAAGTCGGCGTCGTCCGGCGTCGGACCGTAGAACGGGACCGCGGCGGCAAGCTGCGGCTCGCCGGCTGCAAGGAGTTGCCAGACCAGACCGCCGCCCATGCAGAATCCGACGGCCGCGACCTTCACTCCCGGGGTGCGACGCTGCAATTCCTCGACCCCGGACTTCAGGTCGGCGACGAAGTCCTGCGGGGAGATCTTGCTCAGTGCGGCGGTGGCCTCGGCCGGGTCGGTGAACTTCGCGGTGCCGCCCTCGCCGGACAGCAGGTCGACCGCGAGGCTGGAGTAGCCGATCCCGGCGAAGCGTCCGGCGACCGAACGCGCCCAGTCGGTGAGGCCCTTGTTTTCGTGGATGACCAGCACCGCTCCCTTGGGCGTCTGGGCCGCCGCCCAGGCGCCCTGTAGCTCACCGCGGGGTCCCGGCCACGTCACGGGCTCGGTCTCGAGCGCGTTCTCGATGCCGGGCGGCGGCGCCTTCTCGGTCGTGGCACTGCTGGAGGTGCCGGGAGCCTCGGCGGTGGGCGTGCCGTCGGCGGGCTTGTCCGCCGAACTGCAGGCCGCGATCAGCGAGGAGGCTGCGGCGGCGCCGACGCCGATCAGCGCCAGTCGACGGAACGCCTCGCGCCGGGACATCAGTCCCTCGACGTGGTCGGTTGCGATCTCTTCGGCGATGTAACGCTGCAGCGGAGTCACCGAACCGAGTATGCCCGCAGATTTTCCAACTTGCGATGACGGACCCCTCCGACAGCTGATACTCGACGTCATGATCACCCCTGCGGGCAGCCGCGCCCTGGTCGGGCGGGTGGCCGTGGTCGCCGGGGCGACTCGCGGTGCGGGTCGTGGCATCGCCGCCGCGCTTGGGGAGGCGGGTGCGACGGTGGTGTGCACGGGGCGCACCAGCTCGGAGGTCACCCTTCACTCGGACTACGACCGGCCCGAAACCGTCGAGGAGACAGCGCGACTCGTCACCGAGCTGGGTGGCGTCGGTGTCGCGATCCCGACCGATCACCTCGACGTGCTTCAGGTGCGCGCGTTGGCCGAGCGTCTGCGGTCCGACTACGGCGTCCTCGACGTCCTGGTCAACGACATCTGGGGTGCGGAGATCCTCAAGGGGCCCCGTCGACGTGGAATCGCCCGCTGTGGGAGCACGACCTCGCCGACGGGCTGCGGATCCTTCGGCTCGGCGTCGACACGCACCTCATCACGTCGCACTGTCTGTTGCCACTGCTGGTGACGCGTCCCGGCGGTCTGCTGGTCGAGGTCACCGACGGCACGGCCGAGTTCAACGCCCACCACTACCGGCTCTCGGCGTTCTACGACCTCGCCAAGGTGTCGGTCAACCGGATCGCCTTCAGCCAGGGCCACGACCTGGCGCCCTTCGGGGCCGTGGCCGTCGCGGTGACCCCGGGATGGCTGCGCTCGGAGATGATGCTGGAGAACTATGGCGTGGGCGCGGCCAATTGGCGCGACGCACTCGACCCGTGCCGCGCCGACGGCGGGCCCGTCGCACCGCCGTCCTTCACCGAATCGGAGACGCCGCGCTTCGTGGGTCGTGGCGTCGCCGCCATCGCGGCCGACCCCGATCGGGCTCGGTGGAATCAGCGGTCGGCCAGCTCGGTGCAACTGGCGCGCGAGTACGGCTTCACCGACGTCGACGGCCGTCAACCAGACGCCTGGGCCGAGCAGTAGACATTTATAGAGATCTGTTCACGATTTCGTTGACACCGGTGCTCGACGGCTGTTCTATGACGGAGTGACCTACGACACGATCATCCGCAACGGCCGCTGGTTCGACGGCACCGGCGCCGCGTCCGCGATCCGCAACCTCGGCATCCGGGACGGTCACGTCGTGGCGGTCACGGCCGACGAACTCGACGACGCCGGCTGCCCCCGGGTGATCGACGCGACCGGTCTGTGGGTGCTGCCGGGTCTGCTCGACATCCACACCCACTACGACGTCGAGGTGCTGAACGGACCGTCGCTGGCGGAGTCGCTGCGCCACGGCGTGACCACGGTCATGCTGGGCTCCTGTTCGCTGTCCACCATCCACGTCGACGGCACTCAGGCGGGCGACCTGTTCGGCCGCGTCGAGGCAATACCCCGCGAGCACGTCATCGCCGCGGTCGACGGCCGCAAGACCTGGCGCACCTGCGAGGAGTACGTCGAGGCGCTCGAGAGTCTCCCGCTCGGACCGAATCTGGCGGCGTTCATCGGCCACTCCGACATGCGCACCGCGGTGATGGGCCTCGACCGTGCGACGCGCAAACGGGAGCGCCCAAGCCGGGTCGAGCAGGCCGAGATGGAACGCATGCTCGCCGAGGCGCTACGAGCCGGTTTCGTCGGCATGTCGTCGATGCAGTTGCTCTTCGACAAGATCGACGGCGAGGTCTGCCGGTCCCGCACCCTGCCGTCGACCTACGCCGGCGCTCGCGAACAACGCCGGCTGAAGTCGTTGCTGCGCAGGGCCGGTCGAATCTTGCAGTCCGGGCCCAACATCGAGAACCCGCTGAACCTGCTGTCGCAGATCGCGCAGTCCCTCGGGGGCGTGCGCAACCCGCTGAAGACGAGCCTGCTCTCGGCGGCCGACGTCAAGTCCAACCCGTATGCGATCGCGCTGATGGGCCCGGTCGCGCGTCTGGTCAACCGCATGGGCGGCGACTTCCGCTGGCAGCACCTGCCCGTGCCGTTCGAGGTGTACGCCGACGGCATCGACCTGGTGATCTTCGAGGAGTTCGGCGCGGGCGCGGCGGCGCTGCACCTGCGCGACGAGGTCGAACGCAACGAGATGATGCGCGACGAGCAGTACCGTCGCCGGTTCCGCAAGGAGTACGAGAGCAAGTTCGGGATGCGGGTCTGGCACCGCGACTTCTTCGACGCCGAGATCGTCGGCTGTCCGGACGCGAGCGTCGTGGGCAAGTCCTTCGGCCAGGTCGGCGTCGACCGCGGCGGTCTGCACCCCGTCGACGCGTTCCTGGACCTGGTGCTCGAACACGGCACGGCACTGCGATGGCGCACCACGATCTCCAACCACCGGCCGGAGGTGCTCAAGAAACTGGCCCGTGACCCCGGGGTGCAGATGGGCTTCTCCGACGCCGGTGCCCACCTGCGGAACATGGCCTTCTACAACATGGGGCTTCGGCTGTTGCGTCACGTCCGCGACGCCGATGCCGCGGGCACCCCGTTCATGACCGTCGAGCAGGCGGTACACCGGCTGACCGGTGAACTGGCGGACTGGTACCGGCTCGACGCCGGACATCTGAGGATCGGTGACCGGGCCGACGTCGCCATCGTCGACCCAGCCTGCCTCGACGACCGGTTGGACGCCTACGCCGAGGAACCCGTCGAGCAGTACGGCGGGCTCTCGCGCATGGTCAACCGCAACCGGGAGACGGTGCGGGCGGTGCTGGTCGGCGGACGGCCGGTGTTCCTCGACGGCGAGCCCACCGAACTGGTCGGCAACCAGCGGACCGGGCGCTTCCTGCGCGCGGCGCACCAGTCCCCCGCCGTCGCGACTCCGAAAGACGAGTTGTCCAGTGTCGGTTGAGGATGCGGTGCTCGGCATGTGGGCCGCGCTGTCCGCCCGTGACTGGGAATCGCTGAAGTCCTTCATCTCCGAGGACTGCATCTACCTCGACGTGCCGGTGGGGCCCGCGGCCGCGGCGAAGGGTCCCGAGGACATCGTGAAGAGATTGAAGATCGGATTGGAGCCGCTGGCGTCCTACGAGAACTTCACCGGCCTGCTGGTCGTCGATGGCGCGGACGCCATGTACGAGCACCACGAGGAATGGCATTGGGCTACGGGCGAATCGGCGGTCCTTCGGTTCGTCACCGTGCATCGGGTCGAGAACGGCAAGATCACGCTCTGGAAGGACTACTGGGACATGAGCGCGCTGGCCAACCATGCTCCCCCGACGTGGCTGGAGGACTTCGCCAACGCCGACATGTCCTGGATGTACGACGCGACCGGCGTGGTCTAGCAGGGGCCCGCGCGTTCTCGGTGGACGCGGTCGGCGTGATCTTGGGCGCGGGTGGTTCTGCGCCGC
>NZ_JBEXUA010000017.1:0-96272 GCF_040614235.1 Mycobacterium sp. NPDC006124 | reverse complement strand
AGAACCCACGTCCCTACGTGTGGACCAAGACCGCCGATCAAATCCTCGCCAGCATCGGCAACTACTGCCAACGAATTAACGACTCAGAACACTAGTCGATGATGTGGTGTGTCACCACCCGCTCATCCCCGCGAGCCCACGGGGCGCAGGTCGCACGCTCCCCGTAGCATCGAGGACGAGGCGCTGCAGCCAACGCCGACCCGATGGCTACGAGCACACCTCACACGAAGTGAGGCGGTTCGCTGCGCGGATGGTCAGGGCGGGAGGCGATCTGTCGTGTTGGCTGAATTGTGGTCGGAGCCCGATCAGTTCGATCGGGTGACCGCCTTTCTACGCCACCGAGGATTGCTCCACCCGACACGGATGATCATGGTGTTCGTGGTGGCGTCAGCCTCGCTGATCCCCGTCGCCGCGATGATTCCGTCAGCGCAGTGGAACGCGGGTTCGTTCCCCGTCGGCGCCGCCGGTGCAACGGTGTGCGTCGCGATGACGTGGTTCTGGTGGACACGTTGGCCGACGCGCCGGGTGTCGCTCGTGGCGGTGCTGCTCGGATCCGTGTGCGCGACGCTGTGGAGTCTGACCCAATCCAGTCCCGGTGTCGCCGCGCTGGCGTGTGCATGTCTGACCGTCACCGGTGGATACATCGCGTTCTTCCACAACCTGCGGTTCGTCGCCGTCAATGCCGTTCTGGCGATCGCCGCGGCGGTGGTGGCCGCGATCCGGCTCGCGCCCGAGGTCGGTGTGGCTGCGGCGTTGGCGGCGTTCTGGATGATGTGGTTTCCGAACTCCGTGATCCCGCTCGGTGTGCGGTGCTTGACCAACGCGATGACCCATTTCGCGATTCGCTCCGATGAGGATCCACTGACCGGGTTGCTCAACCGGCGCGGTTTTCGCGACGCCATCAGACGCCGCCTGATCACCGAGATGCACGGTGCCGCAGGGTGTCGCCTCGTCGTGGTGATGATCGACCTCGACGACTTCAAGCGAGTCAACGACACCCTCGGTCACGCCGCCGGTGACCGTGCACTGTTGAGAGTGGCGGAACTGCTCCGCGCGCGAATGCCTCCTGGCGCGGTGCTGTGCCGTTGCGGCGGTGAGGAATTCCTCGTCGCCGTCGTCTCCACGGAACGGGACGCCCAGATGATTGCCGCGCCCGTCTGCGAAGCCATCCGCTCCGGAGCCGGTGACATCACCGCGAGCATCGGTGTGGCGACCGCCGACGATCGCGAGATCCTCGCCGGGGAACCCCGTGACCTCGTCGACCGCCTCATCGAAGCAGCCGACCATGCGATGTACGACGCAAAGCGCCAGGGCGGCGATCGCGTCGAGCTCGCTCGCTAGCCCTCGGCGCACCCGAACCCCGGCGGGTGTGAACGGCACCCGCCGGGGTCATGGTCGTCCGAGATCTCAGAGACGATCGCCCAGTGTCGAGTTGAGCTCTTCGTAGCGTCGTGGAGAACGGGCCTTGATGACGTACGCTCCGACGACGCCGATGGCGAGTGAGGCGAACAGCATGACCGTGAAGGTGAACTGCAGCCAGCCGCCGCCGCCGAGGAGCACGTCCATGCCCGTGACGGCGTACCAGAGGAACGGCAGCAGTCCGGCGACACCGAGCAGCGGCGCGATGAAGGTGTTCCACGGTCGTTTGTCGACCTTGGAGCGGCGGAAGAAGACGAAGATCGCGATGCTGGCGATGGTCTGCAGCAAGATGATCCCGGCGGCACCCACACCGGTCCACCAGGTGAAGAGTGTGGTGTAGGGGTCGAGGCCGAGAACCGCGAAGATCGCGACCACCGCGGCCACCATCGCGATCTGGACGTAGCACGCAGTGGCGGGTGACTGGCGGGTCGGGTGGGTGGTGCCGAGGCGAGACCAGATGAGGCCCTGGCGGCCCAGCGAGTACAGGTAGCGGGCCACGTTGTTGTGGAAGGTCAGGATCGCGGCGAAGAGGCTGCTGATGACGAACAATTGGAACGCTTCGGTTCCGATGGGACCGAGCACTCTGTCGCTCACCGCGAACACGAGGTTGCCCCCTTCGGATTGTGTGAGTGCGGCAATGTCGCCGACGCCGACGGCGTTCACGATGAGGAAGGCAGTGACGGCGTAGAAGACGCCCATGAAGATCACCGACGCGTAGGTGGCGCGTGGCACCGTGCGTTTGGGGTCCTTGGCCTCCTCACCGTAGATGGCCGTGCCTTCGAATCCGATGAAGGAAGCATGGGCGAACATGAGTGCCACCCCGATGGCGCCGGCGAAGACCGCAGACGGTGCGAACGGTTCGAACGAGTAGTCGCTGACCGGAGTCGGCGAATTGAACAGGATTCCGAAGTTGAGGACGAGGATGATCGCCGTCTCCAAGGTGAGCAGCACGGCCAATACCCGGGCGCCGGCGTGGATTTGCCGGACTCCGAGGAACAGCGATGCCCCCATGGCGAGGAAGGAGAACACCCACCACGGGACGTCGACGCCGGTGTGCTTGGAGGCGAATTCTGCTGCGTAGTAGCCAAATCCGCCGATGACGCCCAGCTGAATGGCGTTGTAGGCGAAGATCGCCAGTGAGGCGGATCCGAGTCCGAGTGGTCGGCCGAGGCCCCGGGTGATGAAGGCATAGAAGGCGCCGGCGTTGGTGATGTGCTTGCTCATGGCGACGTACCCGACGGAGAAGACGGTGAGCACCAAGGCGACCACGACGAATGCGCCGGCGATGCCTATTCCGTTGCCGGCACCGATGATCACGGGGAAGATCGCGACCACCACGGTCAAGGGCGCCGCGGCGGCGACGACGAAGAACACGATGCCGAGCACGCCGATCTGATTGCGCGCCAATCCCGATGAGCCATCCGGGGTGTCCTTGGCAGTGGCCAGCGGCTGCGGTTCTTCCTGATGGAGCATGGCGGGTCCTTTGCGGTCGGGATCGGGGGTCAACGGGTGGTCTTGCTTCGGGCCGCGAACTTGACGACCCTGCGCAGTGCGGGACTGGTCGCCACGGTGTAGCCGACCTTCTTGCCGGTCTTGGTACTCATCACCGTCTCCATTGCCCGGTCCACGACGCCGACCTTGGGTGCGGGGCCGACGCGCTGAGCAGTGGGTGCGGCCGTGCCGTTGAGGTCGGCGATGACGACCTGAGCGGCGTTGTGGCCGTTGGCCCCCATCACACCGCCGCCGGGGTGTGTGCCGGAGCCGCAGAGGTAGTAGCCGTCGACGGTGGTGCGGTAGTCCGCCAATTCTGGAGTGGGGCGGTTGTTGAAGAGCTGGTCGAAGAACATCGCACCGTGGAAGATGTTGCCGCCGGTCAAGCCGTAGTCTCGCTCGAGATCCTTCGGAGTGATGATGACCCGCTCGAGGATGTGGCCTCGTAGGTTGGGCGCGTAACGGAACAACACCTCGAGGACGCGATCGGCCCACTCGTCGCGGACGGCGTCCCAGTTGGTGCCTGCCAACTCGAACGGAAGTTGTTGCACGCCAAGAGTCATCGTGTGCTTGCCCTCGGGCGCCAAGGTGTCGTCATGCGTCGACTGAATGACGGCCTCGATGACGAAGTCGTCGGGAAATTCGCCGCGTCGCTCCGCCTCCCATGCGCGCTCGAAGTTCTCGATGGAGGCGCCCATGATCGCCTGGGCCTGGTGCTGCGGACCAAACGTGCCGGCCGGAAAGCCGACGTAGTCGGGCAATTCGTCGATCAGCAGGTGGATGCGCGCCATCGAGCCGCGGGCGTCGTAGTCTCGCAGTTTCGCCGTGAGTTTGGCGTCGACGGTGCCGGCGGGCAACAACTGCAGCATCGAGCGCTGCGGGTCCGCGTTGGAGATGACCGTGCGTGCCGAGATGGTTTCGCCGTTGGCCAATGTGACACCGGACGCCCTGCCGCGGCCGACGACGACCTGCTTGACCGGAGAGTTCAGTCGGATCTCAGCCCCATGGGCCTCTGCGCTGCGGGCCATCGCCTTGGTGATGCCGCCCATGCCGCCCTTGACGAACCCCCACTGTCCGAGTGTGCCCTTGAACTCACCGACCGAGTGGTGCCCGTAGACGTAGCCGGTGCCGGGCGTCGAGGGCCCACCCCAGACCGAGATCATCCCGAAGAACGTGAAGAGACCCTTGATGTGCTCGTTTTCGAAGTACCGGTCTAGCAGGTCCTTCGTGGACAGCAGCACCATCTCGTTGAACAGGTCTTCGGCTCCGGCGGCCTCGAACGCGGCCAGCACTTGCGACCGACTCGGGGCGGGGGACAACAAGAACGGCGTCAGGATGGAGGCGAACTTCTTTACGCGCAGGCCGAATTCCAGAAATGCACCGGCGTCGCTCTTGGAGAACTTCTCGATCTCCCGGAGTGTCTTGTCCATGTCCTTCCAGACGAACAGATGGCTGCCGTCGGGGAAGATGCTGACCTCGTTGGCCTCGGTCTGGTACATCTCCAATCCATACCGTTCGAGTTCGAGGTCGGCGATGATCTCGGGGCGCAACAGGCTGGCGATGAACGCACAAGACGACCACGTCGCGCCGGGGATCAGTTCCTCGCTGGTGCAGGCGCCGCCGACCACGTCGCGGGCCTCGACGACGAGCACGCTCTTTCCGGCGCGCGCAAGGTATCCGGCAGTGATGAGGCCGTTGTGCCCGGCTCCGATGACGATCGCGTCGTAGGTACTGCTGGGGTTGGTCATTCGAAGGCTCCCGGGATGAGGTGGGTGAAGTAGGTACGGACAGTGGCCGGATCGACGAGATCGTCGAATCCGTCGGTGACGGGCTTCATCGTCGGGTGGTTGTCGCGCAACCACTCCCACGCCGCCCAGTCGGTCACCTCCATGACTTCGAGGATGTCCGCCGGGGCTCCGTCGGGTGCGTGGTCGACCCGAAACGCGTCGAAGCGCCGGACGACGTCGTGGTGGGCTAGGCACGTCGGCCGGTCGACCTCGGCGGAGAAGCGCTCGAAGTCGGCCGGGTCGACGCCGGGCAGCATGGAGAACAGGTTGACCGCTATCACCGCGCGGTTGGTCGACGTCATCGCGAAGGCTCCCTGTGGCTGGACGGGTGGGCGTAGGGACTAGGACTCGAGATTGATCATGATGTGCTTGATCTCGGTGTATTCCTCGACGGCATAGATCGACATGTCGTTGCCGTGACCGGACTGCTTGAAGCCGCCGTGCGGCATCTCCGCCACGATCGGCAGGTGATCGTTTATCCACACCGTGCCGAACTGGAGCTTGCGCGCCGCACGCATCGCGCGCCCTACGTCCTTGGTGAAAACGGATGCAGCCAAACCTTATTCGACGTCGTTGGCCCACGCGAAGGCTTGATCTTCGTCGCTGAACCGGGTGGCGGTGACCACCGGGCCGAAGACTTCCCGTTGCACGATCTCGGAGTCTTGGACGGCGTCGACGACCAACGACGGCTTGTACCAGAAGCCCGGCCCACTGGCCGAGCCGCCGACGGCGAGCTCGGCAGGTCCGGTCGAGACCGCTCGGTCGACGAAGCCGGCGATGCGGTCTCGCTGGCGGGCGGAGATGACCGGGCCCATCTCGGTGGACTCGAGTTGGGGATCGCCCATCGCCACCTTGGAGACGGCGCGGGTGAGTTCGGTGACGAAGTCGTCGTAGATTCCGTCGGCGATGTAGACGCGGGAGGCGGCCATGCAGTCCTGTCCAGAGTTGCCGTAGCCGCCTTCGCAGATCTTGGTGATCGCGAGCTCCGCGTCACAATCGTCGAACACCAACACTGGAGCCTTGCCACCGAGTTCGAGGTGCAGACGCTTGAGGTTGTCGGCACCGGCGCGGGCGACGATCTTGCCGGTGGTGGTGTCACCGGTCAGCGAACTCATCCGGACCCGGGGATGGGACGTCAGGGCCGCACCGACGGTGTCGCCGTGCCCGGTGACGACGTTGAACACTCCGGGCGGAAAGAGGTCAGCCGCGAGTTCGGCCAGCCGGAGCGTGCTCAGGGGGGTCAGCTCGCTGGGCTTGAGTACGAGGGTGTTGCCGGTCATCAAGGCCGGGCAGATCTTCCAGATCGCCATGACGAGCGGGAAGTTCCACGGCGCAACGCTGCCGACCACGCCGAGAGGATCTCGTCGGATGATGCTGGTGTGGGTGGGGGAGTATTCGCCGGCGGCGCGCCCCTCCAGCACGCGGGCCGCTCCGGCGAAAAATCGCATGTTGTCCACGCCGAAGGGAACCTCGTCGCGTGCGACCGCGATGGGCTTGCCGACGTTCTGGGACTCCAGCTGCGCGAACTCCTCGGCGTGGGCCTCGAGTCGATCGGCGAGCTTCAGGAGCAGTTCGGCTCGCTTGCCGGGGGGCGTCGCCGCCCACTCGTCGAATGCCCTCTCCGCCGCGGTGACGGCGCGATCCACGTCGGTGGCGTCGCCCAGTGCGACGGTGGCGATCTGTTCGTTCGTGGCCGGATTGAAGACCGCTTCGGTCGCGCCGGTCCCGGCGGCAACGTGCTCGCCTGCGACGAACATGAGATGACGGTCTGCCATGTGATTCTTCTCCGAACCGGATCAGACGACCCTGGGAAAGGCGATCATGTCCAAGTGTTGAACAGTTGACATGTTGGACTTAAGCACAGGGGATTCGTGTGCGCAAGACGACGGCGGGAAACCGTCGGGAAGACGACCCCGCGGGCTGCATCGAGGGCCCGTGCGCCGAGTCGATGCGCGCGCCGGCGCTCGGCGTACGAAACGTCTGCTCGCGGGGTCGACCGGGTCGGACCGTCGAATGCCTAACCGGCGGTGCGGACAGCCAGGATCTTGCGCACCTCGTCGCGATTCTCGGTGATGATCTCGGCGATCGTCGTGCGCGCCAGTTCGGGATCGCGCGAGGCGAAGGCCGACACTATCCGCTGGTGCTCCTCCTCCAGCGTCGAGCCACTCTCGTATTCGTGGTGGTCGAGCGACAGGATGAGCAGGAAGTACCGAAGGTCACCAAGCAACTCGTCGTAGAACTTGTTCAGCCGCGGACTGTTCATCAAACCGACGATGGCTCGGTGAATGTCGAGGTCCTTCTCCACGATCGTGCGTGGATCCTCCGTCCGCATCGCCACTTTCAAGGCGTCGAACGCCGCGTGCAATGGCGCCAAGTCGGTGTCGTAGCCCACCGACGCCGCGGCAGCGGTCTCCAGGTGAAGCCGGGCACGATAGATGTCGAGGACCTCCTCGTCGGAGGGATCCCACACCGCCAGACCGCGGTTGAAGACGTACCTGACCAAACCCGTCCCCTGAAGCAGTCTCACCGCTTCCCGAACGGTGTTTCGGGAGATTCCCAGCTGCTCGGCGATGACGAGCTCCCTGATGCGCTCGCCCGGTTTGAGTTCGCCCTCGAGGATCATGTCCATCAATCCGTCGGCGATTTGCTGCGCGCTGCTACGCCCGACGATGTGGATGCGATCGGCTACCGACATGGCGTTAGCGTACAACTGTTCAACACCCGGCATGAAGGACTCGGCGCGGAAGGGCTGCTGGACGCTGCTGCTCTACTGTTCTACAGTTGGGCTCGTTCATCGAATGGCCGGTGGCGTGCTGCGAGACAGCCTCTCCGGCAGACGGATCCGATCGCAAAGGAAGCAGACCCCAAATGCCGAACGTCGACGACACCGGTCAGTTGACACGACCGCACCGTTCGGGCTTCCCGCCGACGGGGACGTCCGCGTCGTGAGCAACACATCCGGCGTCCTCGCGCGCATCGCGCGGGCGAGCGCCCTGGAGTCCGGTGGCGTCGCCTTTCCGGCAGAACGGGTGGCCGTCGAACTGCGTCGTCTCTACGGCCTGACGGGTTGGCTCACCCGCATCGCTACCGAGAAGGACGACACGTTCCGCCTCGACGGCACCCGAGGTCGGTTCCTGGTGAAGATCGCTCCCGCGTCGGAGAGCGCACGGATCGTGAACCTGCAGTCAGCGGTGATGCTGCACCTGGCGAACTCTGCCGACCCACTTCCTGCCCAACGCTTGATCCGCGGGCTGCACGGCCAAGTCGAGTCGACCGTCGTCGACCCTGAGGGAAACGACCGCATCCTTCGTGTGCTGAGCTTCCTCGACGGGAGTCTCTTGGCGACGGTGGCACCGACGCCCGCCCAACTCGTCAGCGTGGGTTCGACATTGGCCCGGCTGGACGTGTCATTGCGGGACTTCACCCATGCCGACGACACGCGGCTGCTCATCTGGGATCTGAAGAACTTCTCCCACCTTAGACCACTGCTGGAATGGGTGACCGACCGCGACGACGTGGAGATGGCGACGTGGGTCTTCGACCAGTTCGACGCACTCGTCGTGCCCCGGATCGCAGACCTGGACAGCCAGATGATCC
Source organism: Mycobacterium sp. NPDC006124 (assembly GCF_040614235.1). NCBI lineage: Bacteria > Bacillati > Actinomycetota > Actinomycetes > Mycobacteriales > Mycobacteriaceae > Mycobacterium > Mycobacterium sp. NPDC006124. The sequence goes on along the minus strand of NZ_JBEXUA010000017.1, from coordinate 87,978 downwards.
ACGGCGATTTCAGCCCCTTCAACGTCGTCGTCGACTCGACGTCCAAGGAATTCGTGACGGGAATCATCGACTTCGGCGATGTCGTGCGGAGCCCCAGGGTGTTCGAGCTCAGCGTCGCAGTGGCCAATCAGATCGGCGCCGACGAACGGCGTCCGTGGGCCAGTGCGCTCGACATCGTCCGCGGATATCAGCAGGTGCGACCGCTGCCAGCCGAGGATGTGTCACTGCTGGCCGTCACCGGTCCCGCCCGTCTCCTGTTGCGGGCGTTGATCTATGGATGGCGAGCGGCGACGCACGCCCACACCCGCGAGTATGGGCTGTCGCATTCGGCACCGGACTGGATCAGACTGCGCTGCGCACTCTCGGTCGCGTCGTCCACCGTCGACGCCATGCTGGCAGCTACCGCAGACTCCGTACCTCTCGACGAAGGGCACCGGCCGTGAGCACGATCTCCGCATCCAAGGCGTCCGAGCCGATGGTCAACGGGTTCGACCCGTCACACATCGATCGACTGCCCCCCACCACACGCAAACAGGTTGGCGATCGCGCGCGGCTCCTCGGCCCCGGGTACCGACTCTTCTACGAGACCCCCGTAGAGATCGTCCGCGGCTCGGGAACGCTCCTCTACGACGCCGGCGGCAACGACTACCTCGACGTGTACAACAACGTCGCGAGCGTCGGCCACTGTCATCCCTACGTCGTGGATGCCGTCCACCGACAGCTCTCGACGCTGAACACCAACACCCGGTACATCCAGCAGTCGATTCTCGACTACAGCGAGCAGTTGTTGAACACGATGCCCGCCGAGATCGGGCACGTCATGTTCACCTGCACCGGCTCGGAAGCCAACGACTTGGCCATGCGGGTCGCCCGGTACTACACCGGCAGCGAGGGGATCATCGTCACGTCCGGCGCCTACCACGGCCTCACATCGGACGTTTCGGCGTTCTCGCCGTCCTTGGGCGTCGGTGTTCCGCTCGGCCCGCACGTGCGCACGATCAGCGCTCCAGACCGACTTCGGCACGGTGGAGACGGCGACGTGATCGACGCCATGCGCCGCGAGACCCGCGAAGCGGTCGCCGACCTGCAGCGCCACGGTTTCGGGGTGGCTGCCTTCATCGCCGACATGATCTTCTCCTCCGACGGGATCTATGCCGACCCGGCGGGGTTCCTGCAACCGGTCATTGACGAGATTCATTCCGCCGGTGGTCTGTTCATCGCCGACGAGGTCCAACCAGGGTTCGGCCGCACCGGTCGGCACTGGTGGGGTTTCCAGCGCCACGGATTGGTGCCCGACATCATGACCACCGGCAAACCCATGGGAAACGGAATACCCGTGGCCGCAGCCGCCTTCCGTCCGGAACTGCTCGAGGATTTCGGTCGAAACATTCGTTACTTCAACACCTTTGGCGGCAACTCGGTATCCATCGCCGCCGCCCAGGCGGTGCTGGACGTCATCGGCGACGAAGACCTCATCGGCAACGCCGAATCGGTGGGCACCTACATCAAGTCCGAGATATCGACTCTCGCAGCTGGTTACGAACAGATCGCCGAGGTCCGCGGTGCGGGGCTGTTCATCGGCGTGGACATCGTGACCGACCGCGAGACCAGCACCCCCGACGGCGACGCGACGCTACGGGTGGTCAACCACATGCGCCGTCGGCGCGTGTTGATCTCCGCGTCCGGCCCCAGAGGAAGCGTCCTCAAGGTCCGTCCACCGCTGCCGTTCTCGATCAGTGACGCCGACCGACTGCTGACGAATCTTGCCGTCGTCCTGACCGAGGAACTCCATTGAGCCGTCATCACGGGAACGGGCCCGTGGTTTCCGGCAGGGGACTCAGATGCCGGCGGTAGGGTTCGATGCCGAGATCGTGGAACTCCTCGTCGCAAGCGGAATCGAGATCGACTCCAGCACTCGACGACTCGCCGAGTACAGCTATGACGCGTCCAACTATCGGGTCGTACCACTGGCGGTGGCCTTTCCCCGCGACCCCGAAGAAGTCAGCCTCATCGCCAAGGCCTGTCATCGAGCGGGTGTGCCGATCGTCGCGCGGGGCGGTGGAACGTCGATGGCGGGCAACGCCATCGGCGACGGCATCGTGGTGGACCTTTCTCGACACATGAATTCGATGATCTCCGTCGACGCCGCGAACCGAACCGCCGTGGTCGAACCGGGGGTCGTTCTGGCCGACCTCGCCGAGGCTGTTCAGCGCGGTACCGGCGGCCAGCTGACCTTCGCGCCGGATCCGTCCAGCAAGAATCGCGCGACGGTCGGAGGGTCGATCGGCAACGACGCCTGCGGCAATCACTCCGTTCGGTACGGGCGCACCGGCGACCACGTCGTGTCCCTCGACGTGGTTCTTGCCGACGGAACCCGGCTCACCGCCACCCAGACCGGGGTGCGCGCGACCGATCCATCGGACACGGCGGCCAACGAACGTGCGAGTCGGCTCTCCGCCGATCTGCGGGCCCTGGCCACCGGTTATATGGCGCAGCTCCGCACGGAGTTGGGTCGCATTCCCCGGCAGGTGTCAGGATACCAACTGGCGAACCTGTTGCCGGAGAACGGCTTCAACGTCGCCCGCACACTCGTCGGCAGCGAGGGTACGTGTGCGATCATCGTGAGAGCGACCATGCGGCTGGTCGACGTTCCCCCCTCCGCGCTCTTGCTGATCGTGGCCTACGACGACATCGTGGACGCCGCGCGCGACGTGATGACCATCTTGAGGTTCGCCCCCGCTGCCATCGAGGGAATCGACGAGCAGATCGTGACGACCATGAAGGCTCGGCGCGGTCCGGACTCGGTGTCCGAGCTGCCCGGGGGTCGGGCATGGCTCTACGTCGAACTGGACGGACGAGATGCGGAGGTCGTCGACGCGCAGGCGGTTGCGCTGCAGGGCGATCTTCGAGGCAACGGTCGGGCCCTCGCCTGCCGGGTGGTCCGCGACCCCTCGGAGCGCAGGAAGCTGTGGCGCGTTCGCGAGGACGGAGCCGGTCTCTCGTCGCGGCTGGAACTGGCCGACGGATCCAGCGTCACCTCGTGGCCGGGCTGGGAGGACTCCGCGGTCGCCCCGGAGAACCTCGCCGACTACCTGGCCGATTTTCGGCTGCTCCTCGCGGAGCATGAACTGACCGGCGTGATGTACGGCCACTTCGGAGCCGGCTGCATGCACATCCGAATCACGTTCGACCAACGGACCACTCAGGGCCGAGAGGTCATGTCCGACTTCCTGACGGCTGCCGCGCGCCTCGTGGTCGGACACGGCGGAACCCTGTCGGGCGAACACGGGGACGGAAGAGCCCGGTCCGGACTCCTGCCCGAGATGTACTCGCCGACCATGATGGGGGCCTTCGCGGCCTTCAAGCAGCTGTTCGACCCCACCAACGTGCTGGGCCCCGGCATGATCGTCGACCCGCCACCGGTCACCGAGGCATTGGCACTGGCCGACGTTCCCGCGACTCCGTGGCAGACGACGTTCGCTCTGCACGACGCGAACGGAGACGGGGGGTTCGCCGACGCCGTGCAGCGCTGCATCGGTGTGGGACGGTGCCGCTCTCATGGCACCGGCGTGATGTGCCCCAGCTTTCGGGCGACCGGTGACGAGAAGGACTCCACCCGCGGCCGCGCACGAGTATTGCAAGAGATGATTCGCGGCGCCCGCACCGCCGAGCGGGGATGGGCGTCCACGGATGTTCGCGATGCCCTGGATCTGTGCCTGTCGTGCAAGGCGTGTTCGACGGATTGTCCGACAGGCGTGGACATGGCGACCTACAAGGCCGAGTTCTTGGACCACCACTACCGGCGACGGCTCCGTCCGGTGGCGCACTACTCGTTGGGGTGGCTCCCGCGGTGGTTGAGCGTGACCTCGCGGGTGGCACCGCTGGTCAACATCGTGCTGTCCAGCCCGTTGCGCGCGGTGGGACTGCGCCTGGGCGGCCTGACCTCGAAACGACCGCTGCCGAGGTTCGCGTCACGCCGCGCGTTGCGCCGTGAACTCGCGTCCCGCCGCCTCGGAAGCGAGGACATGGTGCTCGTGGTGGACTCGTTCACCAAGGGCTTTCGGCCCGAGGTCGCCGGGGCGGCGCTTCGCGTCCTCGAGGAGGCCGGGCATCGTGCCGAGGTGCGCACCGACCTCTGTTGCGGTTTGACCTGGATCTCGACCGGACAACTGCGCCAGGCGCGAAAGAGGTTGACCCGCACGGCCGCTTCGCTCGACGACGGCACCGACCGCCCAATCGTCGTCACCGAGCCGAGCTGTGCCGCAGCCCTGCGGAAGGACATGCCCGAACTCGTCGACACGCCCGCCGCGCGTCGCGTATCCCAACGAATCCGCAGCTTCGCCGAGCACGTCAGCGCACAACGAGACGGCGGCTGGACCCCGAGTGCGACACTGCCGCCCTCGGTCACGGTGCAAACCCACTGTCACGAGTACGCCGTGTTCGGCGCCGCGACCCAAGTCTCGGCACTGAGGGCCGTCGGAATCGACGCCGTCCGCGAGACCACCGGATGTTGTGGTGTCGCCGGCAACTTCGGGTTCGAGCGGCAGCACTACGAGGTCAGCATGGCCGTCGCCGAACAGGCCTTGGCGCCGGCGTTGCGGGCCGACCCGAACGCGGTGGTGCTGACCGACGGGTTCAGCTGCCACATGCAGGCCCGACATCTCACCGACGAGTCGCCGAACGCCTCGCTGCACCTGGCACAGATGCTCGACCCCCATAACCGACAGGAGTCAACCCGATGACAGCGACCACCCCCGGTGTCGACTCGACGGCTCGTCGCCCCGCCATCGCCGCGGTGCGCACCGGACTGCTCATCGGTGGGCAGTGGGGGGAGGCCGTCGACGGGCGGGTCTTCGACGTGGAGAACCCGGCCACCGGCGAGGTGCTGGCGTCCGTCGCCGACGCCGGTCCGGCGGACGGGGACGCCGCGCTGGGGGCCGCGGTCAACGCTCAAGCCTCGTGGGGTCGTACCGCCCCGCGGTACCGCAGCGAGATCTTGGGCCGTGCCTACGATTTGGTGATGAGTCGGCAGGACTGGCTAGCCGAGATCATGACGTTGGAAATGGGCAAACCCCTTGCCGAGGCCAGGGGAGAGGTGGCCTACGCGGCCGAGTTCCTGCGCTGGTTCGCCGAGGAGGCGGTCCGCGTCTCCGGTGATCACGCCACCACCGGGGACGGCACCAACCGGATCATCGTGACCCGCGAACCCGTCGGCCCGTGCGTCCTCATCACCCCGTGGAACTTCCCCTTGGCCATGGGCACGCGAAAGATCGCTCCCGCGGTCGCCGCCGGCTGCACCATGGTTCTCAAGCCAGCGCCCCAAACACCCCTGACTTCACTGGCTTTGGCGGCCATCATGCAGGAGGCCGGCCTCCCCGACGGCGTCCTCAACGTCGTGAACACCACTGACGCCGCCAACGTGGTGCAGCGATGGATGAGCAGCGGCAAGGCCCGCAAGGTCAGCTTCACCGGCTCCACCGGGGTGGGGAGGGTGCTGCTGCGGCAGGCCGCCGAGACGGTCATGCGTTCCTCGATGGAACTCGGCGGAAACGCTCCGTTCATCGTCTGCGCCGACGCGGACGTCGACGTCGCCGTCGACGGTGCCATGACGGCCAAGATGCGCAACATGGGCGAGGCGTGCACGGCAGCCAACCGCATGTACGTGCACCGCGACCTCGTGACGACGTTCTCCGAACGGCTGGCCGCACGGATGGCGGCGTTGACGGTGGGCAACGGACTCGACGACGACACCGAGGTGGGTCCACTGATCGACTCGGCCGGGCGCGCCAAGGTGCAGCGACTCGTCGACGACGCACTGCGCCGTGGCGCAACGGCTTTGACCGGCGGTCGTCTGCCGGAGGGGCCGGGCTACTTCTACCCGCCCACCGTCTTGACCGACGTGTCCGACGAGTCAGACCTGATGACGACCGAGGTCTTCGGACCGGTCGCCCCGATCATTCCCTTCGACGACGAGGACGACGTCGTCGCCCGCGCCAACGACACCGACTGGGGGTTGGTCGGATACGTCTTCACCCAGGACGTCGACCGCGCCTTCGACTTGAGTGAGCGACTCGAGGTCGGCATGGTGGGGGTCAACACCGGTGTGGTGTCCAATCCGGCAGCCCCCTTCGGCGGGGTCAAACAGTCCGGACTGGGGCGCGAAGGCGGCAGGGTGGGCATCGACGAGTTCTTGGAGTACAAGTACCTTGCGGTCCCTCGACGCCGAGGCCGATGAGCCAGCACCGACGGCGGCGCGCCCGTGAACGTCGGAGATGAACCGAGGGTCACCCAGTGGACGGAGACGACGTACTCCGAGGTCCTGCGCATCCTGTGCGCCACCGCCCGGCAGTCACCGATTGCGCTGGTCGGCGTCGACGGCCGCAGCGGGTCCGGCAAGTCCACGTTCGCCGCCAATCTGGCCGCGACGGCGCCGGGCATCGCGGTCGTGCACACCGACGACATCGCCTGGCACCACTCGTTCTTCGACTGGCAGGAACTTCTCGTCGACGGCATCCTTTCCCCTGCGCGGCGCCACGGGCCGCCGGTTTCCTACCGACCGCCGGCGTGGGAGCTCCGGGGCCGAGAAGGGTGCATCGAGGTACCGCCGGACACGTCGGTGTTGGTCGTCGAAGGCGTCGGCGCCTGCCGCGAGCGACTGCATCCTTGGTTCGACGCCACGGTCTGGGTCCAATCCGACCCCGACCTGGCCTATCGCCGTGTCGTCGCTCGGGGTGAGGACCCCGTCGAGTTCGTCGACGACTGGACGGCGCAGGAGAAACCGTTCCTCGCCCACGACCGATCCTGGGCACGTGCCGCATTGGTCGTATCGGGACAGTCGGCGTGGCTCGCCGACGGACGCGTCTTGACAGCCGAGCCCGCGCGATCTTCCAGCGAGCGCCGCTGACGGCATTCGTGCTGCGCGGACGCCGGCGGGTGTGAACGGCTATGAGATGCGTCGCTATCGACGGACGCAGTTGGCACGCCCACGCGCGGAGGTGCCACCATGGAAACATGGTCGTAACAATCCGTCAGCAACAGCCGGGGGTGCGGCCATGGCGGTGACCCAGTCCCTGCCCGTCCGCCAGGCTCGATGGCTGATGCAGGTGATGGGTCGCAACCGGCTCGTGCGCCCGAGCGACCGCCTCGAGGCGGTCGCGCTGCTGATGGTCTTGATCGTCGCCGCTCTCGCCATTCCGTTTGCCCAGCGGCAAGGCGTCGACGCCTACGACACCCGCATGCAACAGATCAGCCGGCAACAGCAGTCCCGGCACTCCGTCGCGGCAACGGCAATCGCAGACAGTGCCTCGCCGTCGCCTCGTCGTCTTAGTTCGCCGAATCCCGTGCCCGTTCGCGTCGAGTGGCGCCAAGGCACGCTTCGTCGCTCGGAAGTCGTGACGACCCCCGGGTTCGTCAAGGCTGGCGCACCGGTCACCGTGTGGCTCGACGACACGGGTGCGGTCGTGCCCGCACCGGACCGGCCCGTCGACGCACAGGCGACCGCGTCGAGCCGCGCGTGGGCTTCATGGGTTGGCATCGTGGGCCTGTCTGCCCTGGTGGCCTTCGGCATCCGCCGCTGGCTCGATCGCCGTCGGGCGGCGTCGTGGCAGCGCGAGCTACATCTCATGGCCTTCAACGACGACGGCTGGGCCAACTACGACCGTTGAACCACACCCGGCTCCAACGTCTGGACTAGCTTCGTCGGGCCGCATCAGGCCCACTCACGCGGGCCTGATTGCTCGGGCAGTACCACCAGGATGGACACTATGCCGTGGCCCTTTCTGCAACGGTGTTCAAGGTAGAGCTTGGCGTCTCCGACGTCGATCACGGCTACTACGCCGATCACATGCTGACCGTGGCGCGGCATCCCAGTGAGACCGATGAGCGAATGGTCGTGCGGTTGTTGGCGTTTGGGCTTCGCGCGCACCGGCTGAGCGACGTCGACGGTGAGTTGACGTTCGGAGCGGGCCTGTCCACCCCTGGCGTCCCGGACTTGCGACTGGCCGACTACACGGGCCGGATCCTGGAGTGGATCAACGTCGGCCAGCCCGACGATCTCGCCTTGGGCAAGGCAGCCAGCCAGGCCGAACAGGTGGTGTTGTTCCCGTTCGCCGCCGGCGCGGCCACCTGGTGGCGAACCGTCGGCCCCAAGGTGGCCGGGCTGCCGAACCTGTCGGTGCTGCAGATACCGCACCAACCGGTGCAGCAATTGTCCCAGACCGTCGACCGACGGGTCTCAACGCAAGTGATGGTGATCGAAGGTCAGGTGACGATGACCGTCGGCGGAGTCGACGTCACCTTCACCCCCGAGCGGCTTGTCTGAACGCTTCAACCGTGTACGCAGACGGCCAGGAAGTGCCAGCCGTCGATCACCGAATGAGCACCATAGGCTCAAGCGGGATGGCTGGTGAGGGTGGCGAGGCTGCGCACTACCTAGGTATAGTCCGACATATTCAGCAGGTGCACGTAGCGGTGACGACGTCCGCATCGAAGTCGCCCCGGTCGCCGTGCACGAGCAGAAGATGACACAGGAGAGACACCCGATGACCGATGCCTTCATCCTCGGAGGGGTCCGCACCCCCTTCGCCCGCTATGGCAGCTCGCTGTCGCACATTCGGACCGACGATCTGCTGGGCATGACCATGAAGGGGGCGTGCGAACGCGTCGGGGTGCCACTGGATCAGATCGAGGACATCATCGCGGGCTGCGTCAACCCGGCCCACGAGGCCATGGGCGACGTCGGCCGGTGGGCCGCGCTGGCGGCGGGTTTCCCCGACAGTGTCGCCGGTGCGACGATCAACCGTTTCTGCGGTTCGTCGGTGAGTGCGACCGTCAGCGTCAGCCACGCCATCAAGGCGGGCGACCTCGGCGTGGGGATCGCCTGCGGTGTCGAGTCCATGTCGCGGTCGGGTTGGGCGCTGATGAAGGGCGACGCGGCGTTCAGCCCGCGGGGACCGGTGCTCATGCTCGACACCATGTGGGCCGGCGCGGGTGGCCCACCCAACCCGGCGCTGCTGGCGCGCAACGCCTACATCGCGATGATCGAGACCGCGCAGAACGTCGCCGACCGGTACGGGCTCAGCCGGGAGGAGATCGACGCGTTCGCGTTGCGATCGTAGCGAAATGCCAAGGCGGCGCGCGACTCCGGTCGGCTGGCCAAGGAGATCATGCCCGTGACGATCCCGGCGACGAAGAAGACCGCCGAGAGACTCTTCCAGCACGACGAATTCATCCGCGACGACACCACGGCGGAGACGTTGGCGACGTTGCCGGCCCAGCCAGGCACCACTCAGATGACCGCGGCCAACTCCACGCCGTTGACCGACGGCGCCAGCGCCATCGTACTGGCGTCGGGGGAGCGGGCCGCTGAGCTCGGAGTCGAGCCCTTGGCCCGGGTGGTGTCGTCCGCCGTCTACGGAACCGACCCGCTGTTCATGGGACTGGCGCCGGCATGGGCGATCCCGCTGGCCATCACGCGGGCGGGCCTGACGCCAGAGCAGATCGACGTGTGGGAGGTCCACGAGGCATTCAGCGCCCAGGCACTCGGCGTGCTGCGCGAATTGCCGAATCAGTTGGGCGGGTTCGTCGTTCCCGACGAGAAGTTGACCCCGAACGGGGGAGCCGTCGCCATTGGTCATCCGTTCGGCGCCTCGGGCACCCGATACGTGCTGACGCTTGCCACCGAGTTGCGGGAGCGAAATGTCCGCTACGGGGTGATCGGAGTCTGCATCGGCTCCGGCCAAGGCGTCGCACTCGTACTCGAGAATCCCCGCGCGGCATGACCGAGTCCTCGAGGCCGCCGGAGGCAACGTGCCCACCGCGTTGATCCACGACCTGGAGGTCTTCTACGAGGTCCTCGGAGACGGTCCATCCGTCCTGTTCCTGAACGGGTCCGGGTCGACCGTGGCCGAGGTCCGAGCGCTGTTGCGTCCGCTGGCGAAGCAGTTTCAAGTCCTGGTCGCCGATTATCGGGGTATGGGCCGGACGGCCATGCCGGATGCCCGATACGGCATGGTCGATCTTGCCGCCGACGCGATCGGCTTGGCCGATCACATGGGGTGGTCGACGTTCCGTCTGCTCGGAATCAGCTTCGGCGGCATGGTTGCCCAAGAAGTCGCCGTCACCGTGCCCGAACGGATCTCGCGACTGGTGTTGATGTGTACGTCCTCGGGCGGTGCGGGTGGAGCGTCGTATCCGCTGCAGTCCCTGGCCGACCTCTCCGCCGAGGATCGGGCGAGGGTGTCCACCCAGGTCTTGGATACCCGGTTCACCCCGGATTGGCTCGAGACCCACCCTGCCGATCGAGCCCTGGCCGATCGGATGGCCCGGCGCCGCAGGGATGAGGAGACGACCGAGGTCGCCATCCGTGGCGCCCAACTTCAGCTGCACGCTCGCGCGGAGCACGACGTATTCGACCGGCTGGGGCGGATCACCAGCCCGACGCTGGTCGCCTCCGGACGCTTCGACGGAATCGCTCCGCCCGCGAACGGCGCGGCCATTGCGGCACAGATCCGCGGCGCGGTGGCGCGAATCTACGACGGCGGACACGCCTTCTTCCTTCAGGATTCGGCCGCGATGCCCGACGCGGTCGACTTCCTGCGCTGATTATGCGCAGAAGCCGCGTCTCGTCGAAATGCGTTTCACAGCAGCACTTCACGACTACGGTGGACACGTGTCCATTTCTGGTCGTGACATCGCTACGCACACGTTGACCTGCCCGTTGTGCGAGGCGATGTGCGGACTCCCGGTTGCGGGTGGCGGACGGCGCCGCCGTCGACGTCCGCGGAAACGTCGATGACGTGTGGTCACGGGGGCACATCTGCCCGAAGGGCACGACGCTGGGTCACTTGCACGACGATCCGGATCGTTTGCGCCAGCCCATGGTGCGGCGGGCGGACGGGACGTTTCGCGCGGTCGACTGGCCGGAGGCGTATGTCGAAGTCGAACGCGTCCTGCGGCCAGTGCTCACCAACTACGGAGCCCGGGCGATGACGGTCTACGTAGGCAACCCGGTGGCTCACAATCTCGGCCTCGCGTCCTACATTGGCGCCCTCATCGGCATGGCTGACGTCGCCGGGATGCAGTCCTACTACTCACCCGGCACGGTCGACCAATGGCCACTCAACGTGGTGAGCACGTTGTGCTTCGGCGGCATGTGGAATGCGCCGATTCCCCGACCTGGATCGCACCGACTACCTTCTGATCCTGGGTGCGAATCCCGCAGTCTCCCAGGGCTCGATGCTCTCCTCTCCAGACGTGGCGGGAAGTCTGACCGCCATTCGGCGTCGCGGTGGTCAGGTGGTCGTCGTCGATCCTCGGCGGACCGAAACGGCGGCACGCGCGTCGAGGTGGGTGCCCATTCGTCCGGGGACCGACGCGTTGTTGCTCTTCGCGGTGCTGAGAACCTTGGTCGAAGACGGCTCCGTCTCCCCGTCGCCGCACCTCGACGGCAAGGTCACGGGGCTGCAGGAGGCGATCGCGCTGGCCGAGCCCTTCACTCCGGAGCGGGTCTGCGCGGCAACCGGTGTCGACGCATCGGCCATCCGTGATCTGGCCGCGCGTCTGGCTGCGGCCGACAGTCCCGTGTTGTACAGCCGTATCGGGTTGTGCACGCAGGAGTTCGGCACCTTGGCGACATGGTTGGTCTTCTTAGTGAACATCGCCCTGGGGGCAGTCGACCGATTGGGAGGTGCGCTGTTCCCCAAGCCCGCGGTCTGGTCTCCCATGTTCATGAAGCCCCCTGACCAGACGGGCAAGCGATGGCAATTCGGCCGCTTTCACAGCCGGGTACGTGGAGCGCCGGAAGTGCTCGGCCAATTTCCGGTGGGATGCCTGGCCGAGGAGATCGACACACCCGGGGACGGTCGCATCCGGGCGCTCATCTCCGTCGCCGGCAATCCGGTGATCTCGGCACCAGGGTCACGACGCCTGGACGAGGCGCTCCCGCAGCTGGATGCGATGATCTGCGTTGACAATTGGCTCAACGAGACCTCCCGCCATGCCGACGTCATCCTGCCGGGCCTGTCGCCGCTGGAGCGGGCGCACGCCGACGATCTGTACTGGATGTACGCGACCGCGTCCTGCGTCAAGTGGTCCGAGCCGGTGTTCGACGTCCAGTCGGATCGGCCGGGGGAGTGGGAACTGCTGTTGCGCTTGGCCGGCGCCACCCTGGGAACGCCGGTACCCGAGGTCGACGTCGCAGCCATGGATGACCTCTACGTTCAGGGTCTGGTCGCCACCGCGTGTGCCACTCGAGGAACACCGCTCACCGGTCGGGACGCCGCGACGGCATTTGGTGCACTCATCGGGCGAGGCCCGGAACGACTCGTCGACATGGGAATTCGGCTCGGGCCGTGGGGCGACGGCCTGGGCGAGCGTCCTGGCGGGCTGACCCTCGCCGAGGTCAGACGGCACCCCAACGGCGTGCGGTTGGCCGACCTGGAGGAGAACCGGATCGACGAGGCCGTGACGACTCCCTCTGGTTGCATCGAGTTGATCCATCCGCAGATCGTCGACGACGTACCCAGGCTCGTAGAACGATTGGATCGGGCAACGCCCGCCATGGTGCTCACCAGTAGGCGGCACCTTCGATCGAACAACTCGTGGATGCACAACGTTCCGGCTCTCATGCGAGGCAAGGAACGGTGCACTCTGTTGCTGCACCCCGACGATGCACGCGCCCTGGGTCTGGTCGACGGTAGACCGGCGACGGTCGAGACCGACGGTGGGACGCTCGAGGTGGCGGTGCAGTTGAGTGCTGACATGATGCCCGGTGTTGCGTCCCTGCCGCATGGTTGGGGGCACGGCCAGCCAAGAACGGAGCTCGCGGTGGCCAACGCGCATCCCGGGGTCAACTCGAATCTGCTCAATTCCGTTGAGAGCCTCGACGTTCCCAGCAACACCCACGTGGTCAACGGTGTGCCGTGCCGTGTACGCCCGAGCCTCGACAGGGATATCGCCGAAAGCTTTCGCGCTCAATGCGATTGAGATCACCCGACGCGGGTGGCCGACGGATTCCCGTCGGGAATCCCCAGCCTGTTCGGTTGCTCGTTCACATCCCCGCGCTGAACGTCGTCGCCGACCGGCGGAGAGACGACGGGTCCGGGGGAGTTGGGGACGAGCGGTGGCGGCCAAACGAACTCCTGCATGGTGTCACCGGCGGGCCACGGCGTGTCGGACGGCGCGGAGGGCGCGACGCCGATCGCCTTGCAGCGGCCCGCGACGATGGGCTTGTTCCAGGCACCGACCGGGTTGGGCTGCTCGGCGAGGTACCGCTGGTCGGGGCACCGCCAACTCGACGACCACGCTCCGCCGCCGAAGGTGAGGCCGCCCCCGACGTTGTTGCTGACGCCATCACCGGTGAAGTTGGCTCCGGTGTTGAAGTCGGCGTCCAACGTCAGCGCCTCCTGGTGCAGATGTGCGCCGTTGATCTCGCGCGGAAAGTCACACGCGAACAGCACGCCGATGACGATCGCGACGTCGGCACGCACGTAGTAGCCGGTTGCCGGATAGCCGCAACTCGTCGGCACATCGGCCCGGGCCGGTGCCACTGCGACGAGGCCGATCATCAGAGCCGTCGTGATGCTGCCCGGCGCGATCCAACGGTTCACGGCTCAGCTTCCCACGGACTCGCGGTGTTCGGGACTTTCGGGTCGATGACGTCACCTTTTCTCGACCCGACACCGCTCGGGCGCGCGCCCTGGCGGCCGTTGGCGGTCATCGTGGCCAGCGTTGCGTCAGTTCCGCGGGCGACCACGCCAGCCACTGCGGGGCGCCGACGATGAAGCCACCGGTCAGTTTGGCCACGATCCGCGGCCCCTTGGAGCCACTGTTGTCATACATCGTCACCTCCTCGCATCGAGCGGCGGCGACGACGACTGCCCACAGGCGGTGGTACCGCTCCCGAATCTTGTTCTCCGGCACGCCATGTCCACCGGCCTGCACGCGGCTCGCGACGCGGGGCACGGCGAGCTCCTCCGGGATGAGCAGGACGTGTAGCACCACCACGTAGCCCGCGGAGTGCGCGGCATCGACGAGTTCGAGCTTGGACGGATGAAGCTGTGCTGCATGACAATTCGTCACTGTGACGAATCAATTGGCGGCCTGCACGGACAGGCGGAAGAGCGCGACAGCGGTCTCAATCAACATCGTCGCCATCGCGCTGCGGGCGAGACAACAGTCAAGCTCGACATCCCCGTCAGGTGGTACCCATTCGCAACCGACAGACACTGGAATACGACGACCTCGACGTTGGCACATCAGGTGCGTGGACCTGAGCGCCTGGACCAACCCACCGGCTGCGCAGCGGACACTGTTCAGTCAGCACGCGGTGCGAGCGCATTCATCACAGGCAACCCGCGATGATTGTTTGCCGATAAGCGACATTATGTCAACTCAACTACTACTGCATATTGCATCAGAGGAATCAAAGCCCGGCCGCTTGCCGGCCACCACTCCTCCCGTCGTTTTCGGCAGCGTTGCAACACTTTCCGCCCACCGTCGCCGCTCTGCGGACTCGTGGAGGTCGGCGGTGAGCGCGTCTCGTATTCTCGGGTTCGCCTTCTCCGCTATGGCTCGGGGCGTGCGACCCGCTCGGGTCTCGCCGACTCATAACTCCCCTTTAGGTCGGCGAGACCGCCTGTCTCAGGGCTCGCTGGTGTCGAACCGTCCGTCGGCGAGACGGTCGACGGCGCGGCCGTCGGCAAGTTCGGTGCGGTCGTCCGGGTTGCGCAAATAATGCCGCACGAGCCAATACAGTCCGGCGCCGTCGGGCACGTACAGTTCGGCGTCGTCCACGCGCCGCCGTCGTCCGTCGCGAAGGTGGAGGACGATGGTCTTGCGGGTCGGCGCGGTGTAGACACTGCGCGTCTTGGCCTGGAGTTTCTCCCATGCCGTCAAGATCCGTCGATCCACCTGATCGCTGATCGCCGCGATGTCGTCCCAGGCGACGGTCACAGTGCGCCGGACGTCGAAGTGGTCGATTCCGCCGGGTGTCATTCGTACCTGTCCGATGCCGCCGCGCGACCATGCGTGGATCAGCATCCAGGTAGCAGCGAGTGCTGCGGGGATGGCCACGGCCACCGCCTGTCCGGCAATGTCGACGTCGAAGAATATCCCCGGTCGCCCCCCCACGTGCCGATGATCACGATCACGCTGGTGACGACGAAGAGGGCGAGCGACACCAAGCCCAGCCGGCTGACGTTCCGGTCGGGCGTGAACGTCGTGCCGGTCGATCCGTGCTCGACGTGGACGGTGGTCCGTCCACTTGTCACCGACGTCAGCACGAAGATCGCCAGGGCGAGGGACGTCAGCAGGCCTGCTTCCATCAGGGCTCCCGCGTACAGCCCGCTGGTCAAGTCGGCGGCACCGAGCAACAGGGCGGCCAACGCATAGATCGCCAAGAGGACTCTGCTCTGCAGGTAGCGCTGCCATCCCGGGGGCCAATGCTCCGGCTGCGGAAATCGGTCATTCGACATGCGAATGCTCCTCTCGTCGTTGCCGCCGGGGCCGACGGCTCGGGCTGTGCGTCGGCGAGCGCAGAAGGTGAGCTGGCCACCATCGTCTTCTCCGAACGTAACCGACGCCCACGCTGCGGGGGCAGCACACGCGAGGGGGCCACAGTGGATTTGCTGACGATCATCTCGATCATCTCCGTCTACGTGGCCGGCGGTTGTGGGTTGACGCCACGGCGCGACCACTTTGCGTCCAGACGCGATCTGGCCCCACTCGTTACGAGTACCGGCTCACCGATGGCCCGTGTCTTCGTCGGTCATGGTGGCGATGGTAAAGGGCGGTTGATCCATGTGGAACAGTTCGCGGGGTCCGGCCAGGTTGGAGTTGGGCCGCGTTCACAGGTGCGGTCATGATCACAGCCGCTTTCCTCTGGCGTCTTTGACGACTCGCCCGCCCGTCTTCTTGACCACCTTCGTTGAATTGGTAGCAGTCCTCGACTTTCGCCTTGTGCACTGTTGTCGGACGTCCCGCGATGGGCGATGGTTTCACCGCGGGGTAACGTAGCCGTCCAGCTTCTACCGGGCTGCCTCGGCAGTCATATTCGGCCAGTTCCAGGCGCTCGACGTCTTCGGTGTGCCGCGTGCGGTGTGGCCAGCAGTCAGAGCCCCCTCCCCCGTCGTATTCAGCCCGATTCACTGCTGCGTCGCGGAAGAAGTACGCCGGGATCGAATATGCCGGGTTACCGGTATCTTGCCGGCCGCACTGGCAAATACATTATGCTGCAACGCTATTCAGAAGCTCCCCTGGGTATCACGACTTGAGGAAACCATCGCCAGGGCGGTGCCAATGGAGCCGCTCACCTCTCCCCCGCCGGGGGATAGATGCCGCCGTCCCCGCCGCGAGGGCGTGATCAAAGGCTGCGGGATCTGGGTACGCCGATACGGACGTTCACCTTGAGCCCTGTCAGGCGTTGGTCGCCGCGCCAGACGTCCCGGGATTCGCGGGGGGAATGAAGTACTCCCGCATAGCGATGATGCGCCCGTCACGGATTTCGGCGACGCCGGCGACACGCGCAGACATCAGTAAATCGCCTGCGGCATCGTAGAAGTCATCGACGCGTTCGGTGAACACGTTGGGACCCTGAGAAACAATGAATTTGAAGTCGACGATCATCGTGTCGAAGCCGGGCGGCTCGGCGTCAACGAGAGCTTTAGCCTCCTCGATGCCCACCGTGGTGACGAGGCCGACGTTCTCCCAGAGGGTCTCTGGGGTGAAAAATTCGTCGAAGGCTGCCATTGCGACGGCTTTCGAGATGCTCCAGCGTCCGAAGAACTCGCGGAACACAGCGCTGGGGTCCGTGGCGGAAGGGGTGGTGTCGTTGGTGCTGTGTGCTCGTGTCATGCCGTCTAGCGTGCCGAACGGATCCGCGGCGGGGAACGGCCAGTCATAACCCCGACTGCATGCAACCTAGGACAGGTTCTTCCCTCCCCTGGCCTGCTGGGACGGGAATAATGGGGAGATGGTCAGTCGTTCGGATTCCGCCGGTTCCCTGGGGAGCTTCCTGCGGGCGCGGCGCGCCGAGTTGGACCCCGGTGAGGTGGGGTTGCCCGCGCTGGGTGGCCGTCGGCGCGTCCCCGGTCTGCGCCGTGAGGAGGTCGCTCAGCTGGCGGCCATCAGCCACGACTATTACGCCCGACTCGAGCAGGGCCGCGTTGCCCCCTCGCCTGCGGTCTTGAACGCTCTTTGCGATGTCCTGCGACTCGACAGCGAGCAGCGTAGTTACCTCTATGAACTCGCCGGCAAGCCCGTCCTCGACCGACGTGCGCCCACATCGCATCCCATTCGGCCACAAGTTCAACGCCTCCTCGATGCGATGACGGGGGTTCCCGCCTTCCTCTTCGATCCTCGATTCGACATCCTGGCCTGGAACGCGTTGGCCGCCGCGGTCTACGTCGACTTCAGCGCCATCCCGCCCGGCCAGCGCAATTACGTGCACCTGGTCTTCACCCACCCCGACGTCCGCGCGCTCTACGCCGACTGGGAGGCCGACGCCCGGAACTGCGTCGCAACACTGCGCAGATCTGCCGCCCAAAACCCGGATGACCCTCGTCTGCTCGCACTGGTCGACGATTTACGCACCCGCGACGACAGGTTCCGCACCTGGTGGGGAGTGCACGAGGTGGTCAATTTCAGTCGCGGAACCACGATACTGCGCCATCCGGTCGCCGGCGAGCTCACACTGGACTGGGACACCTTCGCAAGCGACGCCGACCCTGGCCAACGCCTGATGACGATGACCGCACCCCCGCACAGCCCCACCCACCAGGCGCTGCAGTTCCTCAGCTCTTGGAACAACAGCACCGTCCAGTAAAAGTTTCTCTCGCTGAAAAACTTTACGGCCAGGCACCCCGTCGCACACTTCGATGGAACTGCCGGGTGGAGATGGCTTTGGGTTGGCGCTTTCACCGTCACCATCGGGGCCCGCAGTTCCTGATCGACACGACGAACTCGGGATCGATACCTTTACTCGGCCAAAACTGGATACCTCGACTTGGCCACCCGGAGGTACCTTTTCATGGCCATGCGCAGTCGGGCCGGGTCCGCGGGGCTCGGGGCGCAAGCGGCGGCTCACGACGACGGACCACTTGTCGGAAGTAGGTGTAGTAATCAAAACCGCTGTACAGCAATGTATTTGGCATTTCCTTGACAGCGATCATGTTCAATTAATATGTACTGCTTGCGAATTGAGTCTAACCTTCACGTCGCCGTCCACTTGCTGCGAGCGCGGTATCTGCCCGGTGGAACTCCCTGCCACCGAGCGAAGGTCCGATTGAACGCATACTCCGAGGTGTATCCGACGTCACGGGCTATATGTGCGACCGGGAGCGCGGTGAGCCGGAGTTTGTTCGCGGCCAGTTCCATTCGCCATTTGGTCAGGTACTCGGCCGGCGGGCACCCCACCTCTGTGCTGAAGCGGCGCACAAGCGTCGCACGGGAAACTGCGGCGCTTCTGGCGAGAGTTTCGAGCGTCCACGGATACGCCGGATCACGATGAATCGCCGTGAGCGCTGCGGCGGTGACAGGATCAGTTAGTCCACGTAGCCAAGACGGCGGGTGTTCGGCCGTGCGACTTGATTCGAGCCAGACCCGCAACAGCTGGATGAGCATGATGTGCACGATGTGGTCGAGGACCGCGCTGGCACCTGGCCCCGGGTGAGCCAACTCGTCACCTAGCAGCTGCAGCGCACTTCGCAGAGGCGGCGGCGCTGTCAGCGCTGGAACGTGTACGACATCCGGCAGCAGGCCGAATGCATTGAACGCCGTCGCCGGATCGTGTCCGAAAGCCGCGCATAAGATGCGGGTCGCCGCTGGCTGAGTGCCCACCGTTAGGTTCTCGCCGGCCCTGACGGCTGCCGCCGCGCCGTCGTGGTCGAAAGGTCGCACCGGAGCGCTGGGGTCGCTGGCCAGCACATGGGTTGGGCCGCTTGGCAGCAGCACCAGGTCGCCGGACACGAGAGATAGTGGGCCACGACCGTTCATCAACAAACACGCGGTACCTGCCGTGACCGCGTGGAATGCTGCGCCGGGCATGGCATCTGCATCCATGAGCATCCCCCAGCGCCCCCCGGCGACCACGCTGGCAGCCACCGAACCGCGAACGGACGCCCGCTTGAGGACGTCGGTCAACGTGTCCATCGCTCGAGGGTATTACCGAAAGCTTCATTGCAACGGATATCTCGATCTGATCAGACAAATTAATGAGCACTTCAGGCATCGCAGAGATCCGCTCTGCGCTATAGCGTCGACGGGGCCGCAGATCGGCAGGAGAATGCCGAGCGCTTCAAAAGGAGTATCAGTGCGAGTTCTCATCGTCTACGCCCACCCAACCCCGACGTCGCTGAACGCAGCGCTGCGGGACCATGCTCTCAGTGTGCTGCAGCGCGAAGGGCACGACGTCCAGGTATCGGACCTCTACGCGATGAATTGGAAAGCCGTCGCCGACGCCGACGACTTCCCTTCGCGAGACGGCTCAGCGCCGTTGGACCTCGTCTCTGCGTCCGGAGAAGCCTACCTCTCCGGTTCTCTGACGCGTGACGTCGCAGCCGAACAGGACAAGCTGCTGTGGGCGGACGCCATCGTCTTCCAATTCCCCATCTGGTGGTACGGCGTTCCGGCGATCCTCAAGGGCTGGGTCGACAGGGTGTATGCGTACCGCTTCGCATATGGCTACAAGGACGGAACCAACGCCTATCGCTTCGGCGAGGGCATCCTCGCCGGAAAGCGAGCATTGGTTTCAGTGACCGCCGGCGGGCCCGCCGCCGACTACGGGCCCCGTGGAATCAATGGCCCGTTGGAAGAACTCCTCTTCCCCTTCACCCGTGGGGCACTGTTCTACCCAGGGATGGATGTGTTGCCGATCTTTGCTGTGCATGGCGCGATGTTTCTTGACAATGACGGGGTTCAGCGCGCCCGGGAGGCGCTCGAGCAGCGGCTCATGGGGTTGTTCACCGACACACCCACCCCCTTCCGCCGCCAAAACGGTGGCGACTACCCCGATAAGCACACGCTGGCTGCGGATGTCGCTCCTGGGGTCTCCGGTCTGGCGGCCCATCTGGCGTAGACATCGCTGCCCGAATTGAAGAGCCGCCAGTTACCGCGCTGGTCTACACGAGCATTGTCAGCGGCCAGACGCCGCGGTGTGAAACTCCGAAAATATAGGGGCATTCATGAATGATGGAAGGCGTCGCGTGGTGATGCCATTGCCGGACAACGACTTCGACACCACCGAGGCCGCCGTGTCGTGGAAGACATTCGTAAAGAGCGGCTGTGAGGTGACGTTTGCCACCGAGCATGGGCGCGTGGCTGCCTGCGATCAGCGGCTGCTGTCAAGTGGCTGGTTCCATCCACTGTCGGCGCAAGAAGAAGCCGTGGCGGCCTACTACGAGATGATTCAGACGCCAGAGTTTTTGTCGCCAATCACGTATCGCGCGATCGAGGCCGACCATTTCGATGCGATACACCTTTCGGGTGGGCACGCCAAGGGCATGCGGCAGTACCTCGACAGCACGGTGCTGCAGAAGAAGGTGGTCGACTTCGTGCGGGCCGACAAATTGGTAGGTGCGGTATGCCATGGAGTGCTGGTGCCCGCCAGGGCCATCGACCCTGCCATGGGAAAGAGCGTGCTCGACGGTCACCGGGTGACCACGCTGACGAAGCCGCTGGAAATGTGGGCGTTCCGGACCACGGTCTTGCGCGTTGGTCGCCGATACCGGACCTACTGGAAGTACACCGAAACCGAGGTGCGTGCCGCTGTCGGAACGAAGGGCGCCATGCTCCGCGGGGAGACCGTCGAATCGCCGTTCATCGTCGAGGACGGGCAGTTCCTCACCGGCAGATACCCACTCGACGTTGCGCTCTACGCCGAGACCTTCGTGCGGATGTTGGCCGAGGCGCATCACCAGGACGCATAGCACTCACTCCGCGGGCAAGCCGACCCATAGGAAAGGCCACCTCTATGGTTGCCGCGGCCGAATCCTCCGATCGCTCCACGGTCAATGCGCTCTTTGGGGACAACCCGTTGAAGTTGGGGTTGTTCGGCATGAACAACAACCGGGCATGCACGATGTCCTTGTCGCCGGACGTGCCGTTTCTGACGTGGGAGAACACCAAGAACGTCGCACAGCTGGTAGACTGCGCAAGCTCGTATCGGGTCAGGCCCCACAGACACCAGACCAAGCCGATCTGATCGCCGACGCCGCACTGCGCAGCATCCTCGGGGTCCAATCGCGTTGACCGCGTCGACGAACCCGTCGAGCTGAGTCGCTCGTTCTCCTAGCAGCACCTCGAGCCGGCCGATGACGACCTTCGATGACGGCGCCAGCCAGGTCCTCGTCCCCTGATCGGGGGACGGTTGTTTCCCCTTGCGCCGTGTCCGATCGCGGGACAGACGTGGCCCATGGACTGCGACACGCTGTACACATCGCCGGCAAGAGCCGCACACAATGTGAACGAGCGACCAACGACAGGGGAAATACGATGATCATCAACACTTCTCACCGGTTTCACCGCCTCGCAGGCGGAGTCGTCCTGAGCGCTGCCGCAGCGTTGGTCGCCTTGGGCGCCCCCGCTGTCGGCCACGCCGACCCCGGCCCCACCGCGGGCCCCACGATGGGATGCGAAGTCATCCACTGGGGCTTCCTCGGCAATGACCGCCGCAAGGTCTGCGACGGCCCCAAGCAGTCCGACGGAACCTGGCAGCGCACCCGCACCGTCTTCACCCCGGAACGCGACACGCCAGTGTCGTGCAGCAGCAACCCTTACCACCCCGAGAACGGCACCTTCTGCTACGGCGGCTACCGGCCGGAGACCATCCAGACGCAGGAGACCTACCCGGTGACGCCCGCCACGGTGTTGCCCGACGAGCCCGGGTGGCTGACGCCCTACACCTACAACGTCCTCTGATTTTCCACAGATCCTTCAACTACCCCGCAGTCGACGAACATGCTGATTGACAGGATGATTCGTTACCTGATCCTCCTGCGTAAGGTCGTCACCGACCGGCCCGCTCCCCCGAGCGGGTCACCGCAGTGTGACGAGGGCTAGGCGGACACCGGCTGTACTGCAGTCTGTTTGGGCAGCCGCTTCTTCAGGCGCGCGGTCTTGCGCATTTGGATGATGAGATTGGTGGCGGTGAACATGGGGATGAATCCCAGGAAGGTCCGCTCGGAGGCCTGGTGGCCGTGCAGGTATTCCAAGCTGCCGAGGACGTAGAAGATCCCCAAGGTCATGAACGAGGCGGGGATGCTGTACGCCAACGGGGACCGGCGGATGTCGATGATTCGCCTGGCGATGTTCACCTCGTCCTCGGTCATCGGCTCGTCCTTGCGCAGCTTGCGCAGGGCATTCTGATAACTGTGGAGGTCGTCGGCGCCCGGCAGGACCCGCAGCGCCAGTAGCCGTCGGACGTAGACGAACGCAAGGCTCGCCAGTACGAGTTCGATGCCGAGGGCGACGAACATCAGGAGTCCCCACAGGCCGAGGCCGGTGGTGTGCGTGCTCAGGTTCATCGCGTCACTCCGTTGAAGTCGGTGGGCTCGCTGAGGCGGCGGGGACGCACTCGCACGAGGGTGGGCCACCAGAACCAGGGTCCGAGCAGCCTGATGAGCGCCGGCACGAAGAACGTACGCACGATCAGGGTGTCCAGCAGCAAGCCGATGCAGACCGTGGAGCCGACCTGGGCGATGGTCTTCAGGTCGCTGGACAGCATTGCCAGCATCGTGAATGCGAACACCAAGCCAGCCGAGGTGACCACGCCGCCGGTGCTACCCAGCGCGCGGATCAACCCCGTGTGCAACGCGGTGGTCTGAACCCCGGCGCCGATCTCCTCCCTCACCCGCGCGATCAGGAGCAGGTTGTAGTCCGACCCCACCGCCACCAGGATGACGAAGGTGATGGGCAGGACCAGCCAGTGCAGGTGCAGCCCAATCAAGTGCTGCCACACCAGAATCGACAGGCCGAACGCACCCGCGAA
Organism: Mycobacterium sp. NPDC006124; assembly: GCF_040614235.1. NCBI lineage: Bacteria > Bacillati > Actinomycetota > Actinomycetes > Mycobacteriales > Mycobacteriaceae > Mycobacterium > Mycobacterium sp. NPDC006124. Next base: position 64,997 of record NZ_JBEXUA010000017.1, on the reverse strand, counting down.
GGAGAAGGCCACCGTGCCGGGGATGACGATGGCGGCCATCAGAGAGCGGGTCAGGACCAGCATGATCAGGAAGATCAACACGAACGCGGCGATGGCCACGATCGTCAGATCTGACTTGGCGTACTCCTTGATGTCCTTGTTTTGCGATGCCGCACCACCGATGTAGATCTTGGAGCCGGCCAGCGAAGTTTCCTTCAACGCGGCCTTGATGGCATCGGGGAATTGATTGACGTGATCGATGCCCTCGGGTGCCATGGCGTTGCCTTCGTGGGTGACGACGAAGCGGGCGGCCTTGCCGTCCGGGGACATGTTCAACCGCAGGTCTGTCTTGACGTCCTCGTTGTCGAAGCCTTCTCGCGGCATGTAGAAGTAGTCGTCACTGCGGGATCTGTCAAAGTCGTTGCCCACGTTGACCTGATCGAAGTAGGTCTGATCGGTCTGCGTGGCCTGCAGATGCGCTGGACCGTAATTGTTCACGATGACCGTCTGCAGCGCCTGGGACTCGTCGCGCGTGATCTTGAGCTGGGCCACCATCTGGGGCATCAGCGCGTCGACGGCCTGCAGATCGGTCACCGTGTTGTGGATCTGTTCGTCGAGTGCGTCGATGCCGTCGAGGGAGTCGAACAGCGAGCGCATCGCGAAGCACACCGGGATGTCGTAACAGTGTGGCTCGAAGTAGAAGTACGCCTTGAGGGGTCGGAAGGTGTCGTCGACGTTCGAGATGTCCTCGTTGACCTCGTCAGTGACGGCCGCCAAGTTCTCGGCGGTGAGCGTCGTGGCGTGCAGATCGTCCGCCAGCTGTTGGGTCAGGGAGATGGTCTTGCCGAGCGTCGCGACGGTCTGCGCCTGGATGTCGGCCTGCTGATCGGTGTTGTCGTTGGCGTGTTCGTTGAACGGCAGCTGTTGACCGGCCGCGCCACCCTGGACGGTGAACAGGTACGGCACGTTGGCGTGGTCGAGTGGTCGGCCCAATGGCCGGGTGACGCTCTGCACCATGGCCACCCCAGGCAGTCGCACCAACTCCTTGGCGACCCGATCCAGGGAGATGAAGTCCGCGGAATTGCGCATGTCGTGGTCGGATTCGACCATCAGCATCTCGGTGAACAGCTTGCTGGGCGAGAAGTGACGATCCGCGGCGGCGAACCCTTCGTTGGCCGCCCCGGTCGGGGGCTGATAGGCCCGGTCGTCGTAGCTCACGCTGTAGGTCGGCACGAAGATCGCCCCGATCAGGACCACCGCCATGCTCGCCACCAGAATCGGCACCGGCCAGCGCACCACGCTGGCGCCGATTCGCCGGTACAGCCGGCCGCGGGTTGCCATCTTCGGGTCGAACAGCCCGAATAGGGAGCCGAGGGTCAACAGGGCCGGCGCCAGCGTCAACGCCGCTGCGATGGTGAACAGCATGCTGATCGCGACCGCCGGGCCCATGGTGTGGAAGTAGTCCAGCCGCGCGAACGTCAGGCAGAAGCACGACCCGGCGATCGTCAGCCCGGAGCCGATGATGATCGGCGACACCGCGCGGTATGCGGTGTAGTAGGCGTCTTCCCGGCTCTCCCCCATCTGTCGCGCTTCGTGATAGCGGCCCATCAGGAAGATGCCGTAGTCGGTGCCTGCGCCCAGGGTCAGGGAGACCACGATGTTGACCGCGAACGACGACATGGGGATGAACCCGTAATGCCCAAGGGTCGAGACGATGCCCTTGGCGATGAGGATTTCGAACAGCACGCTGTACATGGGCACGGCGACGTTGGTCAACGAGCGGTACACCAGAAGCAGCATCACCAGGATCAGGATGATCGTGACGATGGTGATGTTGTTGAGGCTGTTGTTGGCGATGGACAGGGTGTCCGAGGCCATCGGCGCCGACCCGCTGACGAACACCTTGAGGCCTTGCGGCGGAGGATCTTTGGCGATGATGTCCCGTACGGATTCAACCGACTCGTTGGCTTGAATCTGGCCGACGTTTCCCGCCAATCGCAGCAACAGGTACGCCGACTTGCCGTCCACGGATTGCGCGCCTGCCGCGGTCACCGGGCTGCCCCAGAGGTCCATCGCGTACTGCACGTGCGCCTTGTCGTCGTTCAACCGGACGACCAGATCGTCGTAGTACTGATGCTCGGATTCGCCGAGGGGATGGTCGGCTTCCAGCACGACCATCGTCAGGCTGGTGGAATTGGATTCCTTGAACTCGTCGCCGATGTGCAGCAGCGCGGCCTGCGACGGCGCGTAGGTGGGCACCTCCGGGCCGGCGAGTTCGGTGGCGACGTCCTCGACCTTGGGCACGAAGGTGTTCGTCGTGATCGCGAACAACGCCCAGAAGATGATGATCGGGATGGCGAACAAGCGCACCATTCTGGCGAAGAACGGCCGCGTGGCCTGGTGCGCGCTCACGCGGACTTGACCCGGCACGTGACGTCGGCGTCCTGCCGGGTAGCGGTCTGCTCATCGCGGACGACGTCGTCGACCAAGATTCGGCAGCCGACCTGACCGCCGTGCACCTGGGCGGAGATGCTGCCCGACACCACGCTGAGGTTGGTGGTCTCCACGTGCGACCACGGGAGCTCGGTGAGGTCCACCTTGTGGGGGTAGCCGTCGATGTCGATGTAGGACAACATGCCGCCGCTGCCGACGTCGCCGGTCAACTCGTAGGTCATCCGCTTGGGCGTGAATTCCTCCGGCGCCTGAGGAGGATTGACGGCAAGCACCGGTCCAGGCGCCGAGGACTGATGCGCCTTGTACATGCCCAGTCCCCCGACGGCGAGCGCCACGACGATCACCAGCGGCAGCCAAGCCCTCGCCAGGACGGTCCTGACGCTCGGTGGTCGACGCACTGAATGACTCCTCGGATCCCGTGCCAGGGCCCGGTACCGGGACACTCGACGTGGTCGTCGGTGCGAACCGCTCGCCTGAGTTTTATATCCGACATGCGATGGACTTATCAACCGCTGGGCAAAGTCCTGAAGAATTCACAGCAGATCTCAAGGTTGCCCGGATGGTCACCTCCTTCGAAAACCGTTCGACGCCAGTCTTCGACGGCAGGTAGACCGGGTCGGCGCGCAACGCCTCGACGTTCGCGAATATTCCCGCACGGATCACTGAAATGATATAAATTGACGATGAAGCATTCGGTCGGTGACAGTGTCGAGAGCATCGCCGAGATGATCGAGCTCGGCACGGACCTGATGTGGCGCTACCTGATCGACCGCGGCGAGCTCAGTGCGAGCGCGGCCCTCGTGGTGAACCGGCTGTATCGCGAGGGGCCCATGCGGTTGACGGCGCTCGCCGAGGCCGAGGGTGCCAGCCAGTCGGGAATGACGCAGCTCGTGCAACGTCTCGAACGTCAAGGACTGTTGGAGAAGCAGGCCGATCCGAAGGACGGTCGCGCATCGTTGGTGGCGCTCGGCGAGGCGGGGCGGCGCAACTGGGACAGCAGAGCCAGCGTGCGTCGTGAACGCATCGCGCGGCTGCTGCCCGGGGTGTCGCACGACGACGAAGTGGCGCTGTGGCTAGCCGCCGAAGTGGTGATACGCGTTCTCGGTCAGATGCACCAGAGCGCAGGATCAATCGACCAATCTGATGCCGGGCCATTGGGTTGACTCGGCGACGTCGCCGCGAGTGCCGAGACGCTGAAGGGCATTCGTGCCGGCCGATTGACGTGCGATCCAACTAGCCCGGGTCCTCACCGCCGGTAGGACGGCGGCAGGGGCAAGCCCTCGGTGGTCATCACCTGGCGGAGCCGGCTCGGGTAGTCGGTGATGATGCCGTCAGCACCTGCCTCGATCTGGGCGCGCATCGCGCCGGGATCGTCGACGGTCCAAGGGATCACCTTCAGACCGCGGGCGTGCGCCCGGGTGACGAAGTCGCGGTCGGCCACCAGGCGGAACCCAGGATCAGCGGCCTTCTGCCCCGGTGGCACCGAGTACCCGGGCGACAGGATCGTCGCACCCACCATCTCGGCCGCCGCGATCGGATCGGGCACGGTCGCGGGATCGATCCCGTTCAGCCACGGCGACCCCGGAACGAAGGTGGTCTCGTCCCAGAGCGCCACCAGCGGGATCGACGGGTCGGCCGCCCGCACCATCGGCAGCGTGCGCCAGTCGAAGCTCTGGATCTCGACCTTGTCCGCCTTGCCCGCACTCCGCACCGCGGCCAGGATTACGTCCACGAATTCCTGTGGGAGCGCAGACTTCTCAGGCTCAGCAGCCTCCACCTTGGTCTCGATGTTGTAGCGCACCGGCGCACGGTAGGCGTCCGCGAGGGCGAAGACCTGCGGCAGTGTGGCGATCCGGTTGCCGGTCACCACCTCGGCGTCGGGGAACCCGCTCAGGAGCTTGCCGCAGTCCAGGGTGGCCAGCTGCGCGGCGGTCAGGTCCTTCACCAACTTCCCCACGTAGGGGAACTGGGGATCTCCCGGCGAGGCCGCGGCGGTGTCCGAGCACTTGTCGGCCTGGATCACCGGGTCGTGCCACACCATCGGCTGGCGGTCGCGCGACAAGACGATGTCCATCTCGAGGGTGTCGACGCCGAGCTCGAGGGCCTTGCCGAACGCGCGCAAGGATTCCTCGGTCGTCTCGCCGCGGCCCCCTCGATGCGCTTGCAGGTCGAAGGGCGCGGGATCGGCCGTTGCCGGTGGGCCGGGCACCGCGATGATCAGAGCCGCGGCGATGACGAGGGACGACAGATGACGACGTGGAGGCAAGTGGTTGCGGGACACTCGTGTAGACCTAACACCAACGGTCGACACGCGAGTGACGGTTCGGTGAACACGCCGGACGCGAGTCCCCGCCGCACCGGCCGTCAGGTCGTGATCGTCAGTTGCGCACCCGGATGTGAGCTGAAGGTGACGACAACCGTGCCACTGCCCGTCTCGAAGGTGGTGTTGGCATAGCCGACGAAGCCGTAATGTTCGTCGATCTCCGACACCGCGGTGATGGGGCCGCTTCCCGACCCGCCGGTGTCCAGGTTCTTCCACGTCGCGGTGACGGTCAACGCGCACGAGCCGTCGTAGACCCCGGCGTCGTAGTGAATCACCGCACGCACGCCGTTCTCGATGCGATCGCCGGCCTGCACCAACGCGACCTCGGCCTCGGCACCGACGTCACCGCCGCACGTCGGGGAGGCCACCACCGGCACCCGGGGCAACACCCCGACCGCGTCGGCACGAGCCGTGCCGGTCGACGACAGCGCGCCAGCCAGGACAACGGCGAGGACACAGGCCGAACGGAGGGTGATCACGTTCGTCCATCGTCAACGGACGCAAGGGTGTTAGCACGGCCCCGGACCGGGTTGATCCGCCGTTCCCGGTCCTGACGCAGGAATACTGGCCGGGCCGCGCCGCGTTGGCCCGTGGATGAAGGCGATCACCTATTCCCGCACTGGCGACAGTTCCGTCCTGCACCTGACCGATCGCGAGATCCCAGAACCGGGCGTCGGTGAGGTTCGCGTGCGCGTGGCTCTCTCCGGGGTCAACCCGACCGACTGGAAGCGCCGCAGCGGCACGTCCGGCCAGAAAATGGAGTTCCCCGAACTAGTGCCCAACCAGGACGGCGCGGGTGTGGTGGACGCGATCGACCCCGACGTCACCGGGCTGGCCGTTGGTGACCGGGCGTGGCTCTTCATGGCCCAGCACCAGCGTCCAGGCGGCACCGCGCAGGAGTACGTGGTGCTGCCGGCCACCAACGTCGTGCCGCTGCCCGACGCCGCCGGCTTCGAGGTCGGCGCCAGCCTCGGTGTGCCTGCGATGACCGCCCACCGGGCGCTGACCGTGGCCGAGGACTGGCCGGCGCGGCTGTCCCCCGGCTCCCTCGACGGCGCCACGGTCCTCGTCGCCGGCGGCGCCGGTGCCGTCGGCCACGCCGCGATCCAACTGGCCCGCTGGGCGGGAGCCCGCGTGATCACCACGGTCAGCGGACCGGAGAAAGCAGCGCTGGCGACCGCCGCCGGCGCACACCACGTCGTCAACTACAAGGCCGAGGACGCCACGACGGCCATCCGCGACATCGCACCCGACGGCGTCGACCACATCGTCGAGGTCGCGCCCGCGCAGAACGCCGCGCTGGACGCTGCCGTGGCGAAGAACCGGGCCTCGATCGCGATCTATGCGAACAACGGCGGCGACACCATCACGTTGGACGTACGCCCCAACATGATGGTCAATGCGCGATACCAGTTCCTGATCCTCTACACCGTCGGCGACGAGGCCCTGCGCCACGCCCGCGAGGACATCACGGCTGCAGCCTCCGCCGGCGCCTTGGACGTCGGCGCGGACGCCGGCCTGCCGCTGCACTTCTTCGATCTGAAGGACACCGCGGCCGCGCACGACGCCGTGCAAGCCGGTGTGACGGGCAAGGTTCTCATCCGGGTTGGCAAGTAGTCCACGACGACGAAAGATGCCGTTCAGCATGATCTTTCGACGAACACCGGCCCCCGCCGTCGGGCGGGGGCCGGTGTCGTGACGGCCAAGAGTCAGACGGCCAAGAGGCGGTCGAAGAACTCCCGGTAGCGCTTCAAGGCGATCCGCAGATCCTCGGTCGAAGCGTCCTCGCCGCGGGCCCACTGCTCCTCCAGGCGTGACCGAGCATGGGAGAAGCTCGAGGTCAGCTGTTCGACGACGTCGGAGACCAGGCCGTCGGCCTTCTGCACGCAGTCCTTCGGGTCGTCGACGAAGCTGGCCTGGACACTGTCCCATCGGGCGCGAAGCCCGACCATCTCATCATCGGCGAAGAGGTCGTCCGAATTCGACGAGACACCGTGGGCGACCGGCGAATCGGTCACCGATCCCTGTTGCGGCAGTTGGTCGCCGGTCGGCCCGCTCCTCCGCTCCTCCGTCGAATGACCAAGACGGTCATCCGACGGCTGGACGAGACGCTCGTCGTTCGTCGGCGCAACCGTCTCCGTCACCGGCGGCTCCGACGCCGGTCGAGCGCCAAGGCCTTCCGCCGACTGATCGGCGTAGCCGGAGCCGTGGTCGTACTCAGGTGCGGCGCCCTGATCGGTACGAAGGTCCTGCCGGTCGGCGGGACGATGTGCGGTCGACGGGTCGAGATCTGACCGCGTGGGGTCGTAGTCGGTGTGCTGCTCGTGGGTGGTCATGCACGTGCCTCCTGTGAATTGTCCTTCTCCGATTCGAGCAACTTCGTGAACAGTGCGCGGTAGTGCACGAAGGCCTGGCGCTGCTGCTCGGTGCCGACGTCTCCCTTCTGTTGCGCGAGGTGAATGTCGTGTGCTGCGCGGTAATCCGCGACCACCGTGGGATGGTCGACCGAGATGTCGGCGGCTTGGCGATCGAAGTCGTCCACCGGGTAGCCACGCTCACGCATCACCTCCGTGACGAGCAGATCGGCCTCTCCCACCGCGCTCGACGGGTGATCGACGAACGCGGTCTGCACAGCCCGCCACCGGTGGGCGAAACCGTCCAGCGCCGCGGGGCTCAGGGGCCGGATGTCGAGCTTGTCGCGCTTGCGCTCCCGGGCGATGAGTTCCTTCTCGGCGGCCTTCTCGTCGCCAGCCTCGGACACCGTTCGGTCGTACTCGGGACCGAAGCGCTGTTTGAGCCGCTCGGAGTCGCGTCGACCCCGGGTGCCGATCACCACCGCCACGGCGACGAGTACGACGACGATCGCGACCACTATCCATATCCAGTTGGGCATTTCGACTTACCTCCTTTGCCTGAGCAGGGCGTACCCCACAGCTTTTCGACGCAAATGTCAATAATTCTGGATCGAATCCAGTCTGAGCCGAAGTCGTTGTCGCGCAATATGACCCGCGGGCGACTGCCACGAAGCGAAGCGCGCCGATCGTGGCATTGCCCCTCCAACGTTCCGCAGCATCGGAAAAGGACCCGTGGTGCCCCTCTTCCGATCGACCAGGTTCCTGGCCCGCTCAGTCGACCACCGTGCGGGGGTGGCGCACCACACCCCTAGGGAGGGATCCGAGCACCTAGCCGACGACTACTCACCAGGAGGCCGTAGTCTCCGTCGATGTCGGAAATCAGCCCCGTTGCCGAGTTCGACTACGTCATCGTGGGAGCGGGCAGCGCGGGCTGTCTGCTGGCCAATCGCCTCAGTGCCAACCCGGACCACCGCGTGCTCCTGGTCGAGGCCGGCGGCAAGGACGACTGGTTTTGGATCAAGGTGCCGGTCGGCTACCTCTACACCATCGCCAACCCCCGCACCGACTGGTGCTTCACGACCGAGCCCGACCCAGGGCTGGCCGGCCGAAGCATCCTCTACGCACGAGGGCGCGTGATCGGCGGCAGCTCGTCGATCAACGCGATGATCCACATGCGCGGGCAAGTCAGCGATTACGACCTGTGGGCGCAGGCCACCGGTGACGATCGCTGGCTCTGGGGTGGCGTGGACGGCGTCGGCGAGACGCTCGCGATCTACCGCGAGTTGGAGGACTACTTCGGCGGCGCAGACGAGTGGCACGGCGTCGGCGGCGAGATCCGCGTCGAACGCCCGAGGGTGCGGTGGAAGATCCTGGACGCCTGGCAATCCGCAGCCGCCCAGACGGGCATAGTCCCCCTCGAGGAATTCAACCGGGGCGACAACGCCGGAAGCGCCTACTTTCACGTCAACCAACGGCGCGGCCGACGCTGGTCGATGGCCGACGCCTTCCTGCACCCCGTTGCCCGGCGACCCAATCTCACCGTCTACACCCACACCCAGGCCGTGAAGCTGATGCTGGACGACGCTGTGCGCGACGAACAGCGCCGGGGTGCGTGGACGTCGGCTCGGCACCGCGCCACCGGGGTGCGACTCCGAAAGGACGGCCAGATCGTCGACGTCCGGGCCCGCAGGGAAGTGATCCTCAGCGCGGGTGCGATTGGGTCACCGCACCTCATGCAGATGTCCGGCCTTGGCCCCGCCGACCTCCTGGCCGGGCATCACGTTCCGGTGGTGGTCGACTTGCCGGGGGTGGGCGAGAACCTTCAAGACCACTTGCAACTGCGGACGGTCTACCGGGTACGGGGCGCCCGCACCGTCAACACGCTGTACCGCAACTGGTTGACCCGGGCGGGCATGGGGCTGCAGTACCTGCTTCTGCGCTCGGGGCCCATGACCATGCCGCCGTCGACGCTGGGCGCCTTCGCCAAGAGCGATACCGCGCTGGCCAGCCCCGACTTGGAATGGCACGTGCAACCCTTGTCACTGCCCAAGTTCGGCGAATCACTTCATCCGTTCGGGGCGATTACTCCCTCGGTCTGCAACCTGCGGCCCAGCTCGCGGGGCCACGTGCGCATCACCAGCGCCGACCCGCTGACCCCTCCGGCCATCTCCTGCAACTATCTGTCCACCGACGCCGATCGTCACGCCGCCGTGCGGGGCTTGAGAATGACCCGACAGATCATGGCGGCACCGGCCCTGGCTCGCTACCACCCGCAGGAGACACTCCCCGGTCGTCATCTGGTCAGTGACGAAGACCTGCAGCGGGCGGCCGGTGAGCTCGGCACCACCATCTTCCACCCGGTGGGCACCTGCGCGATGGGAGCCGTTGATGCGCAAGGCATTCCGCGGTCGCCAGCAACTGTGCTGGACACTGACTGCCGGGTCTACCGCGTCGCAGGTCTTCGAGTGGTCGACGCCTCGGCGATGCCCACCATCACGTCCGGGAACACCAACGCGCCGGTCATGCTGATCGCCGAGCGTGCCGCACGGGCGATGCTGAAATGACTTGCCGCCGTGCGGATCAGAGCCCGAACGGTACGACCTTGCCGTCGACCGTCACCTCGACCTGATCCGTCCTCGGGTCATACCCTCGTCGCTGATCAACGCCCCGAGCGGGCCCACCGAACCTCCCCTGTGAACGTGACTTCGGCGGCGCGTGTCTCGGAGGTGGCGATCAGCCCCACCTGCGGCGCTTCCCACGAATCGCTCCCGGTGCCACTGCTACACCCGCGGTGACCAACGTGACGACGGTCAAGCCGACGACTGCCGTGTGCCGCCATGCGCTGGTCCTCATTGCCCCACTCTCGCGAGTCACCGTGGGTGGGTCGAATGGGTGGCGAGCACCGCAGCGTCTGAAGAGTGACTGTTCCGATAGCAATCACGGAATGCATCCATCAGCAAACTTAGAGCCGATTGGACTGACGACGCCACGGGTTTGAGGCAACGGTAACCACCAAGTGCAAAGATTCTGCAAATCGTCGCGAGCCCAGCCATTCGCAGAGGGCTGTCCCTTCGCGTGAAGCAGGCCCAGTCGCGCTAACCCGACCCGTCCGACCCGCTGCCACCGCCGAAGTCGCCGCCACCGCCGAAGTCGCCGGGCGATGGCGCAGGTGGCGTATAGATCCCGCCACCGTTCTCTACGGGCATCGGGGTGTAGATCCCACCACCGGCCTCACCGGGCATCGGCGTGTAGATCCCGCCGCCGGCCTCACCGGGCATCGGCGTATAGATCCCACCACCCTCCTGGCCGGGCATCGGCCCTGGCGGCACGGTCACCGTCTGGGTGCTCGTGCTGGGAAGGGGAATCGTGTAGGTCGTCTCCGTCGTCATGGTGGGGTAGTCAGTCGTCGGAACTGGCGCGGCGGTCCGGGTGACCGTCTGGGTATTACTCGTTGGCCCAGGGACAGGCGATCCAGATCGTGCGGTCGTCGTGGTGGGCCGTGCGGAAGACGGCGGCGCGGTCGACGTGGTCGGGCCGGACGTGGCGGAGGAGGCAGAGGTGGTCGAGGTGGTCGAGGTGGTCGAGGTGTCCGACGTCGACCCCTCCTCGCCAGTGAGCGAGACGATCGCGTAGGCCACTGTCGCGATCAAGAGGACGCCGACGGCGCCGAGACCGAGGAGGCCCGCCGGTTTGCGGTACCAGGGCACGGGCGCCTCGCCGGGCTGCACTTGCTCGTGACCGGCCTGCTCCCCCGATTGGTCCGTCTCCCCGTAGTCGCCCAGGGTGGAGGTGGACTCGCTCCACGCGGTCGGTTCGCTCTCCGGGTACTTCGCCGCCTGGGTCGGCTCGTCGTCGGAGTAGCCCGGATCGTCTGGGGGTCCGTCGGGACCGTCGTTGTGCGCCACGGGCCCAATGCTAACGGCGAACACCGAACCCGACGTCAATTTCAGCAACTAAGGACATCGACTGCCCGCAAATTCTTGAACGGAGCGGGGTTGGCGTCGCCATGGCAGCCGTCGAGGACCTCGTCACTCCGGGGTGTGACTGCAGCCCGGCTACGCACGGAGCGGTGCACCCCAAAAACGTCTGCGCAGCAATGCGATCGACGCGTCGGCCGCCCTGCGAGCTGCAGGATGCCAAGGCACATTGCCGGAGAACGGTTTTCGAGTGTCCCGCAAGCTTCGCCGCTTCCGATCAGTGAATCGAGGCGGTCTGCGTCGAAGCCTTGGTCAACCGTCCGGCCAACGCGGGTGTTCGACCTCGCCGTCGTCGTGGTCGCGCTCCTGGGTCCCAGCCCTTGGTGGTGTGCCGCTCCGGGACCGGACGGTTCGGCGGAACTGGGTCCCCATGGGCACCAGCAGGAAGATGAGACAACCCCACATGACGATGGAGAAGCTCCACAGACCCAGGACCACGGCGACCATCAGATGCAGTAGCAGCGCCAGCGGCAAGAGGATTGATCGAAACCGGCGCGGCAGGAGCGGACTCGCTCCGACGGCTACCTCGATCGCAATGTCAGCGGTCACGTAATTCCCCCAGTTTGAGGGGTTGTCCGTCACGTAATTCCCCCACCCCGTCTGTCACGTAATTCCCCCACCCGGGGCGGTGTGGCAACCGGTCGTGGGCCTCGTACACAGGTTCGCTCGACTCACGGATCGACTCGTGAGGAAGGGCGCCGATGGCGAGGAGAAGTTTCGACGTGTTCGACCTGATCGAGTTGTTGACCCATTGGCACGCGGGTCGGTCCCAGCGCCAGCTTGCGGAGAGTTTGGGTATCGACCGCAAGACGATCGCGAAGTATCTGGCGCCGGCGATCGCCGAGTCGTTGACTCCGGGCGGGGAGCCGGTCACCGAGATGGCGTGGGCGGGCCACGTCGCCCGGTGGTTTCCCGAGATCGCCGACCCTGCTCTGCGGGCTACGACCTGGCCGGGGATCGAGGTGCATCGCGATCTGATCCGTTCCTGGCTCAAGGCCGAGGTGAGTGCGGCGACGGTGGCGCAGCGGCTGCGTGACGATCATGGCGTCGCGGCGTCGGAATCCTCAGTGCGCAGGTGGATCTCGGGGAATCTGTCCGAGGAGGCGACACGCGAGAGAGTGACTGTGGCACGTGGGTTGGTGCCGGCGGGCAGCGAGGCCCAGGTCGACTACGGCAAGCTTGGGATGTGGTTCGATCCGGTCAGTGGTCGACGCGTCGCGGTGTGGGCGTTCGTGATGGTGCTGGCTCACTCGCGGCATCTGTTCGTCCAACCGGTCCTGCGAATGCACCAATCCTCCTGGTGCGCTTCGCATGTGGCGGCGTTCGAGTTCTTTGGTGGTGTCCCGTCCAGGCTGGTCCCGGACAACTTGAAGACCGGTGTCACCCGGCCTGATCTGTATGACCCGAAGATCAACAAGGCCTACGCCGAGCTGGGTGCCCACTACGGCTGCCTGATCGATCCGGCGCGGGCGCATAAGCCGAAGGACAAACCACGCGTCGAGCGCCCGATGCAGTACGTTCGGGACTCGTTCTGGCGGGGTCGCGAATTCACCTCACTGGAGCAGATGCAGGCCGCGGCAGTGCTGTGGTGCCGTGAGGTGGCCGGGGTGCGGCAGTCGCGGGCCCTGGACGGTGAACAACCCGGGTTCGTGTTCTCCACCGTCGAGCAGAGCGCGTTGATACCGTTGCCGCACAGTGAGTTCCAGCTCGCGGTGTGGTCGACCGGCAAGGTCGCCACCGACTGCCACGTCAAGGTCGGCAAAGCGCTCTACTCGGTGCCGTGGCGACTGATGGGCCAGCAGGTCCACGCCCGCACCTGCGGCGACATCGTGCAGATCGTGCACAGCGGTGACGTCGTGGCCACTCACGTCACCCATCACCGCGGGCGGGCCACCAATTTCGAGCACTACCCGCCGGAGAAGATCGCCTTCACGATGCGCAACCCGACCTGGTGTCGCCGAGTGGCCGCCGAGGTCGGACCGGCCTGCACGCAGGTCATCGCCGAGTTCATGGAAGTCAACGCCATCCACCGGCTGCGCAGCGCCCAAGGAGTGTTGGCGTTGCGCAAGACCGTCGGCGACGTCCGCCTGGAAGCCGCCTGCGCGCGGGCGGTCACTGTCGGCGATCCGAGCTACCGGACCGTCAAGGGCATCCTCGCCGCCGGCACCGAACTCGACGGAACCATCCCACCGAGCGCACCGCAGGCCCCCGCGCATCTGCGCGGACCGCAAGCGTTCGACACCACCGTCGAGACCGCCTAGGCACCACAATCGTATCCGACTGTCACCCAACATCATTCGCTTCGATCCAAGGACATCACCAGCATGAACATCCTCGACCCCGCCCTACGCAACGCGCTGCGCACCCTCAAGCTCACCGGCATGCTCGACACCCTCGACGCCCGCCTGGCCCAGACCCGCGACGGCACCCTCGGACACCTCGACTTCCTACAAGTGCTCTGCGAAGACGAGATCGCCCGCCGCGAATCAGCAGCACTGACACGACGGATCCGCCGAGCCCGCTTCGAAGAGCAATCGACCTTCGAATCCTTCGACTTCACCGCCGACACGAAGCTGCCCGCGGCGATGCTGCGCGACCTGGCCGCGCTGCGGTGGCTCGACGCCGCCGAGTCGGTGATCCTCTATGGACCCGTCGGGGTCGGGAAAACCCATATGGCACAAGCGCTTGGGCATGCCGTGGCCCGCCGCGGGGGTGACGTCCGCTTCGCGAAGACCTCCCGGGTGCTCTCGGATCTGGCTGGCGGCCACGCCGATCGGACGTGGGGTCAACGCATCCGCGAATACACCAAACCGCTGGTGCTGATCCTCGATGACTTCGCGATGCGCGAGCACACCGCGATGCACGCCGACGACCTCTACGAACTCATCAGTGACCGCGCCGTCAACGGCAAGCCATTGATACTGACCTCCAACCGATCACCGAAGGACTGGTACAACCTGTTCCCCAACCCCGTCGTCGCCGAATCCCTGCTCGACCGGTTGATCAATACCAGCCACCAGATCCTGATGGACGGACCCAGCTACCGACCCCGAAAAAGACCCGGCGCTAGCGCGCCGGTAGACAACGCCAAGCCATCCCGGTAGACCTACACCGAGGCCCACCGGTGGCGGAATTACGTGACAGACACCCCGGGGGAATTACGTGACGGTCGACAGCAATTGGCGTCCACGTCACGGCAGCTTCCAAGACAGGTTGACTGGTGATCCAGTAGAGGGTCTCACGCGCCCAGCGTGACGCACCGAAGGTGCCGTGACGGACGAAGTAGTACATCGCAGTACCGTCGACCCAAAAGCCCTGGCCAAGCTTGGACACGCCGCTCTGCAAGTAGATCCAGGATATTTGCAGCTTGATCACCCACATGCCGACGACGGCTACCGTGGTCGAAGCCGCGGCGCGCAACGAGTCCGTTGCGCGTTGCACGTTCGGACCGGAATCGGAGACCGTCCACTGCCAGCGTCGTGGATCGTTGAGGCACACCGGCAGTAGCAACAGCGAGACGATGCTACTGATCTGGTCACCGCCGTCGCCGTTGGATTGGTCGAGAAAGAAGCTGACTGCCACGTAAGCGTGAGGAAGACAGGTGACTCGCGGCCGCCACCCGCTCACCACGGCACCCAAGATCAGAATCGCGACCCACTGTTTCACGTCGTCGCCGTTCTGCCCGCCCACACAGAAGAGGCCGAAGCGGACGGGTCCCACACAGCGGTCCAGGTTCGAGCCCTTCAAGCCAAACAACAGATCGGACAGCGGTGTGAACAACAGAGTGAGCAACGGCCCCAGCGCGATGCACGACCGCGCAACGCCGTAACAGTTCGTCCAGGGAGAGCCGAAGCTCAATGCCCGTCCCCGCTTCACGTCTACGAGGTCGTGCATCGGATGTCGAGGTGAACGGCTCGCTTGTCCATCCACGGTGAGGAAACGAGATGGCGGTCCTTCCACGGGGTGACGCTATAGGCGATGACCGTGACGGGGCCGCAATAGGTTTGGCGCCTCGAGGCGTTGACGACGAAGACGGGCTTGGTCGGAAGCCGTAGACACTCGTCGTCGGACCGGCATGGTTGCCAATCCTCGTCGTGCATCTGAGTTGAGAGGTACTGAAGTTCGGCGCCTTGCTGCCGCGGCGTGCGGTCCAATCCAAACGCGTTGACCGGCTCGGAATATGGAGTCCGATCCAACGATCGAGGCGGTCGGCCGGGACTTACGGCGTAGACGCGGTACTGGTCTGCATGGGGCGTCCGGGTGAAGAAGGCCCACCCTTGCGGAAAGGCCGCCGTCAGGACGCGTTCGATCGGAGCGTCACGCGGCACGTGCAAAATGTTCGAAGGCAGCTGAGGCGCCGCCGTCGCAAGTACGACCATCGACACGCCGATGCACAGGATCACCAGCATCGTTCGCGGCACGTGGACATTCGCGGTGACCAGTTCGAGCCAGCCATGCCTCGGCGCGGGCTCCGGCGCGTCACCTAGCACGGTGCCACGGCGCAATCTGCTGGTGCAGTGAACTCACCTGAGGCTGAGCGCATACCCCACCTTGCCGTCGTCGTCGATCCGTGTTCCCGGCTGGTCGCACCCGATGTCGAGTTCCCCGCCTAGGGCGAGCACCTTCGTGCGAATCGACGACACGCCGATGTGCCCGTCGTCCGCGATCATCAGCACGGCGACCTCCGGGTGCAGCTCGCGGGCGACGTCTCGAAGCAGCCGCGAGGCCTCGACGAGCGCGGACTCCACTCGATCCGTCGCATCCGCGTCCCCGGCGCGGATGTCCTCCGCGTCTTGCCGGGCAACGAGGACGTACTGCAGTGCGCCGTCCATCTGCTTCTTGGTCAGTTGAATTCGAGACAGCGCAACCGAACCCGCAGCGAGACACGCCAACATCGAGGAACTCGACAGGATCGACGCCCACTGATCGTCGTCGTCCATCGGCCGCCCTGGTCTACTGCACGTCTGCGAGCGGGGTCAGCTTGCGCCCACGCACGTAGACCTCGGCGACCGAGCTCTCGCGCAGACCCATCAGCAGGGCGAACAGGGTCTGATCCCGGGCCAGATCGGCATCGGCGGCGCGATAGGCACTGTCCAACAAGCCCTTCAACGCATCCGCGGGCTCGACGACGACGAAGTCGGCCTCCTTGCCGGTGTCGAAGTTTCCGAAGCGGTTCTCCATGTCCAGCGCGCGCGCACCGGCGAGCGTACCCACGAACAGCATCTCGGCTGGGTGGAGGGAAACCCCCGCCTCGCCCTGCTCGCTGATGTGCTGCTTGAACGCATCGCCAAGCACGCGCGGGATCAGCCATTCGTCACCGCCACCGAAGTCGGTGCCCGAGGAGATGTTCACCCCGGAGGCCACGGTGCGCTTCCACGGCATGGTGCCCGACCCCAGGAACAGCTGTGAGACCGGGCAATGCGAGATGGAGGTGCCGGTCTCGGCCATACGCTCGAGTTCCACGTCCTGGCAGTGCACGCAATGAGCGAGGATCGTGCGCTTACCCAACAGACTCTTGCCCCCTACCTGCGAGCCGGGGAGGAACTTGCCGTCATAGGTGTCGAGGTACGAGTCGACCTGGTAGGTCTCCTTGGTGGTGTCGACCTCGCCGGTGCCGGGTCGGTCGTTCTCGTTGAGGTGGCTGTGGACGTAGACGCCGCGCTCCTTGACCTCGTCGTACAGCTCCCCGAGATTCTTGAGCGTCTCGGTGGTGACCGAGAGTGAGAAGCGCGGGACGATCGCAACGTGCAGCAGCGCGGTGTCGACGTCGCCGGTGTCGGCGGCGTGCCATTTGTCGATCTCCGCGCGGGTGAGGCGGATTGCGTCCTCTTCGGACGTGAGCAACGGTTGGGCCGTCTCCCCGCCGACGGTCTGAATCCCACGACCGCTGACGACCCGCAGACCCGCTTCCATGGTGCGTTCGAACAGCGAGTCCTGCGCATGCGGGAACGCCGAACCGAACACCATCGCCGCAGTGGTGCCTACGGCGATCCGGCGATTGCAGAATTCGATAGCGGCCTGGGCTGCGAACTCGGGGTCGGCGAACTTGCTCTCCGAGGGAAAGATGCAGAGATTGAGCCATTCCAGCAGTTGTCCGCCGCCGTAGGAGTCACCGGCGTAGGTCTGCGGAAAGTGGATGTGGGTGTCGACGAAGCCCGGGAGTAGGAACCCACCGCGGTGGTCGTTCACCGGCGCGGACGCGTATTCGCCTGGCAGCGAGCCGCGTTCGCCGCAGTAGACGACGATGCCGTCGTCGTCGACGACGAGCGCTCCGTCGGCGATGGATACGAGTGCTTCGGCGGCCTCGGTCACCAGCGGAGTGCCGGCGATGTGGAAGACGTGGCCGAGATGAACCTGTGTCATGAACTTTGCTCCCTAATTGGTAGTACTGGCTCGTGATGCGAAGGGGAGGCGCGGCGCTCGGCCGTCGCCCAGATCAGAAGCACGAGGGCGGCCGCGCCACACCAGAGGTATAGCCAGCCCAACGTACTTTGGTCGTTCTCGGGCAGTGCGCCCACCGCGGCCAACGCCGCGCTGACGATCAAATAGCATCCGGCGCTGGCGATTCCGCCGACCAGACCAAGATTTCTGGTGAACAGCCCCAGCGCAAGGCCGTACATCTGCGGACATAGCACACCGCATCCCGCCAGCGCCAGCGCAGCACCGATGGTCAACGCCCACGCGTTGATTCCAATCGTCAGCCCCGACACCAGCAGAACCGCGGTACCCAACCCGAACAGGGCAAGCGAGCTAAATGCAAGCCGTCGCGAACTGATGCGGACCGCGAAGTATCCACACGCCAACTCGCCCAACAGATTCGCCGCTCCGACCGCCAGTGCGACGGCACCGTAGGCGGCGGGCGCAAAGCCAAGACCCTCCTGATATAGGAATGGCCCGGCGACGCCGAACGCCAGTTGCGCGGCGGCCAGCAGCCCGAATACGAGCACGAAACAGCCGAAGACCGGATTGCGCACGGTCTGCACCACGGCTCGCGACGTGGCCCGGACCGCGATGGGCGTGCGATTCGTCGCATCGAGGGTCTCGGGCAGTGCGGTCGCGATGAGGACGGCGACCAGCGCCGCGAGTACGGCCACCAATGCGAACACCATTCGCCACGTCGTGTACTGCACCAGCACGCCGCCGACGGCGGGCGCGATGACCGGCGCCAGGCCCCATGCCGCGCCCAGGATGCCAGACACGGAGATCAACTTGGCGCCGCGAAAGCAGTCCGCGGCAATGGCATACGACAGCACCATGCAGGCGCATGCGGCCAGACCCTGCAGGAAGCGGGCGACCAGCAGGAAGCCGACGTTCGGAGCAACGGCGCACAGCACGCTGGTGACGACCACCACGGCGAGACACGTCAGGAGCACCCGCCTACGACCCCACGCGTCGGCCATCACTCCCACCGGAATGAACCCGATCGCCAGCCCCAGCATGTAGACGGTGACGGTGCCTTGTAGCGCGGCCGGCGTCGAGGCCAGGTCGACGACCATTTGGGGCAGCGCCGGGGTGTACACGTCGAGCGGGATCTGGCTCAGCGGGATGACGCACAGAAGGATCGCGAGGAGGTGGCGAGGCGGTTGTGGCGCGGTGCTCACGGCAACGTCCAGAACTTGACCGTGATGAGATAGAAGACGACGGCCCACAGGGCGTTGATCGCCAGCACGAGCGCGAAGCCCTTGACGTTGGTGAGCGGCTGCCGAGCGTTCTTCGCCGGTGACATCCAGAACCGCAAGATCGGATTTCCGTAGAACGGCATGGTCACGTAGCTCATCACGAAACTCGACAGCAGGTTGCCCACCAGCATGCCAAGCCACAGGGGCATGCCGAGCGGAGCGGTGATCAGAGTCAGGAAAACCACGGTCGGGTACAGGCCCATCCACACCGCGATCGAGGTCTTGAAGTCCGACGGGGGCGGTGCGTCGGTGTCGCCGTAGTCGAACCAGTTGCCGAAGGAGTGGTCGATGCGGCGCATCGTGAAGTCGGCGAATCGCT
This sequence comes from Mycobacterium sp. NPDC006124, assembly GCF_040614235.1. NCBI lineage: Bacteria > Bacillati > Actinomycetota > Actinomycetes > Mycobacteriales > Mycobacteriaceae > Mycobacterium > Mycobacterium sp. NPDC006124. The sequence goes on along the minus strand of NZ_JBEXUA010000017.1, from coordinate 45,912 downwards.
CGTCGGACAACAGCCGCTGTCGTTCGTCGGAGGTCAGCCAGGCGTCGAGGTGCTCGGCGTTGTCGAACTTGTAGGAGATCGTCCACTCGTCCTGAACGCCCTCGACGGGACGGAAGATCTCCGAGCCGCAGAATCCGTCGAACTTGGCTTCCGCGTCGCAGATCTCGTGCTGCCAGGCGAGGAAGTCGGTCACCTGTTCGGCGTCGATACGGTGACTGACGACCACTGTGACCAGAGAGTCGTCGAGCTTGCCGTCCTGCGCGATCACCTGCTGGGTGCCGGGGCCGTCGAACAGGTCGGCACCCCGATTGAGGAACTGCTGACGGGTGGCACTGTTCATCCACTTCTGCATGTTCGCCACCGAGTCGAACTGGTACACCACGACCCAGTCTGATTGTTCGCCGTTCGGTCGCCGGAGTTCTACGCCACGGAAACCCGGATAGCGCGCGGCCGCGGCGCCGAGCTTCTTCTGCCAGGTGAGGTAGTCGTCCTCGCGGCCGGCGCGTACGTGCTGGCCGATGAGAAGCGTTGCAGCGCCGTGGCTTCGCTGCGGCGCGGCAGGTTCGTCGATGTCGTTGGTCATGTCGTCCTTCATGCGATCGAGCTGACGAGCCATGACACGGCATTGCTCGTAGGTGGAATGGTTGGGGCCGGGGACGCAAACTACTGCACGCACACCCTCCAGCGCGATCATTTAGTGTGCTCAGAAGGTTCACTGGCACGACCTGCCATCCACGTGATGCCGGGACGCGGAAACGGTAGACGCGGAGTGCAAAGATTTTGCAAAGGGCCCCGTTTGGATGTTTCTTGCAGCGCGACCAAGTCCTTTGATTCATGTCCGAGTTGGCGTTCAGAAGGTTAGCCCCGTTTGGCGTGACTCGTAATGCGAACGCCGATGGCTCTGCGGTGGCCGCGACACGGCGAGGGCCCGACACAGCAAGCTCTCAGCCGAGCGCGGCGACGACGTGTGTGCGGCTAGAGGATGTCGTCGGTTCCTGGCGGCAGCCACCCAGGCTCGTCGGGCAACACGGTGTCGGGCGCCACGACGTAGGACTCCTGAGTCTGGGTGGCCTCGGGAACCGGGTAGCCGCCCGTGCACAGCAGTGAGGTACCCGAGCTACTGGAAGTGCACGTCAACGGCTTGACGTAGCTCGGAGTGAAGACCGTCCGGGTGCGCTGCCAGGTGCCGTCGGGCCGTTTGGCGCCGTCACAGATCTGGCGGCGATCGAAACCAAGGAAGCCCCAGTGGACGGTTTCACACCCCATGGCGGGGCTCGGGGTCACCTGGGCTTGGCTGGAGGCAGCGGCGCCGACCGCGACGAGCGCAGGAGCGACGGCAAGGACCGCCCCGAGGGCGAGGCGCCGCGTCATGCCGGAGGTAAAGGTGGTCATGTCGAATCCCCTGTCTCGATTGATCTTTGGATCGTCATTCCGGTGTGTTCCGGTGATGGACCCACAGTGCCGCAGCAGACCCGTCACGTATGTCCGACGTTTGGACCCAACCGAGGGGGTTCTGCCGTCCCCCGATCGGGGGACGGCGAGACGAGACGTCCCGGCGAACCGGCTGGCGCCGACGCGCTCGACCCAGGTTCTGTTTATTCTGGTGGCGATGAACCTGGAAGAGACGGTGGCAATCCGTCTCATCGGCGAGGTGCGGGTCGTGCGCCACAGGCACGTCGTCCACCCGAGGGTGGTGGGCGGCGCACGATGCGTCGAGGTTCTCGCCTACCTGGCGATGAATCGCGCTCGCGAGATCCCGCAGGACGAACTCGCGGGCTTGCTCTGGCCACGGAACCGCCCTCGATCCTGGAACGCAGCACTACGAGGCGTGCTCTCCCGTGTACGCGACAGCATGGAGTTGGCGGCGTTGCCCGCGGACTGCGTTCGATCGCGCGGTGGCAACGTTCGGTTGTCGCTGCCGGACGGATTCATCACCGACGTCGAACTGGTGCGGCGCTACTGCTCGACGTCCGGAGGCGATCTGGGCGCGGCGGTGGCCGATGCGCGGCGGGCGCTGGCTCTCACCGCCGAACCCGCGCTCGTCGGCGCCGTCGGCGCGTGGGCCGACAAGGTGCGCACCGAGTTGGAGCACCTCCGGCAACGCGCCTTCGAGATAGACGCTAGCGGCTCACTGCTCTTGGGCGAGCCCGCCCGCGCGATCGTCTCCGGAGAGAGTCTCATCGCGCTGGACCCGCTGCGCGAAAGCGCCTATCGCACGGTGATGGGCGGATACCTGTCCCTTGGTGAGCGCGGACTGGCGCTGCAAGTCGCCGCTCGGTGCCGCAGCATCCTCGCCTACGAACTCGGCGTCACACCGTCGGCTGAAACAGAAGCCCTCTATCTGCAGACTCTTCGAGCCGACGAGCCGGTGTCCGCAGCCCCGGGGCCGGCGATCGACGACCGAGCCGATGACGACTTCGTCGGACGGACAGGGGAATTACTGGCCGTCAGCGACGCCATCGGCCGCGCCGAACGAGGCCAGGGACAGTTCGTCGTCGTCGTCGGCGAGGCGGGCAGCGGCAAGACCACGCTGGCCCACGAGATCGCCACCCGAGCTCGCGACGGCGGGGCCCACGTCCTGTTCGGCCGGTGCAGTGACGAGGCCGTCGTCCCCTTCGAGCCGTTCGTGGAAGCCGTCGGGCGGGAGATGACCACCCTGGGCATCCCCACCACCCGCGAATGGCTGAACCAGAACGGTACCGACATCCTCCGTCTCGTTCCCGCCGTGGCGCGACGCATGGGAGAGGTCGTGCCGGATCGTCCCGAGGGCGACGAACGAGCTGTCATCATGACCGCGGTGCTGGACTGGTTGACCTCACCGGTCCGATCGGGCCCCACTGTCTTGATCATCGACGACGTGCACTGGTCGTCAGCGGCCACGCGAGCGGCCATGCGGCATCTCGTCCATGCCTCCGAGCAGAGCCGACTCTGCGTCGTCGCCACGATCCGCGACGAGTACACCGACGACGCCGACCTTCGCGCTGCCCTGGCCGCTCCGACCCGCACCAGCGGCGTGCAACGTCTTCATCTGAGGGGTCTGAGTCTGGCAGAGGTCGGCGCGATGGTCGACGCCGCGGACACCACGCTCGATCCGACCACGTTGCACGAGCGCACCGACGGCCTGCCGTTGTTCGTGGTCTCACTGATCAACTCCAACGAGTCCGGTGCCGACGGCGTCCTGCCGGCGTCGGTCGCCGAGTCGGTCGCCCAGCGCGAACGCCTGCTGCCACCTGCGGCTCTCACGTTGCTTCAGCTCTGCTCGGTAGTGGGCATGGTGGCACCACGTATCGTATTGCGCACCGTCGCAGACGATCTCGATGACATCGCGTTCGCCGACGCGCTCGACGTGCTGGTGCGCAATCGGCTGGTGACGGAGACGCCGTCGGGCGCCGGGATTCAGTTGCGCCACCCTTTGGTGCAGGAAGCCGTCTATGCGGGTATCAGCGGCCGGCGTCGATCGCAGCTGCACACCAGGGTGGGGCTCGTGACAGAACACCTTGGTGGCGCCACGGCCGCGGAGGAACACTCGCGGCTCGCCTATCACTTCAGTCGGGGTTTGGACTCCGAACGCCCACGCGCAGCCGAATTTTCCCGAAGGGCTGGCGACAGCGCCATGTCGATCGGCGCCTACGAGGACGCCGCTGTGTTCTACACCAGTGCGATCGAACAGTTGGTTCCGCGCGGGGACTCGGCGGTGCGTTGTCGCATGCTCGTCGCCCTTGGTCGTGCGCAACGCAAGGCACGCGACCCAGCCTTTCGTCCCACTCTGTTCGAGGCGGTGTCGATGGCCAAACGTCTGGGCGACACCGAATTGCAGGTGACCGCCACACTCGCCAACGACCAACCGGGCACCCTGTACGCCCACCTCCACCATGACCAGGAACGGGTCGAGACCCTGCACGACGCGCTTCACGCGCTCGAGTCCGATGGGCACGGCGACGGATCGGCAGCCGCACTACTGTTGGCACAGTTGGCCATCGAGCTCGTCTGGGTCGCGGACTCGGACGCTCTGCGCGACCTGCTCACCCGATCCATCGGGGCGGCGCGCCTCTCGGGCGATCGAGATGCGCTCGTCACCGCTCTGTTCGCGGTGCTGATGGTGCTCCGGATGCCGTCGTATGCCGAATTACGCAGGGCAGCATATGTCGAGCTGATGGGACTGCTCGACGGGCCGCCGTTGCGTCGAATCGATTCCCTCATTTCAGTGTGGGTCGCGCGCCACCAGATCGAGTACGGATATCTCGCCGCCGCCACCCTGACCCGGTCGACTCTGACCCCGGCACGCGTGTCGCGCGATCCCGAGTTGGCCTGGCTGGTGAGCAACATCGACTTCGCGATCGATCTGGCCGCCGGCCGTCTCGAGCGGTGCGACGCGAAATTCGATGCGCTGCGTGACATTCCCGCATCGCCTGCAGTCACCTACTCCTACGGGCGATTGATGGGTCAGCTGTTCGCGCTGCGGGCGTTGCGTGGTGACATGGGCGAGGTCGTGGCCGCGGCGGACGGCATCACCGAGCGCTTCGATGTCGCCATCTACCGCCCAATTCTGGCGACCGCACACTTCGACGTCGGTGACGTCGACGCCGCGGTCGAACTGGTCGACTGGTATGACCAGCGACGTATCGGCGAGATACCCTTCAACAACCTGTGGTTGGGCACGATGGCCGCTATCGGCCGGGTGGCCGCCCAGGTGGGCAGCGTCGAGGTCTGTGCCATCGTCTACGACTTGCTCGCCGAGTACGCGGGCGACAACACGGTCTCGTGGGCGTCCGTCTTCGGAGTCGTCGATCATCACCTCGCCGAGCTCGCGATCGCCTTGGGCCGCTTCGACGAAGCGGCCACCCACCTCGGCGATGCCTTCGCCGAGCACGAGCATCGCGGATTCATGGGTTGGTACGCCGAAACCGCCTACCTTGCAGCCCTTTTGGAGGCCAAGCGGGACGGTCGGCCGTCGGATGCGACCATCATCCGCGCCCGACGGCTTGCCGGCGACGTCGGCGCCACCGCCGTGCGTCGACGCCTCGACGCCGTCGTTGCGACGTCGGACTGACCATCACGTCTCCCAACACCAAGGCGCCGGTCATGCTGATCGCCGAGCATGCCGCACGGGCAATGCTGACATGACGCGGCGCCGTGCGGATCAGAGCCCGGACGGTACGACCTTGCCCTCGACCGTCACCTCGACCTGATCCGTCCTCGGGGCATAGGCGATCTTGCCGTGCTCGAAGGTCGTCACGAGGAGATCTCCGACGGCGTCCTCGTCGCTGGTCGGCGCCCCGAGTGGGCCCACCGAACCGTTGTCGCCGGTGACCGCGGGCACTCCCCCGGGATCGCGCGGCACGTTCCATGCCGCCCGGATCTTGCCCCAGGTGATGTAGCCAGGCGTGCCAGCGTCACCGTTCCTCGCAGTGATCACGCCACCCTGGAACTGCTGAAACACCAGGCCGCTCTCCCGGGTTCCCGCGTTGCGATCACCGGTCAGGGGCTTTCCGAGAGCCTGCCGCTGATACTCGGTTGCCGACGCGTACTTGGCTGCAATAGGACCGGTCAGCGTCACCTCGACGTCCCTCTCCCCCGTGAGCGTGACTTCCGCGGGCGGGGCTTGTGTCTCGGAGGTGGCGATCAGCCCGACCTGCGGCGACTCCGACGCATCGCTCCCGGTGCCGCTGCTACACCCTGCGGTGATCAACGTGACGACGGTCAAGCCGACGAATGCCGTGTGACGGTATGCGCTGGTCCTCATTGCCTCACTCTGGCGGGTGACCGTGGGTGGGTCAAATGGGTGGCGAGCATCGGAGCGTGTGCACGGCCCGTCAGCATCCCGGCCACCACCGGGCCGCGTCGACGTCGACGATCCCTCGTCGCAGCGGCGTTCCCTCGTGGAGCCACTGAGTCTGCGCCTCGATCATGAGGTGCGACGGCAACGTGCCATTCGCTCGGACTACCCGCCACCAGGTCACCGCCAGGCCGTGGCGGGCCATGACTCCTCCGACGCCACGTGGACCGCCCTGCAGCAGATACCCGGCTATGTCGCCGTAGGTCATCACGCACCCCGGCGGGATGCGATCGACGACCCCGAGTACCGCTTCCACGAACCCGTCGTATGCATCGCCCACCGAATCATTCCTACCGGTCGCCGCCGGTACCTAGACGGGTTTCGAGTCGCCGCAGCACGCGCAATCGGAGTGGGCTGCAACGGCGTTGGCAGTCGCCACGCTTGGGCAACACGTGTCACCCCGCCACGCGTTCGCGCCCTCCCTCGCCGCGATGACGGCGATGACGATCGCCGCGATCGGATCGGCCCAGGACCAGCCGAGAAGGCCGTTCACCACTAGGCCGACCAGCAGTACCGCCGACAGGTAGGTACACAGCAGAGTCTGCTTGGAATCGGCAACTGCGGACGAGGACCCAAGCTCGCGCCCGGCGCGGCGCTGCGCCCAGGACAGCACCGGCATCACCGCCAGGCTGACCCCGGCGAGAACGATGCCGATCGTCGAATGGCGAGCCTCCCCCGCGCCCAGGAGCGACCGGATCGCCTCGACGGTCACATAGAGCGCCAGCCCGAAGAAGGAGAACGCGATGACCCGTAGGGCGACCTTCTCGCGGGCTTCGGGATCTGCGCCCGCGAACTGCCAGGCCACCGCTGCGGCAGAGGACACCTCGATCACGGAGTCCAGTCCGAAACCGATCAGCGCAGTCGAAGACGTTCGGGCCCCCTCGCTGAGGGCCACTGCGGCCTCGATGACGTTGTAGCCGATGGTCGCCGCCACGAACCAGCGGATACGACGCGAAAGTACTTGGCGCCGTAGCTCAGTCAACACCACACGCGGCGTGGGCAGTCCCAGCTCGGAGGTCATCAGCAGGTGCATCCGTGTTCAGCACAGCAGGATGGATCCACTGCGAGCACCAGTCCCAGCAGATCGTCGAGAGCATGCGCGATGCGCGGATCGGCCAGTTCGTAACGACTCCGCCGACCCTGCGGCACCGCGACCACCAGCCCGCAACCCCGCAAGCAGGCCAGGTGATTGGACACGGTCTGACGGGAAACGCCGATCGCGTCGGCGAGATCGGAGGGGTGCGCAGGCGCCCTGCGCAGAATCAGCAAGATCTGGGTGCGCGTGGCATCGGAGAGCGCGTGACCGAACCGGGCCAGCGCGTCGGTGTGCACGAGGGTCTGCATGCGACGACGATACATTTAAAGCTGTACTGATGGGCACGCCGACCGTCGTGCCGCGGGCAGCCGTTCACGCCACGAGCCACCTAGCCCATCACCAAGGTTTGGTCCGCAACCGCTGCGGTATGTTTTCTCCTACGCCCGCCGACGCTGAGCAACATGCTTCGGCACTGTTCTCAAGCCGTGTGAACGCCCGTCAGTGCCTTCATCCTGGCTCGGCATAGAGGTGCATCCACGATGACTGATGACTTGCATACCGTCGACCCCGTGATTCGGCTGTCCACGACGTCACGCGCCATGGAGGCATTGCGTCGGATACAAGATGCCGAAGAGCCCCTCGACGAGGTACTGACGCGGGTGGCCGGGACTGCGCTCAAGGCCATCCTGGACGCGGATGCGGTGACCGTCACCGTGCTCGCGGACGACGGAACTGCGCGTACGTCGGCCTTCACCGACGAAGGGATGGTCGACGTGGACCGTCGACAGTACGAGTCGGGAAGCGGCCCGTGTCTGGAGGCCGCACGTCGACGCACACCGATTCGAGTGGTCGTCGACGTCGAGACCGACCGGTGGCCGGAGTTCGCCGCCGCGGCCCAGTCTCACGGTGTCCGCGCTACGCTCTCGGCCCCGCTTCTCGTCGGCGACGCCGGAGCCGACGGCGAGATGGTCGGCTCCCTGAACGTCTACAGCCGCACCCGCTCGGCCTTCGACTCCTTCGACGAAGAACTGGTGCGCCTGTTCACGGTCGCGGCCAGTATGGCGATCACCAACGCGCACCGCTGGCAGCAATCGCGCGACACCGTGTCTCAGCTGGAGCGTGCGCTGAGTTCGCGGTCGACCATCGACCAGGCGAAGGGAGTGCTGCGGCTGCTCTACGACCTCGATGCCGACGAAGCATTCGCCATGCTGGTCAAGCAGTCTCAGGAGCGCAACGTCAAGCTCTACACCGTGGCTGCCGGAATCCTGGATGCGGTGCGACGCACGGATCAGACGTCGGACGCCGCCCAACGCGTCGACACGATCCTGAGGGACCCGTAGACCTGCGGACCTAGATGTCAACGGTCGCCGACGTCTGCTCGTCGGCCCACGACGCCAAGCGGTCCAAAGCGTTGGCGGCCGGACCGGCCGCAGGGGCGGTGTAGACGTTGACGTGGAGGCCGGGATCGGTGGGAAGATCCATGGACTCGAAGTTCACGTCGAGCCGACCCACCGCCGGGTGGTTGACGCGCTTGCTGCCGTAACCGTGCAGGCGGACGTCCTGCGACGCCCATTGCCGACGAAACCGCTCACTGGCGGTGGACAATTCGCCCACCAACGCGATGAGATCCTCGTCGTGGGGATTGCGGCCCACCTCCATGCGCAGCACCGCGGCCGCATTGGCAGCCACCTGGTCGTAGTCGACGAAGAACGCCTCGGCCTCCGTCGCGTGCAGGTAGACGAACCGCGCCGTGTTGGCGGGTCGCCGCGGGTCGGCCAGTACCGGTGAATACAGCGCGCGACCAAGTCGATTCATGGCGAGCACGTCGTGGCGCCCATTGCGGATCAGAGCGGGCGCGGCAGTGATGGCGTCGAGCACCTCCTGCAGCGCCGGACGCACCGTCGTGACGGGCCTGCGGCGCCGTCGACCACCCGGCACCCCGGACCGACGAGCCAGATGGAACAAGTGCTCGCGCTCCACCTCGGAGAGCTGCAGGGCCGTGGCCAACGCGTGGAGCACGCCGTCCGAGGTGCCAGCCAGTCCACCGCGTTCCATGCGCACGTAGTAGTCGACCGAGACGCCGGCGAGAAGCGCCACCTCCTCGCGACGCAAACCCTCGACTCGGCGTCGTCCACCGTGGGCGGGAAGCCCGGCCGTGTCGGGCGCGACGCGAGCGCGACGCGACCTCAGGAAGTCGCGGATCTCGGTACGCAGATCGAGCGTGGCGGTCATCTATCCACCGTAGGCGCGGGCCGCTCGCCAAGGGAGGTACCACCAATACCCCGAAAGCGTGCGTTCGAGGAGTCACGCGGTCGTGGCGATGCCTCCGTCGACGGGGATGACGGTACCCGTGAGGTACGCGCCGGCCCTGCTCGCGAGGAAGACGGCGACACCCGCCATGTCGTCGTCTCGACCGATGCGCCGCAGCGGGGCCGAGGCCGCGATCGCCTCCCCGAACTCGTCGAGAGTCGCCGCCATCATCGACGACGGGAACGGTCCGGGCGCCACCGCGTTGACTGTGATGTGCTGCGGGCCAAGCTCTTTGGCGAGCACTCTGGTGAGTTGATGCAACGCCGCCTTGCTGCTGGAGTAGGAGTAGTTGGGACGGTTGGGGATGTGGATGGCGGCGATGCTGCCGATGTTGACCACCCTGGCTGGATCGTCGGCGGTCCCCGCGCTGCGTAAAGCCGGCAACAAGGCCTGCACCAGCCAAAACGGAGCCTTCAGGTTGAGGTCGACGACCGTGTCCCAGGCGTCGTCGGGAAAGGTCTCCAGTGGCTCGTCCCACAGTGCGCCCGCGTTGTTGACCAGGACGTCGAGACGTCCGGAGTCGGCCACGACCGCCTGCGCGAGGCGATCACACTCGTCGTGCCGAGACAGATCGGCGACGACCGCCGACACGTCGCCAAAACCGGAGAGATGCTCACGCGCTCGCGCGCAGGCGTCTTCACTGCGCGAGCTGACGACCACGCGTGCGCCCGCTTGAAGGAGCCCGCGGGCGATCATCATCCCGATGCCCTTGGTGCCACCGGTGACCAGAGCACGCTTACCGCTGAGATCGAACAGCTCTGTGTGCGTGGTGAATCGACTTCCTTGCACGAATGACCCCTTCCATTGCCGGCCCGGATACCGAGCAGAGATTCGACGTCTCCCACCAAAGAAGCTAGGCCGTCGTCGACGCGACGAGGAGACCCCGTCGGGACGGGTACTGCGAGGGCCCCCGGTCGACCGGCCGGGTGAGACGTGCCCGGTGGTGGGCTACAGAACGAGCCCGGTTGGCAGGGCACCGGTCTCGGCGACCTCCTGGGCCACGTCGACGAGTTTTCGATTGAGCCGTTGAGAGGCCGTGACCAGCAGGGCGAAGGCATCCTCGGCGGACAGTCTGCGAGCGTGCATCAAGACGCCCTTCGCTTGGCCGATCGTGTCTCGGTTGAACAATGCCCGACGCAGGCTCTCGGTGCGTTGCGCGTCGCCGAGGGCCAGCGCAGCGTGAGTAGCGTACAGGTCGGCGAGGTTGATGGCCGTGGCGCCGAACGCGTGCGGTTGCGCGCCGTAGAGACTCAGGGAGCCCAGTCGGTGGTCGTCGACCCACAGCGGCACGCACAGCATCGACCCCACCCCCAACGCCACCGCCCGGGTGGTGAAGTCCGGCCACCGGCGCTCGACCGCGGTGTCGGCGATCTCCACGCGACATTGCCGCGCGGAGGCTTCGATGCACGGACCGGCGCCGGTGCGTTCTTGCAGTTGATCGAGGAGGTGCGGCGCCTCACCGAGAACGGCCTGAGGGCTGAAGCGACCCTTGAGCAGCAGGTTGATTCCCGCACCGTGAGCGGCCCCGTCGAGAAGGTCGAGAACGCCATGCAGAATTGCCGCCAAGGTGTCGTGCAGGCTGGCCTCGGGAACGCGCAGGGCCCGACTCAGCTGATGCAAACTACTCCACGTCGTGGCGTCCAATCCGTCGAACTGCGCCCATCGCAGTCCTGCTTCTGCCGCCGCGACCGACGGTTCGTCCACTCGATCCGACGGATCGTTCGGAGGCGGTCCCGGATCGGGCACGAGTCTCGGCACGCCGACCATTCAACCAGCTCGCCGGGTCTGGCAAAGCACCGCTCAAACGGTCGTCACCGGTGCTTGTCGGTGGGTGAAGTTACAGTGCGGAAGGTCAGGGCCCCGGTGCGCCTTCGAAGCGTGGACGCTGTTTTCTCAACACCCGCACCGGGGCCCTGCCGCGAGGGTCACGCGCACCCGAGGGGCGATGACTCTCGAGTGTCTGATGCCCCGCACCGTCGTGCTTGAACCCTCACCCCGGGGTCGCCGGCGTGCCACGGGGTCGCGTGGCGCGCGCCGACCTCACGCCCGCAATCGCTGACGTCTCCGTCAAACTCGCCGGTCCGCCTCGGTCATCAGTGGGTCACCAATTCGATGATCTGGACCTGCAATTCCCCCACCACCCCGCCGAGAATCGCACCGACGGCGATCATCAGCGGCTCGTCGTCCTTGAAGATGGGCCGCAGAATGGACTCGTACTCCTCGTTGCTCAGCTGGCTCATCTTGTCGATGATCGTGTTCTCGAGGTCGATCACCTCCGCGGCATAGTCCTGAGCCTCGGACAACGTCGACGGCAATCTCTCGAACACCAACGCCACCACACGATCCTTCATCGCTCGATACCGCTTGGTGCCGATGGTCAGCGCGACGATGGGGGCCGCCACGCCTCCGGCCTGCTTGTCGATGGCGGTTTCGATCTCCCGGCCCACCAGGGCGAACAGCTTGTCTGCCCCCGGTCCGGTGATGAGGGCGTCCAACAGCATCTCGGGTGCGAACAAGTCCTCGGCCAGGATCTTGGCGTACTTGTGCGTGATCGTCTCGCGCTGAGCATGCAGCAGTCCCTGGAACGTGAACAGGCCCAGGATCTTCTGCGGATGGATCGGCCGAAAGAGCATGTTGAGCGCGATGTAGTCGCTGAGGAATCCGACGGCGAACCCGAACGCCGGCATGATCCACGGATTCTGAAACAGCGCCCACGCCACCATCTGCACGATCCCGATGGCGAAGCCGAAGTAGATGCCGCTGCGGCGCACGAAGGTCATCGCGTCGTCGCCGACACCCCGCATCAACTTGACGAGCTTCTCCTTGTTGCGCACCAAGGTCGTGACCGCCAGGAACTGGACGTCGAGATAGCGCGGCAGGTCGGCCTTGATCTCCTCGATCAGGTGGGTGATGAGCTCGGGCAGCTGCGCGGCGACGCGGTCCTGCACGGCTCTGCGCCCCACCGCAGGCAATCCGTCCCACAACCCGGGCCGGACCTGTTCGGCGAGATCGCGGGAGATCTCCTCGACGGCCGAGGTGAGCGGGCCGTGCAGGCGATCCAATGCCTCGTCGATGTCGAAGCGGTCCAGCAGCTCTTCGGGTTTGAGCAGGTTGGCCGTGAGCAACTCGATGGTCGTGGAGCCCACCTTGCCGGCGCGTCGAGGCACGATTCCCTGCCAACCGATGACACCGATGCCCTTGAAGTCCTTGGGGCGATAAAGCATCTCCACGACGACGATCTTGGTGCTCCACCCCACGAAGGCGGCGATCAGCGGCATCGAGAGGTAGATCCACCAGTAGTCCTGGACGTCGCGAGCGATCTCGCTCCAGCTGGCCAAGGCCAGCGTGGTGGTCGTCATGCGTCGGGCGATTCCCCGGTGGCCGCAGCCCAGAACTCGGACCCGAGCGGTGAAATGGCCACCGCCATCTTCTCCACCTTCGCCGGGATCGGGCCGCGGCCCCCGTTCTTCACCGCCGCCAAGACCGCCGTCTCGGCCATCAACAACTCGTACTCGGTCTCCAGGCGTGGATCCTCGGGCTTGGCTTCGACCAAACCCAGCGCCAGAAGATGACTGACGTAATGCGGGACCATCTCCGGCAGCGCGACATTGGCGCTACGCCCCACCAGCGACGCGTTCTCCAAGACTGCCCGGCGCGACTGACCCCAGCTGTAGACGTTCACCATCGGGGAGGACGAACCGTCCGACAGCGCACCCAGTATTCGGGCTTCGTCCGCGACGAGTTGGTCGAGCAGGCGATGGAAGAGTTCGGCGCGGCTCTCCCGAGTGCTCTGATCCAGCGAGCGGTCCAGCAGGTCGTGCAACTTGCCCCCCAGAGGGTTGGCGGTGGCTTGCGTCTGCGTGGGCGGCGTCGGCTGCTCCCCCGCGGACTCCGCGTCGGAATCGTCCGGCATCTCCGAGGTCCGACCGTCCAAGGAATCGAGCCCCTGCCTCAGCGTGTCGACGATCCGCTTACCGGTCCAGCTGTAGACGTCGAGGCTGACTCGGGCTGCGCCGACTGCCTGGCTGAACAGCTCGCGCGGGGCGAAGGGCTTGGGCATGGTGACAAAGTAGTCGCAGCGGGTCGAGCCCCCTCGACGTTTGCCGCGAATTCCGCACGGGACAGGAGACCCCTGCCGCTCCGCCGATCGCCTGCGGTGGCGTGAGGACGGGGTGACGGCGATGGCTGCCGAGAGCCGCAATCTCGTGACAGGGTCTGACCGCGACGGTTCTCGCGGTCGACGACGGGATGGCCTCGTCGGTCTCGACGCAGCGAGATGCATCGATTGATGGAAGGACCACGATCGTGGGAGGGTGGTCACGTGCACCCGGGGACGACTTGTTCAGCAAACGGGGGACCGCGGAAGTGACGACCACGCCGCGGACCCGTCGCTGGCAGGTCGTCGTACTCGGGACGGCCGGCGCGCTGGTATTGGTGAACGCCACTGCGCGATGGAGCGACGCGACGACCGTCCTGGTCGACAACGCGATGCAGTTGAGCGCCGGCACGGCGGCCACGCTGTGCGCGCTGATCTGCGGGCTGCGGGAGACCGGTGCCCGCCGTCGATGGCGACTGCTCGTCGCCACCGGCATGGCGGCGTGGACGATGGGCCTCTCGCTGTGGGCCTGGTACCAGATCGTGGACGGGGAGGGATTGCCGAGTCCGTCCCTGGCGGACGCCGGGTTCTTGCTCTACGTGCCCTTCGGGCTGGCCGCCCTCTTCACGATCGCGGGGGCGGCGCGGTCCGGCGACGACACGGCTGACACCCGGGCACGCAACCCCACTGCGGGTTTGATGCTCGACGGCCTGATCGTCACGACGTCACTGTTCTTCTTGAGTTGGCTCGGCGCCCTGGGCCCGGTCGTCTCCGCAGGCGCCCCGAACCGGGTCACCCTGATCGTCGCGGTCGCCTATCCCGTGACCGATCTGATCATGGTCTCGGTGGCGGTGCTCGCGGTCGTCTTCGGCCGGGTCCTGGAGTCCGATCGCGTCGGGTTCTTGTTCCTCACCGCCGGAATCGTCGCGCTCGCACTATCCGACAGCGTGTACGCCTATCTGGTCGCCGTGAACGCAACCACGATGAAGCCGTTGGAGAACGCCGGATACGTCTTCGGACCCCTTCTCATCGCATTCGCGGCGCTGGAGCGCGCCTCCGGCAGCACCAAGGCCGTGCGGCCCGTCGGCCACTCCGACGGCTGGGCGCTTGGCCTGCCCTACGCAGCCTTGTTCGCCGTCGGACTGATCGTGGCCAATCGGCTCCTGACGGGTCCCCCGCTCGGCGTGGTCGCCACGACGACCGGCCTGCTGGTGGTGTCGCTGGTGGTGGCGCGCCAGCTTTTGACCGTCTTGCAGAATCGCCGTCTGCTCGACCGGGTGTACGCAGACCAGCGGCTTCTGCTGCACCTCGCCTATCACGACTCCCTCACCGGCTTGGCCAACCGTCTGAGCTTCGCCCGGCGACTCGACGACGCCATCGCGCGACGACGGGCACTGGCCTTGATCCTGGTCGACGTCGACGACTTCAAGGAGGTCAACGACCGCTTCGGGCACCCGGCCGGGGATCGCGTGCTCCACGAGGTCGGAAGGCGTCTGCAGGAGGTCGCCGAGGCAAGCAACACCGTCGCGCGCATCGGTGGCGACGAGTTCGCCATCCTCGTCGAGGGCACGGCGGTGACGGCGACGGACCTGGTCGGCCGGATCCGTGCGGCCCTGCGAACGCCGGTTCTCGTCGACGAGGTCCCCGTCTCGTTGCGCGTGAGCATGGGCGTGGTGCTGCCCGACCTGGACGAGCCCTTCCTCGACGGTGACGTCCTTCTCGGCCGGGCCGACGTCTCGATGTACGCCGGCAAGCGCACCGGCAAGGACGCCGTGGTCGTCTACCGCCCGGCCATGGGGGACGCACCCGACTTCACCAGCGCGCTGCGCTCGGCGCTCGGCGACAGACCCATCGGCTTCTGCATGGTGTACCAGCCTGTCGTCAGACTTGACGACGACACCGTGGTCGCGCTCGAGGCACTGGCCCGCTGGAAGGCGTCCGACGGCAGCGACGTCGAACCCGGCTTGTTCGTTCCCTCGGCCGAGCACGCCGGGCTTGGCCGGGTGCTCGACGTCATGGTGGTCAACGCGGTGTGTGCTGAAATCGCCGATTTACCAGCGAGACTCACCGTTCACGTCAACGTCGGGGCGGCACGGCTCGGTGACGAGGAATTCGAAGCCGCGGTGAGCGAAGCGCTGGCGACCCATCGCACCCCACCGGGACGGTTGGTCTTCGAGATCACCGAGACCGAGGCGGTGAAGAACGTCGGTGACGCGGCCGCCGCGATACGACGCCTGCAGGACATGGGCATTCGGGTGGCTCTCGACGACTTCGGCACCGGTTACAACTCCCTGCGGTATCTCCACGAGCTTCCGGTGAACGTCATCAAGCTGGACCGGAGCCTGACCGCCTGGGTCGCCACCGACGCCACCCTGTATCGCTCCCTGATCGGCATCTGCGACGGCCTGGGCCTCGACGTGATCGCCGAGGGCATCGAGACCGAGGAATCGGCCGACACGGTGCGACGACTCGGCTGTCGTTACGGACAAGGTTTCTTCTTCGGCAGGCCCGACGCGCTGAGCGCCGTCGTCGACGGCTTGTCTCGCGAACGTCACGCGGCAGGTCGACGGGTCGACTAACCGCCTCGCAGTAGAACCGGAATCGACTGCGGCAGCTCCCTTCTGCGCCGTCACACGACGACGGGCGCATCGGGGACGGTCAGCGCCCGCGAGACCGCCGACCGCCAGCCAGCCGACTCGCGTCTGCGCACGCGCGGATCCATGCCCGGGTACCAGGCCGCGGCGACGTGGCGGTTCGCGCGCAGGGCGGCGCGATCCGGCCAGTAGCCCACGGCCAGCCCGGCCGCGTAGGCCGCGCCGAGAGACACCGTCTCGGAGTTGAACGGCCGCATCACCGGAACGTCGAGGACGTCGGCGAGGAATTGCATCAGCAAGTGATTCGACGTCATCCCGCCGTCGACCGCCAACCGGGCCAAGGGCACCCCCGAGTCGACGGTCATGGCGTTGACCACCTCCCAGGTCTGCCAGGCGACAGCCTCCACCACCGCTCGGGCCAGGTGCCCGCGGGTGATGTAGGACGTCAGCCCGACCACGATCCCCCGGGCGTCGGGATCCCAATGGGGAGAGAAGATTCCGGAGAACGCCGGCACGATGTAGCACCCGCCGTTGTCGTCGACGGTGCGGGCCAGGGTCTCGATCTGCGGGGCGGTGTCGATCACGCCGAGAGAGTCGCGGAACCACTGCACCAGGGAACCTGCGACGGCGATCGGACCCTCCAGCGCGTACATGGTCTCCGAGCCCGGCGCGGCGTAGGCCACCGTGGCCAAGAGACCGTGGGTGGACCGCACGATCGACGTCCCGACGTTCATCAGCAGGAAGGCCCCCGTGCCGTAGGTGCACTTCGCGTCACTCGGCTCGAAGCACATCTGCCCGAACAGTGCTGCCTGCTGGTCACCGAGCGCCCCGGCGATGGGCACCCCCGGCAGTACGGTCGCACACGTGGCGTACACCTCGGAGTTCGACACGATCCGCGGCATCATTGCCTCCGGGACGTCGAACACGCCCAGCAGTTTCGAACTCCATTGCAGCGTATGCATGTCCATCAGCAGAGTCCGGCTGGCATTGGTGACGTCGGTGACGTGGACACCACCTTTGGGTCCGCCGGTGAGATTCCAGATCAACCACGACTCCAGCGTGCCGAACAGGACGTCGCCCTTGCGTGCCCGTGACTCGAGCCCGCGAACGTTGTCGAGTAGCCAGCGCAGTCGCGGTGCGGCGAAGTACGTTCCTGGATCGAGTTCGGCGATCCGGCGAAAGTCCTCGGCATGGTCGACGAGTTGGTCGACGACGGGACCCGTCCTGGTGTCCTGCCAGGTGATGGCCGGCGCCACGGGCCGGCCGGTACGGCGGTCCCAGACCACCGTGGTCTCGCGCTGATTGGCGATGCCGAGAGCCACCACGTGCGAGGTGTCGAGCCCCGCCACCGCGAGTGCCTCGGGTACCACCCGGCCGACGTTCCGCCACAGTTCCAAGGCGTCCTGCTCGGCCCAGCCGGGATGCGGAAACGACTGGCGTTGCTCGCGATGAGCGATGGCCAGCATGCGGCCACGCTGGTCGAAGAGCATGCATCGTGCAGACGTCGTGCCCAGGTCGATCGTGGCGATGACGCGCTGGCTGCTCAACGCACCGTCTCCAACCCATGCATCACCGCGGCGGCGGCATGGTGCAACTGGTCCACGATGTCGGGCCTGGGGGTGCCGTTGCCGGTGAAGAGTTCCTCGGGTGCCCCGTGCACGGCCATCGCCGCGACCCGCGAGCGGCGCCCGTGCACGGGCACGGCGATGTCGGCGGAGTCGGGGTCGTATTCGCCGTCGGCCGTGGCCACTCCACTGGCGCGAATCTGCGTGAGGGCAGCAGCCAGCCGGGCCCGGTTGGTCGACGTCCTGCGGGTCAGTCGGTCGAGCGTCAGGTTGCGTAGAAGACGTTGCCGCACTGGAGAATACGCGAGAACGAGTTTTCCACACCCGGTGGCGTGCAACGGCAGGCGTTCGCCGACGCGCAACGTCTGACGCTGATCGTCGGGTCGGAAGACGTGGTGGACGATCTCGGCCTCCTGCCCGTCGAGCGTCGTCATCAGCACCTCGAACCCGGTTCCCAGCGCCAGCGCATCCGCCCAGGGCATCGCCGCCGACCGCAGGTCGTTGCCGTCGAGTTCGGTGACCTGGTTGGAGGACGACCGTGCGCCGGCCGAGTAGTCACCGGTGTCAGGGTCGTGGTCGAGGTACTCCAGGTCGACCAGCGTGCGCAGTATCCCGTGCGTCGTGGTCTTGGACAGGCCGACGTCCTGGGCGATGTCGCGCAACTGCATCGACCGGTCGCTGCGCTCGACCAGGTCGATGATCGCCGTCGCACGGGCGATCGCCTGGATTGGTCCCGGCATGGGTGCTCCCTTCGTTGGGCGGGCACTGAGACCAGGGCCACGGCATCCCGTTCGACATCCCGTTCGGCATCCCGTTCGACATTGTCGAACACGCGGCGTTGATGTGCGTCACATTCCGCTCGTAGGTTGCAACAGGTCACCAACCAGTGCCCATTCCCGGGACGTAACGACGCGTACAGAGGAGTCACAAGATGAAGACGAAGCATCCGTTGCTCGGCGAGCTATCGGGCGAGATGCTCGGCACCGCCATCCTGGTCCTGTTCGGCTGCGGGGTGGTCGCGCAGGTCGTCACCGGAGGGTTCCCCAAGTCGGTCAGCTCTGGCGACCACAACTCGATTGCCTTCGGCTGGGGACTGGGCGTGACGATGGCCGTCTTCGTCGCCGGACGCATCAGTGGAGCTCACCTGAATCCCGCGGTGACCGTCGCCCTGACCGTCTTCCGTGGCTTCGACCGGCGAAAGGTGTTGCCGTTCATCGCTGCACAGATGGTCGGCGCCCTGGTGGGAGCGTTCATCGTGCGGTTCGTCTACGCCGACCAGATCGCCGCGGTGGACCCCGGCCACACCAAGGCGACCCAGGGCATCTTCTCCACCTCACCCGGCGAGGGCGTCTCGATTGCGACCGCGTTCGCCGACCAGGTCGTCGGCACCGCGCTCTTGGTCATCGTCATCTTCGCCGTGACCAGCGCGGTCAACAATCCGCCGATGTCCAACATGGGTCCACTCGTCATCGGTCTGCTCGTGGTCGCCATCGGCATGGCGTGGGGTACCAACGCCGGATACGCCATCAACCCGGCACGCGACTTCGGCCCTCGGCTGGCGTCGTGGATCAGCGGCTACCAGGACGCGATGTTCTCGGCCAACGGACCCGAGTTGTACTTCTGGCTTCCCATCGTCGCCCCGATCGTCGGCGGCCTGATTGGTGGCGCGCTGTTCGTCTACGGCATCGAACGGTTCCTGCCACCGGCCGACGGACAGCCCGACGAGATCGGTGTGTCCGAGGCCGTCGCGCTCCCCGAACGTTGAGTAGTACTGCGCCCTAGACCGCAACCATCCACTTCAGAGAGGTTCTGCCATGCCCGATTTCGTCGGATCCGTCGACCAGGGAACCACCAGCACGCGCTTCATGGTCTTCGACCACGGAGGCAACGTCATCGCCCAGCACCAACTCGAACACGACCAGATCCTCCCCAGGGCGGGCTGGGTCGAGCACAACCCGGTGGAGATCTGGGAGCGTACCTCCTCGGTCATCCAGACCGCGCTCGGCAAGGCCGGGCTGGTCAGCGGGGACCTCGCCGCCATGGGCATCACCAACCAGCGCGAGACGACCGTGGTGTGGAACAAGCGCACCGGCCGACCCTTCTACAACGCCATCGTCTGGCAGGACACCCGTACCGACCGCATCGCCAGCGCGCTGGAGGCCCAGGGCCATGGTGACACCATCCGGCACAAGGCGGGTCTCCCGCCGGCGACCTACTTCTCCGGCGGAAAGATCAAGTGGATCCTCGACAACGTCGACGGCGTCCGGGAGGCCGCCGAACGCGGAGAGGCACTCTTCGGCAACACCGACAGCTGGCTGCTGTGGCACCTGACCGGCGGCAGCCGCGGCGGTGTGCACGTCACCGACGTGACCAACGCCAGCCGCACCATGTTGATGAACCTGGAGACGCTGGACTGGGACGACGAACTCCTGGCGCTGTTCGACGTACCTCGCCAGATGCTTCCTCAGATCGTGCCGTCCTCGTCGCCGGAGCCCTACGGCCTCACCCTGGCCGACGGACCGCTCGGCGGCGAGGTGCCACTGACCGGCGCCCTCGGTGACCAACAGGCCGCCACCGTCGGCCAGGTGTGCTTCGCGCCCGGCGAGGCCAAGAACACCTACGGCACCGGCAACTTCATGCTGATCAACACCGGGACCGAACTCGTCCGATCGGAATCGGGCCTGCTGACCACCGTTGCCTACAAGTTTGGGGACGCCGACGCGGTGTATGCGCTGGAGGGCTCCATCGCCGTGACGGGCTCGGCGGTGCAGTGGCTGCGCGATCAGCTTGGAATCATCAGCGGTGCAGCGCAATCCGAGGTGCTCGCGCGCCAGGTCCCCGATAACGGCGGGGTGTACTTCGTCCCGGCGTTCTCCGGGCTGTTCGCGCCCCATTGGCGGTCGGACGCGCGCGGAGCGATCGTCGGCCTGTCCCGGTTCAACACCAACGCCCACGTCGCCCGGGCGACGCTGGAGGCCATCTGCTATCAGAGCCGCGACGTGGTCGACGCAATGGAAGCCGACTCGGGCGTGCACCTGGAGGTGCTCAAGGTCGACGGTGGCATCACCGCCAACGACCTGTGCATGCAGATCCAGGCCGACGTGCTCGGCGTCGACGTCGTCAAACCCGTGGTCGCCGAGACCACCGCGCTGGGCGCGGCCTACGCGGCGGGCCTGGCGGTCGGATTCTGGAAGGACACCGACGAACTGCGCAAGAACTGGCTCGAGGACAAGCGATGGAGCCCGGGGTGGACCGACGAGGAGCGTCAAGCCGGTCATGCCCAGTGGAGCAAGGCCGTGCAGCGCACGCTCGACTGGGTGGACGTCAGTTGAGCCGCCACCGGCACACCAACCCCCCACGTCCTCGAAAGGACAAGTGACATGCAATCATTCCCGCTCTCCCCGTCCCACCGCGAGGCCGCTCTCGGCGACATGGCGGATTCCCCACTCGACATCCTGATCATCGGCGGCGGCGTCGTCGGTGCCGGGGCCGCACTCGACGCCGCCACCCGCGGCCTGCGGACCGGATTGGTCGAGGCCCGCGACCTCGCCTCGGGCACGTCGAGCCGATCCAGCAAGCTGATCCACGGCGGGTTGCGCTATCTGGAGATGCTCGACTTCGGCCTGGTCGCCGAGGCGCTCTCCGAGCGTGGTCTGATGCTGGAGAAGCTCGCACCGCACCTGGTGCGGCCGGTCAAGTTCCTCTACCCGCTCAAGCATCGCGGCTGGGAGCGAATCTATCTCGGGGCGGGGCTCACCCTCTACGACGCGATGGCGAAGATGTCCGGCCACGGCGCCGGCGTTCCACTGCACCGGCACCTCACGCGTCGCGGTGCGCTGCGGGCTGCGCCGTCGCTGAAGAAGGACGCCCTCGTCGGGGCACTGCAGTACTACGACGCTCAGGTCGACGACGCCCGGCACACCATGACCATCGCCCGCACCGCGGCAGCCTACGGCGCCCGGGTCGCGACGCGTACCCGGGTCGTCGACCTGATCCGCGAGGGCGAGCGGGTCACGGGCGCCCGCGTGGTGGACCTGGAGACCAACCGCGAGTACACGATTCGGGCCCGACAGGTCGTCAACGCCACCGGCGTGTGGACCGACGACACCCAGACGCTGGCCAACGAGCGCGGCCAGTTCCACGTGCGCTCCAGCAAGGGCATTCACCTCGTGGTGCCGCGTGACCGCATCCGGTCGTCGACGGGGATCATCTTGCGCACCGCCTCGTCGGTGTTGTTCGTCATCCCGTGGGGCCGGCACTGGATCATCGGCACCACCGACACCGACTGGTCTCTGGACAAGGCCCACCCCGCGGCGAGCCAGAAGGACATCCGCTACCTGCTCGAGCAGGTCAACTCCGTGCTGCGGGTACCCCTCACCGAGGCCGACGTCGAGGGGGTGTTCGCCGGCCTGCGTCCGCTGTTGGCCGGCGAGGACGCCGACACCTCGGCGCTGTCGCGCGAACACGCGGTGGCACATAGCGTTCCGGGCTTGGTCGTCATCGCCGGCGGGAAGTACACCACCTACCGGGTGATGGCCAAGGACGCGGTCGACGAGGCCGTGCATGGTCTGGGTGAGACCTTCGACCGCAAGATCCCGCGCTCCATCACCGAGGACGTCCCGTTGCTGGGCGCCGAGGGATATCGCGCGTCGTGGAACGCGCGTAGCCAACTGGCCGCGGACTCCGGTCTCAACGAGGCCCGCGTCGCCGCGTTGTTGAACCGATACGGCTCGATGGTCGGTGAGCTGCTGGCACTGATCCGCGACGATCCGTCGCTGGGGTCTCCCCTGACCGCCGCCGACGACTATCTGCGCGCAGAGGTGGTGTACGGCGTCACCCACGAAGGGGCACTGCATCTCGACGACGTCCTGTGCCGTCGCACCCGCATATCGATCGAGACCTTCGACCGCGGCACTGAATCATGCACGGAGGTAGCCGATTTGATGGCTGCGGCCCTCGGATGGTCCGACGAACAGCGCGAGCGCGAGATCAAGCACTACGTGGCTCGCGTGGCGGCCGAGCGCGAAAGCCAGGAGATGCCCGACGACGAGACGGCCGACGCGGCGCGGCTGGGCGCGGCCGACATCGTGCCGGTCAGCTGAGAAGGCGGGCGATCGACCAGGATGGTCGCATGGACTCGAGTTTGGCAGGGCGCGTAGCACTGGTCACCGGAGGTGGCCGCGGGCTTGGCCTGGCGATGGCCGAGGCGGTGGCGCGCGCGGGCGCCTCCGTCGCTCTCCTCGACGTGCGCGAGGAGGTCCACGGGGCCGCCGAGAGACTGGCGACGGCCACCGGAGCAGCCGTCACCGGCGTCACCGCCGACGTGACCGACGAGGCCTCTGACGAGGCTGCGCTCGAGGAGGTCACCGACCACATGGGCGTCGTCGACGCCTTGGTCAACGCTGCCGGAGTGGCGGACACCACCAGCGCCCTGGACCTCACGGCCGAGCGCTTCCGCCAGATCGTCGACGTGAACCTGACGGGGACGTTCCTGGTGTGCCGGGCGTTCGCCCGCCGGTTGGTCGACGCGGGCCAGACCGGATCGGCCGTCACCATCGCCTCCATGTCCGGTCTGCGGGTCAACCGGCCCCAGGATCAAGCCGCGTACAACGCCTCCAAGGCCGGTGTCGCCATGTTGACCAAGAGCTTGGCCGTCGAGTGGCTGCCGAAGGGAATCCGGCTGAACTCGATCTCACCGGGATACTTCGCCTCGGAGCAGACGCTGGACGTACCGCGGGATTCGCCGGCGCAATTCGCCGAGTGGATGGCCCACACTCCCCTGGGCCGAATGGGCGAGCCGCACGAACTCGGCCCCCTGGCGGTCTACCTCCTCGGCGACGCGTCGGCCTACGTGGTGGGCCAGTCGATCGTCATCGACGGGGGTTACACCGCCCTGTGACATCGGGTGCGGCGCCTGCCGTCGACCGCTCTACCCGGGCCGCAGACGTCGCGGCGCACGCGGCGCGTCCTTCGCGGTGGTGAAGAGCGTCGCCCGCACCAGCGGACCGACCAAGGCGTCGAAGACCCCCGGCAACAGGTAATAGACGAGGATCGCGGGAATATTGACCCATCCGACGTTGCGTTCGGTGGAGCGGCCGCGGTCGGTCTCCCCCACGATCGCCTTGGCGACGGTGGCCGGCGCGTCGGCGCTGGGCGGAACCCGCGGCGTGTGCTCGAGATAGTTGACCGAGGTGGCGTATACGGGCGTGTCCACCGGACCCGGATAGACTCCGTGCACGCGCACCCCGGGCGTACCCCGATTCTCCTGACGCAACGACCGAACGAGCCCGTTTAGCGCGAACTTGCTTGCCACGTAGGCTGATTGATAGGGCACGGCGACCCGCCCGAGCAGAGACCCCACCAGGACCAGGTGCCCGTCGCCGCGAATGCGGAAGTGGGCCAGCGCGCACCGGGCCACGTTTGCCGCTCCGATGAGATTGGTGCGGATGATTCTCTCGAAGACGTCCTCCGGCAGATCCTCGAACCTGCCGAACGCCGTGATCGCGGCGCATTGCACCGCCACGTCGACTCGCCCGAACGCCGCCACGGCGACGTCGAACAACTGCTGCACCTCGCCGAACTCGCCGATGTCGGTGGGTTGCACCACCACGTCACGGGCACCGGCGGTCAAGCACTCCTCGGCCACCGTCTGCAGCATGCTCTCGGTGCGGGACGCCAACACCAGTCGGTCTCGTCTCGCGGCGTAGCGCAGGGCCGTCTCCCGGCCGATGCCACTCGACGCACCGGTGATCACGACGACTCGCGGTCGGGCGGTCGACACGGGGGCGTTCATCGGTCCGCCATCCGGCTGGTACGCCGACGCTCGACGATTCCGAGGACGCCGAGGACGGCCGTGGCCGCCAACGCAATTGGCCCACCGCGCAGGCTGGCCAGGACCGCCGCGCCCACGGCGGGCGGCGCCACCAGCGCGACGGGGTCCCGGCGGCGTTGCCGCACTCGGGTGAGCGCGGCGGGTGTGCCCGAGAGCAGATTGGCTGCGATGACCGCCCCGTGTGCCAGACCCGGGCGTCCGGGCTTCTCGACGCGCGTCAACGCCGCGAGCAACCACAGCAGCAGGGAGGTGTCGTGGACGCGGTCGAGCGTCGTCGTCCGGCTCATCGTTCTTCCTTCCGTCCGCCCCATCGCCGCGCTGGACCCCACCGCACCGTGAGCAAGCCCGTCGATCAACTCCCGCGCCGCGTCGGTCGAAGACCACTTTGGGCGCCAATCCAATTCGTCGCGGGCCTTGGAGGTGTCCATGAGCGGCGAGTTCGTGGCCACGTCGTACCAACCCGGCGTCACCGCCACCACGCGCAGACGGTGCAGCGCGCTGACGGCGCGGCGCGTCGGCCCGGGTGGCACGCGAACGGGACGCGCGCCCACCAACGCTGCGATGCCGGGCGCTTCGAGGACGTCGGCCGCCACGTTGAAGGAGCCACGGGCGCGACGCTGCATCAGACGGACTGCGGCGTCGCCGACGTCGTCGGCGTGGACGAACTGCAACGCGAGGCCGTCCGGCAACGGCAGGACCGGCAGGAGCCGACGGTGAAGAAGCTCGAACGCCACCCGCGGCAGGAGTGGACCCACGTAGATCGAGCGCAGTTCCGATGCCGCCTCGCGCTGCACCACCACGGTCGGCCGGAAGCGCGCGACGACGACGTCGGGTTCACGGCGCTCGAAGTCGTCGAGCATCGTCTCGACCATGACCTTGTGCCGACTGTAGGTCGACGTGGGCTGGCCGGTCGTCGGCCACGTCTCCGGTACCGGCACACCCGCCCCGGGGGCGTAGATGCCAAGACTGGACGCATACACGATCTGCCGCACCCCGGCGGTCACCATGGCATCCAGAATTGCCTTCGTCCCAGACACGTTGGCGCGGTGCAGATATGCCTCGTCGTCGGCAGGCAGGATGGCCAGCGCGAGATGGATCACCACGTCGGCATTCCGCATCGCCGGCGCCAAGTCCGAGGCGGCGCTCGCCGACGACAAGTCCACGGAGTGCCAGCGCACGCTGCGGTAGAGATCGCCAGTTGCCGGAGGCCGACGACAGACGCCGACGACCTCGGCGTCGGGTTCACACCGGGCCAGCGCCCGCAAGACACCGGCACCGACGTTGCCCGACGCACCCACCACCACGATCCGTCGAGGAGCGCTCATCGGGATTGACCGAGAGTTGTGGCTGCGGGCATTGCATTCTCCGGACGACGAGGTGGCGGTTCCTACTATGCGGATGCACCGCTGCGGCCACGTGAAACCACGTCGACCCGTCAGAACTCTGACGTCTCCGACACTTTTGGTCGCCGACGGCGGTGCCCGGTAGGCATGACCTTGGTTGCTTCTGGGTAGTCGCGTCCGGTGAGGTCGAAGTCGTCGAAGGTTGACCACGTGCTTGCGTCGCCCAGGTGAAACCGGTCTTCGCCACAGCGCGGGACGCGGTTCGGACGCAGTTGTGGCCGCTACCCGTCGTGGGCGTCTTCCTTGCCGCGATTGCCGGAGTGTGGATGCCACACGTGGACGCCCGTATCGACGCCTCGCTGCCACCCCGGTTCACCGCTCTCATCTTCGGGGGCGACGCCGGCGCCGCGCGCACTCTTCTCGACGCCATCTCCAGCTCGCTCATCACGGTGACCTCGTTGACGTTCTCGCTCACCGTCGTCACGCTGCAATTGGCCAGCAGCCAATTCTCACCTCGGCTGCTGCGCACCTTCACCAGCGACGCGTTCGTCCAGTCGACGTTGGCATTGTTCCTGAGCACGTTCACCTACTCGCTCACCGTTCTACGCGCCGTGCGCAGCGCCGACGAACCGGGAACCGCGTTCGTTCCGCGGATCTCGGTCACCGTCGCGTTCGTACTCGGGGTCCTCAGCGTCCTGGGTCTGGTGCTGTTCTTGGCGCACCTCGCTCGTCAGATCCGCGTGGAGACCATGCTGCGCGTCGTCCATGACGACGCCAACGCCACCGTGCTCGGATTCACGCAACCACTAAGCGACGCACGCCACGAACCCGAGATGCCCGCGCCGCCGGTAGACGCCATCCCCGTGGCGGCGTCCTCATCGGGGTTCCTGACGAGCATCGACGAAGCCGGCTTGTGTGCCGCGGCAATCGAACTGGACGCGTGTCTCGTCATCGACTGCCACCCCGGCAGCTCCGTCGTGAAGGGTGTGCCCATCGGAGTGGCCTGGCCGGCGCGCCCCGGCGTCGCCTCGGAGGGACTAGACCAGCGTCTGCAGACTGCCATCTCCGACGCGGTCGGGGTGGGCTATGAGCGAACGGCAGCTCAAGACATCGGCTATGGACTGCGACAGCTCACCGATGTCGCGAACAAAGCCCTCTCGCCAGGCATTAACGACCCGACGACGGCGGTTCACGCGCTGGGCCACATCTCCGCAATCCTGTGTCAACTGGCCGAGCGGGATCTGGGACCCAAGGTGCTTCGCGACGAGGAAGATCGCATTCGCGTCGTGCTGCGCCGACCTGCGTTCGCCGAGATGTTGGACCTCGCGATCACCCAACCGCGGCGTTACGGATCCGCCGACCCTCAGGTCATGACACGCCTGATCCGCCTCCTGGAGGAAGTCGCCTGGCACGCCTCGGAGCCGACGGCCGTTCGAGACCAACTCGAGCGCGTCCGGAACACGATCATGGAGACGGACTTCGACGACGTCGAACTCGCCCAACTTGCCCAAGCCGCTTCGCGTGTCGAACACACCCTGGAAGGTCGTTACGTCCGCGACGACGGACGACCGTGAACTCAGCGCATCGGCACCTGGTTCCGCTGAAGGTGGTGCGCTACCGTCGCCAAGCATGGGGATCCCCGCGGTCGAACCGACGGCGCCGTCACCGTTGTTCAAGGCAGGCGCAAAGGTGATGGCAATCGAACCGGCCCGACGATTCCTCAAGAGCTACGGCTGGCGCGTCGACCGTGCGGTGATCAAGCTGACCAACGGACACGTCTCGCTGTCCCTGGTGCTTCCCGAGGTGTTGCTGACCCACACCGGGGCGAAGACGGGTAAGCGGCGAAGCACGCCGTTGACGTACTTCACCGACGGCGGCCGGGTCGTGACGATCGCGTCCAACTACGGCGGCGAGCGCCATCCGGCCTGGTATCACAACGTCGTTGCGCATCCCCACGTCACGTTGTCGGCGCGTGGCTACACCGGCACCTTCCTCGCCGAGGAGGCGGCGGGTGCCGAGCGTGAGCGACTCTTCGCGCTCGCCAAGCAATTCGTGCCCAACTACGCCGACTACGAACGCCGGGCAGCAGGGCGGCGCATCCCGGTCGTGACGTTCAGCGAGACATAGCCGAGACGTCAGTCGACGGTGCCCGCGAGTGCGGCCAGCGTCTCGGCGGCGCTGTACTTGGGCTGCCACCCGAGTTGCTCCCTGGCCTTGCTGGTGTCCATCACCGTCGAGGCGCGACCGGCGTGCAGCCATTCCAGCGCCGACGGCACGAACGGCACACGGGCCAACACCTCCGAGGTGACGACCGCGTCGACGTGCGGCACCTTGACCGGGCGCGCGCCCAGTGCCCGGCCGACGTCGGAG
Source organism: Mycobacterium sp. NPDC006124 (assembly GCF_040614235.1). Classification (NCBI taxonomy): domain Bacteria; kingdom Bacillati; phylum Actinomycetota; class Actinomycetes; order Mycobacteriales; family Mycobacteriaceae; genus Mycobacterium; species Mycobacterium sp. NPDC006124. The sequence continues at coordinate 17,930 of NZ_JBEXUA010000017.1, read as the reverse complement.
AAGGTGAGCAGTCCGTTCCCGGCGATGTTGTAGGCCCCGGGCGCCGCGGTGGCGGTGGTCGCCGCCAGGGCGATCGCCGATGCGACGTCGTCGTGGTGCACCAGCTGCACCGGTGTGCCGGGGTCGGGCATCGGCGGCTTGAACACCGGCACCGCCTGAGTCAGACGGCGCACCACCCCCGGCAGCCGGTTCCACGGCATGGCGTCGGCCAGGGCGGGGGCCTTGGGCCCGGCGACGATGCAGGGCCGCAACACGTACACCTCCAGCGCCGAGCCAGCGGTGGCCTCGGCGAGTGCCTCCTCGCACGCGGCCTTCTGCTCGGAGTAGTAGTGCTCCGGGGTGCCACGGGTAGGCACGTCCTCGGTGATGGGCACCGGGTTGTCGGAGTGGTAGCCGTATGCCGCCACCGACGAGGTGTAGACGAGGCGGCGCGTCCCCCCGGCCACGGTGGCCTCGAAGACGTTGCGGGTGCCGGCCAGGTTGATCCTGGCGCTCTCCTCGCGCGTGCCCATGATGATGAAGGCGAGGTGCACGACCACGTCGATGTCGGTGACCAGCGCGTCGACGGCGTCTCGGTCCAGGATGTCGCCCTGGCGGTACTCCGTCTTGGTCCAACCCCGTTCGGAGGGATCGAACGGCCGCCGGGCCATCCCGACGATCTGGGTGACGTCGGGATGGGCCTCGAGTGCTTCGATCGTCGAGATGCCGATCTCGCCGGTCGGCCCGGTGACTGCTACGCGGAGTGCCATGGCGTCACCTGTTCCCGGCCCGACCGACCGCAAAACGTGCCGACCGACCATATCCGCGACATCTCCTCCAGGTCGGCAGCACCCTGGCTACACTCCGGCCATGACGACTGCGCCTCGACGGATGACGACCCTGCTGCTGACCGGTGGAATGCTCTATGCAGCCACGTCTTTCGGCGTCTCGGTCGCCGTCGCCCAGCCCGCCGTCTACGCGTTGCCGGCCTGCTACGGCGGTGCCACCCTGCCCGTCGAACGGCCGGCTCAGGCTCAATTCCAGACCTGCGCCGACGGGTCCAAGGAGCTGACCGACATCACGTGGACCCGCTTCGGCCCGGACGGCGCCGAGGGTACCGGTACCTACAGCTACCAGGTCTGTGAACCGAGTTGCGTTGCCGGACATCGTGATTCGTTTCCTGCGGTCATCCACGCCGATGAGCCGCAACCGCCGGCACCCGATGCGTCGTGCCCGGCGGGGGTCATGTTCTTCGGCAATCTGGTCATCGCCTACCCGGACGGCGTGCCGAGCGCCGACGGCGGCGCCCCCAACATGCGCTTTCGTGGCATGCCCGCGACGCTCTACAGCACCGAGGGCACGCCGGACTCGCCGACGTCGCTGGCCGCTCCGCGGTGCTGATGCACGCGGGGGCGTCCACCGCCTAACGCACCAGTCGGAAGAACCCGCGAATCTGCTCGACCAGGGACTCGGGCTGCTCCATCGCGGCGAAGTGACCACCGCGCGGCAGTTCCTCGAACCATCGAAGGTCGGTGAACCTCGTTTCGGCCTCCCGGCGCGACGGGCGGGTGATGTCGCGCGGGTACACCGACAGGCCGGAGGGCGCGGTGACCTTGCCGCGGAAGCTCGAGAAGCTCTCCCAGTACAGTCGCGCCGACGACGTCGCGGACGCGGTGAACCAGTACGTCGAGACCTCGTCGAGGATGGCCTGCCGCGACACGGCGTCCTCGGGACGACCGTCGTTGTCGGTCCAGGCCCAGAACTTCTCGGCGATCCAGGCGGCCTGACCTGCCGGCGAGTCCGTCAGCCCGTAGCCGAGGGTCTGCGGCCGGGTCGACTGCTGCCCGGAGTATCCGCGGCCGGTGCGCTGAAATTCCTTGGCGGCCTCCAGATTCGCCTTCTCCGAGGGTGTCGGGTCCTCGAAGATGCCCATCGGCACCGACCCCATGTTCACGTGCACGCCGGCGACCCGTTCCGGCGCCACCTCGCCGAGCGCCCCGGAGACCGCCGAACCCCAGTCGCCCCCCTGCGCGCCGTATCGCCGGTATCCCAGCGAGACCATCAGCGCGTCCCAGGCCCGCGCGATGCGCTCGACACCCCACCCGGTGGTCGACGGCTTGTCGCTCCACCCGTACCCAGGCAGAGACGGCGCCACGACGTGGAACGCGTCTGCCGGATCTGCGCCGTGGGAGCGCGGATCGGTCAGGGGACCGATGACGTCGAGGAACTCCAGCACCGAACCCGGCCACCCGTGCGTGATCACCAGCGGGAATGCGTCGGGTTCCGGCGAACGCGCATGGATGAAGTGGAGGCCCAGCCCGTCGACGGTATCGCGGTACTGCGGAAAGACGTTGAGCCGCTTGCCGAATCCGAAGTCGTAGTCCTCGGCCCAGCTGCGGCACAGCTCCTGGACATAGGACAACGGCACGCCCTGAGACCAGTCGTCGACCGGCTCCGGCTCGGGCCATCTCGTTCGTCGCAACCGCTCGCGCAGATCGGCGATCTCGGCCTCGGTGATGCTGACCTCGAACGGTTCGGCTGCCACGCGCGGCTCCCTTCCTCGGATACGAGCTTGGGTCCAAGCTAGCGATCAACGGACCCGCCGTGCAGCCGAGGTACCCGCGAGACGGCCCTCGGTCTGAGATGGTGATCACCGTGACCGAGAACGCCCGACGCCGACGCCGCTTCTCCAGATGGGTCGTCACCGCGACGGCGATGGCCGCGGTCGGCACCGCCGTCAGCGCCCCGGTCGCGACCGCGGACCCGCTCTGCACCCAGGTGGGCGCCTACTGCGGGTTCTACTCACCGTCGCACCGCATCGACTGCGAGATCGACACCGGCGGTCGGACGGGTCCGGATTCGGTGTACTGCAAGACCCTCGAACCAGCACGGTCGGCGTCGATGGACGACCACGGGACCGTCACGACCTGCTCTGGTCAGTCGTGCGTGGGTGACGCCGCCGAGGGCACGCCGACGCTGGCCTACGGCCAGTCCGTGTCGCTGGGACCGTTCCGGTGCTCGTCCGCGCGCACCGGCGTGACATGCACGGCGGCACGAGGCCGCGGATTCGTCATCTCGACGGGCGGCATCGCGAACGTCGGATGAGTCCGACGTGACGACGTTTGCCGTCGCCGTACGAATTGCATTGTCGATCAATGTTTCCCATGGTGACATGGGCCGGGCCGTGCCCATCCGCGATTTCGTCGACGTTACGAAGTTGGCCTGATTCGCCCGTTCTGTTGCGAGAACCCCGAGAGGGTCTTACGGTTCGTCAGTAAGCAGAACGTTAAGTGATTCTTAACGAAATGAGGCATGTGATCGTCGAGCCCGCTACAGCCACACCCACGACCGACGGTGCCGTCCGCGCGACGCTGGGCAACCGGTTGCGAGACGCTCGCGAACGTGCCCGGTTGTCCACCAGGGAACTGGCGGCCCGGGCCGGGGTGAGCGCGGGATTCATCAGCCAGCTGGAGAACGGCAAGTGCGGGGTGTCCGTCAGCGTGCTCAAGCGCATCGCCGCCGCGGTGGGGGTCTCGGTCGCCGACTTGCTCTCCGACGAGGCCCCCGTCTCCCGGCCCGTTCTGCGCGCGCACGAGCGACCCGTGTTCTCCAGCGAGGGCGGATTGCGAAAGTTGCTGCTGTCGCGTCCACCGCTTCGCCAACTCGAGGTCTACGAAGGCACGTTCGAGGTCGGCGGGTCCACGGGACCGGAGCCCTACGCCCACGACGACGCCCAAGAGCTCTTCTACGTGCTGACCGGCCACATGGAGATCTCGATCGGAACCGAGACGCACGTCTTGGGCCCCCGCGACAGCGTCGAGTATCTCTCGTCGGTGCCTCACCGCGCCGTGAACGTGGGCGCGACGCCCGCGCAAGCGATGTGGATCACGTCGCACTTCACCCCACCCATCGACGCCAACCCGCTCGCCGCGCCGTCCGCTCAGCAGGTCTCCGCCCACACACCTCGAGGAATGACACCATGACCACACCCCACCGACTACTCATCACCGGTGGCCACGTCTTCACCCCCGCGGGCATCGTCGACGAACCGCTCCTCGTCGGGGACGGCGTCATCACCGCGATCGGCCAGGACGCGCTCGGGGCGTCCGACGCCGTCGAGATCGACGCGGCGGGCGGACTGGTCTCCCCCGGCTTTCAGGACTGCCACATCCACCCGTACCACGCGGGGCTGGACATGATCGCCTGCGACCTGACCCCATACGACACCGCAGAGGGCTACCTGACTCGCATCGCCGAATACGTCGCGGACAACCCAGACCTCCCGTGGGTCAGCGGGGGCGGCTGGTCGATGGACTCGTTCCCCGGCGGACTGCCCACCGCCGCGGCGCTCGACGCGATCGTCGGTGACCGCCCGGCGTTCTTCCCCAACCGCGACGGTCACGGCGCCTGGGTAAACACCAAGGCCCTCGAGATCGGCGGCATCGACGACTCGACGCCCGATCCCTTCGACGGACGCATCGAACGCGACGCCGACGGCCATGCCATCGGCACGCTGCAGGAGGGTGCGATGGGCTTGGTCGCCCAGCACATCCCGCTGGCGACCCAGGACGACCTCGACGAGGCGTTGACGATCGCCCAGCGCCAGCTGTTCCAATGGGGCGTCACCGCATGGCAAGACGCCATCGTCGGCGCCACCAACGACACCCCCGACACGCTGGATTCCTACCTGCGCGTCACCGCGTCCGGAGTGTTGAAGGCCCGCGTGGTCGGCGCGCTCTGGTGGGACCGCAACCGCGGGCTGGAGCAGATACCCGAGCTCGTCGAGAAGCGCGAACGGGCCCTGGCGGCCGGATTCGCCGCCACCACGGTCAAGATCATGCAGGACGGCGTCGCCGAGAACTTCACGGCCGGAATGCTCGAGCCGTACCTCGACTCGTGCGGCTGCCCCGGGGAGAACACCGGCAAGAGCTTCGTCGACCCGACCACGCTGGTCGAGATCGCCACCCAGCTCGACGCGCTCGGCTTCCAGCTTCACTTCCACGCCCTCGGCGACCGAGCCGTCCGCGAGTCGCTCGACGCGATCGAGGCCGCCCGCAAGGCCAACGGCGACAAGGACCTTCGACACACGCTGGCCCACATTCAGGTGGTGCACCCCGACGACGTGCCCCGCTTCGCCGAACTGGGGGTGGTGGCGAACATGCAACCGCTGTGGGCCAGGCACGAACCTCAGATGGACGTCCTGACGATCCCATTCCTCGGGCCGCGTCGCGCGGCCTGGCAGTATCCCTTCGGATCGCTGCACCGGGCCGGGGCACCCCTCGCGTCGGGCAGCGACTGGCCGGTGAGCACGGCCAATCCGCTACACATCATCCACACCGCCGTCAACCGAGCCCCCGTCGGTGCGACGGGCTCTGCGGTGATGCCGTTCCTCGGCGAGCAGGCGCTCTCGTTGGCGGACGCGCTGATCGCACACAGCCTGGGCACCGCCTACCTCAACCACGACGAACAGCGGTCGGGAAGCATCGAAGTCGGAAAGGCCGGCGACATCGTCATTCTCGACCGCGACATCTTCGCCGCCCCCGTCGCCGAGATCGGCTCGGCCACCGTGGCCTACACGATCATCGGCGGCGAAGTCGTCTACGACGCGAGCGCGACGCTGGTGTCGGCATGAGCACCGTGGACATGACGGCCCGCACGACCACCACGCCGAGTTCGGTGGCCGGATCGGTCGAACTGCGTTCTCTCACCAAGTCGTACGCCTCGGCCGTCGCGGTGGACGACCTCAGCCTCGACGTACAGCCCGGGGAGTTCCTGAGCCTGCTTGGCCCCAGCGGCTGCGGCAAGACCACCACGCTGCGGATGATCGGCGGATTCGAGTTCCCCGACGACGGGTCGATCCAGATCTCGGGGCAGAACGTCGAGAATTTGCCCCCGCACAAGCGCCCGGTGAACACCGTCTTCCAGGCCTACGCACTGTTTCCGCACATGAAGGTCGCCGACAACGTCGCCTACGGCCTGCGCCGCTCGGGCGTACCGAAGTCCGACATGGCCGACCGGGTGAGTCGCGCGCTGGACATGGTGCGCATGACGGCCTTCGCCAACAGGAAGCCCGCTCAGCTCTCGGGCGGCCAGCAGCAGCGCGTCGCGTTGGCCAGGGCGCTGGTGAACCGGCCCGCCGTCCTGCTGCTGGACGAGCCCATGAGCGCGCTGGACCGCAAGCTCCGCGAGGAGATGCAGGTCGAACTCAAACTGCTGCAGCACGAACTCGGCACGACGTTCATCTTCGTCACCCACGACCAGGAGGAGGCGCTGTCGATGAGCGACCGGGTCGCGGTGATGAAGGACGGCCGAATCGAGCAGATCGGAACCGCCTCAGACGTCTACGATTCGCCCGAATCAGCCTTCGTGGCAGGCTTCATCGGTCGGCAGAATTCGTTCGCCGGCACGATCTCGGCCTTCGACCGCGACGGGGTGAGCGTGCGCACCGGCGGTCTGTCGCTCTACTCCACGAGGCCGACCAAGGGCAGTGCGCCCGCCGCCAGCGGCGGGGAGGTCAGCGCCGCGATCAGACCGGAGTCGGTGGTGGTGGCGTCGGCACCCGCTGGGACACCTGCCGCGGCGGACGCTCCCGTCAACTCCGTCACCGGAACGCTGCTCGGCGTCTCGGAACTCGGTCACAGTCTGCAATTGGTCATCCACACGCCCAGCGACGACCAGATCCTGGCTCGACTCCCCCGCTCCGCCAATCCGCCCACCGAGCTCGGATCGCCCGTGCTGTGTTCCTGGTCGGCGGACGCCGTCCGCATCTTCACCTCGTAGTCGTCCCACCCCAATCACTTTCTCGCCCAACCGACCTGGAGGTCCCGCCATGAACCAACCACCCATCCGCGCTCTGGTCCCCGATGCGCTGAAGAGTTCGATCTCCCGCCGTGGCTTCCTCGGCGGCACGGCGGCACTGGGGTTCGGCGCATTCCTCGCCGCCTGTTCGAGTTCCCCGGGCGGTGGTGGCGGATCGTCGGACGGCCTCAACATCTACACCTGGGGCGAGTACGACGACCCCGCCGTGCTGACCGACTTCACCGCGGCCAAGGGCCCGAAGATCACCGTCGACTCCTACGGCTCGAACCCGGAGATGATCGCCAAACTCAGCGCGGCCAAGGGAACGACGGGATACGACATCTGCGTCCCCACCCACTCGAACATTCAGCAGATGGTGACCGCGGGGCTGCTCACCGAGCTCGACCACTCCAAGTTGCCCAACATGAAGAACCTCAACGCCAAGGTCGTCAACACCGAATTCGACCCCGGCAACAAGTACAGCGTGTGCAAGGACTGGGGATCGACGGGTTACGTCTACGACACCACGGTGATCAAGCGAGAGCTGAAGTCCTGGGCGGACTTCCTCGACGCCGCCCAGAAGGAGGCCTCGGGCAGCATGTCGCTGCTCGAGGATCAGAGCGAAGTGGCCTACACCTACTTCTGGGCCAACGGAATCGACGAGAACACCACCGATCCCGGCCACATCGCGGCGTACCGCTCCTTCGTCATCGACAAGATCGCTCCGCACGTGCAGGCCTTCGAATCGTCGACCAACGCCTCGATCTCGTCATCCGCCCGCGCCCTGATCCACTGCTGGAACGGTGACGGCCGGCTGGGGATCCTCGCCAACGCCGAGCCCGACCGCTACAAGTGGGTGTGGCCCACCGAGGGCGCGAACCTGTGGCAGGACAACTGGGCGATCGTCAAGGGCGCACCCCACGAGAGCGCCGCCTATGACTTCATCAACTACGTCCTCGACCCGACGGTGTCCCTCAAGGAACTCACCTACATCGGCTACAACACCGGCGTCGAGGGCATCGAGGAAGCGGCCATGAAGGCCGGCATCAAGCGACCCGACATGGTGTTCATCCCCGAGGCCATCATGTCGAAGCTGGTGTACAGCCGCATGACGTCGGCTGACGGCACCATCATCGGCATCTACGACGAGCTCAAGGCCGCGGCGGGCAAGTGACCACCGTCGAGGATCGGGCGGCGCCGACGCCCGTCGCGGGCAACGTGCCGCCCGCTGGTCGGCGACTACGCGCTCCGAAAGGCCTTGGGGCGCTGCCGATCAGCGTGTGGATCCTACTGTTCTTCATCCTGCCGTTCGGTCTCGTGGTCTGGTACAGCTTCGGCTACAAACCGGGCGTGTACGTCACCCACGCCAACGACGTCCTCTCCTTCGACCGCTACGGCCAGGCAGCCTCGCCAGCCTTCTTCGCGATCTTCGTCCGGACGCTGAAGATCGCCGTCACGGGAACGGTGCTGTGCCTGGCGATCGCCTTCCCGATGGCCTATTGGATGGCGGTCAAACTGGCCCCCAAATGGCGCGGCATCGTGCTGGCCCTGATCCTCATCCCCTACTGGACCAACTTCCTGGTGCGCACCATTGGGTGGCAAATATCGCTCAGCCCAGAGGGTTTCGTGTCGAAGACGCTGCAGTGGGCGCACCTGACCGACGGCCCGCTGCACGTGCTCTACACCTCGTCCGCGGTTCAACTCGGCGTGGTCTACAACTACCTGCCGCTGATGATCCTTCCGTTGTACGTGGCGCTGGAACGCCTCGACCCCAAACTCCTCGAGGCCAGTCGTGACCTCGGCGGCACGGTGTGGAGCACGTTCTGGCACGTCACCGTTCCGCTCTCGGTGCCGGGGGTGACCGCAGGAATGCTCCTGGTCTTCGTTCCGCTGATGGGTGACTACATCACCCCGACCGTGCTCGGCGGGGCCAGCGGCAGCATGGTCGGCCAGATGGTGGCCGCCCAATTCCAGAGTGCCCAGAACTGGGCGCTCGGGTCGGCCATGGCCGTCCTGTTGATGCTGGCGATCTTCGGCACCAGTGCCGTGGTCGGCGCCGCCCTGAAGGTGGTCGGTGCCATCGCCACCGCCGCGACATCGTTGAGACTTCCGCACGAGGAGAACGCGTGACCGCCGCCGACACCACCACGAGAGTCGTTCGCCGACGAAGGATCCGGCCCGCGGACGCCGTCCTGAACGTGTGGGGTGTGCTCGGGGTGCTGTTCCTCTTCTTCCCGATCGTCGTCATCGTGGTGTTCTCCTTCAACACCGGCCGCACCCTGCAGATGTTCGAGGGGTTCGGCTTCGACGCCTACGTCGCGGCGATGAACAACCCGGCGATCGTCAACGCGATCACCGTCTCGCTGATCACCGCCGCGGGCACCGCGGTGGTCGCCACCCTGCTGGGCACCTTCGCGGGGATCGCGCTGACCCGGCGCCCCGGCTGGTGGGCACCGGGACTCCTGGTGCTTCTGGGCCTGGTGATGGTCACGCCCGAGATCGTCAGCGCGATCTCGCTGCTCCCCTGGTTCGTCACACTCGGCGTCGACTGGGGTTTCACCAGTTTCAACGTCGGCCAGGTGCGCCTCATCATCGCCAACTCCCTGTTCGCCAGCGCCGTCGTCACCTTCATCGTGCGGGCCCGCATGACGGGGATGAACGAGTTCCTCGAAGAGGCCGCCGCCGACCTGTACGCGCCACCGCTTCGGCGCTTCACCGACATCACGCTGCCGCTGATCCGCCCGGCCGTCATCTCCGGGGCGCTACTGGCCTTCACCCTCAGCCTCGACAACACCGTGGTCTCGTCGTTCGTCTCGGTCGCCGGGTCGACGCCCTGGCCGGTGTACATCTTCGCGTCGCTGAAGGCGTCGCTGCGGCCCGACATCGCCGCCATGTCGACGCTCATGCTGGGGCTCACCCTGATCGTCCTCGCCGTGGCCGCCCTGATCCTCCGGCGCGACCCGACGGGTGAGGGCGGTGGCGCCGCCGGCCTGACGAGTGCGATGGTGGGCAAGTGAGCACCACATTGACCAACGGCAAGGTGTCCTTCTGGTGGAACAGCATTGGGGCCACCCCCCCACGCCCACCGTTGCCCGGCTCCACGCAGGCCGACGTCTGCATCGTCGGCGCCGGATACACCGGGCTGTGGACCGCCTACTACTTGAAGAGGGCGGCGCCGGCACTGCGCGTCGTCGTGCTCGAACAACGCTTCGCGGGTTTCGGAGCGTCGGGACGCAACGGCGGCTGGCTCACCAACGAGATCACCGGTGGCCGCGGTTCCTATCTGAAGTCACACGGACGCGACGCCGTCGCACGCCAGCAGACCGCCATGAACGAGACGGTCGACGAGGTCATCCGCGTCACCCGCGACGAGGACATCGACTGTGACGTGATCAAGGGCGGCGAGTTCACCGTCGCCACCAACGCCGCGCAACAGGCCCGCCTGCTGCACGCGGTCGAGGAAGCCCGCTCCTGGCCGATGACCGACGTCGAACTCCTGAGCGCCGCCGAGGCCACCGCGCGAATCAACGTGCGCGGTACCACCGGCGCGATGTGGCATCCGCACTGTGCGCGACTGCACCCCGCGAAACTCGCCGCCGGGTTGGCCAAGGTCGTGGAGTCGCTGGGCGTCGAGATCTACGAGCAGACCAGGGTCACCCAGATCCGTCCCCACCAGGCGGTGACCGACTCGGGCACCGTCACGGCGGCGACCGTCGTCCGGGCCACCGAGGGTTTCACCGCTCAGATCGAGGGCCTGCGCCGGACGTGGCTGCCGATGAACTCCTCGCTGATCGTCACCGAGCCACTGTCGGCCGAGATCTGGGCCGATATCGGCTGGGACGGTTACGAGACGCTGGGCGACCAAGCCCACGCCTACATGTACGCCCAGCGGACCGCCGACGACCGCATCGCGATCGGCGGCCGTGGGGCGCCGTACCGCTACGGTTCGGGTACCGACGTCGACGGCGTGACCGACCCCAGAACCGTTGGGCTGCTTCGCGACATCCTGGTGCGATTCTTTCCGTCGACGGCCCGGGCCGGGATCGAACACGTGTGGTCGGGAGTGCTGGGCGTGCCGCGGGACTGGTCGGCGACGGTGGGACTCGACAGAGCCAGCGGCCTGGGCTGGGCGGGCGGTTACGTGGGTACCGGCGTCACCTCCACTAATCTCGCCGGACGCACGCTGCGCGACCTCATCCTCGACCAGCCGTCGACACTCACCGAGTTGCCCTGGGTGAACCACCGGGTGCGCAAGTGGGAACCGGAACCGTTGCGGTACATCGCCGTTCAGGCCATGTACAAGGCCTACTACGCGGCCGACCGCGCCGAGTTGGGCGGCCGACCCACCACGTCACCGATCGCAACGATGGCCGACCTGGTCTCCGGCCGAGGGCACTGAGCGCCTCGCCACGCGTCGAGGTGACCCCGTCACTATGGTGGACGTGGACGTTCATCGAGAGGAGTGGGCCATGAGCACCGAGGCGCGTGCCACCTACCGCACGATGGCCGAGGGCACCGCAGAGGACTACGCCCTCATCGACCGAGCGGAGGAGGCGAACAACGCGGGGTTGGTGCCCCGCGTCCTTGGCCTGGTGGAGGCTTTGGCCGACGGTCAGCAGGCCTACCCGATCAGCCGACTCGACCATTCCCTGCAGTCGGCCACCCGGGCCGTCGATGACGGACGTTCCGACGGGTACGTCGTCGCCGCGCTGCTGCACGACGTGGGCGACACCTACGCTCCCCATGCCCACGGCGCCTTCGCCTCAGCCGTCGTCGCGCCCTACGTGTCCGAACGAGTGGCGTGGATCGTCAAGGTACATCCCGAGTTTCAGCAGTATTACTACGCGCCACACATGGGTGGCGTGCGCGACGCCCGCGAGAAGTACCGCGGACACCAGTGGTTCGACGATTGCGTCGAGTTCTGCGAGAAGTACGACCAGAACTGCTTCGACGCGGACTTCGAGCATCGTCCGCTCGACTTCTTTCGTCCGGTGGTGGAACGGGTCTTCGCCCGCGAACCGTGGACGAGCACCGACTGACGCGGCCAACCTCTACGTGCACGACTGCCGCCGTGTCAACTCCCGTGACCGGCTGCGGGCCCGCTACGTCGTCACGGTTACGACGTGAAAGCTGGTGCCAGTCAGCCACTCCGGCGTAAGCGCGACACCTGTGACGCTTTCGGCCAGCGCGAATCCGGCCGCGGAGAGGTCGACCGTGGTGAGGATCTCCTCGGCGTCGAGCGGGATGCCCACGGCTCGAGCATGGTCGACGAGCGCGTCCGGGTCGCTGCCACTGCGCTCCGACGGGAACATCAGGTCGACGTCGACGAGAAGCCGCCCGTCGCGCCACCAGTGAAAGGTGTGTACCGCGTTGACGTTGGCGAAGTGCGAGACGACCGTCCGTTCGCACGACAGTGGACCGACGAGGTCTTCGGTCACCCCGAGGAAGCCGTTGACCTCGGCGACCAACGTCCACCGTTCGTCGATGGCGGCAACGCCGACCGTGGCGACCGACGGGTCGTAGCCGGCGGGCCAGTTCGCGACGACGTGGGCGTAGAGGGCGTCGAACCCCGCAGCCATGGTGACCCGGCGGGCCTGCAGCGCCTCGATCAGGTCGTCGACCCCGAGGTCGCCGACGAGGGTCACGCAGTGAGCTTCGGCCCATCCCGGACGCCACGTCGGCCACCACGAATAGTCGTCCACCGTCACCACCGTGCTACGTGATGCTCGACCGCATCGCTCCGACGACCTCGTCGGTCGTGACGACCCCGTGGGCGAGGAAGCGGTAGTTGACCAGAGCAGCCTGATATCCGTCCCCCCATTCGGGATGGCGCGGGCCGGCGACGGCGTCGCGCACCACGTACACCTCGAAGCCCTGCTCCAGGAGGTCGCGCAGGTGCGACTCGACGCACATGTTCGCCAGCATCCCGCCCAGCAAGACCTTCTCGATGCGGCGCTTGCGCAACTGCAGGACCAAGTCGTTGGTCTGTGAACCGAACACCTTGTGGGGGCTCACCACGACGGTGTCCGGGTCCAGGATGTACGGCTTGAACACCTCCAGCCAATCGGCCCCCGATCCGGCGAACCCGTCCAAGGTCAGCGGCCCGGTCCGATCGAAGGTGCCCGTGCGCAACTCGTCGGATTCCAAGGCGCCATTGAACAACCAGCCATGGTCGGTCGGATAGAAGTAGTGCGGCGAGATGAACGTGGTGAAAGACGCGGCCTTGGCGGCCTCGAAGATGGCCAGCATGTGCGCGACGGTGTCGTTCTCGGTGACGCTGGCGCCCGTCGACGCCCAATTGAGGCCAGTGGGGCTCAGCACGTCATTCTGCGGATCGATGAAGACGACGGCAGTGTCGGCGTGATTCCAGTTCATCGCGGTGACTCTCTCTCGGTGGTCGGCTCCCGGCGCGTTCCCGTCGATGATGCCCGCTACCAGAGGTCGCCGACGCGCCAATCGCAAATCAAGGGAACGCCTTTCGCCAACGCGATCCCCTCGCCCGGCGGTGCCGAGAACAACAGGATGCGATCGTCGACGTCGTAGGTGTCGACCAGCCCACCACCTGGGGTGTCGGCCGCGGTGGGCCCGTCCCAGGACGTCCAGCCGCGGCCGGCGTAGAACGGCACCGCTGTGTGCACGGCGTTGAGTCCGCCCAGGCCGTAGCGCTCGCGGATGACCGACTCGGCGTGGTCCATCACCAGACGCCCCAGCCCCCGGCCACGCTGGTCCTCGCTCACCGCGACGGCCTCGACGTATCCGGTGGCGAAGCCGCGTCCGTCGTGGCGCAAAGTGCGGCCGACCACCGACGCGTGCGCCAGCAGGACCCCGTTCTCACTGACCACGACGTGCACGCCGTCGACGCCGTGCAGCCAGTCGTGGGTGCGGAAGTCGGCGCCGAAGGCCGACCGCACCAATTCCTCGGCGTCGGCGAGCTCGCCTCCGTCGAGCACACCGGGTTCGGCGACCCGCACGTCGATCACGAGACCAGCCTGCCAGCGGGGCCGGGCCCGCCGCAGCCGACGCGCCGGAGGGCGATGATGGAGCCAGCGGACGGTTCGAGGGCGAAGGGAGTACGGGTGAGTGCACGCAGCAGGCTCGTCCTCGTCGTCGCTTGTGCGCTGATCGCCGTCGCCGCGGCCGTGGCCTGGGTGTTCCTGCCGTCCACGGCAACCACCGAGTCGACCCCGGCGGGCATGCCCGTCTGCCCGCTGAGCACCCTGCCGCGTGAGGCCGCCGAGACCGTCCGCGCCGTGCATTCCGCGGGCCCCTTCCCCTCCCCCCGCAACGACGGCGTGGTGTTCGGCAATCGCGAGGGTCACCTGCCCGCGCAGGCGAGGGGCTACTACCGGGAGTACACGGTGCTCACGCCCGGTGCGACCAACCGGTCGACCCGGCGCATCGTCACCGGCGGCTCGCCGGTCACCGACCCTCGCGAGTACTTCTATACCGCCGACCACTACGACTCCTTCTGCCTGGTGACCGGCGCCGGGGGGCGATCGTGACGCGAACGTTTCATCTCGACGGACGACGGATCGGCACCCCTGAGGACTTCTATCGGGAGATCGGCGAGGCGGTCAACGGTCCGACGGGATACTTCGGCGCCAACCTCGACGCGCTCGCTGACTGTCTGCGAGGCGGCTTCGGCACCACGCCCGGCGAACACGTCGAATTCGAGTGGCGGCACAGCGACGCGTCGCGTCGGAGGCTGCGCGGCGTCCGACGCGGTGGGATCGGGTTCGTCGACGCGGTGCGCGAGGTGTTCGACGACGCCGGGGTGACGCTCCGGCTGAGGTGAACGGGCGCCGCGCACGGCGTTCTGTAGCGTGGCGTCGATGAAGTCACCTCGCGCATTCCGTTCCGTCGCTCTCGTGGCAGGTGCCGCACCGTTCGTCGCGTTGCTCGCCGCCTGCGGTTCCGACGCTGGCGCTCAACCCGACTCGACCCCGAGCGCTGCGAGCAGCAGCTCCTCGGCCGTCGCCGCACCCAGCCAGACCCCCGTCGCAGCCTCGTGCCCGTCGGCGGCTCCCGCCGCCGGCGGTACCCCCGAGTGGACGCTGCCCGGGACGACCGGCAACGTCGCCGTCACGGGGTCGACGGACTCGGCTGCCCCGGAGATCAAGGTGGCCGGCCCGTTCAGCGTCACCGCCACCCAGGTGCACACCCTCGCCGCCGGAGACGGACCCGTCGTCCCGGACACCGCGACGGTCTCGGTCTGCTACATGGGCGTCAACGGCCGCGACGGAAGCGTGTTCGACAGCAGCTATGAGCGCGGCGAGCCCGCGGAATTCCCGCTCGACGGCGTCGTCCCGGGCTTCCAAAAGGCCATCGCGGGCCAGAAGGTCGGCTCGACCGTCGCCGTGGCGATGGATCCGGCCGACGGTTACCCCGAGGGTCAGCCCAGCGCCGGCATCCAAAAGGGCGACTCTCTCGTCTTCGCCATCAAGATCCTCGGCATCACCGAGTGACCGCGCGGCGGTAGGCGCTGGGGTTGACGCCGCGGACACGCTTGAACGCGGCGCTGAACCCGAACGGGTCGGCGTAGCCGACCGCGCGTGCCACCTCCGCGACCGTAGCGTCGTCCCGTTGCGCCAGCAGATCCGCCGCCAGCGTCATGCGCCAACGCGTGAGATAGGTCAGCGGAGGTTCCCCGACCAGCTCGGCGAACCGTTTGGCCAACGTCGAGCGCGACACCCGTGCACCCTCCGCCAGGCTGGCGATCGTCCACGGCGCGGCCGGGTCGGCGTGCAGTAGACGCAACGCGTCGCCCACCACCGTGTCGCGCTGGGCGGCCCACCACCCCGGTGGTTCCCCGCCGGGACGGTCGAACCATGCGCGCAGCGTGCACACCAGCATCCAGTCCAGCAACCGGTCGAGCACCACCTGCTGGCCGGGGACGTCGAGAGCCACCTCGGCCGCAAGGTGGTCGAGCACCGGGTCGCCCGTGCCCCCGGCGTCCACCCGCAGGATCACCGGCAGCGCATCGAGTAGGGGCTGACTGATCTCACCGCGCACCGGGTAGGCACCGACGATCAGAGTGGTGCCGGCCGAGCCGTCACCCGCGTCGGTCCAGCCGAGGCGATGCTTCATGCCGCCCTGATCGGGGCCAGCGCAGTCCTCGCCGCAGACGATCGGCTCCGCCCTCGTCCCCACCTCGTCGACGAAGGTGAAGGCTGCCGGCCCGCGGACCACGACGGTGTCGTAGGGCCGCAACGGTTCTGGCGGACGATCCTCGGCCACGATCCATCCCGATCCGCCCAATACGGTGCACAGGGTGAGCGGCGCACCGTCGACGAAGCGCAGCGCCCACGGTGGCGACAGCGTTGAACTGCCGAACAGCGAGCCGTTGGCCCGCACGCCGCGGATCAAATCGTCGAAGACGCTCATCGCCGCCACGGTAGACGATCGGACATGCATCTCGGCCGATTACCCATGGTTGCGTCCGAGACGTCGGGTTTGAATCGACGACATGAGCACAAACATCATCCCGTCGAGCGCCGGCGAAACCTCGCTCACCGAGGCCGACTTCGCATTTCTGCGCCGTCCTCTCTACGGATTCTTCGCGACCGCCTCGGGCCCGCGTCCGCCGCAGCCCCGACCCGTGTGGTTCGAGGTGACCGATCAGGGCCTCGTCCAACTGTTCACCGGGCCGGACACGGTGAAGGTTCGGCGCCTGCGCGAAGACCCGCGCGCCTCGCTCGTCGTCTCCGCACCCGTCGGCGAACGCGAGCGATGGGTGTCGGTTTCGGGCCGCGTCGACGTCGTGGCCACGGGCGCCCACGAGCTGGCCGGACGATTGGCCGCGCGCTATTGGGATCTCGACGATCCGGGCAGGGCTCGTGACCTCGCCGACATCCTGGCGCAGGATCAAGTACGGCTGCTCCTGCGACCCGACAAGGTCACCCGCTACGCCATGGAGTGAATCGCGCCCTCGTGCCTGTCGGGTCCGGAGTAGGTTGTCGACCGACGCGGCCGTCCAACCTCGCGAGGATTCCGACATGAGCACCAAATTGCCCGGTGGCGTGGTCCACGATTTACCCACGGATCTGCGCACCGAACTGGTTGCCAATCAGACGGCACTTCACGCCTGGCGTGACATCACGCCGTTGGCGCGCAACGAGTTCATCTGCTGGGTCGAGGACGCCAAGCAGGACGCGACCCGGGCGCGCCGCATTCGTCGGACGCGGGAAGAACTCGAGGAGGGCAAGCGCCGGCCGTGTTGTTGGCCGGGGTGCAAGCACCGCACCACCGGGTGAGCGGCCGCGGCGGTTGATCGCAGGCGTCGCCGTAGCACGGGGCTCCGACATACTCGAGGGGTCGAGCGGGGTTATGCACAGATCTCTCGTTCATCCACAGAACGCTTGTAGCAGAACGACTTTCGTCGGATGTGCGCCATAGACTGGAGTCATGTTCGATCAGTTGGTGGACGCCACGACCGGTACCCGCGGGGCCGGGGCGCTGTCGTCGTGGTCGCGGGTGGAGAACGCCGCCTGCGCCCGCCGCGTCGCGACGATGGCCGCCATGCTCGACGAGGCGCACGCGCTGTGCGGGTCGGCGGATCGCGACCAATGGTGCCTGGACAACGTCGACGCCGTCGCCGCCCACATCGGCGCCGCACAGAGAATCACGCCTGGTGCGGCCAGTCACCAGCTATTGGTCGCGGTCGCGCTGCACGAACGCTTTCCCAGGGTGGCGGCGGTCTTCGCCGACGGACTGATCACGTATGCGTTGGTGAAGACCGTGGTGACGCGGGGCGCCCTGGTCGTCGACCCCGACGCCCTACGGACATTGGACGCTCGACTGGCAGAAGCGTTCGAGGACTGGGAGCCGATGTCGGTGGACAAGACCGAGAAGACGATCGACGCCCAAGTCGCGCGCGTCGACCCGCAGGCGGTGCGGCGCACCGAGACCAAGGCCCGCAGCAGATCCGTCGAAATCACCATCGACGAAGACGGCAGCGGCCTGGCCACCCTGTACGCCACCCTCTTCGCCCACGACGCCAAGACGTTGCAGGCCCGGCTACGCGCCCTGGCCAACACCGTCTGCCCCGCCGACCCGCGAACCGCCGACCAACTCCGCGCCGACGCCTTCGGCGCTGGTGGGAACGACCGCATGGCCTGCCTCTGCGGCACCGACGACTGCCCCGCCGCCCAGAA
>NZ_JBEXUA010000016.1:0-126292 GCF_040614235.1 Mycobacterium sp. NPDC006124 | reverse complement strand
GAGTCGCACCCGAAATTAGTGCTCGGCGAGGTGCCGGTCCGGCACACAACCTGGGGCATCATGAGTCACGCCACCACGCGGATTGGCGTGGCACGAGTCCACACTCGGCGGGAAAGGGGTCAGGACACCCGTAGGCTCAGCGAAAGTAGCAGCCGCACATCGGGATCCGCGAGCGACGTGCCCAGGATCTCCTCGATGCGCCGCACCCGGTACCGCACCGTGTTGGGGTGCACGTGCAGCCCAGACGCGGCCGCGGCCACGTCGCCGAAGGCGTCCAGGTAGGCCCGAAGCGTGTCCGCCAGGATGGGGTCCTTCTCGCGCAGTGCCCCCACCCGCGGGTCGACGAGCCGGTCGTCGGCGCCGATCATCGCGACGATCTCGTCGAGTAGCACGGTGGTCCTCGATTCGGCCAGCGAGGTGACCTGGCCGATCGTCCCGGGGTGGCGCTCAGCGCTGTCGAGCACGCGGTCCACCTCGGCCCGCGCCGTGGCCGCACCCGCCAGACCCGTTGGAGGAGCTGCGATCGCGGCGCGGAGCTCGAGTCCCAGTTCGGTCCGCAGCGCACCGATGGCACCGCGGGTCCACGACGCCACCGCCGAGGCCTTGCCGGAGTGCGGGAACAACACGTAGACCCGTGACGCGCCGGCGGCCACCTGGGCGTCGCGCCGAAAGGCGCTGGCGCTCAGGGCAAGGACGTCGGCCAGTCGGGTGGGTGCATCCGCGGCCCCGTCGAACCCGACGACCGCGACCCGGCCGTCGACCACCATGCCGAGTTCGCGTGCCACGGCCGTCACCTGCGCGTCGTCGATGACCGCGTCGCGCAGGCCGAGGAGCTGTTGCACTCGCATCGCGTGGGTCGACGGGGTGGCCGCCAGCCGGGAGATGATCCTCGCCGCGAGCACCCCGGCGCCGCGCAGCACGTCGTCGGCGTCCTCGGCCAGCGGCCGCGAGCCCTCCTGTAACCAGATGGTGCCGGCGAACACCGGACCGCGCCGTCGATCCGAGGCCATCTGGTGGATGCCGACGGCCCGCCGCGGTCGCAGGCCCAGTTCGGGCCGGGCGTCGACGCGGACGACGTCGCCGGTCGCCCGTAGCGCGTCGAAGATGCCGGCCCGCCCGATCCAGGCCAGATGCTCGGGCGGACCGGCCCGGCCGAGGATCGACAGCCGCCGCAGCTCGTCGGCCTCGTCGTTGGAGGCGGAATAGGCCAGCACGTGCGACGAGACGTCTTCGATGCTGACCATGCCGTGGGAGCGGTCGGCGATCGACTGCGCGAGGCCGAACAGGTCGGTGCTGGGGTCATACGTCGGGTCGGCCCGGTCGCCGTGGTGGTCGAAGACGTGGTCGACCAGCCGGTACAGCCGCTCCCACCGCGCCCGGGGTTCGACGGCGACGACGGCGGTGCCCACCGCGGCCGCGCGGGTGACCACCGCCTCGGACGGTTCCTTGACGAAGATCGCCGCCGGCACGCGCCGCGAGGTCTGCTGGACCAACCAGGAGAGCACGTCGTCGTCGCCGACGCCGAGGATGAAGAAGACGTCCGCGGAGCTGGTGCCGACCGCCAGGCCGAGCCGCACGTCGTCGGCGTCGATCAACGCGGCCGACGCGACCGGCAGGTCCAGTCCCCGGGGCGCCTCGACCAGGGTGACCATGGTCGCGTCCAGCGCGAGCAGCAGCTGGCCCAGTCCCACGCCGGCAGGCTTCACGTTGGCCGATGTTACTAGTCGACCGCATGATGTTCGTCCGATCGGCCAAAGGTCACTGGCGGGCGATGAGAGACCCTTGTCACATGAGTGTCTTCGCCGCCGTCACCGACGTGCCAGCCCCAGTCAACGAGACCGTGCTCGAGTACGCGCCCGGCAGCCCGGAGCGTGCCACGCTCCTCGGCGAGCTCAGTGCGCTCAACGCCGCCGACCCCGTCGACCTGCCGCACGTCATCGGTGGCGAGCACCGGATGGGGAACGGGGAGCGCGTCGAGGTCGTCCAGCCGCACCGCCACAGCGCCGTGCTCGGCACGTTGACCAACGCAGGCCACGCCGAGGCGAGCGCAGCCATCGACGCGGCAATGGCCGCCAAGCGGTCCTGGGAGGCCACGCCGTTCGACGAGCGTGCCGCGGTCTTCCTGCGCGCCGCCGACCTCCTCGCCGGACCGTGGCGCGCCAAGCTCGCCGCGGCCACCATGCTCGGCCAGTCCAAGAGCGTCTACCAGGCCGAGATCGACTCCTCGTGCGAGCTGGCCGACTTCTGGCGGTTCAACGTGGCGTTCGCCCGGCAGCTGATGGCTCAGCAGCCCGTCAGTTCTGCCGGGGTGTGGAACCGCACCGACTACCGCCCGCTCGAGGGTTTCGTCTACGCGATCACCCCCTTCAACTTCACCGCGATCGCCGGCAATCTGCCCACCGCGCCGGCGTTGATGGGCAACACCGTGGTGTGGAAACCGTCTGTCACGCAGACGTTCTCGGCCTACCTGACCATGCAGCTGCTCGAATCCGCCGGTCTGCCGCCAGGCGTGATCAACCTCGTCACCGGTGACGGGTTCGCCGTCTCCGAGGTGGTGCTGGCCGATCCCCGGCTGGCCGGCATCCACTTCACCGGCTCGACCGCCACCTTTCAGCACCTGTGGCGCGAAGTCGGCGGCAACGTCGAGCGCTACCACACCTACCCCCGCCTGGTCGGCGAGACCGGCGGCAAGGACTTCGTCGTCGCCCATTCCTCCGCACGTCCAGACGTGTTGCGTACGGCCCTGATTCGGGGTGCCTTCGACTATCAGGGTCAGAAGTGCTCGGCGGCCTCCCGGGCCTTCGTCGCGCGCTCGGTCTGGCAGCAGATGGGCGACGACTTCCTCGACGCCACCGACAAGCTGACCTACGGTGACGTGTCGGACCTGTCCAACTACGGTGGCGCGCTGATCGACGAGCGCTCCTTCACCAAGAACGTCGACGCCATCGAGCGGGCGAAGGGTGCGGCGGGGGTGACCGTCGCGGTGGGTGGCGAATACGACGACCGCGAGGGGTACTTCGTCCGGCCGACGGTGCTGCTGTCCGACGATCCGACCGACGAGGCGTTCTCCCGCGAGTACTTCGGTCCGATCCTGGCGGTGCACGTCTACGACGACGACCGCTGGGACGACGTACTCGGCGTCGTCGACTCCGGTTCCGCGTACGGGCTGACGGGCGCGGTCATCGCTGACGACCGCGCCGCCGTGCTCACCGCCCAGGAGCGACTTCGCCACGCGGCGGGCAACTTCTACGTCAACGACAAACCCACCGGGGCCGTCGTCGGGCAGCAGCCCTTCGGCGGGTCGCGCGCCTCGGGCACCAACGACAAGGCGGGGTCGCCCATGAACCTGCTGCGCTGGACCTCGGCGCGGTCGATCAAGGAGACCTTCGTCGCGCCGGTGACCCACGACTACCCCCACATGAAGGGCTGACCCATGGGTGTCTTCCAGCAGTTCGCGCGGCCCGTCATCCTCGCCGCCGCCAAGTCCGACGGGTTGCGCCGCACGGCCGAGCGGCTGCCCGTGACCCGCCAGGTGGTGCACCGGTTCGTACCCGGTGAGACCGTCGAGCACGCTCTGACGTCGGTTGCGGAGCTTCGTGATTCGCGACGCTTCGTCTCCATCGACTACCTCGGGGAGGACGTCGTCGACGCCGACGCGGCCGACGCGACGGTAGCCGCCTACACCGATCTGCTCGACGCCCTCGGCCAGCGTGACGAAGACGAGGCGGGGCTGCGCCAGCTGGAGGTGTCGCTCAAGCTCTCGGCCCTCGGGCAGGCGTTGCCCCGGGACGGCGAGAAGATCGCACTGGAGAACGCCCACCTCATCTGCACCAGGGCGCGCGAGGCGGGCGTCTGGGTGACCGTCGACGCCGAGGACCACACGACCACCGATTCGACGCTGTCGATCGTGCGCGAGCTGCGGGGCGACTTCCCCTGGTTGGCAACGGTTCTGCAGGCATATCTGAAGCGCACCGAGAACGACTGCGCCGAGTTCGCGGCCAGCGGGGCCAGGATCCGGCTCTGCAAGGGCGCCTACGACGAGCCGGCCGCAGTGGCCTACCGCGACGCCGGGGAGGTCACCGACTCGTACCTACGCTGCCTTCGCGTGCTGATGGCAGGGGAGGGCTACCCGATGGTGGCCTCGCACGATCCCGCGATCATCGACGCCGTGCCCGCGCTGGCACGTGAATTCGGCCGCAGCGTAACCGACTTCGAGTATCAGATGCTCTACGGCATCCGCGATGCCGAACAGCGCCGACTGGCAGACGAGGGCAACCACGTCCGGGTGTACGTGCCCTTCGGCACGCAGTGGTACGGGTACTTCGTACGTCGCCTGGCCGAGCGGCCGGCCAACCTCGTGTTCTTCCTGCGGGCGCTGGCCGAGCGGCGCCACTAGCGTTCGCTCAGCACTGCTCGTATGCGTAACCGGCGCCGCCGGGGGCGACGAGGTCGCGATCACGCAGGATCGTCAGTGGCGCGCGGTCGGGTGATGCGCACACCTCGTGGAAGGGTGCGGGCAGGTCGTCGGTGTACTCGATTTGCAGGACGTGGTCGCCGTACACCGCGCGGTATCGGTCGCATTCGTCGTAGGCGGCGCACTCCTCGGCGACGGCGAAGTCGAAGCCGACCTCGCGGTGGCCCACCTCGGTGGACTCCGCGGCGTTCTTCTGGCCGATCGCCAGCCCGCGCTCGTGGGCGATGCGGGCATAGGTGCGCGCCAGTTCGAGCGCACCCGCCCGGTCGACGCCGGCGAAACGGGTGAAGGTGTCCAGGTTGTCGACCTCGACGGCGTCGAAACCCTCGTCCGCGCAATGCGATAGGACCGGTCCGAGGACGGCGAGGATCGACGCCCGCTGCGGTGCGGTCGACGGGTCCAGGATGTATTCGTCGGGCCAGTCGGGGTCGGTGACGGGTTGACCGCCGTCGCGCAGCAGCGCCGACGGGTGGTCCCGCAGCCATCGTGGTCCATCACCGGGTTGGGTCTGAAATCCGTTGACGTAGCAGATGTCATAGGCCCCGGGCATCGGCGTCGCAGTGGAGTCGCGGGCGACGACCGTCAACCCGGCGGTGTCATACGCCTCGCCCAGTTGATAGTCGAACGAGCCGGTGACGGGGGGCAACCGCGGGTCGGCGGACGCGACGGGCGCGGTGCACGCCGACAGCACGGCCGCGGTGATCAGCAGCCCGGTCAGCCGGGCGCTCATCGTCGTTCGGCGAGCCGCAACAGTGTCCATGCCGCGAGACTCTGCGAGTCGGTGATGGTGCCGTCGACGATCATCTGCTCGATCTGGTCACCGGTGAACCACTCGCTGTGCATGTCCTGCTCCTCCAGCTCGCGTTCGTGCTCGCCTTCGGTGATCCCGGTGGCAAGGAAGACCCACCCGCGCTGGCTGGTCATCCCCGGGGCGACGTCGAGCTGGCCGAGCACCTTCATCGACTCCGCGCGCAGCCCCGTCTCCTCCCGCAGTTCGTCGGCGGCGAGGTCGGCCGGCGGTGGTTCGTCACCGTCGAGCGTGCCGGGAGCGGTGCCCTGCGGAAACTCCCACCGCCGCAACCCGATGGGGTAGCGGAATTGTTCGACGAGCCGGAAGCGGTCGCCGTCGCGCGCAACCACCAGCGCATAGGTCGGTTTGTGGATGACGCCGTAGATGCCGAGGCTTCCGTCGGGTCGTCGGATGTCGTCTTCACGGACGAACATCCAGGGATTGCGATAAACCTCACGCGAGCTGACGCGTTCTATGGGATCCACGCGACCAGTATCGCCGCCCACGGTAGCGTCGCACGTGTGCTGTTGGCCTCCCTGAACCCCGCGGCCGTGGCAGCCGGTCACGACCTCGCCGACGCGGTGCGCATCGGCGGGGTGAGCTTGAGCCGAAGTGACCTCGTCGGCGCGGCGACCTCGGTGGCCGAGCGTGTCGGGGGAGCACGGCGCATCGCGGTGCTCGCCACGCCCACCGCCACCACCGTGCTCGCCATCGCCGGCTGTCTGATCGCGGGCGTGCCCGTCGTGCCGGTGCCGTCGGACGTCGGCGCGGCCGAACGCCGACACATCCTCGGCGACTCCGGTGCGCAGGCCTGGCTCGGGGAGCTGCCCACCGAGACCGAGGGACTGCCGCACGTGCCGGTGCGTATGCACGCCCGGTCGTGGCATCGCTACGCCGAACCGTCGCCGGATGCCACCGCGATGGTGATGTACACCTCCGGCACGACCGGCCCGCCCAAGGGCGTGCTGATCAGCCGGCGCGCGATAGCGGCCGACGTGGACGCGCTCGCCGCGGCGTGGTCGTGGACGCCCGAGGACACCCTGGTTCACGGACTCCCGCTGTTCCACGTGCACGGGCTGATCCTCGGCCTGCTGGGATCGCTGCGCGTCGGAAACCGCTTCGTGCACACCGGGAAGCCGTCGCCGGCGGCCTACGCCGAGGCCGCCGGTTCGCTGTACTTCGGGGTCCCGACGGTGTGGTCACGGATCGCCGGCGACCGCGACGCCGCACTGACCCTGTCCTCGGCCCGGCTGCTGGTGTCGGGCAGCGCGCCGTTGCCCGTACCCGTCTTCGACCGGCTCGCCGAGCTGACTGGCCACGCGCCCGTCGAGCGCTACGGCAGCACCGAATCCCTCATCACGCTGAGCACGCTCGCCAACGGTGAACGGCGCCCGGGGTGGGTCGGCCTGCCGTTGGCGGGTGTGCAGACCCGGCTCACGGGCGATGACGGTGCGACGGTTCCTCACGATGGGGAATCCATTGGGCGCCTCGAGGTTCGAGGACCCATGCTGTTCGACGGCTACCTCGGTCTGCCCGAGGCCACCGCTGAGGCCCTGGGTGCCGACGGCTGGTACCGCACCGGCGACGTGGCCGTGATCGACGCCGAAGGCATGCACCGCATCGTCGGACGCGAGTCCGTCGACCTGATCAAGTCCGGCGGCTACCGCGTGGGGGCCGGCGAGGTCGAGACCGCGCTGCTCGGACACCACGGTGTCACCGAGGTTGCGGTGGTCGGGATGCCCGACGACGACCTCGGCCAACGGATCGTCGCCTTCGTCGTCGGGTCCGCCGAACCCGATGAGCTCATCGGGTTCGTCGCCGACCAACTCTCGGTGCACAAGCGTCCGCGCGAGGTGCGGATCGTCGAGGCCCTGCCGCGCAACGCGATGGGCAAGGTCATGAAGAAGGAACTGACGCGAGGGGAGTGACGATGGGTCTGAGGTTCTCCGAGATCTGCATCGACGCCGACGACGTCGACGCCCTCTCACGGTGGTGGTCGGAGGCGCTCGGCTGGCCCGCCGAGACCGACGAGGACGGTGACGTGCTGCTGCGCACGCCCGCGGGCCCCGACTGGTTGTTCCTCCGGGTGCCCGACCGCAAGGTGGTGAAGAATCGCATCCACTTCGACTTCACCCCCGACGATCAGGATGCCGAGGTACGACGGCTGATCGCGCTCGGTGCTCGCCGAGTCGACGTCGGACAGGGTGAGCAGTCCTGGGTGGTGCTCGCCGATCCCGAGGGCAACGAGTTCTGCGTGCTGTCGGGCCGGGATTGACTGCGGCTCACATTCGGTACCGGGGCCACGTCTCGGGGGACAGACACGACGGCCACACGTCGTCCTGGTCGTATCCGGTGGGGAACCAGTCGTTCGTGCACGACGGCAGTCCGCCGCTACCGTGGAGCACGCCGACCGTCGTCACGCCGACGTCGGTACCCGCCGACGGCGTGACCTCGATGGTCGCCGTGAAGGGCCCGTCGCCCCATTCGCTCGTGCCGTAGTAGTAGGTGAACGTATCCGTCCCCACGAATCCGGGCCTAGGGGTGTAGGTGAATGAGCCGTCTCCGCTCAACCTCAGCGTGCCGTGCACGGGTCCGTCGACGAGGCCGGCCCTGGCGCCCTGCGCGAGATAGTCGCTGCCGACGATACCGTTGGGGGCAGCGACCTGCAGCGTCGTGCCCGCTGAGACGGTGAACCAGTGGCCGCCGGGTTCGGACGGGCCTCCTCCGTCGTCTGAACCGGTGACGGTGATGGTGACGCTGGCGTAGCTCACCATGCCGGTGGCGTCGGTGATCGTGTAGCCGACGTAGTCCGTTCCGGTGAATCCGGGCGGTGGTGTGTAGTGCAGCGTGCCGTCCTGAGAGACGGTGGCCAGTCCTCGGTCGGGTGGCGTGTCGATGGCGACGATCAGCGCGCCGCCGCTCGGGTTGGTGTCGTTGGCCAGGACGTCGATGTCGACCGGGGTGCCCATCGTCGTGACGGCCTTGTCGTCCTTGGCAGTTGGCGGGATCGTCGGCGGCAGGATGGTGACGGTGACGGTGGCGGTGCTGGTGTTGCCGTAGGCGTCGCTGATCTGGTAGGTGAACCGGTCGGTGCCGTAGAAGTCCGCGTCGGGTGTGTATTCGATCGTGCCGCCGAGGTTTCCACCGGTCGTGCCGTGAGCGGGCGTGCCGTAGTCCGACACGTAGACGTAGTCACCCTCGGGATCGGAGTCGTTGGCGAGCACGTCGATGATGACCTGTGCATTATGCGGGAACGTCACGGCGTCGTCGTTGGCGGTAGGCGCACGGTTCTCCTCGACCACGGTGACCATCGCGTCCGCCTCCGCCTCGGACACGCCGTCCGACGCCGCGTAGCGGAATGCCGCCGTGCCGACGAAACCCGTTGCGGGAGTGTAGGTGAAGGTACCGTCAATGTTGGCGGTGACGGTGCCGGACGCTGGCTGCGTGACGATGCGGGCAGTCAGCGGTCGGCTCTCGGGGTCGGAGTCGTTCGCCAGGAGATCGAGCGTGACGGGCACGTCGACGTAGGTCTGGTACCCATCGGAGACAGCCACCGGGGGAAGGTTCGGCGCCACCTTGACGGTGATGGTCACGGTGGTCGTGCTGGCGGCCGCCGTGGAACCCGTTGCCGTATAGGTGAAGACGTCCTGCCCGAGGAATCCTGTGACCGGGGTGTAGACGAACGAACCGTCGGACGCCATCACGACGGTGCCGTGCGCAGGTTGTTGCGCGACGGCCGCAGTCATCGGGTCGCCGTCAGGGTCGTAGTCATTTGACAGCACGCCCCACTGGGGCATCACGGAAAGCGGTTGATCCTCGGTCGCGTCGTAGTAGTCGCGGCCGACCAGCGGGGGGTTGAAGTAGCGGCCCACGGTGACGGTGACGGTGGCGGTCGCGGAACCACCCAGGCCGTCGCCGACGCCGTAGGTGAACGAGTCGACTCCGACGAAACCGGCATTCGGGGTGTAGGTGAGGTTGCCGGTGCCGTCGTCGGTGACGACACCGGAACGTGGCGGGTTGGCCACGGTTGCCGTCAGGGCACTGCCCGAGTAGCTGAAGTCGTTGGCGAGCACGGGTATCGACACGGCGGTGTCGACGGGCGTGAACACGGCATCGTCGACGGCGAAGGGGGGCTGGGTGTATCCCGCGTTCACCACGGTGATCGTGACGGTGGCAGTCGCCGTCTGGTTGCGCGAGTCGGCGATCGTGTACGCGAACGAGTCCGCCCCGAGGAACCCCGGGTTGGCCGTGTAGGTGAACACGCCCGTCTGGTCCATCGTGACCGTTCCGTTGGTGGGATCGGTATGGGCGACGACGACGAGGGGGTTGCCCTGGATGCCGGAGTCATTCGACGTCGCAGAGGTGGTGAACGGCGTCGTCGCCGTGGTGAAGACGTCGTCTCGGGCCGTCGGCGGCTGGTACGGCAGCACCGCGATGCTCACGCTGGTGGATGCCGCCGTCCCAGCGATCACGCTTCTGGCCGTGTACTCGAACTCGTCGGGTCCGACGTAGCCCTGGTGCGGCTGGTAGGTGAAGGTTCCGTCGGTCTGCATCGTGACGGTGCCGTGGCTCGGATCGGTGTGCGAGTCGACGACGAGCCGATCTCCCGTTGGCGCCGTGTCGTTCTCGAGCACGGTGCCGCTGACCGCAGTGTCCACGACGGTGGTGTAGATGTCGTTGGACACGGTCGTCCCGGTGACGACCGCGGTGGCCGCGTCGGCGCTGGTCGTCGGGGGGTCGCCGCGTCGGTCTTCACGCCTGGCCAAGGCCAGCAACGTCAACGTCAACGGCGACTGGACGGGGGCCACGGGTCCTGGCGCACCGATCGGTGCAGGCACGACGGCGAGCGTGGTGGCCGCCGGAGTCGGGAGTGCAGCGTCTGCCTCCGATTTCGGGACGTCGATGCTGGTGACGACACCCGACGCGGCCTCGGCGACGTGAGTCGGAGGGTCGGAGGCGTCGGGTTTCACCGCCGTGAGGGACGATTCGCGATGCGATGAGGAGCCGACCGCCGTCGTGGTCTTGGCCGACCGGGGCCCGGCGGCGGAATGTCGTTCTCCCACTGACGTATTGGCACCGCCGGTCGCGTCGACCTTCATGTCGGGAACGGCGGTGTTCGCCTCGGCGCGCGGGTTGGCCGTCGTCGTCGACCCCGTCGACGGCAAACCCGGGGTGCTGGCCGTGGACGTCACGGGTCCCGCTGTGGCTGCGGTGGCGCTCTCGGAGGCCGTCGACGACGGGGTGGTCGAGGCACCGGTCGTGTCCGACGACGAGTCCGACGCGCCGTCGTCGGCAGTGGCGAGTCCGGCGCCGGTTCCGAGTGCCATTGCAGCCCCCACCCCAAGGGCTACCGCCAGTGCGCCGACGCGGCCGACGTGTTGTGCGTAGGTGGGTCGTGGGGGTCGTGGGGGTCGTGCCGCCAACGGCGTCGGCGGCTCGAGCCGGAAGGTCGGGTACACGGCCTGCGCCCGCCGACGGTGCTTGCGGTGCCGCGGATGACTGGGTTCGACGCGGCGACTGGCTGAAGGCAAGGGGGTACCCACCTCTCTACGTGACGGAGGTTGCGAGGCGCTGAAAAACACATTCGTCAGGGCCGCGCACGGAGGAACTTACGCCTTCGTAAACTAATTCGACAGCAAACTAGAAAAATGTCATTTGTGTGTGTCGACGGTCGTCGGACGACCGTTTCTCGCCCGCACTGAACGTGGCCGGTAGTCGCCCAGTTCCGGTTCTGTCGTCGAATTAATTGCCTCTACCAGTGCAGTCGAGATCGAATTCTGCCGCCAGCGAAGTCGTCGATCGAGCTGGCTGGCTGCAGGTCCCCGTAAGAATTTGGCAAACGACTATTCCAGCAAAAATTCGACCGCAAACCAAAAATGTCCCTTCCGGACACTTCTCTTGCCCCCGCTCGTCATTGCAAGGATTCGATCTTGAATTAGCTGCCGCTGAATTTCGGTCGACGCCCGACTGTCATCCGGCGGTTGCGTGGCACACTCGGGACCGCCCCAATCCACAGGAAGTTCGACACCGATTCACAGATCGCGATGTCACTATGACCGCGTGCGTCGACTGTCGGGCTTGCTGGTCTGCGTCGCCGTGCTGGCCGCGTGCTCGTCGCCCGTACCGGAACCGCGCCCGACGCAAACCCCGCCGATGGGGTGGAACTCCTGGAACTCGGGCATCGCCTTGACCGAGCAGGCCGTCGAGGACACCGTCGATGCCATGGTCGCCTCGGGCATGCGGGACGCCGGCTACCGGTACGTCAACCTCGACGCCGGCTGGGCCGCCCCCACCCGCGACGCGAACGGCGACCTTCGTGCCGACCCCGTGAGGTTTCCGCACGGCATCACGGCGGTGGCGGCCTACGCCCACCAGCGGGGCATGTTGCTCGGCATCTACCACAGCCCATTCAACGAGGGGTGTGGCCAAGACCCGCGCATCGGCGGCGCCGGACACGAGCAGGCTGACGCCCGCACGTTCGCCGCGTGGGGCGTCGACTACCTGAAGTACGACTGGTGCCGGCT
The DNA here is from genome assembly GCF_040614235.1 of Mycobacterium sp. NPDC006124. Lineage (NCBI taxonomy): Bacteria > Bacillati > Actinomycetota > Actinomycetes > Mycobacteriales > Mycobacteriaceae > Mycobacterium > Mycobacterium sp. NPDC006124. Next base: position 114,504 of record NZ_JBEXUA010000016.1, on the reverse strand, counting down.
CGACGCAGGCCACAACGACCAGGTGAAGTACTTCGGGGCGATGCGAGACGCGTTGCGCGCCAGCGGCCGTCACATCGTCTACAGCATCAACCCCAACAGTTCGGGTGACACCGACGCCGGCACCGAATACGACTGGTCCCGCATCGCCGACGTCAGCCGCGACGCCATCGACCTGGTGCCCGCCTGGGGGGACGAGGAACTGTGGGCCGAGGGGCTGGCCGGCGTCACCCAGGCATTCGCGGCCGCGGGTCCCAGCGCGCCTCACGACGGCCCGAGGCACGTCAACGACCCGGACATGCTGGTGGTCGGCATCGGATGGTCGCAGTTCGCCTCCGGCCACCCCACGATGGCGCTCGGCTCGCAGCGGCCCGACCTGACCGACGTCGAACAGCGGGCGCACTTCTCGCTGTGGGCCATGCTGGCGGCACCGCTGCTCGCGGGCAACGACGTGCGGTCGATGGACGAGCAGACCCGCACCATCCTGACCAATCGCGAGGTCATCGCGGTCGACCAGGACCCGCTGGTGCTGCAGGGATTACCGCTTCTGGAGGATCCGCGAATCATCGTCAAGCCGCTGGCCGACGGTTCGGTGGCGGTGGCGCTGTTCGATTCCGACGCGGTGCCCGTCGTCATCCACACCGACGCTCACGCCATCGGCTTGCCGGGCGCCGCGTGCTTCACGGTGCGTGATCTGTGGCAGCACGACGAGACGACGACGAAGGGCGCCCTGGCCCAGACGGTTCCGGCGCACGGCGTCGCGATGCTTCGCGTATCGCGGTGCCGCTGACGCTCAGTTGGCGTGCAGTGCGTCGTTGAGGGTGATGCCGGTTCCGTCGCGCGAGACCACCTCGACGGCTCCGGAGACCGAATTGCGCCGGAACAGAAGGTTGTTGGCGCCGGAGAGCTCCCGTGCCTTCACGGTCTGACCGTCCGACGTGGTCACCTTGGTGCCGCCGGTGACGTAGAGGCCGGCCTCCACGACGCAGTCGTCGCCAAGGGAGATGCCGAGTCCGGAGTTGGCGCCCAGCAGGCAGCGCCGACCCACGGAGATGACGTCCTTGCCCCCACCGGAGAGGGTGCCCATGATCGACGCGCCACCGCCGACGTCGGAGCCGTCGCCGACCACCACGCCCGCCGAGATGCGGCCCTCGACCATCGAGGTGCCCAGGGTGCCGGCGTTGAAGTTGACGAAGCCCTCGTGCATGACGGTGGTTCCGGACGCCAGGTGGGCGCCCAGGCGCACCCGGTCGGCGTCGGCGATCCGGACACCGGTCGGCATCACGTAGTCGACCATCCGCGGGAACTTGTCGACGCCGTACACGGTCACCGGACCGCGCCGCCGCAGCCGGGCGCGGGTCAGTTCGAAGCCGTCGACCGCACACGGGCCATGGTTCGTCCAGACCACGTTGGCGAGCAGTCCGAAGATGCCGTCCACGTTGGCCCCGTGGGGGGCGATCAGCCGGTGTGACAACAGATGCAGCCGCAGGTAGGCGTCGAACGCGTCGACCGGCTTGTCCTCCAGCGACGCGATCGTGGTGCGCACGATGACGACGTCGACGTCGCGTTGGTCGTCGCGGGTCTCCAGTTCGCCGAGGTCTGGGCCCACCTCGGCGACCGACAGGCGCACCGTGCCGGTGTCACCGTCGGTGCCCAACTCGGGTTCGGGGAACCACGCGTCGAGTACCGTCCCCTCGGCCGTGATGGTTGCCACGCCTACGCCTGATGCAGAAGTCACGGTGCCAAAGGCTACTGGAATGTCATCCCCGGTCGCTGCGCTCCCGCCCGCCGGAACTACCGTTGACCCCCGTGGGCCTGGACTTACGCGCCGATCCGATCGCACTCACCGCTGCACTGGTGGACATCCCCAGCGAGTCACGACACGAACGACGCATCGCCGACGAGGTCGAGGCGGCGCTGCGCGCGCAGGCACCTGGCTACGAGGTGATCCGCAACGGCGACGCGGTGCTGGCTCGCACCACCTTCGGTCGGCCCACGCGCGTGCTTCTCGCCGGCCATCTCGACACCGTGCCGGCCGCCGACAACGTGCCCAGCCGCCGGGTGGGCGACGATCTGTTCGGCTGCGGCACGTCGGACATGAAGTCCGGGGACGCGGTCTTCCTGCACCTGGCCGCCACCGTCGCCGACCCGTCGCACGACGTCACGCTGGTGATGTACGACTGCGAGGAGATCGAGTCGAGCGCCAACGGACTCGGGCGCATCGAGCGCGAACTGCCCGACTGGCTCCGCGCGGACGTCGCGATCCTCGGTGAACCGTCCGGCGGCTTCATCGAGGCGGGTTGCCAGGGCACCATCCGCGTCGTGGTCCGGACGACGGGCACTCGGGCGCACTCGGCGCGATCGTGGCTGGGCGACAACGCCATTCACAAGCTGGGCGCCGTTCTGGACAGGCTGAGGTCGTATCGGGCACGCAGCGTCGACCTCGACGGCTGCACCTATCGCGAGGGGTTGTCCGCGGTCCGCGTCGACGGCGGTGTCGCCGGCAACGTCATCCCGGATGCGGCGTCGGTCACGGTGAACTTCCGCTTCGCACCCGACCGCAGCGTCGAGCAGGCCACGGCGCACGTGCTGGAGGTCCTCGACGGCCTCGACGTCGAGATCGAACGGACCGACGCCGCCGCCGGAGCGTTGCCCGGGCTGACGGCACCCGCCGCGGCGGCGCTGGTGGCGGCAGCCGGCGGCCAGGTGCGCGCCAAGTTCGGTTGGACCGACGTCGCCCGCTTCGCGGCGCTGGGCATCCCGGCGGTGAACTTCGGTCCCGGTGATCCGAACATGGCCCACCGCGTCGACGAGCGGGTCGACGTCAGGCAGATCACCGCGGCGACGGAGATGCTGCGCCAATATTTGGTTGACTGACGCCGCTACCATGGAACACATGCTGGGTGACGACTTCTCCGGATAGCTCGGAGCACGTTCTCCGTCGTCGTCTGCCCCCGTGCGGGGCACCAGCAAGAAAGCTCTCCCATGTCTTCCATCGTCTCCTCGCGGCTGTCCTTCGGCTGGGCCGACGAGGTGCCCTTGTTCGCCGACCTGTCGTTCACCGTCGCGGGTGGTCGCACCGGTCTGGTCGCACCCAACGGCGCCGGTAAGAGCACACTTCTCGAAATCGTTGCGGGAGAACTGCTTCCGACCTCTGGTGGCGTGGTCGTCGACGGCACCGTCGGCTACCTGCCGCAGACCCTGACGTTCGACACCGATCGGACCGTCGCCGAGGTGCTGGGCGTCGCGCCCGTCATCGCAGCGCTGGACGCCCTGGCGGCGGGTGACGCGTCCGACGAGGTGTTCGCCACCATCGGCGACGACTGGGACGTCGAGGAGCGGCTGCGGGTCCAACTGGACCGCCTGGGTCTGGGACACGTGTCGGCCGATCGGCCCCTTGGCTCACTCAGCGGCGGGGAGGTGGTCTCGCTCGGGCTGGCGGCTCAGCTGCTCGCCCGGCCGGACGTCCTACTGCTCGACGAGCCGACGAACAACCTCGACGCCGAGGCCCGCGGGCGGCTCTACGCCGCGCTCGACGACTTCGGCGGAACGCTGGTGGTCGTCAGCCACGACCGGGTCCTGCTGGATCGGATGGATCGCATCGCCGAGCTGCGGCGCGGCGACATCCGTTTCTACGGCGGCTCGTTCAGCGACTACGAGGCGGCCGTCGACGCGGCGAGGAGCGTCGCCGAGGCCGATGTGCGCACCGCCGAACAGCTGTTGAAGCGCGAGAGACGCCAGATGCAGCAGGCGCGAGAACGGGCGGCGAAGCGCTCGAGCACCGCCGCACGCAACGTCAAGGACGCGGGCTTGCCGAAGATCGTGGCGGGCAAGCTCAAGCGCGACGCCCAGGAGTCGGCGGCCAAGGCCGACGACGTCCACGCCAAACGCGTCGACGGCGCGCGGAGTCGGTTGGATCAAGCCGAGCGGGCGCTGCGCGACGACGACGTCATCACCCTCGATCTGCCCGAGACCGACGTGCCGGCCGGTCGCACGGTGTTCTCCGCTCGCGGTCTTCAGGTGCGGGTCGGGGATCGGGACCTGTTCGCGCCCAACGGCATCGACCTCGACATCCGAGGTCCGGAGCGCATCGCGTTGACCGGAGCCAATGGTGCCGGCAAGTCGACGCTGCTGAGACTGGTCAGCGGTGACCTTCGGCCCGAACGTGGCGAGGTGCACCCGGCCGACGGACGGATCGCGTATCTGTCGCAGCGGCTCGACCTGCTCGAGCTCCGGCGCACCGTCGGGGAGAGCCTGGCCGCCTACGCACCCGGATTGACCCACACCCGGCGCATGCACCTGTTGGCGCAGTTCCTGTTTCGTGGCGAGCACGTCGACCTGCCCGTGGGAGCGCTCTCGGGTGGGCAACGACTGCGGGCGACGCTGGCCTGCGTGCTCAACGCCGAACCGGCACCCCGGCTACTGCTGCTCGACGAGCCGACCAACAATCTCGACCTGGTCAGCACCACGCAACTGGAGGCGGCGCTGAACGCCTACCGGGGAGCCTTCGTGGTGGTCAGCCATGATGAGAGCTTCCTCGACGTCATCGGGGTTCAGCGCCGGCTGCACCTCGCCCACGGCGTGCTGTCCTAGAGCGAGAACTGTTGCGGCCGTGTCTGTGCCGGCTGCGGACGTTCCGGAGCCGGCGGTGCCACGGGTGCGGGCCCGGACTCGGTCGTCCGGCCAGGCTGGGCGCCGTCGGCCCAGGCGGGCGGTCGCTGCTGGGCGCGCTCCTCCTCGGCGCGCTTGGCGGCGTCCTCCTCGCGCTCGCGCTCGTCGGCGTCGCGGTCCTCGTCGGTGCCGGTCTTCTCCTCGGCGGCCTTGGCCAGTGCCTCGGCGTCGGTGCCCTTGCCCGCTGAGCCGGCCATGCTCTGGATGCCCTGCATGATCTGCTGTGGCAACTGGGTGAGGCCCTGGGCCAGCCCCTGCACCGACTGCGCCATGCCCTGGGCGAGTTGGCCCACCTGCTGCCCGACCTGGCTGGCCATCTGACCCGCCATCTCGGCGCCACCGCCACCGGCCGCGCCGGCACCCGCACCACCTGCGGCCGCCCCGGGACCCGCGGCGCCGCCGGCCGCCGCTGCGCCGCCGGGGCCCTCGAGCGCCTCGGCGGCCGCGCGGAGCTTGGCCGCGCCCTCCTCGTCGCCGGCGGCGTACATCTGATCGGCCTTGCCCAGCAGTTCGGCGATGGTGTCGCTGGATCCCTTCGTGGCCTGCAACGTGTTGCCGCGGCTCTGAGTCACGCCGTCGAGGGCGTCGTTGACCGAGGACGCGATGTTGCCGAAGGACTTGGCGACGTCGGCCGCCTGCGGCCCGCCCGGCCCGGTCAACTGAGACAGTCCCGAGGCGACCTGCGAGTGGATCTGGGCCAGCGGCGCAAGGCCGTTGCCGTCGAGGGTGAATGGGCCGCCCATGGTCATCCTTCCGTGTTGCTCGTCAACCGATTCTATGGCCGGCGGCGACCGGTGTGGAGCGGCAGTTCGGCTGCGGCGGTGTTACGTGCCCTCGGTCGGCCAGCCGGGCACCGGGGGGTCCATCGTGGGCGGCGTCGACGCTGCGGTCTGCGCGCGACTCGCACGTCCTGCCGCGTCGAGCGGATAGCGGTCGAGACACTGCTGCCGCATCGCCGCCTCGGCATCCTGGGCTTCCTGAAACCGTTGCCGCTGTTCGGGACTGCCGTCGACGAGATTGGGGTGATCGCTGTCGGACCAGCCTCCGACGCCGAGCGCCCCCGTCACGAACCACGGACCGAACACGTCGTTTCGCGGTGCCGGCAGCGGGCCGGTCTGGGGTGCGTCGGGCGAGGCGGGCGCCCCCGACGTCACACGCGGATCGCGGTTGCTGAACTCGATTCGCCAGACCTTCATGTTCTCGTAGTCGGTGGGTTGGAACCCCGGGTAGGACTCGACGGGGACGTAGCGGGACTCGCTGGCGGACCACTTGTAGGTCTCGAAGGTCGCGTCGCACACGAATGCTCGGAAACCGTCCGCGAGGGGCTCGGTGCGGAGCACGTCGAAGTCCTCGTTGCCGGCGAGGCGTTGGCCGGGATCGTCGAACCTCGACGGGCCGCGCGGCATGCGGATCTCGCGCTGCGCGTACGGGAGCTTCAGCAACTCGGGCGAGCCGGGCTCGACGGGCGGCGGGGTGGCGCGCTCGAAACCCAGGTAAGCCGTGGCGACGTCGTCGGTGTATTCGACGACGCGCCGGGACTCGAGGTAGGCGCGCAGCGGCACCGCCCAGCCGGTCGCGAGATCGAAGCCCGGATCGGCCCACCATCTGAAGCGAAAGTCCGCCAGCTTCTCGGGCCACTGGTAGGCGCGCTGTGCCTGTGGCGGCGCGGAAACGGGTGGTGGCGCGGCCGGAGTCGACCGGCAGCCCGCTATCGAGACGAGCAGTATCAGCCCGAGCTGCAATGCAATTCGGCCTCGAGGCGTGACGCGTGACGCGGTCAGCTGACTCATCCCTCCGGTGGCTTGATCTTGTCGAATTCACCCTCCGACACGTAGATCGACGCCTGGTAGGCCTCCGACCACTTGAGGTAGGGAAACTCGTTACGGCCCGCGGCCTTCGACAGGTATTCGTCGATCAGGTATTGCGGCGTGTCGGGCGACAGCACGCCGGTCTGAGCCGCCGGGCCCAAAGTGGATAGGTCGCCGACCTTTTCGTGGACCAGGTAACTGGCAATGGAGCGCGTCACCTCGTCCATGTCGCGCAAGGGCATTGGCGTCACAGTTCCTGGCGTCGGTTCCTTGCCGACGAAGAGCTCCCTCAACGGATCGCCGGGGAGCTTGTCGTAGATCCCGACCGCATCCTTGACCCTGGGCACTTCCGAGGCGACGTCGTGGATGGTGTCGTACCACTCGCCCTTCTTCTTCCACGCTTCCTGCGAGGCTTCGTACTCGTTCTTGCCCATGTCGAGTTGGTGGATGTACTGGCCCATGTCCTGGGCGCCGCCGAGCTTGCCCGCGGCGGCCAGCAGGTCCCCGTTGGGAACGCCGTTGTGGGCGAGGTTCTGCGAGTAGTCGGCGACGATGTCACGCCACGTCGCGGTCGCGTGTTCGTTGAAGCTCTTCTCGGCCGTGGGATCGGAGTCGATCACGGCGAAGAGCCCGCGCATGTTGTTGGCGTTCGCTCCACTGTCGAGTTGCTCGAAGCCCTGGGTGCCGTCGATGTTCGCGCCGGCCATGTCGTCGAGGTAGGGCTTGTTCGCCTCGGCCAGAGACTGAACGAGATGGGGGTTGACCTCCCCGAGCGACTCCCTGCCGCCGTTCATGTTGAGCAGGTCCTGATACTTCTCGCCGGCGTAGGCGTCGAACGCGTGCATGGTCTGACCGGCGCGCGCCGAATGATCCGAGGTGTCGGGGAACAACTCGCCGGCCGCCCTGCCGTCGTCGGCCCAATCGTGCTGGTAGACGTCGCGGATGAACGCGTCGTTCGGCGATCGGCCGTCGACGCCGGCGAACGCGTCGTGCACGGCGATCGGGTCGTGCGACGACGCGGAGAGCAAGTCCTGCAGGGTCGGGTCGAGATTGCGATGGTTCCAATCGGTGCCCCAGTCGGGGAAGGTGTGTCCCTCGGCGTCCTCGAGCAATTCGCGCGACTCGGCCAGCATGCCCTCGTTCAGGGCACTGCTGCGCTGCATGTCCGGGTCGCCGTAATTGGAGATCGCGGCGATGTCGCGGTACTCGTCGAGGTACTTGTACGGCTTGTCGTAGTCGGGCGGTATGTGGGTCTTCGAGCCGTCGGGGTTGTGAATCCATTCGCCCGTCGGGTTGTTTCGCAGAGGCGCGTCGAAGACGTCCTGGATGCTCTTCGGCAGATTCTCCTTGCCGCCGGTCGCCGGCACGTAGCCGGGATCGCCGGGCTTGAGCGACGGGTCGACGGTGGTCTTGACGGCGTCGGAACCAACCAGGTGCAGTCCGTTGGAGACCGCCTTGGCGTCGGCGGGTGGAAGACCGTCCAGAGTGGCCTTGATCTCGGCGGGTGACTTTCCGTCCAGGGACTCGGAGAGACCGTTGAGGTAAGCCATCCGCTCCGGGGGAATGGTCACGTCACCGTGGTCGAGCGCCGCCTTCTGCTCGGGGGTCAGGGTGGTCGCATCCTGGAGTCGCTTCTCCTCCTCCGGAGAGAGCTTCCCGTCGGCGAGAGATTCGCCGTCCTTGCGGCCCTGCTCGGCGCCTTCCTCGGTCTTCTTCTTCTCGTCGTCCTTCTCGTCGTCGCCCTTGACGCCGAGAGGGCCGTCGCCCGTGCCCTCCTTGGCGAATTTCTGATTGCCGAGCGCGTCGTACTCCACGCCGAGGACGCGGATCTTGCCCCCGAGAGCGGCCAAGTCTCCGTTGGACTTGGTGACGACGTCGTGGATCTGGCCGAGGCCGCGATTCACGACCTGCATCACCATCTGGTCGTGGTTCTTGCCTGGCGGGATGGCCGCGGCCGTGTCGACGACCCACTTGCGAATGGCCTCGAGATTCTGCCGACCGGCCGCCACGACCTCGGAGGACGCGGTCACGTGGTTGCTCAGCTGCTTGTCCAGCGCCGCCAGTTGGCCGAAGACCTTGCCGTGGTCGGCATTGGCGGAGTGGTAGGCCGCCGCGGCGGTGCCGGTCCAGCGCGACCCGGGGGCTGCCGACTCCACCGTCGACTGCATCGTGGTGAGCGGCCCGCTCTGGTCGAACTGCTCACCCGTGGCGGGAACGCCCTGGCCAAAGGTGTCGCGAGCATTGGTCCACGTCGAGAGAAACCCGTCGAGCACGCCCACCGACAGCCCCCTTGATCGTTCGAACACCCAATTCTAAGTCCGCCGGCTCACCCGCCGACGCGTCAACTACCCGCTTGCCGGCGAGCGTCCGCGGCGACCCCTCGCATCCCGATGGCCTCGAAGTCGTTTGCTGCCACGATCAGGCCGTCGGCGTCCTTCGCCGCGGCGGCCTGCGCGTAGGCCAGCGCCAGCGGGCCGACCGCGCAGCGCACCTGCAGCCGCTCGATCGCATCGGCCGCTCGGACGTCGCCCAGCCGGACCGCGTCCACCAGTGCACGGAGGGCGACCGCCGACTGCCCGCCGCGTTCGGCCGCACGGGCCGACTCCCGCGCGGCGCCGATGGCGCCCGGCCCGTCACCCTGCGCCGCGGCCGTCCAGGCTCGCGCCAGCGACAGTTCGGGCGCGAAGAGCATCGACTTGAGGCCGTGACGCGCCTCGGCCTTGGCAAGTGCGCGCCCCGCGTCGGCGGTCCGCCCCAGCTGACCAAGTGCCTGCGCCAACGTCATCCACGCCAGCGGCCCCCACGAGTAACCGGTCGGGGCGAGCGTCGCCGCTGCCTCCTCCAGCATCGGCACCGCGGCCTCGGCGTCGCCGCCGGCGATCGACACGTCGGCCGTCAACAGCCGGGCGATCGCATGGCTCGGCTGCGACGGTGATGACGCGTCGACCAACTCCTGCGTCAGTGCGCGCGCACGGTCGAGTCGACCCGACATCAGCAGCGCCGTGGTCTGCCCGAACGCACTGGTGAAGCGCAGCAGGCCGGGATGGCCGGCGGCGATGGCCCGTTCGGCGAGTGCGTCGACGTCGCCGAAATTGCCCATCCTGGCGTTGCACAGAGCGGCCGCGGCGGCTGCCCAGCCGACGGCCTGCTCGTCGGCGTTCGGGGAGTCGAGCACCTCGTTCGCCAGCGCGATCGCGCGGACCGGGCTGCCGGCATTCATGGTGAACGTGCCCAACAGCGCGTCCACCGTCGCCCCGGCGCCTGAGGTGCCCACCCGGCCGCGGATGGTCTGCAGGAACGCGGTCGCCCGCTCCGGCTGGTCCAGCATCCAGAACTGGTTGGCCGCCCTCGGCAGCGCCCATGCCATCAAATCCGCGTCGTCCAAGGCGGTTTCGTCGACCTCGGACATCACCGCGTCGGCGTCGCGGCCCCGGCCCTGCCACGCCAGCGTCTGCGCGAGGGTCAACCGGGCCGTCAGCGATCCGTCGTCGCGCAGCGCGGCGCGGGAAAGCTCCTCGGCAGCGGCGAGGTCGCCCCGCGCCAACGCCTCCTCGGCTGCGGTCGTCTCGTCTGAACCATCGGACACCGCCGCAGTATGGCGGTTCGGGCCGCCGCGATCGGTTGAATCGGCGACCGGAGTATCGGGGTACCTTGCACCCGTGTCCGCTGAATCCTCAGATGCCCCAGAATCTCGCGGTCCGTGGGCGGTCTGCGTCTACTGCGCCTCCGGCCCCACCCATCGCGAGTTGCTGACGTTGGCCTCCGACGTCGGTGCGTCGATCGCCGACCGCGGTTGGACGCTGGTGTCGGGCGGCGGGAACGTCTCGGCGATGGGCGCGGTGGCCGGTGCCGCCCGGGCGCACAGCGGTCGCACCGTCGGAGTGATCCCGAAGGCCCTGGTGCACCGCGAGCTGGCCGACGTCGACGCCGAGGAACTCGTCGTCACCGACACGATGCGGCAGCGAAAGCAGGTGATGGAGGACCGGGCCGACGCGTTCCTGGTGCTGCCCGGCGGCATCGGCACGCTGGAGGAGTTCTTCGAGGCCTGGACGGCGGGCTACCTCGGCATGCACGACAAACCGTTGGTCATGCTCGACCCCTTCGGCCACTATGACGGCCTGTTGGCCTGGTTGCGAGGTTTGGTCGGCACCGGCTACGTCGGCGCGGGTGCACTCGACCGGTTGATCGTCGCCACGGAGGTGGACGCGGCCCTGGACGCGTGCGCGCCGGTGACCGGCAGCGACCCACCACCTGTGTGACGGTTGCCACGGCGCGGTTATGGTTGCGGCGTGAGCGACGAGAAATCCGGTACCCGCAGTAACGTCGGCCTCCTGGACATCGCCCCGCGGTTGCCCGGACTCATCAAGGACGCGCCGGTCATCGCACGCGGTGTCGTGACCGGATTTCTGGCTCGGCCCACGGCGAAGACCTCCATTGGCAAGGTGTTTCAGGACCGTGCCGCGCGCTATGGCGACAAGACCTTCATCACGTTCGAGGACGAGCGGCTGACATACCGCGAGGCCAACGAGACCGTCAACCGTTACGCGGCGGTGCTGGCCTCGCGCGGTGTCGGCCCCGGCGACGTCGTCGGCGTCATGTTGCGAAACTCGCCGCATTCGGTGCTCCTGATGCTCGCCGTCGTCAAGTGCGGTGCCGTCGCCGGGATGCTCAACTACCACCAGCGCGGCAAGGTGCTGGCGCACAGCATCGGTTTGCTCAAGGCCAAGGTCGTCGTCGCGGAGAACGACTTCGTCGACCCGATCGGCGAGAGCGAGGCCGACACCAACGGGCTGATGACGCTCGACGAGTTGATCCAGCAGGCCACCTCGGCGCCCTCCACCAACCCTGCCACCACGAGCTCGGTCCAGGCCAAGGACAAGGCGTTCTACATCTTCACCTCCGGCACCACGGGCATGCCGAAGGCCAGTGTGATGACGCACTACCGCTGGCTGCGCGCCCTGGCCGGTTTCGGCGGGCTCGGCATGCGCCTGACCAGTGACGACACCCTGTACTGCTGCCTGCCGCTCTACCACAACAACGCGTTGACGGTGGCGCTGTCATCGGTGCTCAACTCCGGCTCCACGATCGCCCTTGGCAAGTCCTTCTCGGCGTCGAAGTTCTGGGACGAGGTGATCCGGCACGACGCAACGGCGTTCGTCTACATCGGCGAGATCTGCGCCTACCTGCTCAACCAGCCGGAGAAGCCCACCGACCGCAGGCATCGCGTGCGGGTGATCGCCGGCAACGGTCTGCGCCCGACCATCTGGGATGACTTCACCAAGCGCTTCGGCATTTCGCGGGTCTGCGAGTTCTATGCCGCCAGCGAGGGCAACACCGCGTTCCTCAACGTCTTCAACGTCGACAAGACCACGGGCATCTGCCCGTCGCCGATCGCCTTCGTCGAGTACGACGAGGAGACCGGCGAGCCCGCCCGTGGCGAGGACGGTCGCGTGCACAAGGTCAAGACGGGGCAACCGGGACTGCTGCTGTCCAAGGTCAGCAGCTTCCAGCCCTTCGACGGCTACACCGACAAGGAAGCCACCGAGAAGAAATTGGTGCGCGACGCCTTCAAGGACGGCGACGTCTGGTTCAACACCGGTGACCTGATGCGCTCCCAGGGCTTCGGTCACGCCGCCTTCACCGACCGCCTGGGTGACACCTTTCGGTGGAAGGGCGAGAACGTCGCCACCACCGAGGTCGAGGCCGCGGTGTCCACCGACCCGCAGGTCGAGGAGGCGACGGTCTTCGGTGTCGAGGTCGAGGGTGCAGGCGGCAAGGCCGGCATGGCGGCCATCCAGCTCAAGGACGGCAAGGAGTTCGACGGCAAGGCGCTGGCCAAGGCCGTCTACGAGCACCTGCCCGGATACGCCGTCCCACTGTTCGTGCGCATCACCGGCGAATTGGCCCATACGTCGACGTTCAAGAGTCAGAAGGTCGACCTGCGCAAGCAGGGCTATGGCGGCAGTACCGGCGAGGGCGACGAGGACGCGGGCGAGACCGGCGACCTGGACGACCCGATCTACGTGCTCGCCGGCCGCGAGGAGGGCTACGTCGAGTTCTACGACGAGTACCCGGCCGAGGTCGTGGACGGAAAACGCCCCAAGAACTGAGCGATTCGTGGAGTCTTAGCGGCGCTCATCGCCGGTAGAACTCCACGAATCGCGAGAAAACGTAGCCTGGCAGGCATGCAGTCGACGTTTCTGGGCCGCCCCGTGGCGGGCGATCGCGCCATGATCATGGCGATCGTGAACCGGACGCCCGATTCGTTCTACGACCGTGGTGCGAACTTCACCGACGAGGCCGCCAAGGCGGCGGTGCACCGGGTCGTCGCCGAGGGCGCCGACGTGGTCGACGTCGGCGGGGTGAAGGCCGGTCCCGGGGACGCGGTCGACGCCGCGGAGGAAATCGTCCGCGTCGTTCCGTTCATCGAGTGGCTGCGCGACGCGTACCCCGACCAGTTGATCAGCGTGGACACCTGGCGCGCCACCGTCGCCAAGCAGGCGTGCGCGGCCGGTGCCGACATCATCAACGACACGTGGGGCGGGTCCGATCCTGACCTCGCGGGTGTCGCCGCCGAGTTCGGCGCCGGGTTGGTGTGTTCGCACACCGGGGGAGCCGTACCCCGGACGCGGCCGTTCCGAGTCAACTACGGGCTGTCCGAACGGGGGGTGGTCGACGACGTCGTCGCAGAGGTGACCTCGGCCGCGGAGAGGGCCGTCGTGGCGGGCGTCGCCCGAGACGCGATCCTGATCGACCCGACCCACGACTTCGGTAAGAACACTCACCATGGTCTTAGTTTGTTGCGCCACGTAAAAGACCTTGTAAACACTGGATGGCCCGTCCTGATGGCCCTGAGCAACAAGGATTTCGTCGGGGAGACTCTGGGAGTGGGCTTGACCGAACGCCTCGAGGGAACTCTGGCCGCGACCGCACTCGCCGCGCAGGCGGGTGCTGCCATGTTCCGAGTCCACGAGGTGGGGTCCACGCGGCGCGTCCTGGAAATGGTCGCGTCGATCCAGGGCGTGCGTCCACCGACGCGGACCGTAAGGGGACTGGCATGAGTCTGACACCTGAACTCGACGCCGTGGAGGCCATCGCACGACACCGCTGGCTCTCCGACCACACGTGGCGTCGGCCGCAGTGGACCGTCGCCGAGTTGGAGGCCGCCAAGGCCGGCCGGACCGTCTCCGTGGTGCTTCCGGCACTGAACGAGGAGGAGACCGTCGCGTCGGTCGTGGACACCATCACCCCGCTGCTGGGCGGACTGGTCGACGAGATCGTGGTCTTGGACTCCGGTTCCACCGACGACACCGAGATCCGCGCGGTCGCCGCCGGGGCCAGGGTGGTCAGCCGCGAGGCGGCGCTGCCGGAGGTGGCGCCCCAGCCCGGCAAGGGTGAGGTCCTGTGGCGCTCACTGGCGGCCACCACCGGTGACCTGGTGGTCTTCGTCGACTCCGATCTGATCGACCCCGATCCGATGTTCGTGCCCAAGCTGCTGGGTCCGTTGCTGACTGCCGACGGCGTGCACCTGGTGAAGGGCTTCTACCGTCGCCCGCTCAAGGTCAGCGGCAGCGAGGACGCCAACGGCGGCGGCCGGGTCACCGAGTTGGTCGCGCGGCCCCTGCTGGCGGCGCTGCGACCCGAGCTGACCTGCCTGCTTCAGCCCCTGGGCGGCGAGTACGCGGGCACCCGCGAATTGCTGACGGCGCTGCCGTTCGCGCCGGCCTACGGCGTCGAGATCGGGCTGCTGATCGACACCTACGACCGGTTGGGCCTCGACGCCATCGCGCAGGTGAACCTCGGCGTCCGTACCCACCGCAACCGGCCACTGACCGAGCTGGCCGCGATGAGCCGTCAGGTGATCGCGACGCTGCTGTCGCGCTGCGGGGTGCTCGACTCCGGGGTCGGGCTCACCCAGTTCTTCGCCGACGGCGAGGACTACACCGCCCGCACCTCGACGGTGTCGCTGGCCGACCGTCCGCCGATGAACACGATGCGCCCCCGCTGACCTCCTGGCTGTCATGACGGTCAGGCAGTATCGACGTCGTGACGTTGATCCTGCTGTATCTGGTGGTGCTCATCCTGGTGGCCGTCGTGCTGTTCGGCGTCGGCAGTGTGCTGTTCGGTCGCGGGGAGCGGTTGCCTCCACTGCCCCGCGGGACCACTGCGACCATGCTCCCCGCCGCGGAGATCACCGGCGCTGACGTCGAGGCGTTGAAGTTCACCCAGACGCTGCGCGGCTACAAGGTCGCCGAGGTGGACTGGGCGCTCGACCGGCTCGGTCAGGAGGTCGACCAGTTGCGCGGTCAGGTCGCGGCGCTTCGGGCTGCCTACGGGGTAGACGACTTCACCACGGGTCCCGAGGTCGACGGCGCGGTCGAGGAGCACGCGCATGCCGCCGAGGGACGCGACGAGTCATGAGCGAGGTCGTCGGCGACGACGGTCGAACGCGTTGCAGCTGGGCCGATTTCAGCGGCGAGCGCTGGGCGACCGACGATTCGGTGCTCTACCGCGACTACCACGACACCGAATGGGGTCAGCCGTTGCGCGGTGACCGCGAGCTGTTCGAGCGGTTGACGCTGGAAGCCTTTCAGAGCGGGCTGTCGTGGCTGATCATCCTCCGCAAGCGAGACGCGTTCCGCCGGGCGTTCCGGCACTTCGAGGCCGAGGAGGTCGCCCGTTTCGGCGACGAGGACGTCGAGCGGTTGATGGCTGACGCCGGGATCGTGCGCAACCGCGCCAAGATCGAAGCGACGATCGCCAACGCGAGGGCCGCCGTCGACCTCGACGTCGGACTCGGCGAGTTGCTGTGGTCGTTCGCGCCGCCGCCGAGGCCACGCCCGACCGCCATGACCGAGGTCCCGGCAGTCACGCCGGAGTCCAGAGCGATGGCCAAGGAGCTCAAGCGGCGCGGCTTCAAGTTCGTGGGCCCGACGACGGCATATGCCCTGATGCAGGCGACCGGGATGGTCGACGACCACGTGGCGTCGTGCTGGGTGCGCACCGGCGCGCGAAGCGGCCAACTCGGCGTCTAACCCGGGTCTTTGCACATCGACTGCCCCGGATAGGGAACAATGGTCGGAAGATCAGTTCAGTGCCGAGTGCTGTCGCCGAGTGGGCAGTCTCGGCCCCGACCCGTTTCGCGAACGCGAGACGGAGCACGCGGAAGGGAGCACTCGATGGCGGCGATGAAGCCCCGGACCGGCGACGGTCCTCTCGAAGCAACCAAGGAGGGGCGGGGCATCGTGATGCGAGTACCACTCGAGGGTGGCGGGCGTCTCGTCGTCGAATTGACTCCCGATGAAGCCGCCGCACTCGGCGACGAATTGAAGAACGTCACCGCGTAGTCGCGCGCCGGATGCTCCGCTAGGAGGAGACCATCCGGTAGATGTCGAGCGTCTGCTCGGCGATGCGCTCCCAGGAGAACTCGTCGATGCAGCGCTGACGTCCGGTCCGGCCGAACCGGGCCGCCCGGTCGGGATCGGCGACCAAGGTGTTGACCGCCTCGGCGAGGCGGGTCTCGAAACCGGTGGCGTCCGCGGCGTCGTAGTGGACCAGCAGGCCGGTCTCCCCGTCGTCGACGACCTCGGGAATCCCACCGACGTCGGAGGCGACGACGGCCGTCGAGCAGGCCATCGCCTCGAGATTCACGATGCCCAAGGGCTCGTACACCGACGGGCAGACGAAGACCGTTGCCGCGGAGAGTATTTCGCGGATCTGGTCGAGGGGCAGCATTTCCTGGACCCAGAAGATGCCGTCGCGTGACGCGGCGAGCTTCTCGACGGCGCCCCCCACCTCCGCGGCGATCTCCGGGGTGTCCGGAGCTCCCGCGCACAGCACCAGCTGCACGTCCGGCGCGAAGTGGTGGGCGGCGGCGACCAGGTGGGCGACACCCTTCTGCCGCGTGATGCGTCCGACGAAGGCCACGATGGGCCGGGCCGGGTCGACGCCGATGCGGGCGAGCGCAGAGCCGAACTCGACCGGGTACCACTTCTCGGTGTCGATGCCGTTGCGCACCACGTGCACGCGGTCGGGATTCAGTGCCGGATAGGTGGCCAGCACGTCCTTGCGCATTCCCGAACTCACCGCGATCACTGCGGCGGCCGCCTCGACCGCGGTGCGTTCCACCCACGACGACACCTGATAGCCGCCACCGAGTTGTTCTGCCTTCCACGGCCGCATCGGCTCCAACGAGTGCGCCGTCAAGACATGGGGGATGCCGTACAGCATCGCGGCCAGGTGACCGGCGAGCCCGGCGTACCAGGTGTGTGAGTGCGCGACGGTCGCCCCGGCCGCGGCGTTAACCATCACCATGTCGGCCGAGAGCGTGACGAGCGCGGGGTTGGCCCCGTCGAGGGCGGGGTCGGGCGCGGCGACGTAGACGTCGGGTTCGCCGGGACGCGGTGCACCCATGCAGTGCACGTCGACGTCGCACATCTTCTTGAGCTGGGCGACCAATTCGGTGACGTGTACTCCCGCGCCGCCGTAGACCTCCGGTGGGTATTCCCGTGTCATCATCGCCACTCGCATGTGCACGACGGTAGTTCACCGCAAGGGTGTCGTAGGCGAGTCGGACCCAATTGTCTTGACTGACAGTCCGACACCACTTTGGTCAATCGTGTCGGAATACCGTGAATGGCTAGCCGCGGCCCCTGAGGGCCGATAGGTTTGACGTATGAGGGAACTGCCAACCGTTTTGGGCATCGTCCTGGCAGGCGGCGAAGGCAAGCGGCTATACCCGCTGACCGCGGATCGGGCCAAGCCCGCGGTTCCCTTCGGCGGTGCCTATCGGCTCATCGACTTCGTTCTGTCGAACCTGGTCAACGCTCGCTACTTGAAGATCTGCGTTCTGACGCAATACAAGTCGCATTCGCTGGATCGCCACATTTCGCAGAACTGGCGGTTATCGGGGCTTGCCGGGGAGTACATCACCCCGGTTCCCGCCCAGCAGCGTCTCGGCCCGCGCTGGTACACCGGTTCCGGTGACGCGATCCTGCAGTCGCTGAATCTGATCTACGACGAGGATCCCGATTACGTCGTCGTCTTCGGCGCCGACCACATCTATCGGATGGATCCCGAGCAGATGTTGCAGTTCCACATCGAGAGTGGAGCCGGCGCGACGGTCGCGGGCATTCGGGTGCCGCGCGCGGAGGCAACGGCATTCGGGTGCATCGACGCCGACGAGTCCGGACTGATTCGCGCGTTCGTCGAGAAGCCGGCCGACCCGCCGGGGACGCCCGACGACCCCGAGCAGACGTTCGCCTCGATGGGCAATTACATCTTCACCACCAAGGTCCTCGTCGACGCGATCCGCGCCGACGCCGACGACGACGACTCCGACCACGACATGGGTGGCGACATCATCCCGCGTCTGGTGGCCGACGGCATGGCCGCGGTCTACGACTTCAACGACAACGAGGTGCCGGGGTCGACGGAGCGCGATCACGGCTACTGGCGTGACGTCGGAACGCTGGACGCGTTCTACGACGCACACATGGACCTGGTGTCCGTGCACCCCATCTTCAACCTGTACAACCGCCGCTGGCCGATCCGGGGCGAACCGGAGAACCTGGCCCCCGCCAAGTTCGTCAACGGCGGCTCGGCGCAGGAGTCGGTCGTGGGAGCGGGCAGCATCGTCTCGGCTGCCTCGGTGCGCAATTCGGTGCTCTCGTCGAACGTGGTGATCAACGACGGCGCGATCGTCGAGGGCAGCGTGATCATGCCCGGCGTGCGCATCGGGCGGGGTGCGGTCGTGCGGCACGCGATCCTCGACAAGAACGTCGTGGTCGGGCCAGGCGAACACGTCGGAGTCGACCTCGAACGTGACCGTGAGCGGTTCGCGATCAGTGCCGGTGGCGTCGTGGCCGTCGGCAAGGGCATCTGGATCTAGCGCTGGTAGCGGCCCGGCCGATCGTGCCGGGGCACCTTGGGTGTGTTGCTGACGGTCTTCCCCTTGCCGGCGACGGTCGACAATGCGCGGCGGCATCGCGGGCAGATCGGTTTGCCTGCGATGTCCACCGTCCACGGCTTGCCGGCGCCCATGCAGGGCTTCTCTACCTTCACCCGATCAGTATGAGGCGTCCTCAGGCGGCGTCGTGCCAGGCGAGGTGGTCGGCGAAGGCGATCTCGACGTCGCTTCGGTGGTGGGTGGTGCGGCCGGGTAGTGGTGGGGCTTGGGAGTGGTGGCGGGCGCCGGTGGGGGTGGTGAATTCTGCCGCGTGGCGACCATGTTCGAGGGTGGTGGTCACCACCCAGCCGGGTGCTTCCTTGGTGTAGTTGCAGGCTTCGCGGTCGCCGAGGCCGTTGACTGCGGTGGTGGGTCCACCGCGGGCGTGGGGGTGGGCGTGGTCGGTGTGGCGGATGGGGGCGTCGCAGTAGGGGGTGCGGCAGGTGTCGTCGCGGACGGCGGTGAACCGGGTCAACCCCTTCGGGAAGGTTCGGGCCCGAGATTCCATCGCGATCAGGTTTCCGGAGCTGGGGTGGCGGTAGAGCAGGGTGGCCTTGGATCGGGCGTCGGTGGCGGCGCGGTCGACCAGTTGGCAGGCGATGGCGGCGGGGATGGGTCCGTACCCGGGCACTCGGGCCGGGGTCTGGTCGCCGCCGAGGAGAGTCTCGTCGGTGATCACCGCCTCGACCGCGATCGGAACGGGCACCGCGGCGGGGCGGCCGGTGACGCGTTCGACCAGGGTGTCGGCCATGACCTGGCCGCGGGTGCGGCCGTCTCCGCACGTGTCGGCTTCCCTGCGCAGTGCGCCGTAGACCGCGACGCCCTGGGTCATGGGGAGCAGTGCGGTCACGTAGGTCATGGCGTCGGGTGCAGGTCGGACCCAGACCGAGCGTTCGGCTTCGGCGCGCACAGCCCGGTCCACGACGGCGTGCGGGTCGAGTTCGTAGGCGACGGCCTTGGCGTCCGCGGTGATCCGCTGATCACCCTTGCCGTCCAAACTCTCAAGGTCCGCACACATCCGGGCGTCGAGGATTGTGCGGTCGGTGACGTCGAGGCAGGCCGATTCGCGCACGATGAGGGTGGCCCGCCACTCCGACAACGCCCCGGCGCGCAACGCAGCTAGGGTGTGGGGCATCTCGTGGACCAGGGCGCGGGCCAATCCGAGGTGGCGGCCTCCCTGGTTGGGGGAGTCACGGCGGGCCAGGGCGATCTCACCGGACAACCCCTTGCCCCGCCTGGCCGCGGGTATTCCGGCGGCGGCTTCCCGTGCCCGGCGGGTGGTGTCGAGGCGGGCGGTCAGGACGGCTTGTTCGGCCGCGGCCGCGGACTTGGCGCGTTCGAGTGCGGCGATGCGGTCCACCAAGTGCGCTTCCTCCGCCATGTCGAACATGTGTTCGATTGTACAACGGCCCGCCGACACACACGTCACCACAAACCAGGCACCAACCGGTAGCGCACCCGTCCTACGTACTCGCCATACCCTGGCAACTCCTCGGCGAGCATCTTCTCTTCGTCGCCGATGCGGGCGGCGAGTGCGACTGCGCCGGGGATCAGGAGGGTCAGGCCCCAGAGGGAGTCGAGCGCCAGCGGAGCGCCCACCATCATGACCAAGGCCCCGAGGTACATCGGGTGACGCACCACCCCGTAGAGGCCCGTGGAGACGAGCGACTGATTGGCTTCGACGGTGATCGTCGCCGCGGCATAGCCGTTCTGGATGATGACGAACTGCGCGAGCAGCAGGCCGACGCCCACCAGGACATCGCCGCCGACGACGACGGCACCGGGCA
The DNA here is from genome assembly GCF_040614235.1 of Mycobacterium sp. NPDC006124. NCBI lineage: Bacteria > Bacillati > Actinomycetota > Actinomycetes > Mycobacteriales > Mycobacteriaceae > Mycobacterium > Mycobacterium sp. NPDC006124. The sequence goes on along the minus strand of NZ_JBEXUA010000016.1, from coordinate 94,294 downwards.
CCGTGGACCAGCCGAACCGGTGGTCGAGCGCGCTCACCACCACCTGCGCCAAGACCGCCAGAACCGTCGCGACCATGACGATCCGCTGTACGGGGCGAGTCTCGGCGGTCGGGCCACCCTTCATCCGACGCTGCAGCGCGGCGGGGTACTTCGCGGCCAGATAGAGACTCGGCAGCAGCGTTGCCGCGACGAACACGACGAGATACACCCACGCCTGCCAGTAGTCGAGCGTTCCGGCCGGCAGGAACAGCGCCAAGCCGAAGAAGGCGACGCTGAACCCGAAGGACGCGAGCAACTCAAGGGCGAGTTTCACTCCTGCTCCTCAGCGCAGGTCTCTACGACGGAATGCGATGGCGCCCAGCGCGATCAGTGCGGCGTCGATCGCCAGGAGCCACCCGAGCGCAGTGGCGTCGAGGTCGCCGCCACCGACGCGCGGTACGTGGGTGAACGGTTCGAGGTCGAGCAACCACTGCGGTGAATTCGACAGCGAGCCAAGCAGGTAGAGCCCGATGAAGGCACTCAGGACGCCCCAGGCCACCGGCGTGAACCGGGGCAGCAGGCCGAACAATGCGACCGTGACGCCGACCGAGAGCCAGACCGCGGGTAGTTGTACGGCCGCGGTCGCGAGCACCGTGGGCAGCTTGCCGGGCAGGTCGCCTGCGGCCGCTCCGTAGGTCAACCCCGCTACTACGGCCGAGAGCATCATGGCGATCCCGGTGGCGACGACGGCGAACCCCACATGGCTTGCCAGCCAACGACTTCGACTCACGGCGCCGGCCAACACCATCTCGGCGCGCTGGCTCGTCTCCTCGTGGTGGAGTCGCAGGGTCAGGGAGATCGCGAGCGCCGACGCGACCATGCCGAGCATCCCGAACGCCACCGCGACGAACGCCTGCTCGAGCTGATCGGTGCCGCCGAGGCGGGCCACGACGTCGCGGGCGGTCTGACTGCCGCCGATCTCGCCACCCACTCCTTTCGCGACGCTGCCGATCAACAGCCCGTAGAGGCACAGGCCCACCGTCCACAGCGTCGTCGCGGCCCGGTTGAGCCGCCACACCAGGCTGCTCGGCCCCCGTAGGCTCCGTCCGGCACTGGGCGCACCCGGGCGCTCGGCGATCATCCCAGCGCCCACGTCGCGTCCCGCCAGCAGCCGGTAGGCAACCGCGACCAGCACGGCCGTCGTCAGCACGTGCAAGAGGAGGATCCACAACCGGTCACCGGCATAGGGGCGCACCTGCAGCGACCAACCCAAAGGCGAGAGCCACGACAGGAATTCGGCTCGTGACCCCGCGTCACCGACGGCGCGAAGCGTGAATGCCGCGGCCAGCACGCTGAATGCCGCGCCTCGGGCGAACCGAGCACTCGGCGACAGCTGTGCCGTGACTGCGGCGACGGCGGTGAAGACGAGTCCCGTCGCGGCCAGTGCGAGACCGAAGGCCACGGAACCGCCGGCGGGCACGTCGACCGGCAGCAGGCCGATGATGCCGATGACTCCGGCGGCGATCGAGCCGCCGCCGACTAGCAGCAGTGCGGCAGTGAGGCTGGCGTAGCGTCCGACCGCCGTCGAGTCGACGAGCTCGGTGCGGCCGGACTCCTCCTCGGCGCGGGTATGCCGGACCACGGTCAAGATGACGGCCACGGCGATCAGCACGTGGAACATGCCGGCCTTCCAGATGCCGGCGGCGCCCAGGCTGTCGCCGTATACGTTGCCGTAGAGGGCCCGCTGAGCGGGGCTGGCCATGATCGTCGCGGCGAAGTTCGCGCGGTCGGCGGCCGTCGGATAGACCGCGGCGATGCTCTTGACGTAGACCGTGCCCAGCGGCACCGACAGAAGCAGCACCCACGCCGGCAGCACGATGCGGTCGCGACGAAGGTAGAGACGCAGCAGCGCAAGGGTTCCCGCGAAATTGGATCCTTGGGGCGGCGCCTGATGGGCGGGGTGGTGGGGGCGCTCCAGGATCGTCATGCGGTCACCTGCTGCGAGGGCTCACTCTCGTCGTTCCCGTAGTGGCGCAGGAACAGATCCTCCAACGTCGGGGGCTGGCTGATCAGGCTGCGCACGCCGGCATCGCCGAGCATCTTGATTACCTCACCGAGACTCTCGCCGTCCACCTGAGCGCGCAGTGTGTGCCCCTCGACGGTGACGTCCTCGACGCCGTCGAGGCGGCCGATGTCACCGGGATCGCCGATCATCTCAGCCTTGATGGACGTGCGGGACAGGTGGCGCATCGACTCGAGCGTGCCGCTCTCGACGGTCCGCCCGGCGCGGATGATGGTGACGCGCTGGCACAGCGCCTCGGTCTCGGCGAGGATGTGGCTCGACAGCAGGACCGTGGCGCCGCGGTCCCGGGCCTCGGTGACGCACTGCTGAAAGACGTTCTCCATCAACGGGTCCAGGCCACTGCTGGGCTCGTCGAGGAGTAGCAGTCGGGCGTGGGAGGCGAAGGCCGAGACCAGCGACACCTTCTGCCGGTTGCCCTTGGAGTAGGTGCGCGCCTTCTTCGACGGGTCCAGGTCGAAGCGCTCGACGAGTTCGGCTCGCCGCGTCTCGTCGACGCCGCCGCGCATGCGGGCCAGGAGGTCGATGGTCTCGCCGCCGGTCAGCGAGGGCCACAGGGTGACGTCGCCTGGTACGTAGGCGATCTGGCGGTGCAGCGCGACCGCTTCGATCCACGGGTTTCCGCCGAGCAGGCGCACGGTACCGGAGTCGGCGCGCGCCAGACCGAGCAAGATTCGGATGGTCGTCGACTTGCCGGCGCCGTTGGGGCCGAGGAACCCGTGCACTTCACCCTCGGCGACCTCCAGGTTCAGCCCGTCGAGGGCGCGTACCGAGCCGAAGTCCTTCCGCAGATCACGGACGTCGACGGCGACGCCGTCGTTGTCGGTTCCCATCGATCACTCCTCCTTCGTCGACGCGGCGATTGCGTCGAACATCGTCGAATCCGTCATGAGCCCTTCGGTGTAGAGCTCCAGGGCGGGCAGCACCGAGTCCCGGGCATAGTCGTGCAGCACGGCGCGCATGTCGCCGGGGTCGTCGTGCATTTGCAGGTAGAGCAGGAAGCCGCCGCCGTTGGACAGGGCGAGGAATCTGGCCCGCGCCTTGGGATCACGGCTTGGCTTGACCGTGCCGGCCCGCACGCCGTCGTCGAGATATTGCTCGGTGTTGTCGATCATGTTGCGCCACAACGCCTTCGCCAGTTCGCCACCGGACTGCATGCTGCGAACCAGATAGGCCATCAGGGGCGCGAAGGACTCGATGTCGGCCAACTGGGCAAGCCAGGAGGCCGGGTCCGAGGATTGAATGGACTCACTCTTGGCTGCTCGCACGGACTCGGCGACGAAGTCGTCGCACGCCTTGCGTAGTCCGTCCTTGGAGCCGAAGTGGTGGATCACCAGGGCGGCGCTCACCCCAGCGGCCTTGGCGATGACGCGCAAACCCACGTCGAAGCCGTGTTCGCCGAACTGTTCGATCGCCGCATCGCGGATGCGGGCGGTGGCCGTCAGATCGTCGGCTGAACGCATGTTTAGTACGCTAAACGCGCGTTCAGTCGGGTGTCAAGGGGTAGCGCCGAGACAGCGTCGACGGTCGTCAAGGGTCGGTCTAGACGACCGTGAACGCTGGCTGGGCGGGAGTTGCGAAGAGAACGTGCTCAGTCGCGGGCGGCGGCCAGCAGGCCGTCACCCAGGGGCACCAGGACGGGCGTGAGCCGCTCGTCCTCGGCGATCAGCCGAGCGGCCTCCCGGACGGCGGTCACGTCGCGGTCGCTGGCGTTCGCGTCACCGGCCCGGCCGCCGAGCGCCGCGCGGTGGATCACGATCGCACCGCCTGAGCGCAGCAGGCGCACACCCTCGGCGACGAACTGAGGTTGGTCGACCGGATCGGCGTCGATGAACACCAGGTCGTAGGACTCGTCGGCGAGGCGCGTCAACACCTCTTCGGCGCGGCCGCTGATGAGCCGGGTGCGCGACGGCCCGATGCCCGCCTCGAGGAAGGCTTGCTTGGCGAGGCGCTGATGCTCCGGCTCGACGTCGATGGTGGTGAGCACGCCGTCGTCACGCATGCCCGACAGGAGCCACAACCCGCTGACGCCGACGCCGGTGCCGACCTCGACGACGGCCTTGGCCTGTGCGACCTTCGCCAACACGCTCAGCAGGGCACCGACGGCCGGCGTCACGGCGCCCGCGCCGCTGTCGTCGGCGCGTTCCCTGGCCGCAGCCGTCAGCGCGTCCTCGGAGATCGAATTCTCGGCGTGCGCGACGATCGCGTCGGCCCGGCTTGGCCGCGGTGCGCCGCCCTCGGGCTGACCCGTCGAATCATCGCTGCTGGTCATGCCCGCAGCGTAGAGCGAAGGCCGAATGCTCGCCGTCCCGACACGCCCGCGCGCCAACGCGGGATTGACCGGAAATTCCGTTGTTTGCGCTGTTCGCGTGGTGGAGGATCGACATTCTCAGGGAAAGCTCAGTTTGCTCATATGCGGACCCTAACGGGGTCGGGAACGGTAAGTGCATGGAAGACGGCGCGAGCTCGGGCCCCGGGAATATTGATGCTCGCGTGGCAGTTTCCGCCGATGCCGATACGGGAACAGTCTCCGGCATCGGCACGAATGATCTGGAGGATCCGACGACCACCACCAGCACGTCCCCCGTGTTCATGGCCCACTTCGAGCAGGCCGGCGATGGCGACTGGGTGCAGCCCGCCGACGAACTGTCGGGTACCGCCGTATTCGACGCCACCGGCGACAAGACGACGATGCCCTCGTGGGACGAACTAGTCCGGCAGCACGCCGACCGGGTCTACCGTCTCGCGTACCGCTTGTCGGGCAGCCAGCACGACGCCGAGGACTTGACGCAGGAGACGTTCATCCGCGTCTTCCGGTCGGTGCAGAACTATCAGCCTGGCACCTTCGAGGGCTGGTTGCACCGCATCACCACCAACCTCTTCCTCGACATGGTCCGCCGCCGCAGCCGCATCCGCATGGAGGCGCTGCCCGAGGACTACGACCGCGTGCCGGCCGACGAGCCGAACCCCGAGCAGATCTACCACGACTCGCGGTTGGGCCCCGACCTGCAGGCGGCGCTGGACTCCCTGGCGCCGGAGTTCCGCGCCGCGGTGGTCCTGTGCGACATCGAAGGCCTGTCCTACGAGGAGATCGGTGCGACGCTTGGCGTCAAGCTGGGCACCGTCCGTAGCCGCATCCACCGCGGCCGCCAGGCGCTGCGCGACTACCTCGCCAGCCACCCGGACGCCTACGCCGAGGGCGCTGCGCGCTCGGCCTGATCTCGATGCCGTCTCGTGCGTGATCAATCCCGCCGGCCGCGCTACATTCGATTGTGTTGGGTTTGACGGTTCAGAGAGGAGCAGGTCGATGGCGGACCCGGGACACGTGTTCCGTCGTGCATTTTCGTGGCTGCCCACTCAGTTCGCGTCGCAGAGCGACCACCCCGTCGGCCCGCGGAGGTTCGGCTCCACCGAGCACCTGTCCACCGAGGCCGTCGCGGCGTTCGTGGACGGTGAGCTGCGGATGAGTGCCCACCTCCGCGCCGCCCATCACATGTCGATGTGTCCACAGTGCGCGGCGGAGGTCGACGCGCAGGGGCAGGCCCGGTCCGCGCTGCGCGACTCGTGCCCGATCAGCATTCCGTCGTCACTGCTCGGGGCGCTGTCGGAGATTCCCCGGCACGCGCCGCTGCAACCCCCGGTCGAGGACGCTACGGCGCAGTTCCTCGCTGGCGAGACGCGGTCTCGTCGCAAGCGCCGGTAGGCTGAAAATCGTCCAAGGTAGAGGCGTGCGTCGTTGACGGCGGACGCTCCAACGGAGAGTGAACACGGGTGACCAACCAGGACCAGTTTGGAAACCGTCCCCGGATGGAACCGAAGCCCGTCTCGCGCCCCCCGGTCGATCCGGCGCAATGCCGCGCGTTCGGTCGGCCCGACGGTGTGTCCGGTTCGTTCCTCGGCGCCGACCAGCACCGCGACCAGGGTGACTACACCCCGCGCGACCAAGCACCCGACCCCGTGCTCGCCGATGCCTTCGGCCGGCCCGACGGGGTGTCGGACACTCTTCAGCGTCATCCCGCCGACGCGGGCGCCCTTCAGGCCGAGCAGAACCGCGCTGAAGGCGACGTCGAGCCGGATCCGTGGCGCGACCCCGCCGCCACCCCGTCACTCGGCGTGCCTGCCCAGTCGGCTCCGGCGCCGGTGGCCGTCGACGCCGCACCCACCGGCAAGCTCGGCGTCCGCGACGTGTTCTTCGGTGGCCGCGTGTCCTGGGTGGCGCTCGCCGCCATCGTGATCGTCGCCCTGGTCATCGGCGCCCTCGGCGGCGTCATCGGCAACAAGACCGCCGAGATCGTGCCCGCATTCACCACCTCGAAGGTCACGCTGCAGACCGGGGCCACCGACGAGCAGGAGCCCACCAGCAGGTTTGCCCAGGTCGCCGCCAACGTCGCCGATTCGGTCGTGACGATCGAGGCGACCAGCAAGGGCGAGGGGTCGCAGGGCTCGGGTGTCGTCGTCGACGGCCGCGGCTACATCGTGACCAACAACCACGTCATCTCCGACGCCGCGAAGAATCCCGCGGACTACCAGATCTCGGTGGTGTTCAACGACGGTCACGAGGTGCCCGCCAACCTCGTCGGCCGCGACCAGAAGACCGACCTCGCCGTGCTCAAGGTCGACAACGTCGACAACCTCGTCGTCGCCCGATTCGGTGACTCCGAGAAGCTGCGCGTCGGTGAAGAGGTCATCGCGGCGGGCGCCCCGCTCGGCCTGCGCAGCACCGTCACCCACGGCATCATCAGTGCCCTGCACCGGCCCGTCCCGCTCTCCGGCGACGGATCCGACACCGACACCGTCATCGACGGCGTGCAGACCGATGCGTCGATCAACCACGGCAACTCCGGCGGCCCGTTGATCAACATGAACTCCGAGATCATCGGCATCAACACGGCCGGAAAGTCGTTGTCGGACAGCGCGAGTGGCCTCGGCTTCGCCATCCCCGTCAACGAGGTCAAGGAAGTCGTCGAGGGTCTGATCAAGGACGGCAAGATGTCGCACCCGACCCTCGGCCTCAACGCCGTGTCGGTGAGCAACGACGTGGCCTCCGGCGCGCTGGTGAAGAACGTCGTGGCCGGTGGGCCCGCGGACCGGGCCGGGGTCAAGGAGAACGACGTCGTCGTCAAGGTCGGCACCCGCAAGGTCGCCGACGCCGACGAGATGGTCGTCGCCGTGCGTCAGCTCAAGATCGGCGTCGACGCCCCCATCGAGGTCCTCCGAGACGGGCGCCCCGTCACGCTGACGGTCACCCCCGGCTCCGACAACCCCGCCGCGTAGCCCCGTGTTCGGCAACATCGGCTGGGGCGAGATGCTGGTGCTCGTCGTCGCCGGTCTGGTAATCCTTGGGCCGGAACGACTTCCGGGTGCCATCCGATGGACCACCGGCGCGGTGCGCCAAGCCCGGGAGTATCTCAGCGGCGCGACCAGTCAACTGCGAGAGGACCTGGGCCCCGAATTCGAGGACCTCCGTCAACCGCTGAGCGAATTGCAGAAGCTTCGGGGCATGACGCCGCGCGCGGCGCTGACCAAGCACCTGCTCGACGGTGACGACTCGTTCCTGACCGGAAACTTCGACAAGCCGGTCAAGCCGGTGTCGGACAATGCGCCCCAGCCGCACACCCCGCCGCCGACGCCCGAACCGCGAACGCCCGGCGTCACGCCGTTCGACAGCGACGCGACCTAACGGCCGATCGGATTGAGGCCGAGCGACACCCCGGCCAAACTGCGCTTGCGCGCGGTCAACGCGTCGGCGATGGACCGAAGTTCCTTCGCGGCGGCCGAATCCGGAGCGCTGAGCACCAGCGGCACGCCCGCATCGCCGGCCTCCATCAGTGCCTGGTCCAGCGGGACCTGGCCGAGCAGCGGCACGTCGGCACCGATGGAGCGGGTCAGGCTCTCGGCGACCTGCTTGCCGCCACCCTCGCCGAAGACGTTCAGCACGGTGCCGTCGGGAAGTGTCAGACCGGACATGTTCTCCACGACGCCGACGATGCGCTGGCGGGTTTGCAGTGCGATGGCGCCCGCGCGCTCGGCGACCTCGGCGGCCGCGAGCTGAGGCGTGGTGACCACCAGGATCTCGGCGCCGGGTATCAGCTGGGACACCGAGATGGCGATGTCACCGGTGCCGGGCGGCAGGTCCAGCAGCAGGACGTCGAGATCGCCCCAGTACACGTCGGCCAGGAACTGCTGAAGAGCCCGGTGCAACATCGGTCCGCGCCACACCACGGGCGTGTTGCCCTGGGTGAACATCGCGATGGAGATGACCTTCACGTCGTGGGCGATCGGCGGCAGGATCATGGAGTCGACCTGCGTGGGCCGCTCGGCGGTGCCCATCATCCGCGGCACCGAATGGCCGTAGATGTCGGCGTCGAGAACACCGACGGACAATCCGCGGGCGGCCAGTGCCGCCGCCAGGTTCACCGTCACGCTCGACTTGCCGACGCCGCCCTTGCCCGAGGCAACGGCGTACACGCGGGTCAGGGATCCGGGCTGGGCGAACGGGATCACCGGTTCGCGGGAGTCTCCGCGCAGCTGCTTGCGCAGTTCCGCGCGCTGCTCGTCGTTCATCACGTCCAAGGTCACCTTGACCGTGCCGGTGCCCGGCACGTCGACCACGGCCTGCTTCACCCGGTCGGTGATCTCGGTCTTCTTGGGGCAGGCCGACGTGGTCAGGTAGATCTCGACGTGGACGGCTGCGTCAGCGGGGTCGACCGTGACGTCCTTGACCATGCCGACCTCGGTGATCGGCTTGCGAAGTTCGGGGTCGACGACCTTGGACAGGGCCGAGCGGACGGCCGATTCCAGCGCGTCGGAGTCGTGTGACGAGTGCGGAGACATCACCCGCTAGTGTAGGCGCAGCCCTCAGCCGGTCGGACCGGGCATCGGTCCCGTCGGCGTCGCGGGTGCCGCAGGTGGCAGTGCAGGTGGTGGTGGCGGCGGTGCCTCCGCGGGTGGTCCGCCGAACGGGAATTGCATCGGCGCGGGCGGCGCGACCATGGGCGCCGGAGCCGCTGCCGGCTGTGGCGTCAGGCAGAACACCTGGCAATTCTGCGGCGGTGCCGCGGGTGCCTGTGGCGTCAGGCAGAAGACCTGGCAGTTCTGCTGAGGTGCCGGGGGCACACCTGCACCCGGGCCCGGCGGAATGCCGAGCTGATTCTGGCCGCCCAGGTCGGCGACGTTCATGGCGGCGAGCGGATCGTTGGCGGGCAGCCCGATGCCGGGGCCGAGGCCCTCGGGACTGGTGGCCAGGTGCGCGTCACCGATCGGTGGGGCAACGCCAATGGGCGGCAGGTCCACCGGTGCCACGCCGGTGGCGTAGGCGGCCGCCCAACCGAGCACGTTCTGGGCGTAGGCCATCGAGTTGTTGTAGCGCAGGATCGCCGAGAGCACCTGGGAGCGGTCACGGAGGTTGAGGTTGCCGCTGCACAGGTAGCGGGCGGCTCCCAGCGAGGCGTCGTAGAGGTTCTGGATGTCGGCCTTGCCGTCGCCGTTGCCGTCGGAGGCGTAGCGCGCCCACGTGCCAGGCAGGAACTGCATCGGTCCCATCGCCCTGGCGTAGGTCACCCGGCCTGCGGCGACGCTCTGCACGATGACCTCGTTGCCGGCGAGGGTGCCGTCCAGGGCGGGGCCGAAGATGCCCTGCAGAGGATTGCCCTGCGGATCGGTGGCGCCGCCGTTGGCGTGCATCGACTCGATGCGGCCGATCCCGGCCAACAGGTTCCAGCTCACCCCGCACCCGGGGTAGGCCGAGGCCATCATGCGCTCGGCGTTGCGGTACGCACTCAGGGCAATGGCAGGAATGCGAAGACTGCCAGGCGAACTCACCACGACCGGCGGTGGGGGAGCCGAGAGATTGGCCATGGCGAAGCGGAACGGGGTCGGCGGCCGGGGGGCTGCGACGACGACGACGCCCGCGTCGTCACCGGTGCTGGCCACTGCCGCCAGGGGGGTGATGCCGGCGTCGGCAACGGCGTGCCGCGGGGTCGGTGCCGACGCTCCGACGGCCATCAGAAGGATCAGCGGTGCCAGGACGACGACGCCCAAGGCGGGGGTCGCCTTGGCGCGGCGCACGTGGCGTCGCAACGCTGCATACGCCGACCCGCCTCGAATCTGCACTCGACCGTCCTCGATCCAGGTGACCAAACGTCGCCCCGGGCACACCATGGCAAACGTCGTGAACGACGCCACCATACCGATCTGGTGTTGCCCGTGTTACGGCATTGACTAGACGGATTCATCCCATTCACGGACGGTCTTGGATGGAGCGTTCTTCTTGGGCTTCTTGGCGGCCTTGAGCTCGTCGAGCAATTCGCGAACCTCTTCGAGTTCGCGGCGGAGGTAGTCGCGCGTCACGACCTCGCCGACGGCGATGCGCAGCGCCGCCAACTCACGGGCCAGGTATTCGGTGTCGGCCTTGGTCTGCTCGGCGCGGCGCCGGTCCTCCTCCAGCGCCACCCGGTCGCGGTTCTCCTGCCGGTTCTGCGCCAACAGGATCAGCGGCGCCGCGTAGGCGGCCTGCGTGGAGAACGCGAGGTTCAGCAGGATGAACGGATAGGGGTCGAACCGCAGCGACACCGCGATCAGGTTGAAGGCGATCCACACGATCACCAACACCGTCTGCATGGCGAGGTAGCGCCCGGTGCCGAGGAACCGGGCGATCGACTCGCTGTACCGGCCGACGGCCTCGATGTCGACTCTCGGGGTGAACCGCCGGCGGCGGGTGCGCGGGGTGTCGAGCCGTTGCCGTGAGGACAGGTCGCTCACGACGGACCCCCCGCGGCGGGCACGGGCGAATCGGTCAGCTCGTCCTCACCGGGCAGCTCGGGATCCTCCTGGCGAACCCGCCAGTCGTGAGGCAGCAGATGGTCGAGGAGGTCGTCGACGGTGACGGCGCCCAGCAGGTGCTTCTCGTCGTCGACCACCGGACCGCACACCAGGTTGTAGGCCGCGAAGTAGCGGGTCACCGCGGCCAGCGTCGTCTCGGGGTCCAGGCTGGGCAGGTCCGAGTCCATGATGCCGCTGACCAGGGACGCCGGCGGTTCCCGGAGCAGCCGTTGCAGATGGACGCAGCCGAGGTAGCGACCGGTCGGGGTGGAGGTCGGCGGCCGCACCACGAAGACCAGCGACGACAGTGCCGGGGTGAGCTCGGGATCGCGCACCCGGGCCAGTGCCTCGGCCACGGTGGTGCCGGGGCCGAGCACCACGGGCTCGGAGGTCATCAGACCGCCTGCGGTGTCGGGGGAGTGCTGCAGCAGCCGTCGCACCGATTCGGAGTCCTCGGGATCCATCCGAGCCAGCAGGGCCTCGGCCGCCGAGGCGCCCAACTCGCCGAGGAGGTCGGCGGCGTCGTCGGGGTCCATCGCCTCGAGCACGTCGGCGGCCCGTTCGGGCTCGAGCCGCTCCATCAGATCGGCCTGCTCGCTCTCGGGAAGCTCCTGCAGGATGTCGGCGAGGCGTTCGTCGTCGAGTGCGTTGACCACCTCGTAGCGACGCTTGGCGGGAAGCTCGCGGATGGCGTCGGCGACGACTATGGGGCGCTGGCCCGCGAACTGCGCCAGCAGGTAGGCCACGCCCTGGCCGGGCAGCGACATCGCCGAGTGGGTCAACCCCGTCACGTTCTGCCAGTCGACGATGTGCACGGCGGTGCGACGGCCGAGACGGCGGTGGCTGCGCACGGCGACCCTGGTCACCACCCAGTCCCTGGTACGGATCTGCTCGAGGGCGAGGTCGACCACCACGAGGTCGACACCGGCGAGCTCTTCGAGCTCGGGATCCTGCACGCGCACGCGGGTGTCGAGCACTTGACCGAAGACCAGGACCTCACCGGGCCGCTGCGCGAAGCGGCGCAGCGAGACGTTGGCGGTGTTCAGGGTGACGGCGTTGGGTTCGATCGCGGTGACCCGCAGCAAACCAACGAAGATCCTTCTGCGGGTGAGCAATTCGACGACCAGGCCGAGCACGCGCGGTTGTTGGCGGCCGATGCCGATGCTGATCACCACGTCGCGGACGCGGCCCACCGACTCACCGTCGGGGCCAAGCACCAGCAGCCCCGCTAGTCGGGCCGCATAGACCCTGTTCACCGCCACCATGGGTCAAAGAGTAGAGAGTGATCTCGTGGAGAACCTCTATCGCCCCCGCAGAACGTGCCTTTCGGTTCCCGGCAGCAGCTCCAAGATGATCGAGAAGGCCAAGCAGCTCCCCGCCGATCAGGTGTTCCTCGACCTGGAGGACTCGGTGGCCTCAGATGCCAAGGCGCACGCCCGCACTCGGGTGGCCGAGAGTCTCGCCGCCGGCGGCTGGGCCGGGCAGCTGCGCGGGGTGCGCGTCAACGACTGGACGACGCCGTGGACGCACGCCGACGTCATCGAGGTCGTCGCGACGGCGGGCAGCGTCCTCGACGTCGTCGTCCTGCCGAAGGTGACCGACGTCTCCCACGTGCACGCTCTGGACCTCCTGCTGACCCAGCTGGAGATCACCCACGGATTGCCGTTGGGGCGCATCGGCGTCGAGGCGCAGATCGAGAACGCCCAGGGGCTCACCAACGTCGACGCGATCGCCGCGGCACCTCGGGTGCAAGCCCTCGTGCTCGGCCCCGCCGACATGATGGCGAGCCTGAACATGCGCACCCTGGTCGTCGGCGAGCAACCCGAGGGGTACGACGTCGGCGACGCGCACCATCACGTGTTCATGCGCATCCTCGTCGCGGCGCGGGCCCGGGGGATCAACGCGATCGACGGCCCGTTCCTCAAGGTGCGCGACGTCGAGGCCTTCCGGCGGGTGGCCGGGCGCGCCGCGGCGCTCGGTTACGACGGCAAGTGGGTGTTGCACCCGGACCAGATCGCGGCCGGCAACGAGATCTTCAGCCCGAGGCAGGCCGACTACGACCACGCCGAGCTGATCCTCGAAGCCTACGAGTGGCACACGTCGAGGGCCGGTGGGGCCAGGGGCGCGGTGATGCTCGGCGACGAGATGATCGACGAGGCGAGCCGCAAGATGGCGCTGGTGGTCGCGGGCAAGGGTCGGGCCGCGGGCCTGGCGCGGACCTCGGCCCCGTTCGAACTGCCGGTTCAGTAGCCGTACGTGGGCGTCGACGTGACCGCGATCGCCAGGAAGATGACGACGGCGTAGACCACCCAACCCGCGACGGCGAGTGCGCCGACGATGACACCCGCCAACGCCATGCCGTGGCCCTCCTGCCCCGTCCGCCGGGTCTCGCGCATCGCGATGACGCCGAGGATCAGGCCGAAGATGGCGGGCACACCGCAGAAGAACAGCCCGACCAACGACGTCACCAACGCGGCGATGGCCTTGCCGTTGGTGCCCGCGGGTCGCGCCGGGGCGTAGGGGTCGTAGGCGTAGCCGCCTTGATACTGAGGCGGGTAACCGGGCGGCGGGTAACCGGGCGGCGGGTAACCGGGCGGCGGGTAGCCACCTTGGGGATGGCCCGGCTGGGGATACCCCGGCGGTGGGTAGCCGGCCTGCTGGTAGGGGGCCTGCTGGTAATCGGGTTGCTGATAGCCGGACTGCTGATAGCCGGGCTGCTGGTACTCGGTCGGCGCGCCGTAGTTCTGTGGCGGGTTGGTCGACTCGGTCGGATAGTCCACTGGCGCATACGGATCGCCCTGCTGCGGGGAGTTCTCCAGCGGCGGGTACTCCCGGCCGTGGTTGGGTTCGTCGGATCCAGTGCTCATAGCGTGCTCAGTCCCATCACGATTGCCGTCATGCTCAACAGGAGGGTGACGGCGCCGACGAGGATGCCCGCCGTCGCCAGTCCGCGACCGCGTTCACCGGTCACCACGATCTGATTCAGGGCGAAGACGCCCAGGGCGATGCCGAGGATCGATCCGATCCCGAACACCGTCACCACCGACGCCGCCAGCGACGCGACGGCCGTGCGATTGGTGCGCCTCGCCGTCGTGGTGGGCGGTGTCATGGGGTCCAAGACTACCGGAGCACGGATTTGCCAGAGTTCCTCGCCCGGACGGCACTCATCGGGTACCTCGAACGTTGAGAATGGCAGGAGGGATCACCCTCGACCACGACCCGATACGACAGAACGAGGACACAGACGATGACGAACCCACTTCAGAATCCGGGGCGGGCTGGGCAGAACCAGGGCCGTGGAGGATTCGCTTCGCTTCCGACTCCGCCCAAGGGCTGGCCCATCGCCTCCTACCCGACCTATGCCGAGGCGCAGCGCGCCGTCGACCACCTCTCCGACCAAGAGTTCCCGGTGCAGCAGGTGACGATCGTGGGCGTGGACCTCATGCAGGTCGAGCGCGTCACCGGCCGGCTCACCTGGCCACGCGTGCTCGGCGGCGGCGCGTTGACGGGCGCGTGGTTGGGTCTGTTCATCGGACTCGTCCTCGGATTCTTCGGTCCGAGTCCGTGGGGATCGCTGATCGCGGGGCTGATCGCGGGCGTGTTCTTCGGGCTGATCACATCGGGGCTGCAGTACGCGATGGCGCGGGGCACAAGAGATTTCAGCTCGACGATGCAGTTGGTTGCCGGGCGCTACGACGTGCTGTGCGATCCCCAGAGCGCCGAGCAGGGCCGGGATCTGTTGGCGCGCTTGACCATCTAGGGTCACGCGGCGCCGCGCGCCCACCCGCCGGTGATAACGCACGAAGGTTGCCGGAGCATCACGATCGAGACGCGATGGTGCAGAAGTGTTGCGCATCGCTCGTAACTCGCTCTACGGTTCGAGCGCGGGACGGTCCCGCCCGAAGCTGCCCCGGCGGCGACCTCGGGGATGCGGACGGGAGACGGTGTGCGGGTTGGGCGGCTGGGCGCTGCGGCGTTGGCTGGACTGACGGCCGCGTCACTCGTTTCGGCTTGCGGTGCTGCCAGCGGCGGCATCGTCGTCAATTACTACACCCCCGCCAACGAGATGGCGACCTTCACCGCGGTCGCGAAGCGGTGCAACGACGAGCTCGGCGGCCGCTTCACCATCAAGCAGATCAGTCTCCCCAAGGGTGCCGACGATCAGCGGCTTCAGCTGGCGCGCCGGCTGACGGGCAACGACGCGTCGCTCGACGTCATGGCTCTCGACGTCGTCTGGACCGCCGAGTTCGCCGAGGCGGGTTGGGCATTGCCGTTGTCGGACGATCCGGCCGGCCAAGCCGAGGCCGACGCCCGGGCCGACACGCTGCCCGGACCGCTGCAGACGGCCACGTGGCACGACCAGCTCTACGCCTCGCCCATCACCACCAACACCCAATTGCTGTGGTATCGGGCCGATTTGATGCCCAGCCCGCCGCAGACCTGGGACGACATGATCAGTGAGGCGACCCGCCTGCACGACGAGGGCAAGCCGAGCTGGATAGCGTTGCAGGCCAAGCAGTACGAAGGCCTGGTCGTCTGGTTCAACACGCTGCTGGCCAGCGCCGGCGGCCAAGTGCTCTCCGACGACGGCAAGACCGTCACGCTCACCGACACCCCCGAACACCGGGCGGCCACGGTGAAGGCCCTGCAGATCATCAAGGCCGTCGCCACCGCGCCGGGGGCCGATCCGTCGATCACCCAGACCGACGAGGCCTCTGCGCGACTTGCTCTCGAGCAGGGCAAGGCCGCCCTGGAGGTCAACTGGCCGTTCGTCCTTCCGTCGATGCTCGAGAACGCCGTCAAGGGTGGCGTGCCCTTCCTGCCGCTCGACGAACGCGACGACCTCAAGGGCAGCATCGACGACCTCGGGACGTTCAAGCCCAGCGACGAACAGTTCGACGCCGCCTACGACGCCAGCAAGGCGGTGTTCGGGTTCGCCAACTATCCCGGCGTCGTGCCCGGGCAGCAGGCCAAGGTGACACTTGGCGGCCTCAACCTCGCGGTGGGCAAGAACACCCGGCATCGCGCCGAGGCGTTCGAGGCGATCCGCTGCCTGCGCAACGTCGAGAATCAGCGGTACACCTCCGTCGAAGGTGGCCTGCCCGCCGTCCGCACGTCGCTGTACGACGACCCCGAGTTCCAGAAGAAGTATCCGCAGTACGCCATCATTCGGGACCAGCTGACCAACGCCGCCGTACGGCCCGCCACGCCGGTCTACCAGTCGGTGTCGACCCGGATCTCGGCGACGCTCGCCCCGATCACCGGCATCGACCCGGAGCGCACCGCCGACGAACTGGCCGAACAGGTGCAGAAGGCCATCGACGGCAAGGGCCTGATCCCGTGACCGCTCCCGCGCAGGACGACCGCAAATCCGAACGCCGCCTGGCGTTCTGGTTGATCAGTCCCGCCGTCGTGCTCATGCTGGCGGTGACCGCCTATCCGATCGTGTACGCCGTGTGGCTCAGCCTGCAGCGCTACAACCTGGCGGCGCCCAACGACACCGCGTTCGTCTGGTTCGACAACTACGCGACCATTCTCGGTGACCGGTACTGGTGGACGGCCTTTGGCGTCACGCTGGCGATCACCGTCGTCTCGGTGGCCATCGAGTTCGTGCTCGGCATGGCGCTCGCCTTGGTGATGCACCGCACGATCTTCGGCAAGGGCGTCGTCCGCACGGCCATCCTGATTCCCTACGGCATCGTCACCGTGGCCGCGTCCTACAGCTGGTACTACGCGTGGACCCCGGGCACCGGCTATCTGGCCAACCTGCTGCCCGCCGGTGTGGCCCCCCTGACCGAGCAGATCCCGTCCCTGGCCATCGTGGTGCTCGCCGAGGTGTGGAAGACGACCCCCTTCATGGCGCTGCTGTTGCTGGCCGGTCTGGCCCTGGTGCCCCAGGACCTGCTCAACGCGGCCCAGATGGACGGCGCCGGCGCGTGGAAGCGGCTGACCAAGGTGATCCTGCCGCTCATCAAGCCGGCGATCCTGGTGGCCCTGCTGTTCCGCACACTGGACGCGTTCCGGATCTTCGACAACGTCTACGTGTTGACCGGCGGCGCGAACGACACCGGATCGGTGTCGATCCTGGGCTATGACAACCTGTTCAAGGCCTTCAACCTCGGACTTGGTTCGGCCATCAGCGTTCTCATCTTCCTGACCGTCGCGGTGATCGCGTTCGTCTACGTCAAGCTGTTCGGGGCGGCGGCACCCGGTGCCGACCAGGAGTCCCGATGAGTGAACGGGTGAGCCCGCGTCGCGCCACCGGGTGGATCGTCGTCAACGTCCTGGTCGTCCTCTATGCGCTGTTCCCGGTGCTGTGGATCCTGTCGCTGTCGCTCAAACCCACCTCGACGGTCAAGGACGGCAACTTCATTCCGACGCAGGTGACGTTCGACAACTACAAGGCGATCTTCCAGGGCAACACGTTCAGCTCGGCTCTGGTCAACTCCATCGGCATCGGGCTCATCACCACGGTGATCGCCGTCGTCGTCGGCGGCATGGCCGCCTACGCGATCGCCAGGCTGGCGTTCCCGGGCAAGCGGGTGCTGGTGGGAGTCGCGCTGCTGATCGCGATGTTCCCCCAGATCTCGCTGGTGACACCGCTGTTCAACATCGAACGCTCGATCGGGTTGTTCGACACCTGGCCCGGGCTCGTCATCCCGTACATCACGTTCGCCCTTCCGCTGGCCATCTACACCATGTCGGCGTTCTTCAAGGAGATCCCGTGGGATCTGGAGAAGGCGGCGAAGATGGACGGCGCCACGCCGTGGCAGGCGTTCAGCAAGGTGGTCGCCCCGCTCGCGGCGCCGGGTATCGTGACCGCGGCCATCCTGGTGTTCATCTTC
Source organism: Mycobacterium sp. NPDC006124 (assembly GCF_040614235.1). Taxonomy (NCBI): domain Bacteria; kingdom Bacillati; phylum Actinomycetota; class Actinomycetes; order Mycobacteriales; family Mycobacteriaceae; genus Mycobacterium; species Mycobacterium sp. NPDC006124. Next base: position 76,570 of record NZ_JBEXUA010000016.1, on the reverse strand, counting down.
GCGTGGAACGACCTGTTGCTGGCGTTGTCGCTGACCGCGACGCAACGGGCCATCACCGCGCCCGTGGCGATCGCGAACTTCACGGGCAGTTCACAATTCGAGGAGCCGACCGGATCGATTGCCGCGGGCGCGATGGTCATCACGGTGCCGATCGTCGTCTTCGTACTCATCTTCCAACGACGTATCGTCGCCGGGCTGACGTCCGGCGCGGTGAAGGGGTAGGCCATGGCCGAGATCGTGTTGGACCGCGTCGCGAAGAGCTACGCCGGAGGCGCGCCGGCGGTGAAGGACCTGTCCATCACCATCGCCGACGGCGAGTTCATCATCCTGGTCGGCCCGTCGGGATGCGGAAAGTCCACGACGCTGAACATGATCGCCGGGTTGGAGGACATCACCTCCGGTGAGTTGCGCATCGGGGGCGACCGCGTCAACGAGAAGGCCGCCAAGGACCGCGACATCGCGATGGTCTTCCAGTCCTACGCGCTCTACCCCCACATGACGGTGCGCCAGAACATCGCCTTCCCCCTCGTGTTGGCGAAGATGGCCAAGGCCGACGTCGCGGCCAAGGTCGAGGAGACCGCCAGGATCCTCGACCTGACCGAACTGCTCGATCGCAAGCCCGGGCAACTCTCCGGCGGTCAGCGGCAGCGCGTCGCGATGGGACGTGCAATCGTCCGCAGCCCCAAGGCCTTTCTGATGGACGAGCCGTTGAGCAACCTCGACGCGAAGCTGCGGGTGCAGATGCGGGCCGAGATCGCACGGCTGCAGAACCGGTTGGGCACCACCACCGTCTACGTCACCCACGACCAGACCGAGGCCATGACGCTCGGCGACCGCGTCGTGGTGATGCTCGCCGGGGTGGCTCAGCAGATCGGCACGCCCGACGAGCTCTACCACCGACCGGCCAACCTGTTCGTCGCCGGCTTCATCGGGTCCCCGTCGATGAACTTCTTCCCGGCCACGTTGACCGACGTCGGGGTGCGGTTGCCCTTCGGCGAGGTCACCCTGACCACCGAGGTCCACGACATGCTGGCGCGGCATCCCAAGCCCCGCAACGTGATCGCCGGTGTGCGGCCCGAGCACATCGACGACGCGGCGCTGATCGACACTTATGCCCGCATCAAGGCGCTGACCTTCGAGGTCACGGTCGACCTCGTCGAGTCGCTCGGGTCCGACAAGTACGTCCACTTCCACACCGAGGGTGAGGGCGCCCAGGCCGCTCAGCTCGCGGAGCTGAGCACGGAGTCCGGCATCGGTGCCAACCAGTTCGTGGCACGCGTTCCCGCCGAGACGAAGGCCGTTGCCGGGCAGCCGGCCGAGCTGGCCTTCGACACCTCGAAGCTGACGCTGTTCGACGCGGACACCGGCGCGAACCTGTCCATCCCGCCCGCCGAGTGACCGACGTACTCGCCGCGGTCCGCGCCCGGCTGGCCGAGCACTTCGACCGCATTGGCGCCGGAGGTGAACCGACCGTCGCCAGCGTCACCTTCCTCGGTGCCGAGTCGATCGACGTGCTGCGCTTCGGGCCGGATCCCGACGGCACCATGCACCACGTGTCGCTGGGCTGTTCCCGACACGCGATGCTCGACCCGACCTCGATGGTCGTCGACTCGACGAGCGGTCCGCGTGCCGAAGTCGTAGTGGCGCTTCGTGGTTCGACTCCGGCGGGACTGGCTCGCTCGATCGCCGTCGTCGCGGCGGCACCGGCGGTCGAGGGTCTCGTGCTGGTGCCGGATGCCCTGGTCGACCTCGAGACGCCACTGTGGGAGGGTGCGCCGTTCACGGCGGTGCTGCTGGGTCCCGGCGACGTCGACGACGTGGAACTGCCGCCCCCCTTCGAGCCGGTGCGGATCCTGTCGGCGATCCCGATCACGCCGACGGAGGCGGCCTGGGTGCGGCTCAAGGGTGCCGAGGCGATGCGGGAGGCCTGGAGGGTCGACGGGGTCGACGTTCGGGACCAACGGCGGCGGGCGGCCAGCCCGAGCTGAGTCAGTCGGTCACAGCCAGTGGTTGCGACGGAAGGTGAAGTACAGGCCCGAACACACCGTCGCCATGATCAGCAGCACCATGGGGTAGCCGAAGGTCCAGGCCAGCTCGGGCATGTGCTCGAAGTTCATCCCGTAGATACCGGCGATCGCGGTCGGAACGGCCGCGATCGCCACCCACGCCGAGATCTTGCGCATGTCCATGTTCTGCTGCATCGACACCTTGCCGACGGCGGCCTGCACCAGCGAGCTGAGCACCTCGTCGTAGCTGGCGATGCGGTCCGAGGCCTGGGTGTTGTGGTCGACGACGTCGCGGATGTAGCGCCGGACCTCCTTGGAGATGAGGTCGTTGTGATCGGTGCCAAGGCGTTGTAGCGCGAGGTTCAGCGGGCCCACCGCCCGCCGCATCTCGACGACCTCCCGCTTGAGCAGGTAGATGTGCTCGATGTCGGTCTCGGAGGTGGGGGAGAAGACGTTCTCCTCCATCGCGTCGATGTCGGTCTCGACGAGGTCGGTGACCTCTAGGTAGTGGTCCACGACGTGGTCGGCGATCGCGTGCAGCACCGCATACGGCCCCAGCGCACAGTTGGCCGGGGTGGCGTCCATGCGCTTGCGCACGGTGGCCAGGCCACCGTGGTCGCCGTGGCGGACCGTCACGACGAAGTCCGGGCCGACGAAGATCATGATCTCGCCGGTCTCGACGATCTCCCTGGCCTTCGCCACCGATTCGTGCTCGACGTACATGATGGTCTTGAGCACCAGGAACAAGGTGTTGTCGTAACGCTCCAGCTTGGGCCGCTGGTGGGCGTGCACGGCGTCCTCGACGGCGAGTTCGTGAAGGCCGAACACGTCGGCGACGGCCTGCATCTGGCGGTCGTCGGGTTCGTGCAGTCCGATCCAGACGAAGGCCTTCACCTCCTCGCGCTGAAGCTCCCTGACCTTGGCCAGCGCCGCGGCGTGGGTGTACTTGCCGGGCAGGCGCCCACCGTCGGCGTAGACGCCGCAGTCCACCATCGCCCTGGCGACCGGGACGTGGATCGAACTGGCATCCGGCTCGGACGTCCGCCGGTTGGGCGGACGCAGCATCGACGGCTGCAAGGCACGAAAAGACGGCACGAACGTCCTCCCCTCGGCGGGCGGAGCAGCTCCGTTGAGCCCCGAATTGACCGCTGCGAATCGTACGCCCAAAGCCTGTGTGGCGGGCCGACGCGGACGGTCGGCGGCCGGCGGTCGTGAAGTAGCCTGGCGCGGTGGTCTTGGCACGGGTGGCGGCGCTGCTCGCCGTGCTGGTGGTCGCCGCGTGCGGCAATTCGACGCCGGCGACGTCGCTGGCCGTCGGGACCGGGCCGGACGCCGTCACCACTCTGCTCGCCCACCTCTACGCGGCAGCGCTGCGGTCCTACGGCAGCGCGGCTCACGTCGAGCAGGGTCCCGATCCCCTGGCCGAACTCGACACCGGCGACGTCGAAGTGGCGCCGGGTTTCACCGGACGGCTGCTGGTCCGCTTCGATCCCGATGCGACGGCGCGCGCACCCGAACAGGTCTACCGCTCGATGATCTCGGCGCTGCCGGAGGGCATCGGCGCCGGCGACTACGCGCAGTCCGCGCAGGACAAACCCGCGCTGGCGGTCACCGAGGCGACGGCCCGCACGTGGGGTGGCCGCGACGTCGCGGCGGTGGCCCGTCGCTGCCCGGGGCTGACGGTCGGCAAGGTCGCCGGTGCCCCCGCCCCGACGGCGGTGGCGACGTGCCGGCTGCCCGCGGCCGTCGAATTCCCCACGGCCGCAGCGTTGGTGGCAGCCCTGCGATCGGGCCGGGTCGTCGCGGCGTGGACGTCGACCGCGGTGCCGCAGACTCCCGACGACGTCGTGGTCCTCAGTGACGAGACCTCGGCCATTCGCGCCGAGAACGTGGTGCCGCTGTATCGGCGCAACGAGCTCGACGAGCGGCAAGTGCTGGCGCTCAACGAGATTGCCGGCGAGCTGGACACCGGCTCACTGGCCGACATGCTGGGCAAGGTGGCCAAGGGTGCCGAACCCGGTGCGGTCGCCGAGGACTGGCTCTCGGCGCATCCGCTGGGCCACTAGCCCTAGTGGACGTTGGGCAGGGCCCTCGAGATCGCCGAGGAGAACAGTCGCTGGTAGCCCGAGCCGGTGAGACGCACGATGACGTCGAGCACCTTGGCGTCGGCGCCGACGAGCACGCGGGGCTTGTTCTTGCGCACGGCCTCGAGGATGATCTTCGCCGCCTTCTCCGGTGAGGTGTAGGCCAGCTTCTTGTCGAACACCTTCGCGAGTTCTTGGGCGTCGATGCCCTCGGCCGCGGTGGCGTTGCGGGCGATGGCGGTCTTGATGCCACCGGGATGCACCGTGGTCACCTTCACGGGACGCTTGCCGGAGATCATCTCCTGGCGCAGCGCCTCGGTGAACCCGCGCACCGCGAACTTGGCCGCGTTGTAGGCGGCTTGGCCGGGCACCGCGAAGATGCCGAAGAGGCTCGAGACGTTGACCACGTGCCCGTCGCCGGACTCGATGAGGTGCGGCAGGAAGGCCTTCGTGCCGTTGACGACGCCCCAGAAGTCGACGTCCATCACGCGTTCGATGTCCTTGTACGAGCTGACCTCGACGTCGCCGGTGTAGGCGATGCCGGCGTTGTTGTAGATCTGGTTGACCTTGCCGAAGTGCGCCTTGACGGCGTCGGCGTACAACTCGAACGCCTCGCGCTCGGTGACGTCGAGGCGGTCGGCCTTGACTGGCGCCCCAATCGCCTTGAGCCGAGCCTCGGTCACGGCCAGACCCTCGACGTCGACGTCGCTGATGGCGACCTTGGCCCCCGAGCGGCCAAGCTCGATGGCCAGTGCCTGGCCGATGCCCGACCCGGCGCCCGTGACGACGGCGACCTTACCGGCGAAGCCCTCCATGAACACTCCCTCGTCTCGCGTATCGAACTGGCGTCGACCTTAAACGGTACCGACGGTATCGACCGCGCCGGGTAACGGATGCCACCTCCGATGCGAAGGACGACTCGTGAACCGCTTCCACAGAATGACCGTTGCGTCGCTGGCCGCGTCCGTAACGATCATGGGTGCCGCGAGCACGCTGGCCGCTCCCGCCGGGGCCGACACCGGTGCCGACGCATTCCTCGGCGCGCTCACGTCGTCCGGCTTCGGAGCCGTCGATCCGACGACCGCGGTGTCGGTCGGCCAGTCGGTCTGCCCGATGCTGTCCGAGCCGGGACAGCAGGTGGCGAACGTGGCGGCGAACGTGTCCGACGCACTTGGGAAGCCACTGGGACCCGCGACCATGTTCACCGGTATTGCCATTTCGATGTTCTGCCCGGCGGCGGTCGCGTCCCTGGTCAACGGGCAGACCCCGATCCCGCTGGCGATGCTCGGCATCTAGTTGGAACGAGGGACTGGTTCGGTGACTCCGACGGTCAGTTAACTGACGAGTAGGGAACTGGCACGGGTTGACCACGACCCACTCGACACGGAGTCGCACCTACCTGGACGCCAGGTCATTGTGCGCTCTCGACGCACAACCCGTCGTCACCCGATCGACCGCATGTTGACAGCAATAACATCGGGTGCCATGCTCGCAATGTTACTTCTGTCAACATTACGGCGGTAGATTCGTGACCACTGAGATTCCCAAGCACCCCTCCGATGGTGTGGACTCATCTTCCAAAATCGTGCGGCCCGCGCTGGTACTGACCGTGGTGCTCATCGCGGCACTGGCCATCAACGTGGAGACCACGATCGTGAACGTCGCTCTGCCAACCCTGAATTCGGAACTCAACGCATCGACGCGCGGGTTGCAGTGGATCGTCGACGCGTACAACCTCGCATTCGCCGCGCTGGTTCTGGCTGGCGGCACGGCCGGCGACAAGTTCGGCAGACGCGGCACGCTGATCACCGGACTCGCGCTCTTCGTGGCGAGCAGTATCGGCGCCGCGTCGTGCACGTCGACCGAAGCGTTGATCGGCATGCGCTTGGTGATGGGGATCGCCGCGGCGTTGATCTACCCGACCACGCTGGCGATCATCACCGAGACCTTTCGCGACCCCAAGCAACGCGCCGCCGCGATCGGAATATGGGGTGCCGTTACCGGGTTTGGCGTCGCGCTCGGACCGATCCTCGGCGGGGCCCTACTCGAATCATTTTGGTGGGGAAGCCTTTTCCTGGCCCTAGCCCCCATCGCCTTGGTTGCCGCCGCAGGCGCCGTGCTATTCCTGCCCGGCTCTTCAGCGACGGAGCCGGGCGCCCGCGTCGACCGCGGTGGCCTCCTGCTGTCCGTCGTGATGCTCGGCGCGTTGGTCTACACCATCATCGAGGCACCCGAACGCGGCTGGACGGCATCCCGGTCGCTGCTTGGGTTCGGCGTCGCGCTGACGGCAGCGGCCGCGTTCGTCTGGTGGGAACGACGCCAGCGCGACCCACTGATCGACGTCAGCTTGTTCGCCAACCTGCGGTTCAGTGCGGCCAGCGGCGCGGTCACCGTCGCGTTCTTCGCGCTGTTCGGCTTCATCTTCCTCATCACCCAGTTCTTCCAGCTATTGCAGGGGTACGGGCCCCTGGAGACCGGTGTGCGCATCCTGCCGGTGGCGTTGTCGATCGCGGTGGGATCCGTTCTCGGCACCCAGCTGGCCGTGACCCGTCTCGGCACCAAGGTGGTGGTGTTCAGTGGCCTGCTCATGCTCGCCGCGGCGTTCGCCTGGGTTACCACGATCCAAGTAGACGTGTCCTACCTCCAGGTTGCGGCGCAGATGGTGCTCCTCGGCGGCGGCCTCGGCTTGACGACCGCGCCAGCAACGGATTCGATCATGGGGGTGGTCAGACCTGAGCAGGCCGGCGCCGGGTCGGCGGTCAACGACGCAACTCGTCAGATTGGCGGCACGCTCGGCGTGGCCGTGGTCGGCAGCATCTTCGCCACGCTGTACGTCCGCCAGCTCGCCGAGAGCGAGGTCCTTCGCACGGCCCCGGCTGCCGCCGAGGCCACCGCCCGCGAGGGATTGGCCCAGGGCCTGCAGGTGGCAGCTCAATCTCCGCCGTCGGTCGCCGGCGCGCTGCGCGACACGGTCAGCGATGCGTTCATCACCGGACTGCACGCCGGCTGCCTGACCGCCGCCGCGGTGTGCCTGGTCGGCGCGTTCTTCGTGCTCGCCGTCCTGCCCGCGCACCCCGCCGAGGCGGTGCGGGCATGAGCAAACGCAGCCTGGTTCGGCACATGGGCGCTCGTCACCGAAGCCAGTTACGTCCCAGCGTGAGCGTGAGCGTGCACGTCGCGGCGCCGGCTCCGCTGGTGTGGACATTGGTATCCGACATGGAACTGCTGCCGAGATTCAGTGACGAATTGCAGTCGGCTCGCTGGATCGACGGCGCCTCGGCTCGGGTCGGAGCGCAGTTCGCCGGCACCAACACCCATCCGTTGATGGGAACGTGGACGACGCATTCGCGCATCGTGGAGTGCGATGAGCCGAGGTGTCTGGCGTGGGCGGTGGGCAATCCCGAGAAGCCAGCCGCAACATGGCGTTTCGACCTAGACGCTGTCGGCGCCGAGACGGACCTCCGCTACACGGCGTGCATCGGTCCGGGACGCTCGGGGGTGTCGATGATGGTGGCTCGCGAGCCGCATCGGCGCGATGACATCGTCGCCAGCCGGCTACGCCAGTTCGAGCGCGGCATGACGGCCACCCTCGCTGGAATCAAAGCGCTCGCCGAGTCCGTTTCTCGCTCGGAGGGATGGGCCGGACCTGCTCTCGACGCGGGGAATGTGTGAAATCCCGTATGCGTCAGGTGTCCTTTTCGGCTGCGCTCCGTTCGTCTCCTTGATGAGATCCCAGCACGGGGATCCAACGAATCAAGGAGTAGTCATGCCTCAGTACGCCGCAATCCTCTACACCGCCGACGTCGACTGGTCGGCTCCCGAACGGGCCGCCGAGACGGCCGAATACGGCGAGTTTGGCGTTGCACACGCTGACGCCATCCGCGGCGGTGCCGCGCTCCACCCGACCAGCACCGCGACCACGCTGCGAGTGAACGGCGCCCGTGGTGGGGACGTCGTTCTCAGTGACGGGCCGTACGCCGAGACGAAGGAGGCCCTGACGGGCTTTTACCTCATCGAGGCCGCCGATCTGGACGAGGCACTACGAATCGCCGCCGACATCCCGGCGGCGTGGGGCGGAGCGGTCGAGGTCCGCCCCGTCATCGACTTCGGCGGATGACCCACGTCCCCGATCGGCTCGCCGAGGTGATTCGGACCGAGGGCACGCTCATCCTGGCCACCCTCGTCCGGATCCTCGGCGATCTGCAGATCGCCGAGGACGCCGTGCAGGAGGCGGCGATCCGCGCCCTGCGGCAGTGGCCCGTCAGCGGTGTACCCGACTCGCCTCGGGCCTGGCTGACCGTGACGGCGAAGCGCGCCGCCATCGACGCGCTGCGCCGTGAATCCGTCCGAACCAGCAGGGAGCGTGACGCGGTGCACCTGGACTTCGACGAACCGTCGGAGCAAGTCCTGCGCGACGACATGCTCAGGCTCATCTTCACCTGCGCTCATCCTGCGTTGTCGCTGGAATCCAGGGTCGTACTCGCGCTGCGCACGCTGTGCGGGCTCAGCACCACCGAACTCGCCGTGGTGCTGCTCACCACGGAATCCGCTGTCGCCAAACGGCTCACGCGAACCAGAACGAAGATCGCCCGCGCCGGTATCCCGTATGAGATTCCACCTGATGACGAGCTTCCGCAGCGTCTTTCCGCGGTGTGCGCAGTGCTGCACGCCGCCTATACCAGCGCGCACACTGCGTCGGGACGCGCTTGGCTCTCCGACGTCGACGGTTGCCGGGAAGCGATCCGTCTAGCCCGGCTGGTGTGCACGCTGATGCCCGACGAGGCCGCACCGATGGCGGTGCTGTCACTGATGCTGCTCACAGAAGCCCGGCGGAGCGCCCGCACGGACGGCAACGGAGGCCCGGTTCCGTTGGCCGAGCAGAATCGTCACGCATGGGACGCAGCGATGATCGAGCAGGGCCGCATGCTGCTGAACGAATCGCTGCGACGCACCGGCTGCGTAGCCGATCCGTATCAGTTGCAGGCGGCGATCGCTGCCGAGCACGCTGTCGCACCTGGCTACGCCGAGACCGACTGGGCGGAGGTGGTGCGGCTCTACGACCTCCTGGTCGACGTGCACCCGAGTTCCGCCGCGCGGCTGGCGAGAGCGGTGGCAGTCGGCGAGCTGGCCGGACCCGTCGCTGGCTTGACGGAGCTGGCGCACTGCAAGCTCGGGGCCGGTGATCATCGATGGCATGCCGTTCGCGGCGAACTGCTGGCCCGGATGGGTTGTTTCGACGACGCAGTCGCCGCGATGGAGGCGTCCCTGACCAGTGCGGTGAACGCACCGGAGGCGGCCCATCGTCGGCGGCTCATCGCCGAGTGGACTCGACGGGAGCCTTGATGTCAGCGACGGTCATGGCCTGCCAATCCCACGTCTGCACCCGCGTCGTCCTGCGCACGGTTCGTCGGCTCGGCCTGGACGGCGCGCCTGGCTGCGGCCAGACCGAGCAGCGCGAACAGCGCGGCACCTCCACCGCCGCTGACCAGGCTGTAGACCGAGATCCGCCCGCGGGCGAACTCCACCACCGACGATGCCAGGTCCGCGGTGTCGATGCACGCGCCGATCCGGGCCACCGTCGGCACCTGGTCGCCGGGGGCGGCCAACAGTGCAGCGGCGAGGGCGAGCTCGCGGGAGCCGAACAGTCGGGTGACCCACCCGCTGGACACGTCGGGGTCGATGCCAAAGGCCCGTGCGGCCAGATCAGGTGACGTCAGTGACAGCAGGCCCACGGCGAGGCGGAGTCCGCCCAGAAGGTTTTGCGAGAACGATTCACTCATGGACGGAGCGTGCTCGTCGGGGCACTGCCAAATCCATGCCGGTTACTGCCAGATGCTGCCGTTGGTCGTGGACTGGTTGCTCGCCCTGCTTCCTCCGGTGACCTCGGCACTTCGCGCTGCGATGGCGTTAGGGTTGGCATCACCGACGGTTTGAGAGAGGCGCTGTGACAGTTCGACGTTCGCGTGCCACCGCCGACAACTACCACCACGGCAACCTGCGCCAGGCACTCCTCGAGCACGCCGTGGAGCTTGCGCGCATCGGCGGACCGGGCGCGGTGGTGTTGCGCGATGTGCAGCGGATGGCCGGGGTGAGCAATTCCGCGGCGTACCGACACTATGCGGATCGTGTCGCGCTTCTCGCCGCTGTCACCGAGTACGCCTTGACGCAGATCGCCGATGCAATGGTCGCACGAATGAACGCGGTGCCCGCTGGAGGTCCGCGGGCCCAGCGCGCGCTCGACCGCTTGCGCGCCACCGGCCAGGGGTACATCGACTTTGCCCTTGCCGAACCGGGGCTTTTCCGAACGGCTTTCGCACCCGAGGCCTCAGCCCGTGACGGCGGCCAATCGCGGGTCCCCGACGGCGATGGCGAACCGCGCTCCGAACACCATCCGTACCAGATTCTGATCCGGTGCATCGACGATTTGGTGGCCACCGGAGTGCTCCCTCGCGAGCGCCGCGACGGCCTCGACGAAGCCGCGTGGGCCGCCGTCCACGGTCTGTCGACGCTGTTTCTCGACGGACCCCTGCGCGAAGCCGATCCTTCGCGCAAGCAGACCATCGCAGACCGGTTGCTCGACGTCATCGGCGAAGGCCTGCACTAGCCGGCGCCGCTCCGTGTCGGGAACACGCCACGACTGGTGACCGTCCCACCGCGAGCGGCGTGTCGAGACGCGGACACGCACGCTCGCGGCACGAGAACTAGGCGAACGCCTCGTCGATGATCTCCTGTTGCTCGACTGCGTGCACCTTCGACGAACCCGACGACGGCGCCGACATCGCGCGACGAGAGATCCGCTTGATGCCGGTCAGCTTGTCGGGCACCTGCTCGGGCAGCGCGAGGCCGAACGTCGGCCAGGCGCCCTGGTTGGCCGGCTCCTCCTGCACCCAGAAGAACTCCGTGGCGTTCGGGTACTCGTCGAGCGTGGCCCGCAGGCGGCGCTTGGCCAGCGGGTAGAGCTGCTCGATGCGCACGATGCCGACGTCGTCACGACCGTCCTTGGCCTTGCGTGCGGCGAGGTCGTAGTAGATCTTGCCGCTGGTGAGCAGGATCCGCTTGACCTTCGAGCGGTCGCCGTCGCCGTCGGTGTACGTCGGCTCCTCCATGATCGAGCGGAACTTCTGCTCGGTGAAGTCGCGGATGTCGCTGACGGCTTCCTTCTTGCGCAGCATCGACTTCGGGGTGAAGACGATCAGCGGCCGGTGAATGCCGTCCAGCGAGTGCCGGCGCAGCAGATGGAAGTAGTTGGCCGGCGTCGACGGCATCGCCACCGTCATCGACCCCTCGGCGCACACCTGCAGGAATCGCTCGATGCGGCCCGACGTGTGGTCGGGACCCTGGCCCTCGTGGCCGTGCGGCAACAGCAGCACGACGTCGGAGAGCTGACCCCACTTGGCCTCACCGGAGCTGATGAATTCGTCGATGATCGACTGGGCGCCGTTGACGAAGTCGCCGAACTGCGCCTCCCACAACACCATTGCGTCGGGGTTGCCCACGGAGTAGCCGTATTCGAAGCCCACCGCGGCGTACTCCGAGAGCGCCGAGTCGTAGACCATGAACCTGCCGCCGGTCGGTGCGCCCTCCTCGTCGAGCGTCAACAGCTCGAGCGGGGTGAACTCGGCACCGGTCTTGCGGTCAATGATCACCGAGTGCCGCTGGGTGAACGTGCCGCGGCGGGTGTCCTGACCGGTGAGGCGGATCAGCTTGCCCTCCGAGAGCAGACTGCCCAGGGCGAGCAACTCGCCGAACGCCCAGTCGACCTTGCCCTCGTAGGCCATCTCGCGGCGCTTGTCGAGCACCGGCTTGACGCGGGGGTGGACGGTAAAGCCCTCCGGCAGCGCCAGATGCGCGTCGCCAATCCTGGCGAGCAGCGACTTGTCCACCGCGGTACTGAGTTTCGCGGGCAACTGCTGGTCGGCCTCGACGGACTCGCTGGGCTCGATGTCGTGCTTCTCGAGGTCACGGACCTCGTTGAAGACTCGCTCGAGCTGGCCCTGGTAGTCGCGCAGCGCGTCCTCGGCCTCCTTGATGGAGATGTCGCCGCGGCCGATGAGCGCTTCGGTGTAGGTCTTGCGGACGCCACGCTTGGTGTCGATGACGTCGTACATTCCCGGCTGCGTCATCGACGGGTCGTCGCCCTCGTTGTGCCCGCGGCGGCGGTAGCACAGCATGTCGATGATGACGTCCTTGTTGAACTTCTGCCGGAAGTCGACCGCGAGCCGGGCCACCCACGACGCCGCCTCGGGATCGTCGCCGTTGACGTGGAAGATGGGCGCTCCCACCATCTTCGCCACGTCGGTGCAGTACTCCGACGAGCGGGAGTCCAGCGGCGAGGTGGTGAAGCCGATCTGGTTGTTGACGATGATGTGAATGGTGCCGCCGGTGCGGTAGCCGCGCAGGAGTGCGAGGTTCAGCGTCTCGGCCACCACGCCCTGGCCCGCGAAGGCCGCGTCGCCGTGCAGCATCAGCGGGACGACGGAGAACTTCTCGGGGCCGTCGGCGCCGTTGGTCGACTCCACCAGATCCTGCTTGGCGCGCACCAGTCCCTCCAGGACCGGGTCGACGGCCTCGAGGTGACTGGGGTTGGCCACCAGCGAGACGTCGATGTCGTTGTCGCCGAACATCTGCAGGTAGTTGCCGGTGGCGCCGAGGTGGTACTTCACGTCGCCGGAGCCGTGCGCCTGACTCGGGTTCAGGTTGCCCTCGAACTCCGAGAAGATCTGCGAGGCGGGCTTGCCGACGATGTTGGCCAGCACGTTGAGCCGTCCGCGGTGGGGCATGCCGATGACGACCTCGTCGAGGCCGTGTTCGGCGGCCTGGTCGAGCACGGCATCCATCATCGGGATGACGGTCTCGGCGCCCTCGAGCGAGAAGCGCTTCTGCCCAACGTACTTCGTCTGCAGGAACGTCTCGAACGCCTCGGCGGCGTTGAGCTTGCTCAGGATGTACTTCTGCTCGGCGACGGTGAACTTGTCGTGCTTGACCTCGACGCGTTCCTGAATCCACTTCTGCTGCTCGGGTTCCAGGATGTGGGTGTACTCCACGCCGACGTGGCGGCAGTACGCGTCGCGCAGCACCGACAGCACGTCGCGCAGCTTCTTGTACTCGGCGCCGGCGAAGCCGTCGACCTTGAACACCCGGTCGAGGTCCCACAGCGTCAGCCCGTGGGTCAGCACGTCGAGGTCGGGGTGGCTGCGGAATCGCGTCTTGTCCAACCGCAGCGGGTCGATGTCGGCCATCAGGTGACCCCGATTGCGGTATGCCGCAATCAGTTCGATGATCCGCGCGTTCTTGTCGAAGATCGAGTCTGGGTTGTCGGTACGCCAGCGGACGGGCTCGTACGGGATGCCCAGTTCGCGGAAGATCTCGTCGAAGAAGTCGTCGGAGAGAAGAAGCTCGTGGATCTTGCGCAGGAAGTCGCCGGACTCGGCGCCCTGGATGATGCGGTGATCGTAGGTCGAGGTCAGGGTGATGAGCTTGCCCAGGCCCATCTCGGCGATCCGCTCCTCGCTGGCGCCCTGGAACTCGGCGGGGTACTCCATGGCTCCCGCGCCGATGATGGCGCCCTGGCCGCTCATCAACCGAGGCACCGAGTGGACGGTGCCGATGGTGCCCGGGTTGGTCAGCGAGATCGTGACGCCTGCGAAGTCCTCGGCGGTGAGCTTGCCGTCACGCGCCCGGCGCACGATGTCCTCGTAGGCCGCGATGAACTGGCCGAAGCGCATGGTCTCGCAGCGCTTGATGGCGGCGACCACCAGCTGGCGGCCGTTCTTGGTCTGCAGGTCGATCGCGAGACCGAGGTTCGTGTGAGCCGGCGTGACCACGTTCGGCTTGCCGTCGACCTCGGTGAAGTGTCGGTTGAGGTTCGGGAAGCTCTTGATGGCCTGCACGATCGCGTACCCCAGCAGGTGGGTGAAGCTGATCTTGCCGCCGCGGGTGCGCTTGAGGTGGTTGTTGATGACGACGCGGTTGTCGATCATCAGCTTCGCGGGGATGGCCCGCACGCTGGTGGCGGTCGGCACCGTCAGCGAGGCGTTCATGTTCTTCACGACCGCGGCCGACGCGCCACGGATGACCGACACCTGGTCTTCGTCGCCGGCCTTGTCGGCCTCGGCCTTGGCGGGTTCTGCCTTCGGCGTGGCCGGCTCGGCCTTCGGCTTCGGCTGCTGCTTCGGCGCGGGCTTGGACTCGGTCTTCGCCTCGGCCTTGGGCTTCGGCTCGGTCTTCGACTCGGGCTTCGGTGCGGGCTTGGACTCGGTCGTCGTCACGGTCTTCGCGGGAGCCGACCCGTTGCCGTTGGAACTGGCCGAGGGCGGGGAGCTCGACTCGGTCGACGGCTCCGGGGAGTAGTCGACGAGGAATTCGTGCCAACTCGAGTCGACCGACGAGGGATCCTCGCGAAACTTGCGATACATCTCCTCGACAAGCCACTCGTTCTGTCCAAATGGTGAAGGTGAACTGCTCACGGCAGCTACTCGCCTCGATTCCTTCTAACTCCGCGGGCGCGCCGTCTGCCGCTCGCTCTCTCGCCGCATAAAGGCTAGCGCTTCGCTGGCGACCGGCGACGGTCAACGCCCTTACTCAACTGGAGCCGACGTCGGTGGCGGCGTGCGCACGTCCATGGGGACGCGCGCCCTACTTCTCCAACCCAGGCAGAACGTGAAGCGTCGCGGGCCACCGCTGCGGTGGATTGCCGAACGCGCCGCGCGCATTGGAGATGATCTTCTTGCCCATTGCCCGGTTGCCGACGCCACCGATGACGGCGCCGATGCCGACCGGGAGCAGCTTGCCGAAGGCGATGGCACCGCGCTTGAGCGCGTACTTCTTGACGAAGAACTTGAGCAGCCGGCCGTTGAGCTGCGACACGGCTGGCAGCGGCAGCGATGCCGCGCCGTCGGCCAACCATCCTCCGCCCGTGCGGCCCGCTCCGATGAGGTCTGCGACCGCGCGCTTGCCGTCGTCTCCGACCAGCACCGCCAACACCAGGGCGCGCCGGCGCTCGCGGTGGGTGGCCGGGATGCCGTGGACCTCTGCGACGGCGAGCACGAACACGGCCGTCGCCTCGAGGAACACCACGGTCTCACCGGCGACCGCCGACATCGCGACCAGCGTGCCGATGCCCGGGAACGCCGCGGCCGAACCGACGGCCGCACCGCTGGCCATCACCGCGGCCAGATAGTGGCTCTCCAGCTTGTCGACGATCTCGGCGGGGGTGGCGCCCGGGGCGTGCTCGCGGAGGCGGTCGACGTAGGCCTTCACCGCCGGCGCCTGCACGCGGGCGCCCCGTTCGATGATCTGCGACAGCGCTCGCGCGGCGACGCTCGGGTCGTCGTCGATCTTGGCGGGCACCTGGCTCTTGGCACCGGAGCGAGCGCTCATTCGTGGCCTCCCCGTTTGCGGACTGGCTCGTACAGGCTAGTCCGTCGTCCTGCTACTCCAACGTACTGTGGCGCACCAGCGTGCCCGGCGGTGACGGCGGTCACGGTTCGTTCACCCGTGGAAGAAAATCCTCGTAACCCTTGCTAACCACTTTCATGGCAGCATCTGGATACGTGGACCTCGAGAACACCGCAGCCAAGGCGCCAGGCGGGTCGAACGCGGTCACGGCGCCGAGCCGATTCAAGGTGATCGTGGTGCTCGGGCTGCTGGTGGCCCTGGGCCCCCTGACGATCGACATGTACCTGCCCGCGCTCCCGCAGATCGCCGAGGACTACGCGGTGTCGTCGTCGGTGGTGCAGCTGACGCTGACCGGCACGCTCGCGGGGCTGGCACTGGGCCAGCTGGTGATCGGTCCGCTGTCGGATTCGCTGGGCCGCCGACGCCCGCTGATGGCCGGCATCGTCCTGCACATGGTGGCGTCTCTTATTTGCCTCGTCGCGCCGAACATCGTGGTGCTGGGAATCGCGCGCGGCCTGCAGGGCGTCGGTGCGGCGGCCACCATGGTCGTCGCGTTGGCCATCGTCGGTGACCTCTTCGCCGACAACACCGCGGCCACCGTGATGTCTCGCCTGATGCTCGTCCTCGGCGTGGCTCCCGTCATCGCGCCGTCGCTGGGCGCCGCCGTGCTGCTGCGGTTCTCGTGGCACTGGGTCTTCGCGGTCCTGGTGGTCCTGGCCGGGTTGCTCCTGCTGCTCGCCGCGCTCGCGCTGCCCGAGACCCTGCAGGTGAGCCACCGCCGGCCGCTGCGCGTGCGCGGCATCCTGGGCACCTACGGCGAACTGCTGCGTGACCGGCGCTTCGTGATCCTGGTCCTGGTGGCCGCGCTGGGAATGTCCGGACTGTTCGCCTACATCGCCGGTGCCTCGTTCGTGCTGCAGGGCAGGCACGGCCTCGACCAGCAGAGCTTCGCCCTGGTGTTCGGCGCCGGCGCCGTCGCCCTGATCGGCGCCACCCAGTTCAACGTGGTCCTGCTGCGGCGCTTCACGCCGCAGACCATCACGATGTTCGCGCTCGGAGCCTCGGTGGCCGCCGGGGTGGTGTTCGTCTCGCTGGCCGTGACCGGCGTCGGCGGGATCTACGCCTTCGTGCTGCCCGTGTGGGCGATCCTGGCCGCGATGGGCTTCGTCATCCCCAACGCGCCCGCCGTCGCCCTGTCGCGGCACCCCGACGCGGCAGGCACCGCGGCGGCGCTGCTCGGCGCGGGACAGTTCGGGCTGGGGGCGGCTGTGGCGCCGCTCGTCGGCGTGCTCGGCAACGACGAACTCGCCCTCGCCGCGGTCATGACCGCCGGCTCGGTGATCGCGCTGCTGGCCCTGCTCGCGGTCGGGTCGACCTCACCGGCCGACGACGACGCGGTGCCCGCGGGCGCCGTGGCCGAGGCCGCCTGAGGCGCGTCCAGCCAACTTGTCGTCGCTCCGGCTGATCCGTAGCGTCGGCTGTTCAGCTACGCAACGCCTGGTGAACAGAAGCCGCAGATGAGGAACCTCCCGCCGATGCCCTACGCCGTCCTGGTGCTCGAGGCACGTCGATGACGGCGGTGTCTCAGCTGCTGCGGCCCCGCACCGGCAACCCGTGGCACGCGTTGTGGGCGTTGCTGGTCGGCTTCTTCATGATCCTGCTCGACGCCACGATCGTCGCGGTCGCCAATCCGTCGATCATGGACAGCCTGCACGCGGACTACGACGCCGTGATCTGGGTGACCAGCGCCTACCTGCTCGCCTACGCGGTGCCACTACTTCTCGCCGGCCGACTCGGCGACCGGTTCGGCCCGCGCAACCTCTATCTGGCCGGGTTGGCCGTGTTCACCGCCGCGTCGCTGTGGTGCGGGCTGGCCGGCAGCATCGAGGTTCTGGTCGCCGCGCGGGTGGTGCAGGGCGTCGGCGCCGCCCTGCTGACCCCGCAGACGCTCTCGACGATCACCCGGGTCTTCCCTCCCGAGCGGCGCGGCGTCGCGCTGAGCGTGTGGGGTGCCACCGCGGGTGTGGCCACCCTGGTGGGCCCCTTGGCCGGCGGCGTGCTGGTCGACGGTCTCGGCTGGCAGTGGATCTTCATCGTCAACGTGCCGATCGGCGTGCTGGGACTCGCGCTGGCGCTGATCTTCGTCCCGGTGCTGCCGACCGAGAAACACGGCTACGACGTGATCGGCGTACTGCTCTCGGGCGTCGCGCTGTTCCTGATCGTGTTCGCTCTTCAGGAGGGTCAGTCGCACGACTGGGCACCCTGGATCTGGGGCACGCTCGTGGCGGGCGTCGTCGCGATGGGGGCCTTCGTCTACTGGCAGTCCGTCACCACCGGCGAGCCGCTGATCCCGCTGCGGATCTTTCGGGACAACGACTTCAGCCTGTCCAATCTCGGCATCGCGGTGATCGGCTTCGCGGTCACCGCGATGATCGTGCCCGTGATGTTCTACGCCCAGGCGGTGTGCGGACTCTCGCCCACCCGCTCGGCCCTGCTGACGGCGCCGATGGCGATCGCCTCGGGCGGCCTCGCGCCGTTCGTGGGCAAGCTCGTCGACCGGTCGCACCCACGACCGCTCATCGGCTTCGGCTTCTCCGCGGTGGCCATCGCCCTGACGTGGCTGTCGTTCGAGATGACGCCCACGACGCCGATCTGGCGGCTGGTGTTGCCGCTGATCCTGATGGGTGTGGGGATGGCGTTCATCTGGTCGCCCTTGGCGGCCACGGCCACCCGCAACCTGCCGCCCCGGCTGGCCGGGGCGGGCTCGGGTGTCTACAACACCACCCGACAGGTCGGCAGCGTGCTGGGCAGCGCGGGCATCGCCGCGCTGATGACGTCGCAGATCAGCAAGGCGCTCCCGGCCCAGGCCGATCCCGGGGTGGGGCAGGGTGCGGTCACCCAGTTG
Organism: Mycobacterium sp. NPDC006124; assembly: GCF_040614235.1. Taxonomy (NCBI): domain Bacteria; kingdom Bacillati; phylum Actinomycetota; class Actinomycetes; order Mycobacteriales; family Mycobacteriaceae; genus Mycobacterium; species Mycobacterium sp. NPDC006124. The sequence continues at coordinate 58,178 of NZ_JBEXUA010000016.1, read as the reverse complement.
CCGAGCTTCCTGCACGAGCCGTTCTCCGAGGCGCTGTCACGGTCGCTGCTGCTGTCCGCCTTCGTCGCACTGTTCGGCGTGATCGCCGCGCTGTTCCTGCGCGGCTTCGGGGACCCCTCCGCGTTGGAGGGCCCACCGGCCGGTGCCGGTCCGCCGGTGGAACCCGATTACTTCCCCGACGACGACGATTACGTGGAGTACACCGTCGACTGGTCCGCCGGTGACGAGGACGAGGAGTGGGACGACTCCGAGCGCGCCGCGCGCCGCCACGCCGAGGTGCTCGAACGCGACGCACCCCCCGCCGACGACAGCGAGACCTCTCCGCTGGCGGTCCGCATCGGTCATCCGCTGCCGGCGCCGGCGGACACCTGGCACGCGCGACCTGCCGACGAGTGGCAGAGCCTGATGAACGGGCACTCGCCGGAGATCACGGCCGACGACGACCCCGACACGGTGCCCGAACTGATCGATCTGAACGACCGGTACCGCACCCCCGAACCCATCCCCGCGCGCAACGGGCACGCGCCCTGGCGAGACCTCCTCGACGACCCGCTCGACGGTTTCGTCGCGCAGCCGAAGCCGGAGCCGATCGGCTTCGCGCACAACGGCTTCCACGTCGGCGACGAGGTGTTGCCGGCGTCCGGTCGGCATTCCCGCCGGGATCGGGAACCGGGCGAGGACGCGGGAACCTACGGCAAGCACTCGATGCGCTTCCGCGACTGACTCAGGCGAAGAGCACCGCGGGGTTGAGCAGCCGCTGCGGGTCGAAGGCCGCCTTGAGGGCACGCATCGCCGCGACGTCGGCATCGCTCCGCGACATCGTGAGATAGTCGCGCTTGCGGGTGCCAACGCCGTGCTCGCTGCTGACGTTGCCGCGATGCGCGGCGATCAACGCCATCATCGCCGAGTAGAGGGCTCGTTCGCGGTCGGCGTCGAGCACGCAGCGCACCAGGTTCAGGTGCAGGTTGCCCTCGCCGACGTGGCCGAACAGCACCGGGATCGCCTCGGGGGCGTGTTCGGCCACCAACGCCGTTGCCGCCGTGGCGAATTCGCTGATCTCCGACAGTGGCAGCGAGACGTCGAACTTCAGCGGCGGCCCGTAGACTCCCAGCACGTCGGCGACGGCCTCGCGGACCTGCCACAGCCGGAACTGGGTGGCGGCGTCGACGCCGACGGCGGGTTCACCGGTCAGCTCGGCGCTGGAGAGCAGGTCGGCCAACCGCTCGGTGAGGTCGACGTCGCCGGCGAGCTCGATCAACAGCTGCCACGCCCCGTCGACCGCGGGACCGACGCCGGCGTGCTCGGCGGTCAACGCGCTGGCTCTGGTGTCGACCAACTCGAGGGCCGCGATGCCGTCGACGTCGCGGAATTCGCGGCCGACGGCGATCAGCGCGTCGAGGTCCTCGAACCCCACGATCGCCGTCACCCGGTGTGCGGGGGTGGGGTGCAGCCGCAGGTCCAGACTCGTGATCACCCCCAGGGTGCCCTCGGCGCCGACGAAGAGGGAGGCCAGGTCGTAACCCGTGTTGTCACTACGCACTTCGCTGTGGCGGCGCACCACGGACCCGTCGACGAGGGCCACCTCGAGGCCCAGCACCTGCTCGCCCATGTTGCCGTAGCGCACGGTGCGCAGACCGCCCGCGTTGGTCGAGGCCATGCCGCCCACGGTCGCGGAGTCGCGGGCGGCCAGGTCGACGCCGAACGTCAGGCCCGCGTCGGCGGCGGCGCGTTGCACGGCGGCCAGGGTGGCACCCGCACCCGCGCGGACGCGTCGGTCGACGACGTCGACCCCTCCGACGGCGGTGAGTCGCTCGGTGGAGAGCAACACGTCGCCATGCTCGGGCACGGTGCCCGCGACCAGCGACGTGCGCCCGCCCTGCACCGTGACGTAGGCCCCGGCGTCGCGACAGGCTCGCAACACCGCGGCGACCTCCTCGTCGGCGCCCGGACGGACCAACAGGCTCGCCCGCCCCCGGTAGCGGCCCGTGTAGTCGACGCAGCGCCCGGCCAACACGTCGGGATCGCCGCTGACGTACTTGGCGCCGACGATCGCCGCGAGGAGGTCGGTGAGGTCGTCGGTCATCGAGTGGGTCCGTCACGGTCGGTCAGGGACAGGAACGCCCCGAGTTCGATCAGGCCGTCCGGGGTGGACGGCAGGTAGTCCGTCAGCAGCCGGGACCGCACGACCACCGCCGCGTACTTGGCCCGGCTCACCGCGACGTTGAGGCGATTGCGGTTGAGCAGGAACGAGATTCCGCGTGGCACGTCCTCGGCCGAGGAGGCCGTCATCGACATGAACACCATGGGCGCCTGACGGCCCTGGAACTTGTCGACGGTGCCGACCTGCACCTCGCCCAGGTCGGCGGCGTCCAGGCGCCGTCGCAAGGTGACCACCTGGGCGTTGTACGGGGTGACCACCAGCACGTGCTCCTGGCCAAGGGGAGTGGTCTGGCCCCCGTCGGTCCACGGCCGGCCAAGCAGCCCGCGGATCTCGGCGACGATCGCGTCGGCTTCCTCGGGGCTGTCGGTGGAGTTGCCGTCGTGGTCGACCTCGAGCACCCGCACGCCGGGGGTGACGCCGTCGAGTCGGCGCGCCGCGCTGACCGAGGCCATCGCGCAAAGCCGGTCGTCGTAGGACAGTCGCGACACCGGACCGCAGACGTCCGGATGCATGCGGTACGAGGACTCGAGGAAGTATCCGCGTTCCGGCGGCAGGGTGTGGTGACCGTCCACCAGCCAGCCCAGCGCCGAGTGATCCACGGGCGCGGGGTGGGTGCCCTGGCTGACCTGAGGCAACTGCTGCGGGTCGCCCAGCAGCAGCAGGTTCCTCGCGGCGCTGGCGACCGCGATGGTGTTGGCCAGGCTGTACTGGCCCGCCTCCTCGACCACTAGCAGGTCGAGGGCGCCTCGCGGGATGCGGCCCGCGTTGGCGAAATCCCATGCGGTGCCACCGATCACGCCGCCGGCGGGGTCGTCCACGAACGCCGCATAGTCCTTCTCGGCGACGTCGCGCCACGGCGCGTTCGGACTCTTCTTCTTGCCCACCCGGTCCGGATCCACGCCCGCGTCGACGACGCACCCGAGGAGATTCTCGACGACGGCGTGCGACTGGGCGACCACCCCGACGCGCCAGTGGTGCTCGTTGACCAGTCGGCTGATCACCTGGGCCGAGGTGAACGTCTTGCCGGTCCCGGGTGGCCCGTGCACCGCGAGGTAGGACGAGTCGAGGGCCAGCAGGGCCGCGGTGACGTCGGCGGCCACGTCACCGCTGCGAGGCAGCGCGCCGCCGCCGACCATGCGCGGCGGATGCCGCAGCAACACGTCGACGACCGGGTCGGCGGGCAGGTTCGGCAAGCCGGCGCCGATCGAGGCGGCGGTTGCCTCGATGGACTCCTGGATGGGCCGGGTGTTGATCGGCGGTCCCGGCGTCAAGGCGAAGGGCACCTGATCGAACACCTCGCCGTCGGTGGGCCGCTTCTCCACGATCAGCGCCTCGGTGGGTGCTTCCGGGTCGTCGCACCCGATCACCTCGACGGTGGCGAAACCGCGGCGGTCCGGGTCGTCGGCGAATCCGGCGGGAGCCGGCGGCTCGTAGAGGGCGTACATGGTGCGACCCAGGTCGCCGGTGGCGATCTCGCCGAACAGGCGCACGTGGCGCTGGGGCTTGCGCGCCCGCGGCGGCTGGTGCCAGTCGGCGACGATCTCGTGCCGGTCGGCGACGAACACGTCACCGTCGTCGGCCCATTCGTCGACGGGGCTGTTCACGCGGTCGAAGTGCGCCCACCAGAACGGCTTGTCCTCCCGCTTGTGATAACCGCGCGCGGCGGCGACCATCGCGACGGCGGTCTGCTCGGGGGAGCGCGCCTGGGTCCCGTCGCCGGCGAACGCCGTCAACCGGCGATCGAGGGCGTCGGAGATCTCCACGGCCTCGTCGGCCGCGGCGCCGCGGATGGGTTGCGGGCCGCGCGGGGGCACCTCGGACTCGATGGCGCGCGCCACCAGCCAGTCGCGAAGGCGGCGCGTGGACCGGCAGTCGTAGCGGTTGTACTCCTCGATCTGCTTGAGGACGACCGCCGCGTCCTCGGCCCTGCCCTCGTCGCGGAGTTCGCAGAAGCGCGCGTACTGGGTGATCGAGTCGGTCGCGGTGGTCACTTCGCCGTCACGCAGTTCGTTGCCCATGTAGAGCGGTTCGAGGTACTTGATGGAGTAGCTCTCGGTGCCCACGCGAATACTCTTGCGCACCAACGGATACAGGTCGACGAGCACGCCGTTGCGCAGCAGTTCGTCGACCGCGTTCTCCCCGACGCCGTAGCGCCCGGCCAGCCGCAGCAGCGTGCTCTTCTCGTAGGCGGCGTAGTGGTAGACGTGCATGCCGGGGTACTTCTTGAGGCGCTTGCCGACCATGGCCAGGAAGTCCCGAAGGGCCTGGCGCTCACTGGACCGGTCGTGGGCCCAGTAGGGGGTGAAGTCGTCGGTGCTCGTCAGCACGCCCCACAGGTATTCCAGCCCCCACTCCCGGCCGTCGAGCGTCCACAGCGGGTCGCCCTCGAAGTCGAAGAACAGATCGCCCTTGTTCGCGTCCGGCAGCACCATGAGGGGTTGTGCGTCGACCACCTCGTAGGGCGGTTTGACGTTGCCGTTCTCGACGACTCGGTCGGCGACCTGTAGCCGCGCCTGGGCGACCAGCGCCCGAGTGGTGCGCGCGGAGAGCTCGGGCACCGGCGCGTCCAGCTCGGCGAGATCGTGCACCGTGGTGACGCCGGCGTCGAGGAGCCGGGCTCGCTGGCTGACGCGCATGCCGGCGACCAGTAGCAGGTCGTCGCGGGCGCGCACCTCGACGCTGCACTGCGGGCAGCGGAAGCAGGCGCGGACCTCGGTGTCGTCCCAGCTGACCGGCCGGTCGCGGGCGAGGTGGTCGTCGAGCAGCCGCTGCAGCGCCGCCCGCCGCGGCAGGTAGACCGGCAGTAGTTCGTCGACCCGGTAGGCCGACACCGCGCCGTCGCCGAGCACCAGCTCGACCTCGTCGGCCACCGGTACGCCGCCGCGGGTCAGGGTGTCGGCGTAGGCGGCGAGTTGCAGAAGCGCCTCCACCTTGACCGAGCGGGCCAGCTTGGTGTCGCGCAGGACGTACCGGTCACCGGCCAGCACCAGAAAGTCGGCGAAACCCACGAAGCGGCCGTCGAACATCGCCGCCTGGTAGACCACCGGAGCACGGTCCTGGACCGCACGCATCGTCTGTGCCGCCGCGGCGCGCAGTCCCGACGCGCTGTAGGCGGGCCGGCCGATGACGGTGACGTCGCCGAACTCCGCTCGAAGGTCGTCGAGCTGACGGCGTTCGTGGTCGTCACCCAGGGTCGAGGTGCGGGCGAGCAGGTCGTCGGCGACGACGGTCTTGGGGCTGCGGCCCAGCTTCTCGTCGAAGGCGCGCAGCAGCGCGTACTCGCAGCGCGCAGCGGCGGCGAGATCGGAGGCGCTGTAGACGACGCGGTCGACGCCTGCATCGGCTAGGACGAACACGAGCTCGACTGTAGGTCAGCGCGACGACGTCGACGACGAGACGAGCCGGGCCCGAACTAGCCGGTGTTGCCGATCAATTCGACGCCGTTGCCGTTCCAGCGGAACCGCACCACGCTCTTGAGCTTGCTGGTCTCGTTGACGTAGGCCAGCGCGACCGTGTCACCGGTGGTGGCGGTCTCGTCGATGCCGTTGAAGCCGTAGGTGTCCGGAACGCCCGTGGGGATGACCTTGCCCAGGTGGAACATCACGGCGCGGGTGTTCGGGTTGTCGGCGTTGGTGTTGGCCTTGATGACGACCGCCGACAGCTGCGCGCATTCGTTGTAGTTGCCGGCCAGCGGCTCGGAGCTCCACGGCTGGCCGCTGCGAGGGTCGCGCGGCAACTCCGAGACGGCCTTGGCGATCTCCGGCGCGGCGAGGTTCACCGCGCAGGGATCGGCGGGCGCCGGGGTCGGCGACGGTCCGGCGGCCACGGTGGGTGCGGGCGCGGGCGGGGTGGTCTGCGCCGGGGGCACCGTCGCCTCCGGAGTCTTGGACACCGTCGAGTCGCTCGCCCCGCAGCCGGCCAGTGCCGCGACCGCGACCAGAACCGCGAACCACCACTGCAACCTTCGCTTCACCCTCACGCCGGGCCACCGTACCGGCTCCGGGTGTCGTCGCGGCTACGACATGGGGGAGAGAGCTGCGACTACCCGTAGACTGCCACCTCGATGAGCTCTGAAGAATCCGACGCGACGAGCGCCGAAGTGACCTTTGCTGACCTGCAGATTCACCCGAAGGTGCTGCAGGCCCTCGCCGACGTCGGCTACGAAACGCCCTCGGCAATCCAGGCCGCGACGATTCCCGCCATGATGGCCGGCTCGGACGTCGTCGGCTTGGCACAGACCGGCACCGGCAAGACCGCCGCGTTCGCCATCCCGATCCTGTCGCGGATCGACGTCTCCAGCCGCACCACGCAGGCCCTGGTGCTCGCGCCCACGCGCGAGCTCGCCCTGCAGGTCGCGGAGGCCTTCAGCCGCTACGGCGCGCACCTGCAGGTCAACGTCCTGCCGGTGTACGGCGGCTCGTCCTACGGTCCGCAGCTGGCCGGTCTCAAGCGAGGCGCGCAAGTGGTCGTCGGCACCCCCGGCCGCGTGATCGACCACCTCGAGAAGGGCAGCCTCGACGTCTCGCACCTCGACTACATGGTGCTCGACGAGGCCGACGAGATGCTGCAGATGGGCTTCGCCGAGGACGTCGAACGCATCCTCGCCGACACCCCCGAGTACAAGCAGGTGGCGCTGTTCTCCGCCACGATGCCGCCGGCCATCCGCAAGATCACCTCCAAGTACCTGCACGATCCCGTCCAGGTCACCGTGAAGTCGAAGACCGCCACGGCGGAGAACATCACCCAGCGCTACATCCAGGTGGCCGGACCGCGCAAGATGGACGCGCTGACCCGGCTGCTCGAGGTGGAGCCGTTCGAGGCGATGATCGTCTTCGTCCGCACCAAGCAGGCCACCGAGGAGGTCGCCGAGAAGCTTCGGGCCAGGGGGTTCTCGGCCGCGGCGATCAACGGCGACATCGCCCAGGCCGTCCGCGAACGCACCATCTCCCAGCTCAAGGACGGGACGATCGACATCCTGATCGCGACCGACGTGGCGGCCCGTGGGCTGGACGTGGAGCGCATCTCCCACGTGCTGAACTACGACATCCCGCACGACCCGGAGTCCTACGTGCACCGCATCGGGCGCACGGGCCGAGCCGGCCGCTCGGGTGCCGCGGTGCTGTTCGTCACACCCCGCGAGAAGCATCTGCTCAACTCGATCGAGCGGGTGTCACGGCAGAAGCTCGTGGAGGCGAAGCTGCCGTCGGTCGACGACGTCAACGACAAGCGGGTGGAGAAGTTCCGTGAGTCGATCACCGAGGCGCTCAACGCACCCGGGATCGAGTTGTTCCGCAAGCTGATCGAGGACTACGAGCGCGACCACGACGTCCCGACGGCGGAGATCGCTGCGGCCCTGGCCGTGCAGAGTCGTGGCGGCGGTGAATTCCTGATGACCGAGCCACCGCCGGAGAAGCGCCGCGAACGCCCGGACCGTGAGGACGGGCCGCCGCGCAAGCGTCGCGAGAACGTGCGCAGTGACCTCGCGACCTACCGCATCGCGGTCGGCAAGCGGCACAAGGTCGGCCCCGGGTCCATCGTCGGCGCGATCGCCAACGAGGGTGGACTACACCGCAGCGACTTCGGCCACATCACCATCAAGATGGACCACTCCTTGGTCGAGCTGCCGGCGAAGCTCTCCCGGGAGACGCTCAAGAAACTGGAGCACACCCGGATCTCGGGCATCCTGATCGACCTCACACCAGATCGCGGGCCGAGCCACCACAAGCCGAAGTGACGCAGCGCGACACTGACGTTGGCGGCCTCGAGTCGGCGAGCCGGGGCAGAGTCGCCGCACTGACCGGCATCCGAGCGGTCGCCGCGCTGCTGGTGATGCTTACCCACGCCGCGTACACGACGGGCAAGTACACCCACGGCTACGTGGGACTGATCTACTCCCGCATGGAGATTGGCGTCCCGATCTTCTTCGTGCTCTCCGGATTCCTGTTGTTCGCGCCGTGGGTGCGCGCGGCGGCAGGCGGCGGGGAACCGCCGTCGGTCCGTCGTTACGCCTGGCATCGGGTGCGGCGCATCATGCCCGCCTACGTCGTCACGGTGCTGGCCGCCTACCTGCTGTACCACTTCCGTACCGCGGGGCCCAATCCCGGCCACACCTGGATCGGGCTGTTCCGGAACCTGACCCTGACGCAGATCTACACCGACGACTACCTGTATTCCTATTTGCACCAAGGGTTGACGCAGATGTGGAGCCTGGCCGTGGAGGCCGCGTTCTACGTCGCGTTGCCGTTCCTGGCGTACCTGCTGCTGGTGGTGGTGTGTCGCAGGCAGTGGCATCCGGTGCGCCTGGTCGCCGGACTGCTGGCGCTGACGCTCGTCAGTCCGGCGTGGTTGACGCTGGTGCACACCACCGACGTCCTGCCCGACGGGGCACCGCTGTGGCTCCCGACGTATCTGACGTGGTTCCTGGGCGGCATGCTGCTCGCGGCGCTTCTGCCGCTCGGGGTGCGGGCGTACGCGGCGGTCTGCGTGCCGCTGGCCCTGGCCTGCTACTTCATCGTCGCGACGCCGATCGCCGGGGCGCCGACCACCTCGCCCGCCGAGTTGCGGGAGGGCTTGGCCAAGACGGTGTTCTACGCCGTCATCTCGACGCTGGTGGTGGCGCCGGTGGCCCTGCGGGGTGGCGAGGACCTGCGGGGGTGGTACCTGCGGTTCATGGCGAGCCGGCCGATGGTGTTCCTCGGCGAGATCTCCTATGAGATCTTCCTGATCCATCTGGTCACGATGGAGTTGGTGATGGTCGAGATCCTGCGGTTCCCGATCTACACCGGGTCGACGTGGTGGCTGTTCGTGGTCACCCTGGTCGTCACCGTGCCGCTGGCGTGGGGGTTGCACCGGCTGACGAGGGTGCGGACCTAGAGGAATCTCCGCGGCGGCTGCCTGTGCCGCCTACGCTGTGGCCCTCGGGCTCGACTCGATGGTCCGGGATCGCCGGCCGCGGCGATTCATTTCGGCGATCGGCAGCCCAGTGAACTTCTCAGAGCATCCGCCCATCCGACGTGACATCCTGCCCGTTCCCGACGTCGCGCACGTCGGCCTCACGACGTACGACGCGAAGGACCCGGATACCAGCTACCCGCCGATCCGGGACATTCGCCCGCCCGAGACCGCACCCAACGTCCTCGTCATCTTGATCGACGACGTCGGCTTTGGCGCCAGCAGTGCGTTCGGGGGGCCGTGTGACACTCCCAACTTCGAGAAACTGGCTGCGGGTGGGTTGAAGTACAACCGCTTCCACACCACGGCGCTGTGCTCACCGACACGCCAAGCGCTCTTGACCGGTCGCAACCACCACTCGGTCGGCATGGGCAACATCACCGAAACTGCAACGGCCGCACCCGGATACACGTCGGTGCTACCGAACACCAAGGCGCCGCTCGCGTTGACGTTGAAGCTCAACGGATATTCGACTGCGCAGTTCGGCAAGTGCCACGAGGTTCCGGTGTGGCAGACCAGTCCGGCGGGTCCGTTCACGGCGTGGCCCACCGGTGGCGGCGGGTTCGAGTACTTCTACGGGTTCATCGGCGGGGAGAACAACCAGTGGGATCCGGCGCTGTATGAGGGCACCACGCCGATCGAGCCGCCGAAGACGCCGGCCGAGGGCTACCACCTGACCGAGGACCTGACCGACAAGGCCATCAACTGGGCGCGCCAACAGAAGGCCCTGCTGCCCGACAAGCCGTTCTTCATGTACTTCGCGCCCGGTGCCACCCACGCCCCGCACCACGTACCTGCTGAGTGGATCGAGAAGTACAGGGGCAAGTTCGCTCACGGCTGGGACCGCCAGCGCGAGATCACCTTCGAGCGCCAGAAGGAACTGGGCGTCATTCCGCCAGACGCGGTGCTGACCCCGCGCGATGCGGAGATTCCGGCCTGGGACGACATGGACCCCGCACTCACACCGGCGCTCGAACGTCAGATGGAGGTCTACGCCGCCTTCATGGAACACACCGACCATCACGTCGGCCGGTTGCTCGATGCGCTGGAACCCGTGCTCGAGGACACGCTGGTCTACCTCATCATCGGTGACAACGGAGCATCTGCCGAGGGCACCCTGCAGGGTGCGTTCAACGAGATGGCCAACTTCAACGGCATGGCCGACATCGAAACCCCCGAATTCCTGGCGTCGAAGATCGACGAGTTCGGCGGCGAGGGCTCCTACGGCCACTACGCGGTGGGCTGGGCGTGGGCGATGGATTCGCCGTACCAGTGGACCAAGCAGGTGGCGTCGCACTGGGGCGGCACCCGAAACGGCACGATCGTGCACTGGCCCAAGGGTATCGAGGACAAGGGCGGCCACCGCAACCAGTTCAGCCATGTCATCGACTTCGCGCCCACGGTGTTGGAGGTCGCCGGCATTCCGGCGCCAACGTTGGTCAACGGCGTCATGCAAAGCCCGTATGAGGGGACGAGCATGCTCTACAGCTTCAACGACGCCGATGCGCCGGAGCGGCACCAGACCCAGTACTTCGAGATGTTCTGCAATCGTGGCATCTACCACCAGGGTTGGAGCGCGGTCACCAAACATCGCACCCCGTGGGCAATGGGTGGCGCCGTGATGCCGGCCTTCGACGACGACGTGTGGGAACTCTACGACGGTGACGTGGACTGGACCCAGGCCAATGATCTGTCGAAGGAGAATCCGGAGAAACTGCACGAGCTGCAGCGGCTCTGGTTGATCGAGGCGGTCAAGTACAACGTGCTCCCGCTCGACGATCGCCAGATCGAGCGCATCAACCCCGCCACGGCGGGCCGACCGTCACTGATCAAGGGCAACAGCCAGTTGCTGTTCGCGGGAATGGGTCGGCTGTCGGAGAACAGCGTCGTCGACGTCAAGAACAAGTCGTTCGCGGTGACGTCCGCAGTGGACGTGCCCGCCGACGGCGCCGGTGGCGTGATCATTGCTCAGGGTGGCCGGTTCGGCGGTTGGAGCCTCTACGCCAAGGATGGCAAGGCCAAGTTCCATTACAACGTGCTGGGCATCAAGTCCTTTGACGTCGAGGCGACCGAACCCGTTCCGGCAGGCACCACCCAGGTGCGGATGGAGTTCGCCTACGACGGGGGTGGGATGGGCATGGGTGGCACCGTGACGCTCTACTACGACGGTAGGGAAGTCGGCACCGGTCGCGTCGACCAGACGCAGGGCTTCATCTTCTCGGCCGACGAGACGACCGACGTCGGCTATGAGTCCGGGACCACCGTCAGCCCGGATTACACCGCTCACACCAGCAGGTTCACCGGCAAGATCGACTGGGTGCGCATCGATCTCGGCGGGGATGCCAAGGACGCCGACCACTACGTCGACCCCGACGAGCGATTCAGGATCGCGATGGCCAGGCAGTAGCTCAGTGGGCGTGGTCCGTGACATCGGGGGCGACCACCGGAATCACGAACTGGTGCACCATCATTCGCTCGTCGGCGTCGTCTAGTCCGGGGAACGTCAGCAATGAGACGATGACGCGTACCAGCCACCGGGCGGAGGCCTCCACGTCGTCGACCTCCAGTGACGCCAGGAAGGCCTCGGTCAATCCCTGGATCACCGCGGAGCGCTCGGCCATCTCACCGCCGATGGGCCGCTGGCTCGGCGCGAACCACGATGCCAGCGCGGGGTTGTCGCGAACCAGGCGCAGCGCGGCGAGCACGCCGAGGCTCAGTCGTTCTCGGGGATCGGTGACACCGTCGAGATGTTCGCCCAATCGGCCGAAGACGCGGTGGGTCTCGCGATGGACGTAGGCGGTGTAGAGCGCGTCCCGGTTCTCGAAGTAGCGGTAGACCGTGGCCCGTGAGCAGCCTGAGGCCGTGGCGACGTCGGACATGGCGACGGTCGCGGCGTCGTGGCGGGTGAACAAGTCCTCCGCGGCGTCGAGGATACGGTCCGCAGCGACCTCCGAGCGGCGGTCGGCCAACCAGTCGCCTGCCATCAGAGGACGCGCAACGGCATCGACAGCGGCCGGCGCACGTACGCGCCTGGCGCCCAGGCGATCCGGTCCTCGTCGACCTCGAAGTTCGGGATCGACGCCAGCAGTTCCTCAAGCGCGACGCGGGATTGCATGCGGGCTGCGGCGGCACCGAGGCAGTGATGCGCCCCGTGGCCGAATGTCAGGATGTTCCGTGGCCTGCGGATGACGTCGAGTTCGCCTGCGTCGTGGCCGAATTGGCGCTCGTCGCGGTTGCCCGAACCGTAGTGCAGCATCACCCGCCGTCCCGCCTCGATGGTGGTGTCGCCGATGGTGACGTCGCGGGTGGTGGTGCGGCCCAGCATCTGCACCGGTGAGGTCAGGCGCAGGAACTCGTCGACGGCGTCGCCGATCAGCTCGCGGTTCGCGGTGAGCACCATGCGCTGGTCGGGCCGCTGGTGCAGCAATTGCACGGTGCCGCCGAGCATTCCGGTGGTGGTGTCGTTGCCTCCGGTGACCATCGTGAAGGCGAACGCGAGGATCGACAGCAGGCCGGTGACGTCGCCGTCGACGCCGATGCCCGCGTCGACGAGGTGGGAGACGGTGTCGTCGCCCGGCTCGGTCCGGCGGCGTTCGACCAATGCGGTGAAGTAGGCCATCATCTCTCCGAGGGCGTCTCCGAGGGTGCCCAGCGCCCCGCCGATGCCCTCGGCCGAGGTGTTGGCGGCGACGATCGCGTCGGTCCAGCCGTCGAAGCGGCCACGGTCGGCCTCCGGCACACCGAGGTAGTGCGCCACCACCATCGAGGGCAGCGGCTTGAACAATTCGGCGACGACGTCACCGCCGCCGTCGGCCCGCAACGCCTCGACGCGCCCCGCGACGAAGCGTCGCACCGCCGGTTCCACGGCTTCCACCTGGCGCGGTGTGAATCCCCGCGACACCAGCTTGCGGAACGCGGTGTGCGCCGGCGGGTCCTGCATCACCATCGGCGGATTGTCCGCCAGCCCAATCAGTTCCAGCTCGTCGTAGTTCACCGTCAGGCCCCGAGCGGAGGAGAAGGTCTGGTGGTCCCGGGCCGCGGCGAACACGTCGGCGTGCCGCGTCAACACGTAGTAGTCGTGCTCCGGTGCGTCCGCGGGGATCACGTGGTGGACGGGATCGTCGTCGCGCAGGGCGCGGTAGGTCGGCCAGGGGTCCGCCCAGGTCTCGGCGGTCGCCAGCCCGAACCGCGCCGCGCCGCCATGAGACATCTGAGCCGTCATGTCTCATGAATACGACGATGAGGGTTCGGTGTCAACCCCCCGGCGGAGCTAGATCGCGGCCCCGGGGTTGAGGATTCCGTCGGGATCGAGCGCCTGCTTGATGCGGCGGTTCAGGTCCATCGCCTCGGGGCCGAGGTAGCCGGCCAGCCACGGACGCTTGAGCCGGCCGACGCCGTGCTCCCCGGTGATGGTGCCGCCCAAGCCGACCGCGAGATCCATGATCTCGCCGAAGGCGGTCTGCGCGCGCTCGGCCTCGTCCAGATCGGTCGGGTCGAACACGATCAGCGGATGGGTGTTGCCGTCGCCGGCGTGGGCGATCACCGAGATCATCAGCTGATGTCGATCGGCCAGCTTCTCGACGCCTGCGACCAGGTCGGCGAGAGCCGGCAGTGGCACTCCGACGTCCTCCAGGAGCAGCGACCCCTTGGCCTCGACGGCCGGGATCGCGAAGCGACGCGCGGCCACGAAGGCGTCACCCTCGTCGGGGTCGGAGGTCGAATACACCTCCGTCGCACCGGCTTCGGTGAACACCCGGGCCATGAACTCGGCGTCCTCCGACCCGGCGGGTCCACGATCGTCGGACGCGGCGACCATCATTGCGGCGGCACTGCGGTCCAGGCCCATCTTCAGCTTGTCCTCGACGGCGTTGATGGCCACCGAGTCCATGAACTCCAGCGTCGACGGGCGGATCTTGCCGGTGATGGTGACGACGGCGTCGGCGGCCGCGGCGACGTCGTCGAACGAGGCGACGACCGTGCAGCCTCGGTGCTGGGTGGGCAGCAGCTTGAGCGTCACCTCGGTCACGACGCCGAGCGTGCCCTCGCTGCCCACGAACAGCTTGGTCAGACTCAGGCCTGCCACGTCCTTCAGACGGGGCCCACCCAGCCGGACGGCGGTGCCGTCGGCGAGGACGACCTGCAGGCCGAGCACGTAGTCGGTCGTCACGCCGTACTTCACGCAACACAGACCGCCGGCGTTGGTGGCGATGTTGCCGCCGATGCTGCAAATCTCGTACGACGACGGATCCGGCGGGTACCACAGTCCGTACTCGGCGACGGCCGCCTTGACCTCGGCGTTGAACAGGCCCGGTTGGGTGACGGCGGTCCGGGTGACGGGGTCGACGCTGATGTCGCGCATGCGTTCGGTCGAGAGCACGATGCCGCCGTCGAGTGCGGTCGCCCCGCCGGACAGCCCGGTACCCGCGCCGCGGGGGACCACCGGCACCCGGTGCGCGGTCGCCCATCGCATCACGGCTTGCACCTCCTCGGTGGTGCGCGGCCGCACGACCGCCATCGCCGTGCCGGCGTTCGGGTCGGCGGCGCGGTCCTGCCGGTAGGACGCCACGATGTCCGGGTCGTCCACGACGGTGCCCTCGGGCAATTCGGAGATCAGGTCAGCCAGCATGTCCGCGCTCACGATTCGATGCTACGAGTGTCATGGCACCATCCACGACAAGACGGGCGAGGCCTGCAGCGCCGACAGCCCGCACAGGACGAGGAGGAAGCCGAGGCTCCAGAGGACCACCCTGCGGAAGATCTCGCCCTCCTTGCCGTCGAGCCCCACCGCGGCCGCGGCGATGGCGAGGTTCTGCGGGGAGATCATCTTGCCCAGCACGCCGCCGGAGCTGTTGGAGGCGGCCATCAGGACCTCGGAGAGACCGGCCTGGTTCGCGGCGGTCACCTGCAGGGCGCCGAACAACGAGTTCGCCGACGTGTCGGAGCCGGTGACCGCGACGCCCAGCCAGCCCAGGATCGGCGAGAGCAACGCGAACGCCGAACCCGCCCCGGCCATCCACGTGCCCAGGGTGATGGTCTGGCCGGACACGTTCATCACGAAGGCCAGTGCCAGCACGGCCATCACCGTGAGGATCGCCCACCGCAGCTGGTGCAGCGTCGCGCCGTAGGCCTTGAGTGCCCTGGCCGCCGACAGTCTCAGCACGGCCATGGTCAGCACGCCGGCGACCAGCATCTGCGTGCCGGGTGTGGTCAGCAGGTTCAGGGAGAACTTCGCCAGGCTCAACGGGTCGCCGTCGGCGTTCACCACGTCGAGGCCGGGCCAGCTGAAGGTGAACGTGGCGCGGTCGAGCAGCTTCTTGATCGCGCTGATCTGGCAGACGACGAAGACCGCGATGATGATGCCGTAGGGCGCGTAGGCCCTGACCACGTCGGCCCGGGAGTCGGTGACCTCGGCGTCGTCCGGGCCGTCACTCGTCCCCGACGCGCCGACCCGCGCGGCGAGGTCGGCGGTGCGGACCGGGCGCCGGACTCGCACCATGACGACGACGGCGGCCGCGGACGCCAGGGCGGCGACCACGTCGGCCAGCGGCACGGAGACGAAGTTCGAGGTGACGTATTGCGCGACGGCGAACACGACGCCGCACACCAGCGCGACCGGCCAGGTCTGCCGGAGGCCGCGCCGACCGTCGACGATCGCCACCAGGGCCAGCGGCACGAACAGCGCGAGCAGCGGCGTCTGACGGCCGATCATCGCGCCGAGCGTGTCGACCGGAAGTTCGGTGACCCTGCCGAGGGTGATGATGGGGGTGGCCATGGCGCCGAAGGCGACGGGGGCGGTGTTCGCGACCAGTGCCAGCACTGCGGCCTTCATCGGCTGAAAACCCAAGGCCATCAACATGACCGACGTCACCGCGACCGGGGTGCCGAAGCCGGCCAGTGCCTCCATCAGCGCGCCGAACGAGAAGGCGATGATGATGGCCTGCACGCGCTGGTCATCGCTGACGCTGGCGAAGGAGCGCCGCAGGACGTCGAAGTGCCCCGTCTCGACGGTCATCTGGTAGACCCAGATGGCGTTGATCACGATCCACAGGATGGGAAAGAAACCGAACGCCGCGCCCTCGGTGCCGGCGAGCAGTGCCTGCCCGACGGGCATGCCGTAGACGGCGATCGCGATCGCCAGCGACACCGCCAGCGAGATCAGCGAAGCCACCCACGCCGTCATCTTCAGCGCGCCGAGCAGCACGAACAGCAATAGCAGCGGGATGGCCGCCACCACGGCGCTCCAGGCGAGCGAACCGGCGACCGGGTCGAGAACTTGCTGGTACACGCTTACCTCGATTGTGGTGTGTGTCACATGCGAGGGAGGGGTTACCCGAACCGATCAGTCGGAAACCGCGTCGTCCGGATCGTGGTCCAGGTGGCGCAGCGCCGGCAGGAAGATGGCCGCCACCCCGAGCAGCAGCATCGGCAGCGACAGTGCCAGGAACGTGACGTGCAAACCCGCGGTGTCGGCGAGCGGCCCCGCGACGATCAACCCGAGCGGGCCGGCCGCGTAGGCGAGTGACCCCATCACGCCGACCACCCGCCCGCGAAGGTGCGCGGGCGCGCGGGTCTGCATGACGTAGTTGTAGATCGGGGCGATGGGACCGTAGACGAACCCGACCACGGCGCACAGCACCAGGATCACCGGCAGCGGAGGCAGGAAGGCGATGACGGTCATCGACACCCCGAGCACCAGCAGCGCGACGAGCATGATCGTCCGCCGGTCGGAGTACTTCGACAGCACCGCGTAACCAAGGGCGCCAACCAGTCCGCCAATGCTCAACGCCACCAACACCCACCCCAGTTGGGCGGGTTCGCTGCGGTCGGTGAAGTACTTGGGGAACAGCACGCTCTCCATCGGCATGTACAACCCGGTGGCGGTGAGGTCGACGAACGCCAGCGTGCGCAGCACCGGCGTGTGCCAGACGAACTTGAGCCCCTCGACCACACCGGCCCACACCTTCGGCATCTGGTCGCGGTGGGGGACGCCGGCGCCCTCGAGTCGCAGCGCCGCCACCGCCGAGATGGACAGCAGGAAGGCACCGGCCGTCACCCACATGGAGTCGACGCCGCCGAGGGTGGTGATCAGCAGACCGCCGACGCCGGGACCCACGATGTAGGCCAGGTTGAACACCGCCTCGTAGACGCCGTTGGCGCGGTCCAGCGGCCACGCCGCTCGCAGCGCGGCCTCGGGCAGCATGGTCTCGCGGGCGGTCATGCCGGCCGGGTCGAAGAACGCACCGAGCGCGGCGAGTGCGGCGAGCACGGTGACGTCGACCGCGTCGACTCCGAAGGTCAGCGCGATCACCGGCACGGCGGCCACCGAGACGGCGGACAACGCGTCGGAGATCATCGACACCCGCCGACGGCCCAGGTAGTCGACCGCTGCGCCCGCCATCAGCGTGGCGACCAGCAGTGGCAGCGTCCCGGCCATGGCGACGATCGACGCGTCGACCGCAGAACCGTTGCGTTGCAACACCAACCACGGAAAGGCGACCATCGAGACGCCGTTGCCCGCGCCGGCGGTCAGCGCGGCGAAGAAGATCAGGAAGAGGGGACGCCGGGTGGTGGTGATCATGAGGTCTCGCGGCTGAATCTAACAGCGGGTCCGCCCGGTCGGCGAGCCCTCTTCGCGCACGGGCACAGTGAGGGGGTGACACTTCCGCATCCGCGTACGGGTGAGGCGTTCGACTCGCCGGTGCCGCCCGCAACGGGCTGGCCCGGTGACCCCGCGAGTGCCGACACCGCGGTGGCGACGACGGCGGCGCGGGTGCGCCGGTTGGCCTCCCGGGCGCACGAGGTCGCCGAACTCGACGCCGAGGTGAGCGTGTGCCGGGCGTGCGCGCGGCTGGTGGCCTGGCGCGAGAAGGTGGCCGTCGAGAAGCGTCGGTCCTTCGCCGGCGAGCCCTACTGGGGGCGGCCGGTGCCCAGCTTCGGTTCGGCCGAGCCGACCATCCTCGTGGTGGGGCTGGCCCCCGCCGCCAACGGCGCCAACCGCACGGGCCGGGTGTTCACCGGTGACCGCAGCGGCGACGTCCTCTTCGCCTCACTTCACCGCGCCGGTCTGGCGAGTTCGCCGTCGAGCGTCGACGCGGCCGACGGACTGACGCTGATCGGCACCCGCGTCGTCGCCGCCGTGCGCTGCGCTCCGCCGGACAACGCACCGACACCGCAGGAGCGGGCCACCTGTGCGCCGTGGCTCGCCGCCGAGTGGCAACTGGTCCGGCCAGGCGTGCGCGCGGTGGTGGCCCTCGGCGGATTCGCCTGGAAGGTGGCGCTGGACATGGTGCGTGCCGGCGGCGGAACGGTCCCTCGACCGCAGCCCAAGTTCGGCCACCTCGCGGTCGCGGACCTGCACTCGGGGCTCGGCGAGGTCACGTTGATCGGCTGTTTCCACCCCAGCCAGCAGAACACCTTCACCGGTCGGCTCACGCCTGCGATGCTCGACGAGGTGTTCGCCGCGGCCAAGGCGATCGCGGCCGACGGGAACGATCGGCCCGGCCCGGCGGTTGAATGAAGCGTGCGACTCTCGGTACTAGACCTCGTCCCGGTCCGCAGTGACCAGACCACCTCTGATGCGCTCGCAGCCACGGTGTACCTCGCCCAGACGGCGGACGACCTTGGCTACACGCGCTACTGGGTGGCCGAACACCACAACATGCCCGCCGTCGCGGCGACCAGTCCGCCGGTGGTGCTGGCCTATCTCGCGGGCCAAACCCGGCAGGTGCGGCTCGGTTCCGGCGGGGTGATGCTGCCCAATCACGCACCGCTGGCCGTCGCCGAGCAGTTCGCGCTGCTCGAGGCAGCCGCCCCCGGTCGCGTCGACCTGGGCATCGGGCGGGCGCCCGGCTCGGATCCGGTGACCTCGATGGCGCTGCGCGGCGCCGCGGGCCGGGACGATTCGGACATCGAGAACTTTCCGCAGTACCTCGACGACGTGGCCGCGCTGATGGGCACCACCGGCGTTCGGGTCGCCGTCCGCAGCAGAGGGCTACTCGACCAGAACTACGTGCTCAAGGCGACGCCCGCGGCCAAGAGCCAGCCTCGGCTGTGGCTGCTCGGGTCCTCGCTGTATTCGGCGCACCTGGCGGCGGCGAAGGGTCTGCCGTACGTGTTCGCCCATCACTTCTCGGGGCAGGGCACCGAGGAGGCGCTCGCGACCTACCGGTCGGAGTTCCGGCCCAGTGACCTGCTCGCCGAGCCCACCACCTTCATGACGGTCAACGCCTCGGTCGCGCCCACCCGCGAGGAGGCGATGGACCTGATGCTGCCCAACCTGCACATGATGGCGTTCCTGCGGACGGGTCAGCCGTTGCGCGCGCTGGACCTGGTCGAGGACGCCAAGCAGGTGGAGCTCAGCTTTCAGCAGGAGGCCATCGTCGACGCCGGCCTGGAACGGGCCATCGTCGGATCCCCGACGGAGGCGGCCGGTCAGGTGCGCGAATTGGCCGCCCACTTCGGGGTCGACGAGGTGATGGTCAACCCAGTCGGCTCGGCCTTCCGGGGGGTCGACCCGCGGCTGGCGCCGGCCCGAGACCAGACGCTGGAACTGCTCGCCAAGGAGCTGTTCTAGGTCGTCGGTGTCAGCGCGATGATCGGAATCGGCCGCGACGTTCGCTTCTGATACCCGTCGTAGCGGCCAGAGTTGTTCTCGTTGACCAACTTCCACAGCCGGGCGTAGTCCGGATCGTCGGCGCCGATGATGCGGGCGGTGGCCGGCATGCGCGTGGGCCCGACGTTGACCTCGACGTTCGGATCGGCCTTGAGGTTGAAGTACCAGCCGGGGGCCTTGGGATCGCCGCCCTTGGACGCGACGACGTGGTACGAGCCGCCGTCGAGCAGGTAGCTCAGCGCGTTGGTCCGCGCGATCCCGGTCTTCGCGCCGACGGTGTGCAGCAGCAGGATGGGTGCCTGCCCCGGGATCTTGTGGCCGACCCAGCCGTTGGTCTTGCGGTAGATCGCGTCGTGGACCTTGAGAAGCGGAATGCCGAGGTAGCGCTCCCAGACGGGAATGGTGCTCATGGGCCTCAGTCTGTCATCCGATGGCGGTGTGGCGAGGCGGCCATAGCTTGCCGAGGGGATGTGTAGCGGCTGACATTGTCGGTCGTCGTCGCGTCGCGCATGGTGGATCCATGACGACCGGTCCGATCGACGTACACGCGCACTGGCTCCCCGAGGATCTGTTCGGCCTCCCGCCCGGGTCGCCGCTGCCGCCGTTGCACGGCCGCGACGGTCAGATGTACCTCGGCGAGTTGCCGCTGTACATCGACACCGCCGCCATGACCGATCCGGCTCGGGTGCTCGCCGACACCGCCGCGGCGGGGCTGGGCACCAGGGTGCTCTCGGCGCCGCCGTTCGCCTTCCCGGTCGCCGACGACGACGGGGTGGACGACTACGTCGGGCAGTTCAACGACGCGTTGACCCGGGTGTGTCACGACAGCGGTGGTCGACTCCTCGGGCTGGGGCTGGTGTCGCTGCGCGACCCCGATGCCGCACGGGCGCAGATGGATTCGATCGCGGCGACCGACGTCGTGCGTGGCATCGCCGTGCCCCCTCTGCTCGGGTCGACGTCCTTCGACGTCGACCCCATGCGCGAGCTGCTGCGGGCCGCCGCCGAACGCGACCTCGCCGTGCTGGTGCATCCGATGCAGTTGCCCCGGCCGGAGTGGTCGTCGTACTACCTGGTCAACCTGATCGGCAACCCCGTCGAAACCAGCACTGCGGCAGCGTCCCTGGTGTTGGGCGGGGTGCTCGAGGAACTGCCCGGCCTGCGAATCTGCATGCTGCACGGCGGTGGGTGCGCACCGGCGCTGGTGGGCCGGTGGCAGCATGGCTGGGACAAGCGCGCCGACGTTCGCAGCGCGGAAACTCGTTCGCCACGTGAGGGTTTCGCCGGTCTGTGGTTCGACACCCTGACCCACGACGCCGCGACACTGGAGTTGTTGCGCGCGCAGGCCGACCCGACGCACCTGATGTGTGGCAGCGACTACCCGTTCGACATGGGGGTGGCCCGGCCGCAGGACATGCCGAACGCCGCCGGCATCGACGACGTGACGCTGGAACGCAACGCGCGGCGCTTCCTCGGGTTCTAGGCGTCCAAGGCGGTCAGCGCGTCGCGCAGAATGGCAGCGGTCGCCTCCCGGTCGGGATCGCGACGGACCACCAGACCCTTGGCGAAGGTCAGCTTGTCGCCGGTCTTGCGGGGCGCGACGTGCAGGTGGATGTGGAAGACGGTCTGAAACGCCGCCTTGCCGTCGTTGACGACGACGTTGTTGCCGTCGGCGTGCAGTTCGGACACCCGGGCGGCCCTGGCGATCCGTTGCCCGATGCGCATCATCGCGGCCACCGTGTCGGGCGGGGTGTCGGTCAGGTCGACGGTGTGCGCCTTGGGGATGACGAGCACGTGCCCGCGCACGATGGGCCGAATGTCGAGGATGGCGAGGTACTCATCGTCCTCGTAGACGCGGATCGCCGGAGCGTCACCGGCGACGATGGCACAGAACACGCAGGACATGGGGCCACCGTATGGGGCGCCGCGTCAGGTCCTCCGGTCAGGCCTTCGTGAAGGCGGGCCGGCCCCGGTCCGCGTGGACGCGGTCGGCAGCCGGTTCGGTGCGACGGTCGAACATCGCGATCACGTCCTCGGGCATCGGTGCGTGGTCGACCGCGCGGACGAAGTCGCCGATCGAGGAGCCCGTGCAGCGGCCGTCGACGTTTCGCGCACCGAGCCCGGCCCGGACGTCACCGACGTCGACGGTCTCGAATTCGACGGTGAACCGGGTTCGGTCGCACTCGGTCGGGGCGCTGGAGTACAGGTGTTGGCCGGAGAACTGCAGCACGCCCCCGACCGGGGTGACGAACGCGGCGGCCGAGAACGGGTCGACCGTCTCGGTCGGTCCGGGACGGGGCCGAGCGGCGCGGTGCGGATCGTGATGGTGGTAGTGCGCCGAGTCGTTGGCGACCGCACGGCTGAAGTAGTTCGGGTAGAGCGTCATCGTCATGAGTTCGGGTGAAGCGTGCTCGTCGACCTCGTACACGGGAACCCAGTGGTCGAGTTGCGCCGGGGGAGCCGCCCGCCACGTGTCGCGGCACGGACGCCATCCCCCGGGGCCCGTGACGTTGCTGGTCTGGGCGTTCAGGCGTGGTCGGGCGACGTAGGTGGTCTCGGGATCGCAGCCCCGCTTGAGCAGGAGGTCCGCGACCAGTCGAGCGGCCTCGGGGTGGCCGGTGAACCGGCAGAGCAGCGTGCCGAGGATGGCGTCGTGGTCTGCGGCGGGGAGGTCGAACTGGGCGAGTTCGGGGTCCCGTCCGCCAAAGGCGTCGCCGATCAGCTCCCTGGCGAACATGGCCAGGGCGACGGAGGTGGGTGAGGGGGAGGTGACGTTGACCGCGCCGCCGTGGACGAGGGCACGTCGAATGGAACCGCCCACCGGCTGGTCGAAGTGCACTGCGATCGACATGAGCCCGATACCTCCACCCCACGATCAGGCGTTAGCTGCGAGCTGACCGCAGCCGACGAACACGAGCGTGGTACGGCGACTATACCGCCCCCGAGGTTTGCGCGGCAGCGGCAACGCGGGCCGTCGGCTAGAGCACTTCGCGCCACCGCTGGAGCTTGTCGGCCAGCGACATGGGCAGCGCGCCGCTGCTTGACGGCAGCCGGACGGCGGGGATCCCGGTGTCCACCCGCGCCGTGTAGAGATCGAAGGCGGTCGAGCCGTTGGCGAAGATCCGCTCGATTCCCGGGTGCCTCGACAGCAGCGGTGCGACGTCGTTCACCACCAGCGTCGACCGGTCGATCTTGGCGTCCAGGCTGCCGACCCTGCGGCAGCTGTGCACGACGTCCCACAACGCGATCCCGTGATCGGTGAGCGCGTGGATGCGCCGGGGATAGGGCAACTCCACGTCGACGTCGACGAGCGCCGACATCAGTTGCCAGAACTGGTTGCGCCGGTTGGCGTAGTACTCACCGGCAGCCAGTGACCGCTCGCTGGGAAACGAGCCCAGGATCAGTACTCGGGCGCCGTCGGCGACGACGGGGGGAAGGCCTTCTCGCATCGGTTCGGTCATCGGCGTCGATCCTCTCAGGGCGGGGCGCGATCACGGGAGTCCTCCTCGAGTGTGGTTCGAGGGTCTGGACGACTCAGCGGCCCGGAACTCATCGTGGCCGGGATGTCGTCGGATACGTTTGCCGAGTGAAGGACCTCGAGGACTTGGAAGCGGCGGGCCTGCTGGACGGCCTGGAGGGCGCGGCGCGCGCCGAGCGTGCCGAGCTGGTCGAGTGGCTGATGTCGAAGGGCTACACCGCCGCCCAGATTCGCGAGTCGTTCGCCCCCATGCTGCTGGCGACTCGGGCCGCCATCGGTGACGACGGGACTCTGGTGTCGGCCCGGCACATCAGCGAGTCGGCAGGTCTGGATCTCGAACTGCTGGAACGCATGATGCGTGCGGTCGGGTTGCCCAGGGTGGAGGATCCCGACGCCGTCGTGCTGCCGAAGTCCGACGGCGACGCCTTCGCCAGCGCACGGAAGTTCCTCGACCTCGGCATCACCGCCGACCAGGTCGTGCTGGTCCTGCAGGTGCTCGCCGACGGGCTGACGCGCACGGCCGAGGTGATGCGGTACGCGGCGCTGGCCGCCGTGCTCGAGCCCGGCTCCACCGAGTTGGAGACCGCGATGGCCTCCGAGGCGCTGGTGCGGCAGGTGGCGCCGCTGCTCGGTCCGATGATCGAGGACACCTTGCGGTTGCAGCTGCTCCACGTCATGGAGAACGAGGCGGTCACCAACACCGAACGGGCGGAGGGTCTTCCGCTGCCCGGCGCGCGCCTCGTCACGATCGCGTTCGCCGATCTCGTCGGCTTCACCCGCCTCGGTGAGGCCGTGCCGCCGGAGGACCTCGAGGCGCTGGCCCACCGGCTCGCCGATCTGGCGCGCGAGGTTGCGGAGCCTCCCGTGCGCTACGTCAAGAGCATCGGTGACGAGGTGATGCTCGTCAGCAGTGATCCGGTGGCGATGGTCCACGCCGTGCTGAATCTGTTGGCCGCCACCGAGGTCGACGAGGACTTTCCCCGGCTGCGGGTGGGGCTCGCCACCGGAATGGCGGTCAGCCGGGCGGGCGACTGGTTCGGCAACTCGGTGAACCTCGCCAGCCGCGTCACGGGTGCCGCCCGGCCCGGCGCCGTTCTGGTCTCGGAGTCCACCCGGGAGGCCGTCGGCGAGGTCGACGACTTCTCCTGGTCCTTCGCCGGCGCGCGACACCTCAAGAACATCAAGGACGAGGCCAAGCTCTTCCGGGTCCGCCGGGCTACCGCGACGGAGTGAACCGCCGCAGCCGCAGGCTGTTGCTCACCACGAACACCGAGCTGAATGCCATTGCGGCACCGGCGATCATCGGGTTGAGCAGGCCGAGTGCCGCCAGCGGTATGGCCGCGACGTTGTAGGCGAATGCCCAGAACAGGTTGCCCCGGATGATCCGCAGGGTCGCCCGGGAGAGCCGGATGGCGTCGGCAGCCGCGCGCAGGTCGCCGGTGACCAGCGTCAGGTCCGAGGCCTCGATGGCGACGTCGGTACCGGTGCCCATCGCCAGGCCGAGGTCGGCCTGCGCGAGGGCCGCTGCGTCGTTGACGCCGTCGCCCACCATGGCGACGACCTTGCCCTCGGACTGCAACCGCTTGACGTGGTCGACCTTGTCGGCCGGGAGCACGCCGGCGATCACCGCGTCGACGTCGGGGTCGATCCCGACCTCGCGGGCCACCGACCGGGCCGCGCGTTCGTTGTCCCCGGTCAGCAGGACGGGGGTCAGCCCCAGTCGGCGCAACTCTCGGATCGCCTCTGCAGCAGTGTCCTTCACGGTGTCGGCGACCACGACGACGGCCTCGATCTCGTCGCAGACGGCGATCCACACCGGTGTGCGGCCCCGGGATTCGGCGTCCTCGGCGGCAGCCGTCAGATCCGTCGACGGCGCGGCGATCCCGCCGTCGCGCAGCCAGCTCAGGCGACCAGCCGCGACCCGTACCCCGTCGACGACGCCGGTGACGCCGTTACCGCCGTGGTTGACGAAGTCGACGACCGGGGCGAGCGGACCGGCAGTGGCGGCGTGGTCGGCGATCGCCCTGGCGATGGGGTGTTCGGATCCGCTCTCGAGAGCGCCTGCGCGCCGCAGGGTCTCGTCGTCGCCGACGACGTCGACGACCGTCATCCGGCCGGTGGTGATCGTGCCGGTCTTGTCGAGCACGATGGCGTCGACGCGTCGGGTCGACTCGAGTACCTGCGGCCCCTTGATCAGGATGCCGAGCTGGGCGCCGCGGCCGGTGCCCACCAGCAGTGCCGTCGGGGTCGCGAGCCCCAGGGCGCATGGGCAGGCGATGATCAGGACGGCGACCGCAGCGGTCAGTGCGGCCGTGGCGGAGCCGCCGGCCAGCAACCAACCGGCGAACGTGACTGCGGCCAGGGCGATCACGATCGGTACGAACACCGCCGAGATGCGGTCGGCCAGCCTCTGCACCTCGGCCTTGCCGCTCTGGGCGTCCTCGACCAGGCGGGCCATCTGCGCGAGCTGGGTGTCGGAGCCGACGCGGGTCGCCCGGACCCGAAGTAGTCCGCTGACGTTCACGGTGGCTCCGGTCACCTCGTCGCCGACGGCGACCTCGACGGGCACCGACTCGCCGGTGAGCATCGAGGCGTCGACCGCCGACGCGCCGCCGACGACCACGCCGTCGGCGGCCACCTTCTCACCCGGTCGCACCACGAAGACGTCGCCGACGGCCAAGCGCTCCACCGGAATGCGTTCCTCACGGGTGCCTCGGACGACGGCGACGTCCTTGGCGCCCATGTCGAGCAGGGCCCGCAGGGCGGCTCCGGACCGGGTCTTGGCCCTGGCCTCGAAGTGACGTCCGGCGAGGATGAAGGTGGTGACGACCGACGCAACCTCCAGGTAGAGCTGGTGGTGGGTCTCTCCGGAGAACACCTGAACCGCCGACCACAGGTAGGAAGCGAGCACGCCGATCGAGACCAGGGTGTCCATCGTGGTGGCGCCGTGCCGCAAATTGGCCAGCGCCGCCCGGTGGAACGGCCACGCGCCCCAGCTGACCACGGGGGTGGCCAGGGCCAGCGCGGCCCACTGCCAACCGGTGAACTGCCAGGCCGAGATCATCGAGACGGCCAGCACGGGCACGCTGAGGACGGCGGAGACCACGAGCCGCCGTCGGTATTCGTCGTCGTCGCGACGGCGTTCGGTGCGGTGAATCGTCGCGGTGTAACCGGTGGCCTGGACCGCGGCCACCAGGTCGTCGGTGGTGACGCCCGCGTCGAAGTCGACGGCGGCCTGTTCGGTCGCGAAGTTGACGTTGGCGCGCACGCCGTCGATCTTGTTGAGCCGCTTCTCGATTCGTGCCGCGCAGGACGCGCACGTCATGCCGTCGACGTCGAGGGTGACGGTGCTCATCTCGTGACGACCGGCACGGTGACGTCGTAACCGGCGTCCTCGATGGCCTCGGTGACTGAGTCGAGGTCGGGGGTTCCCTCGACGCGCACGGTGCCGTCTGCCAGCGCTACGTCGACGTCGGTCACCCCGGGCAGCGCAGACACCGCGGAGGTGATCGACGCGACGCAGTGCGCGCAACTCATGCCGTGCACGTTCAGCAAGACGCTCATGACGCCACTATATACCCGTAGGGGGTATGGGTAGGTGAGTCGTCGGTCACCCGAAAGCGGCGGCCAACCTCTTCTTGTCGACCTTCTCGCCGGCGAGGGTCGGGAGCGGTTCGGCGCGGATCTCCCAGCGTGTCGGGATGGCGAAGTAGGACAGCACCCCGTCGAGGTGGCGGGCCAGCTCCTCCGGCGTCGGCGCGGCGGCGCCCGGCTGGTGGACGACGACGGCCACCAGTTCCTCGCCGAGGTCGGGGTGGGGCAGGCCGAGGGCGGCCACCTCCACGACGGCGGGATGGGTGGCGATGGCCGCTTCGACGTGCGGGCAGGCGATGTTCTCCCCGCCCCGGATGACGACGTCCTTGCTCCTGCCGTCGATGAACAGGTAGCCGTCCGTGGTGAGGTGGCCGAGGTCTCCGGAGTGCAACCACCCGTCGGCGTCGACGGTCTCGGCGTTGACCGTGTCGTCGACTCCCACGTAGCCGTTCATTACCGTGGGAGAACGGGCCAGCACCTCGCCGACTCCGGCGTCGTCGGGATCGGCGATCCGGATCTCCACGACCGGGTAGGGCCGTCCCACCGACCCGGGGTGCACGGCCAGGTCCCGGGCGTCGGCGACGGTGAGGAAGCCGCCGGCCTCG
The DNA here is from genome assembly GCF_040614235.1 of Mycobacterium sp. NPDC006124. Taxonomy (NCBI): domain Bacteria; kingdom Bacillati; phylum Actinomycetota; class Actinomycetes; order Mycobacteriales; family Mycobacteriaceae; genus Mycobacterium; species Mycobacterium sp. NPDC006124. The sequence continues at coordinate 30,780 of NZ_JBEXUA010000016.1, read as the reverse complement.
GTCATGCCCCAGGTGTTGCTCAAGCCCCGCTCACGCAGCTTCGGCAGCTTGGTGCGGATGCGGTCCAGCAATGCGGTGGTGACCGGTGCCCCGCCCAACGGCCACGACTTCAAGCTCGACAGGTCGTGGGCGTCGAAGTCGGGATGCTCCAGGATGCGGATCGCCATGGTGGGCACCGCTCCCCACACCTGAATTCGCTCGCGCTCGATCAGGGTGAGGATCTGTCCCGGGTCGAATCGGCCCTCCGTCATGACGATCTTGCCGCCGGTCAGGAAGTGGGTGAGCAGGCTCGACAGGCCGCCTACGTGGAACATCGGCGTCGTCGCCAGGCTGACCACCTGGGCCGACTGGTCGTCGAGCAGATGCGGAAGCCGACCCGTGCGCGCCATGATGTCGTGCTGGTTGCAGATCACCGAGCGGCGGGACAGTTCGACGGCCTTCGGCATGCCCGAGCTGCCCGAGGTGAACAGGATCAGCGCGGCCGCGTCGGAATCGGACTCGGCCGACGGGGAAGGCTCGACCGCGGGCGCGTCGAAGACGGCGCGCAGATCGCCGAGCCGGCTGACCGGCACGGACACGTCCAGCACGGTGTCGGCCAGCACGTGGGCGGGAGCGAGAACGCTTACGGCATGGTCGATTTCGCTCGCACTCCACCACCGGTTGGCCAGCACGGGCACCGCGCCCGCCAGCCACAGCCCCCACAGCGCGACCACCCATTCGGGACTGTTGTAGCCGTGCACCATCACGCGGTCGCCAGGCCGGATGCCGAGCCCGGACAGGTGGGTGCGGGCGGCGTGGGTGGCGGCCCGGAACCCCGAGAAGCTCACCCGTCGGTCGCCGTGGACGAGGAACGTCCGGTCGGTCCACACCTCGGTGCCGGCCATCAGTTCTGCGAAGCCGTCGGGGGTGCGGTCGTAGAGCAGTCCCGGGTGCCCGCCGTAGGTGCCCTCGCGGACCTCGATTCCCCACGCGCCCGTCACGGCGTCGGAATCTGGATGCCCTCCGAGGGCTGCACGATGACGAAGCCCTGACCGTGGAAGGCGACCTGCAGGGCCTCGCCGGACCCGCGCCCGATCAGTGCGCCCGCCTTGAAGCTGGTCTTGAGCTGGGTCTGCAGATTCGCCGACCAGGCGACGACGGCGTTGGTGTCGGCGAAGGTCGGCGCCTCCCCGGCGTTGAGCACCACCGGGGGTCCGTCGGTGGTCAGGGCCACCCAGCCGGTGCCGCGCAGCGTCGTGTTGAACAACCCGCCGGTGGCCATGCTGCCGCCCTTCACCCGCTCGATGTTCCAGTCCAGGCTCGAGGAGAACGCCAGCACGTTCTTGCCGCTGATCGACAGACCCGAGTTGGTCAGGTTCAGCAGGTGCACGTCGTGGGCGAGTTCGGCGAGGAAGACGTCACCCTGACCCTGGCAGCGCATCAGCGGGACACCCTCGCCGGTCAGGGCCTTCTTGATGAACTTCGACGCGCCGCCGCCCTCGAAGGCGAAGTCCACGTTGCCCTGGTAGGCCACCATCGAGCCCTGTCGTGCCATGAACGGCTCGCCCAGGCGGACGCGGAGCAGCTTCGCGTTCTGGTTGGCGATCGGTGTGGATTCCTTCTCGGTGAACCGGCCGTCGACCAGGTCACCGGTGATGCCCTCGAAGCCGTCGCCGACGGGCTGGCCGGGGTCGTACACCGACGCCTGCGGAGCCTGGGCCTGGGCTTGGGCTTGCGGCGCCGGCGCACCGCCGAGTGGTGCGCGCCCGGCCTGGCCCTGGTGCGACACCTGGTCGGTCCAGGCCTGACCGTCCCACCAGCGGTAGTCGAAGCGGCCCTCGGGATCGGGCTGCCAGCTTCCTTGTCCGGGTCCAGTCACCGTGTCACTCCTCGGTTCGATGTCGGCGTCTCCTGACCCGACCCTAGGCCAACTGACCTGGCTGACGTGGCGGGTGCTGGCATGCTGGGGCGATGTCCAAGGAGATCGACCCGGCGCGTGCCCGCAGCGCCCTCGAGGTCGTCAAGCAGCATCCCGGAATGGTCCTGTTCCTCGCCTCGCCGGGGATCGTGGCGGTCGTGGCGGTCTGGCTCTTGGCTGGCGCCGGCTGGGGGATCGTGCTCCTGCTCGCGTTGCTCGTCGGCGGCGGTGTGGCGCTCAATCGCAAGCTGCGCTGAGGGTGTCCGTTCGCCCTGGGAGAAGTCTGCCCCGTTGAGTCTGTAACAGCGTAATCATGTAATCATGAAACAACATCACCGCGGCCGCTCCGGCGGCTGGCAGCAGTCCCAACAGCCCGACGCGACCGACGCTCCCGACTGGATCGCCGGACGCCTGCCCGAGGGCTGGTTCTCGGGTGACCCGACGGTCGTCGTCGACCGCGAGGAGATCAGCGTCGTCGGTCATCTGCCCGATGCCGACGGCGAGGAGAGTGACGCCCGCGCCTCCGGTCGCGCCGCCCGCTTCCGCGAGGAGACGCGGTCGGAACGGATGCGGATTGCCGACGAGGCCGAGCACCGCTACGGCCGCAAGGTGGCCTGGGGCGTCCAGGTCGGATCCGAACGAATCCTGTTCACCCACATCGCGGTACCGGTCATGACGCGCCTGCGCCAACCCGAGCGTCAAGTCCTCGACACCCTCGTCGACGCCGGAGTGGCACGGTCGCGCTCGGATGCGCTTGCGTGGTCGGTGCGACTCGTCGGCGAGCACGCCGACGAATGGCTCGGCAAGTTGCGTGAGGCCATGACCACGGTCGACGACCTCCGCGCCGAGGGCCCCAAGCTCTGAGTCAGGCCTGGGTCATCGCCCAGTACTCGCCGCGACGGGCGACCAACTCGTCGTGAGTGCCGCGTTCGCAGATCCGGCCCGCCTCCATCACCAGGATCACGTCGGCGTCGCGAATCGTCGAAAGGCGGTGCGCGATGATGAAACTCGTCCTGTCCCGGCGAAGTTCGGCCGTCGCCTGCTGGATCAGCAGCTCGGTGCGGGTGTCCACCGAACTGGTGGCCTCGTCGAGGATCAGCAGGCTCGGCTGGGCCAGGATCGCCCTGGCGATGGTGATCAGCTGCTTCTCGCCGGCACTGATGTTGCCGCCGTCGTCGGCGATGCGCGTCTGATAGCCGTTGGGCAGGGTCGCGACGAACCGGTCGACGTGCGCGGCCGTCGCAGCCTCGACCACCTGCTCCTCGGTGGCCTCGGGGCGACCGTAGGCGATGTTGTCATAGATGGTGCCGCCGAAGAGCCAGGTGTCCTGCAGCACCATGCCGATGCTGGACCGAAGGGCATGGCGGCTCATCGCGGTGACGTCCACGCCGTCGATGGTGATGCGACCGGAATCCACCTCGTAGAACCGCATCAGAAGGTTCACCAGGGTCGTCTTGCCCGCTCCGGTGGGCCCCACGATGGCTACGGTGCTGCCCGGCTCGGCCACCAGCGACAGGTCCTCGATGATCGGCGTGCCCGGGCGGTACTCGAACTCGACGTGCTCGAATTCCACCCGGCCCGGTCCCCGTCGCTCGGGGGCCGAGTCGGGTGGGTCGGGCGTCTGCTCCTCGGTGTCGAGGAGGTCGAATACCCGCTCGGCACTTGCAATTCCGGACTGCAGCGTGTTGTACATCGACGCCACCTGCGTCAGCGGCTGGTTGAACTGGCGGACGTACTGGATGAAGGCCTGGATGCTGCCGAGGGAGATCTGACCGGTCGCCACCTGCAGACCGCCGACCACGGCGACCGCGACGTAACTCAGGTTGCCCACGAAGGTGGTCGCGGGCGACACCAGACCGGAGAGGAACTGTGCCCGGAAGCTGGCGTGGTACACCTCGCCGTTGAGTTCGCGGAACCGTTCCTCGGCGATGGCGCGGTGCCCGAAGGTCTTGACGACGGTGAACCCGCTGTAGGTCTCCTCGACGTGCGCGTTGAGACGGCCGGTGTTGCGCCACTGCGCCACGAACTGATCCCGGCTACGACGGGCGATCGTGCGGGTCGCCCACAGCGACAACGGCACGGTCAGCACGGTGATCGCGGCGAGCACCGGCGAGATGGTCAGCATCATCGCCAGCACCGCGACGACGGTCAGGACCGAGGTCAACAGTTGGCTGATGGTCAACGACAACGAGGACTGAATGTTGTCGACGTCGTTGGTGACCCTGCTCAGCACCTCGCCGCGCTGGCGAGAGTCGAAGTACGACAACGGCAGTCGATGAACCTTGTCCTCGACGTCGGAGCGCAGCGACACCATCGTCTTCTGGATGATGACGTTGAGCAGGCGGGCCTGAATCCAGACCATCAGGGCGGCAACCAGATACAACGCGAGCGCCAACAGCAGCGTCCGGCCGACCGCGTCGAAGTCGACGCCTCGGCCCGGCACCACGTCCATGCCGGAGAGCAGGTCGGCGAACGTGCTGTCGCCGCGGGCCCTGGCCGCCTCGACCGCCTGCTCCTTGGTGAGGCCGGCGGGCAGCCCACGTCCGATGACGCCGCTGAACAACAGGTCGGTGGCGTGGCCGAGGATCAGCGGTCCCACCACGCCGATGGCGATGCCGACGACGCCCAGCGACAGCACCGTGACGGTGGGGATCCGTTGCGGGGTGAGTCTGCGCACCAATCGCACCGCGGTGCCCCGGAAGTCCCTGGAGCGCTCCGTCGGGGTGTCGAGTCCGGCGTTGAGCCGGCGGCCGACCGGCCCGCTCATCGACGATCCCCTATCGCCACGGCCTGGGAATCGGCGAACTCCGCGTAGACGGGGCAGTCCAGGATCAACTCGTCATGGGTGCCGACGCCCACCACCGCGCCGTCGTCGATCACGACGATCTGGTCGGCGTCCATCACCGTCGAGATGCGTTGGGAGACGATCACGACCGTGGCGTCGGCCGATGCCTCGGCCAGGGCGGCGCGCACCCGCGCGTCGGTGCGCACGTCGAGGGCGGAGAACGCGTCGTCGAACAGATAGACCGCCGGGCGACGGATCACCGCGCGCGCGATGGCCAACCGCTGCCGTTGTCCGCCGGAGAAGTTGATGCCGCCCTGGGCGACGCGCATCTGCAACCCGTCGGCATGTGCGGCGACGAACTCGTCGGCCGCCGCGACGCGCAGCGCAGCCCACATCTCGTCGTCGGTTGCGTCTGCCCTGCCGTAGCGCAGGTTCTCGGCGACCGTGCCGGAGAACAGGTAGCCGCGCTGGGGAACGAGCCCGATCCTCGACCACAGGGTCTCGACGTCGTAGTCCCTGACGTCGACGCCGTCGATGGTCACCGACCCCTCCGTGACGTCGAACAACCGGCAGATCAGGGAGATCAGCGTCGACTTGCCCGAGCCCGTCGAGCCCACCACGGCGGTCGTGGTGCCGGGTTGGGCCGTCAGGGAGACCCGTTGCAGCACAGGGCGGTCCGCGCCCGGATACCGAAAGCTGGCGTCGACGATCTCGACGGCGCCACGGGCGAGGGCCGGGGTGGTGGGCGTCGCCGGGCTGGTGATCGCCGGCGTGGTGCCGAGCACCTCGCTGATGCGCTCGGCGCACACCGAGGCCCGCGGCAGCATCACCAGCAGCAGCGTCGCCATCAGGACCGCCATCAGGATCTGCATGAAGTAGGACAGGAACGCGATCAGCGAGCCGACCTGCATCTCACCCGCGTCGATGCGCAACCCGCCGAACCAGATCAGCGCCACGCTGGACAGGTTGATCACCAGCGTGGTGAACGGCAGCATCAGGGCCTGCAGCCGGCCGACCGTCATCGCCGTGTCCGCGAGCGCCTCGTTGGCCTCGCCAAACCGGCTGCGCTCGAACGGCTCCCTGGCAAAGGCCCGGATGACGCGAATGCCGGCGAGCTGCTCGCGGAGCACGCGGTTGATGCCGTCGATCAGCCGCTGCATCCGACGGAAGATCGGCAGCAGCTTGGAGACGATGATCCAGTTCGACAGTCCCAGCAGCGGCACGCTGACCATCAGCAGCCAGGACAGCCCGGCGTTCTGGTGGATCGCCATCGCGATGCCGCCGACGCACATGATCGGTGCGGCGATCAGCATGGTGCACGTCATCTGCAGGAGCACCTGGATCTGCTGGACGTCGTTGGTGGTGCGGGTCAGCAGCGTCGGGGCGCCGAAGCGGGCCGTCTCCTCGGCGGACAGTCCGACCACGTGGTGAAACATCGCCGACCTCAGGTCGCGGCCGAAGCCCATGCCCACGCGCGAACCGAAGTAGACGGCGCCGATCGCGCAGAGCACCTGCAGTGCGGTGACGCCGAGCATCATCGCGCCGAGTTCGACGATCGTGGTGGTGTCGCCCTTGGCGACGCCGTCGTCGATGATCGCGGCGTTGATCGTCGGCAGGTATAGCGACGCGAGCGAACTGACCATCTGGAGCGCGGCGACGACGGCGACCGCCCCGCGGTAGGGCCCCGCATACCGTCGCAGCAACGCCCAGAGCATTCCGCAACTGTCGCACACCGGGGCCGCGACGCTGACACCCGTGGATTTCCTTAGAAAACTCCAGGTCAGTCGGCATGTCGGTGGTTGTGCCCCCAGGCTGCCGCTACAGTGTCGGGCGTGATGGGAAGACGCGGCCACCGACTGGGCGGACGCACCACGAAGGCGTTGGCGGTACTCGCCGCCGCCGTGATTCCACTCGTGGCGGCGTGCTCGGGAAGCTCCGAGGAGTCCAGCGGGCCCGGCAGTTCGTCGGCCCCCGCGCCCGCGGGCGACGCCAAGCACGGCGCGATGTTCACCGAGTGCGGCGGCATCACCGACGACACGATGGCACAGCTGACGAAGATCAACGGACTGGTCAACACCGCGAAGACGTCCGTCGGCTGCCAGTGGTTGCTCGGCGGCGGCATCCTCGGTCCCCACTTCTCCTTCAACTGGTACCGCGGCAGCCCAATCGGGCGTGAGCGCAAGACCGAGGAACTGTCGCGCACCAGCGTGGAGGACATCAACATCGAAGGTCATGACGGCTTCATCGCCAAGAACGACGATCCGAACCTGGGCACTTCGCTGTGCGAGATCGGCATCCAATTCGACGACGACTTCATCGAGTGGTCGGTGAACTTCACCGAGAAGCCGTTCCCGGATGCCTGCGACGTCGCCAAGGAACTCACCCGCCAGTCGATCGTGAACTCCAAGTGAGCGCGCTGAGGCGCGGAACTGCCGCGCTGGTCGCCATTCTGGCGACGGTGACGATGCTCGTCGGATGTTCCCGCGACGTGACGGGCCAGGCCGTCAAGGCCGGTGCCGGCGGCAACACCCCCCGCAACGACAACTCCGCCAAGACCTACCCCAACCTGCTCAAGGAGTGCGACGTCCTGACCACCGACGTCCTCGCCAAGACCGTCGGCGCCGATCCGCTGGACATCCAGAGCACCTTCGTCGGCGCACTGTGTCGCTGGCAGGCGCTCAACCCCGCCGGGCTGATCGACATCACCCGGTTCTGGTTCGAGCAGGGCAGCCTGGACAACGAGCGCAAGGTCGCCGACTTCCTGAAGTATCAGGTCGAGAGTCGTTCGGTGGCGGGCGTGCAGTCGATCGTGATGAAGCCCAACGACGCCAGCGGGGCGTGCGGCGTGGCCAGTGACGCGGCCGGCGTGGTCGGCTGGTGGGTCAACCCGCAGGTGCCCGGCATCGACGCGTGCGGCATGGCGATCAAGCTGATGGAGCTCACGCTCAACACGAACAACTAGCGCTGGCGGCTAGCGCGGCACGTGGAAGTCGACCAGGGTCGCGCCACCGAGTTCCAGACGCGACCAGGGTTGGTCGGTGACGAGCACCGCGATCGCCGACGTCGGGTACTTCTCCGTCATGCGTTCCAACGCGGCAGGGTCTGAATCACCCCCGGCAAGGCCGAAGGCCACGCTCGACGTCGTGGGCTCGTGGCCGACCACCAGCAGCGTCTGGACGTCGTCGCCGACGCCGTTGACCAGGTCGACCACGATGCCGGGCAGAGAGTCGTACAGGGCGTCCTCGTAGCGGGTGTCCGCCTCGATTCCGGTGCGCGCCAACGTCTCACGAGTCCGCGTGGCCGTCGAGCACAGCACGGCGTCGACCGGGGCGACGTTCGCCCGGATCCAGTCGCCCGCAAGCGCCGCCTCCCTGATGCCGCGCGGCGCCAGCGGCCGGTCGTGGTCGGAGACGCCCGTCGGGTAGTCCGACTTGGCGTGCCTCAGCAGGATCAGGGTGCGCTCTGGGCTGGTCATCGACATCACGTTACCCACATGCCGACCGAGGTCCGCCGACTTGTCGGAGTGCCCACCTACACTCGCCGCATGCGCTTCCTGCACACCGCCGACTGGCAGCTCGGCATGACGCGCCACTTCCTCAACGGTGAGGCGCAGCCGCGGTATTCGGCCGCGCGCCGCGACGCGGTCGCCAGCCTCGGTGCGGTGGCGGCGCAGACGGGCGCCGAGTTCGTCGTCGTCGCCGGTGACGTCTTCGAGCACAACCAACTGGCCCCGCGTGACGTCAGCCAGTCCCTGGAGGCCATGCGGGCCATCGGCGTGCCGGTGTATCTCCTTCCCGGCAACCACGATCCGTTGGACGCGTCCTCGGTCTACACCAGTGCACTGTTCGCCGCGGAGCGCCCGGACAACGTCGTGGTCCTCGACCGTGCAGGCACGTTCGAGGTGCGCCCCGGTCTCGAGATCGTCGCGGCGCCTTGGCGTTCCAAGAAGCCGACCACCGATCTCCTAGGTGAGGTCCTCGAGGGGATTCCCGCCGACGGCGTCACCCGCATCGCGGTCGGGCATGGGGGCATGGATCTCTTCGAGCCCGATCGCGACAAGCCGTCGCTGATCCGGCTGGCCACCGTCGAGGCGGCGCTCACCCGCGGCGCCGTGCACTACGTCGCGCTTGGCGACAAGCACTCGCGCACCCAGGTGGGGTCCACCGGCCGCGTTTGGTACTCGGGTTCGCAGGAGGTCACCAACTACGACCACGTCGAGCCCGACCCCGGTCACGTCCTCGTGGTCGACGTCGACGAACGCGACCCGGCCCGGGCGGTCCACGTCGACGGCCGGCGGGTCGGTCGCTGGAAGTTCCTGACGTTGCGTCGATCCGTCGATGACGCACGCGAAGTCGTCGACCTCGACATCAACCTCGACCAGCTGCCCGACAAGGAGCGCACCGTCGTGCAGATCGCGTTGACCGGCACGCTGACGGTGACCGACAAGGCGGCGCTGGACGCCTGCCTGGACAAGTACGCCCGCCTGTTCGCATCCCTCGGCACGTGGGACAGGGAGACCGACATCGCGGTGATGCCCGCCGACGGCGAGTTTGACGACCTGGGCATCGGTGGCTTCGCCGCCGCTGCCGTCGACGAGTTGGTGGCCACGGCGCGCACCGACACCGCGCAGGCCGACTCTGCCCGGGCGGCGCTGGCGCTGCTCCTGCGACTGACCGATCGGGGGAACGTGGCGTGAAGCTGCACCGCCTGGTCCTGCGCAACTATCGAGGTGTGGCGCACCGCGACGTCGAGTTCCCCGACCGCGGCGTGGTCGTCGTCTCCGGTGCCAACGAGATCGGCAAGTCCTCGATGATCGAGGCGCTCGACCTGCTGCTGGAGTCCAAGGACCGCTCGACCAAGAAGGAGGTCAAGCAGGTCAAGCCGACTCACGTCGACGAGGGTGCCGAGATCACGGCCGTCATCTCCACCGGCCCCTACCGCTTCGAGTACCACAAGCGCTTCCACAAGCGGCCCGAGACTCGCCTGACCGTCACGGCGCCGCAGCGCGAGCAGCTCACCGGCGACGAGGCTCACGAGCGGGTGCTGGCCATCCTCGCCGAGACCGTCGACGCAGAACTGTGGCAGGCGCAACGAGTCCTGCAGTCGGGTTCCACTGTGTCGGTGGATCTCTCGGGATGTGACGCCTTGGCGCGTGCGCTCGACGCCGCGGCCGGCCAAGCGGTGACGCTGTCGGGGTCCGAGCCGCTGCTCGTCGACCGGATCGACGCGGAGTGCCGCCAGTACTTCACCGCGACCGGCCGCGCGGCGGGCCCCCTTGCCGCGGCGGTCACCCGATTGCGGGACGCCCGGCTGCACGTCGAGCAGTGCCGAGCCGCCGTCGAGGAGGTGGACGAGGCCGTCGTGAGGCACGCCGAGCTCTCGGAGGAGGTGGTCCGGCTCTCGCAAGAGCGGGCGCCGGCCGCCGAACGGACGCGAGTCGCCGGCGTCGCCGCGGCCGCCGTCAAGCACCTCGAGGACCGGCTGGCGCATGCTCGCGCGCTGGCCGCACCGGCCGAGATGGCCCGGGCCGCTTCGGAAGCCGCGCTCGGCGAGCGCCGCAGGCTGCGCGCCGACTTGACCGAGCGCACGGCCGTCATCGCCCAACTGGACGCGTCGGTGGCGGTCGCGGTGGAGGACGAGGTCACCACCGGCCGGGCCGCCGTGACGACCGCCGCAGCCGCCGAGGCGGCACGTGCCGCGGTCGCGGATTCGTCGGCACGGGTGGAGGGCGTGCGTCGAACCGTCGAACGAATCGCCCGCCGCGACGAGATCGCGAGACTGACGGCCAAGCTGGCCAAGGTCGACGCCACCACGGCCGAGCTCGCCGACGTCGAGGCGGAGTTGGCGCGGATCAACCTGACCGACGAGGTGATGCGCGACGTCGAGATGGCTGCCCTGGCGACCGAGCGCGCCGCGTTTCAGGCCGAACTCGCCTCGGCGCGAATGGAACTCGACGCGGCGGTCGCGGTTCAGGTGCTGGTCGACGGTCAACCGGTCGAGATGTCGCCGGAGGTCGAGTGGACCCAGAGCGTGACGACCTCGACCACGCTCGAACTGCCCGGTGTGATGACCGTACGGCTCATTCCTGGTGCGCCCGCGGCGGATTCGCAGGGCACGCTCGACAGGGCACGGGAGATGCTGACCGCACTCCTCGAGGAGGCCGGTGTCCCGGACCTGGCGGCGGCGCGGGTGGCCGACGCCCGGCGGTGCGAGCTGTCGGGGACGGCGGACCGGTTGCGCGCCATCGGTGATGCGCTGCTCGGCGACGAGTCGGCCGCCGACCTGCGCGCCCGACTGGCGGAACTGCGGGAGCAGGTGGCGTCGACCGGTGACGTCGACGACCCGGGCGTCGACGCAATCCGGGCCGAACTCGAGGCGGCGACCGAGGCCCTCCACCTCGCGCGGGCGGACGACGAGGCGCGCCGCGCCGCCGCCACCGCGGCCAACGCGCAGGCCGTGTGCGCAGCGGGTGTGGTGACGGTGTTGAGGTCGAAGTTGGACACCGCTCGCGATGAGGTCGCCACTGCCTCGGATCGTCTTGCCCGGCAACGGGAGTCGCAGTCCGACGACGATTTGGCGATCCAGGCCGAGGCCGACGCCGAGCGGGCGGCGGCGATCGTCGCAGGGGTGACGACGCTCGAGGCCGAACTCGCCGACATGGGCCCTGCGGCGGTGGCCGCCGAACTGGCCGATGCGGAGGCCGCCGTGGCCACGCTCGACGAGCGCCACGGGGCCCTCACCGGTGACCTTCGCGAGGTGGCGGCGCAACTGAGGGTCTACGGTTCCGAGGGTCGCAAGGGTCGGCTCGACGCGGCGCTGACCGAGTACGAGCACGCCACGACCGAACACGACCGGGTGCAGCGGCGGGCGGCCGCGGCCCAGTTGCTGCACTCGGTGATGACGCGCCACCGCGAGGAGTCCCGACTGCGCTACGTCGAGCCGTTCCGCACCGAGGTGCAGCGGTTGGGCCGCATCGTGTTCGGCGCCGACTTCGAAGTCGAGATCGACGGTGACCTGCGCATCCTCAATCGCACCGTCAACGGCTGCACGGTGCCGTTCGACTCACTGTCCGGTGGGGCGAAGGAACAACTGGGCATCGTGGCCCGCCTGGCCAGTGCGGCGCTGGTGGCCAAGGAGGACGGCGTACCCGTGGTGATCGACGACGCCTTGGGCTTCAGCGATCCGGACCGACTGGCCAGGATGGGCGAGGTGTTCGACGCCGTAGGCGGCGACGGTCAGGTCATCGTCCTGACGTGCAGCCCGGAGCGGTATGCGGGCATCGTCGACGCCCACCATCTGGAACTGAGCGCCTAGCTCGCGGCCGCCACACTTCGGCGCCGCGGCGTCTGGAACGTCGCGGCCGGAAGGCCCAGGTGGTCGCGCAGCGTGGTGCCCGTGTACTCCTCGCGAAAGAGCTTGCGGCGCTGCAGTTCCGGCACCACGAAGTCGACGAAGTCGTTGAAGGTGCCCGGCGACTGCGCCGCGGAGACCATGAAGCCGTCGGCCTCGCCGGCGGTGAACGATTCCTCGATCTGGTCGGCGACCTGTGTGGCGGTCCCCACGAACTGGGGCAGCAGCACACCCTGGGCGTACCACTTGCCGATGTCGCGCAGGGTCAGGTTGTCGCGCTGCGCGACTCGCCGGGCGGTGTCGAACAGGCCCTGGGTGCCCGTGACGGCGATGTCCTCCACGGGAGCGTCGAGGTCGTAGCGGGAGAAGTCGTGGTCGGTGTGCACCGACAGGGTGATCAGCCCCGAGATCGGGTCGGCGAGTTCGTTGTGGAAGGCCTGCTTCTCCCGGGCGATGGACTCGGTCTCTCCGATGAACGGGATGAACGCCGGGAAGATCTGCACCCCGTCGGGGTCACGGCCGTAATCGGAGACCCGGCTCTTGATGTCGTCGTAGTACGCCTTGCGACCCTCGGGCGTGGGGTCGATCTCGAAGATCGCCTCGGCCCATCGCGCGGCGAAGTCCCGTCCGGTGCTCGACGATCCGGCCTGGATCAACACCGGCCGGCCCTGCGGTGAGCGCGGCACGTTGAGCGGTCCGCGGGTGCGGAAGTACTCCCCGTCGTGATCCACCCGTCGCACCTTGTCGGGGTCGGCGAACACCCCGGCCTCCTTGTCGAACACCAGCGCGTCGGCATCCCAGCTCGACCAGAGCTCCAGCGCCGTGCGGACGAACTCCTCGGCACGGTCGTAGCGGTGCTCGTGGCCAAGATGCTCGTCGTGGCCGAAGTTCTGCGCCTCGCTCTGGGTCAGCGAGGTCACGATGTTCCACGCCACCCGGCCGCTGCTCACGTGGTCGAGGCTGGCGAAGATGCGGGCCAGCTCGTAGGGATGGAAGTAGGTGGCGGACTTGGTGATCGCGACGCCCAGCTTCGTGGTCACCGCGGCGATGCTGGCGGCCACGATCGACGGGTCCAGTGTCGCGGTGGCCTGCGTCCCGCGACGCAGCGGTTCGGTCACGTCGTCCCCAAAGCGGGCCGGTGCGGCCAGCAGGTCGGCGAAGAAGACGAAGTCGAACTTGCCGCGTTCGAGAATTCTCCCGATGCGGTGGTAGTACTGCGGCGTGGTGAACCCGGTGTCGCTGCCGGGGTGCCGCCATGCGGCGTGGGAGTGGGTGACCTGGGAGGCGATCTGGAATCCGCCCAGGTGCAGTTGACGCGTCATGGGGTTCTCATTTCCTCGCGATTTGTGCACGCGCAGTTGCGCTCACCGCAACCACGCGTGCACGAATCGCGTGTTAGAAGTAGGCGTTGGCGGGCAGGGGAGTGCCATGCAGCAGGTTCGCACCGATCGCGACGGCCTTGTAGGCCACCGGATTGTGCAGCGTGATGGTGCGGATGTTGCGCCAGTGGCGGTCGAGCCCCTTCTGCCGGCTGGCCGCACTGGCGCCCCCGAGCTCCAGCAACCGCGTCGCGGCTTCCGGGGCGATGGCGTCGAGGTGGACCTTGACCTGGGCGACCTTGACCTGGGCGTCCTGAGCAAGCTGGGCGTCGGGGTTGCCGTCGGGTGTCGTCGCCGCGGAGTTGGTGGCGACCGCGACGGCCTCGGCTGCGTCGAGCACCGCTGCCTTCGCGATGAAGGCCGTGCTGGCCAACTCGCCGAGCAGGCGCTGCAGCAGGGGATCGTCGGTGGGGCGGTCGGTGGGGGCGTGGCTGAAACTGCGGTCGCGCGATCGCAGCAGGGCGACCCCGTCGTCCACCACCCCGGCGAGGATGCCGGCCACGACGGCGTGGATGAACAGCTGCAGCGAGGCATACTGCACCGACGGCACGGGTTGGGCGTCATAGGGCGAATCGGTGAGGATCTCGTCGCTGGTGACCGCCACGTTCTTGAACACGGTGGTTCCCGTGCCGGTGCGCCGCTGGCCGAAGCCGTCCCAGTCGTCGATCAGCTTGACCCCGGTGCGGTCGGCGGGCACCACGACCGTGGCGACCGAGTCGTGGTCGGTGGTGGCCGTGACGGTCAGATGGTCGGAGAACAGCGTGCCGGTGCTGTAGAACTTCTCGCCCTCGAGGCGGTAGCCGCCCGCCGGATCGGGCAGCAGCCGGGTGTTGAACACCAGGCTGCCGACGGCATTGGTGCCCTTCTCGCTGAACGCGTTGCCGAAGAGCTGCCCGTCGGCCACCTTGCGCAGCCATTGCCGTGACGTGGGGTCACCCAGGGCGGCGGTGCGCAGCCGTTCCTCGGTGAACCAGAAGTGCGTTCGGAAGATGTGTGCCACAACCGGATCCGCGCGGGCCACATCGACGACCGCGGAGAACAGCTGTGGCACGGTCAATCCTGCGCCACCGAGCTCCGGTGGTAGCCGCAGCGTGCCGAAGCCGGCCTGCTTGAGGGCGGCGACTTGGTCAAAGGGATTCTCGTCGTTGAGGTCTCGGTCCTTGGCTCCTGCCGCGATACGGCCGAGCAGCTCGTCCCACTGAGGCGAGCCGGGGAGAATGCGTGCGTTGTTCTCGACGGTGGTCATGTCGTCGTTTCTACGCAAGGCCCGCACCGGCGACACTGCTTTGGCTCACCCCGAACCTAAGAGCGTCCGGTGAGGGCACAATGGGGGGCGATGACGATGAATGCCGGACGCCGGCGAGTGCACGACAGGTTGGCCGCGTTGCCCGGGGTCACCTCGGTGCGCAGGCCCATTCTCGACGGCGGGTCCGAGGAGTTCGACCTGTTCTACGTGCGGACGGGGGAGAAGTCCGACCACCCGCTGCTGATCATTCCCGGCGGGCCGGGCGCGGCGTCGATCGCGCTGTACCGGAGTCTGCGCAAGCATGCCGTCGCCGAGGGGCTCGACGTCATCATGGTGGAGCACCGCGGTGTCGGGATGTCTCGGCACGACGACGACGGTGCCGACCTGCCTCTCGAGGCGATGACCGTCGAGGCGGTGGTCGGTGACCTCGCCGCCGTACTCGAGCACGCCGACGTCGAGTCGGCCGTGGTCTATGGAGCGTCCTACGGCACCTATCTGGCTGCGGGGCTCGGCGTCCGCCATCCCGACCGGATTCACGCGATGATCCTGGATTCGCCGCTGCTGTCGGCCGATGACGTCGACCTGGTCCGCGAGGCGGTGCGTCGTGTGCTGTGGGACGGCGTGGACGGGGAGACCGACGAGCTCGCCGCGAAGGTGCGTCAGCTGGTCGCCGACGGGGTGCTCACCCCGGCGGCCACGCAGCTGGCCGCCGACATGTACGGACTCGGGGGCGCCGACCTGCTCGGCCGTCAGCTCGACCTGTTGCTCTCCGATCACGACTGGGTCTGGGGTGCGGTCGGATTGGGCACGCGCCTGCTCGTCGAGCGCAAGACGCCCTTCCACAACGAGCCGGATCTGGTCGGGCGCATCGGCTATCGCGAACTCAACTACGGGGCGGTGCCCGACGGGCACCCCCTCGACCCGGCGGTGGCGCTGCGTGACATGGCCACCGGGGAGGTCGACTTCGTCGCGGAGCCCTACGACCTGATCTCCGAAATGCCGAAGTTCAGCTGGCCGACCGTGATCGTCTCCGGCGGCCGGGACCTGACCACGCCGCGCGCGGTGGCGTGCCGGATCGCCAACCTCGTCCCGAATTCGGTGCTGGTCGAGATGCCCAGCAGCGGGCACAGCATCATCGACACCAAGGAGCGTCCGGCGCTGGACGTCGTGCAGGCCGTCTACGCCGGCGAGTTCGGCGAACTGCCCAGTCGCTCAGCCGAACTCGACGCCGTGCCAAGCCAGCTCAGCGTTCGCCTGCTCAAGCGCGCGATCACCGCGGCCGCCGTCGCGGAGTCGGTGGTGCCGTCGGCGGTGCCGCGCGCGGTGCGCAACGTCACGACTTCATGAACCCGATCGCGGTGTAGTCCACGTCGGCCAGCCCGGCCGCACCGAAGTTGGCCAGATTGCTGCGCACCGCGACGTTTCCGGCGGACTGGAACAACGGCAGGCTCGCGCCCTCGGCCCAGACCAACTCGTCGACCTCGTTGGCCAGCGCGCGGGCCTTGTCGGCGTCGAGTTCGGAGAGGGTCTGCTCGATCTTGGCGTCGATCTCCGGGCTGCCGATCTTGCCGAAGTTGCTGTCGCCCTGGGACGCGTAGATCTGCGTCAGACCCGAGAGCGGGAATGCGTCGGCCACCCAGCTGAATTGGGCGATGTCGAAGTTTCCGACGGTGATGTAGTTGGTGAAGAAGCCACTGCCGCCCTTGGCCTGAAGATCGAGTTTCACCCCGATCTGCGCCAGGCTGTTCTGGGCGATCTGGCCCACCTGGCGGGTGCTCTGCGCGTCGTAGAACAGGTCGCGGATGACGAGTTGCTTGCCGTCCTTCTCCCGGAACTGGCCGTTCATCTTCCAGCCCAGCTCGTCGAGTTCCTTCTTGGCTTCCTCGGGGTTGAAGGCCACGACGCCGCTGTTGTCCTGGTAGCCCTTCTGGCCTGCCACGTAGATGTGGTTGTTCAAAGGTGCCGGGTTGTCGGCGAGTCCGCGCTGGGCCACGTTGGCAATGGTTTGGCGGTCGATGCCCTTGGCGATCGCGTTGCGCAGCTTGGGGTCGGCGAGGATCGATCCGGGCGCGCCGTTGAAGGTGAAGTGGTACCAGCTGGGGCTCGGTGCCCGCCGAATGGTCACGCCCGCGGTGCGGCGGGCGATCGTCACGTCGTCCAGCGACGCGAGCCCGGCGGCGTCGATGGCGTTGTTCTGCAGTGCCGGCAGCCTCGCGGCGTCGTCGAGGACCAGGAACGTGATCGTGTCGAGCCGTGGCGGCGTTCCCCACCACTTCGGGTTGCGGCCCAGGGTGATTCGCTGCGCCGTGCGATCCAGTGCGGTCACGATGAACGGCCCCGCAGACGGGCCCGGACCCTTCAGTTGTGCGTTGTTGAAGGCCTCCGGGGTGGCGGTCATGCTCTTGGGCGAGAGAACGGTGTTGCCGGCGAACATGCCCTTCCACTCGGCGTAGGGCTTGGCGAAGGTCATGACGGCTTGGCGGTCGTCGACGCCGCGCGTCACCGAGGCGACTCGGTCGCTGCCATTGGGCGCCGAGATGGCGAAGTCCTTGTTCTTGCCGCTGGTCGCGTCGATCTGGGACTTGATGTCCTCCCAGGTGACCGGCGTGCCGTCGCTCCACACCGCCTTCGGGTTGATCGTGTAGGTGACGACCTGGGGATTGGTCTTGGTCAACTCCACGTTGGTGAAGAAGTCGGTGTTCACCGATGCGGTGCCGTCGGCGGCGATGCGGAACGCCCGGGGCATGGTGGCCCTCGAGATCGCGGCCGCATCGGAGGTGGGTCCGTTGATGTGCATCGTGTTGAAGTTGTCGGGGAAGTTCGTCAGGGGGATGCGCAGGTTGCCCCCCTCCTGCAACGAGGCGGGATCCTGCGGGTTCATGTCGTTGGTGGAGCCGACCTCGGCCTTGCCGCCCGCCGACGGTGCCTCCTGGTTGCCGCCGGAACACCCGGCGAGCACGAGTCCGGCGACGAGAAGTGCACTGGCGAGACGTCGGATCTGCATGGGACAGACTCTAACCGCTCACGGCTGCGGCACGGCGGCCAGCAACTTCTGCGTGTAGTCGTGCCGAGGGCGGGCGAATATCTCCGCCGCGTCACCCGACTCGACGATCGACCCCTGGAACATCACGACCAGTCGGTCGGCGAGGTGCTTGACCACCGACAGATCGTGGGAGACGAAGAGATACGAGAGGCCGAAGCGCTCCTGCAGATCCAGCAGCAGGTTGACGATGCCGGCTTGAATCGAGACGTCCAGGGCGGACACCGGTTCGTCGAGCGCCAGGATCTTCGGTCGCAGCGCCAGCGCACGGGCGATCCCGATCCGCTGCTTCTGGCCGCCGGAGAACTCGGCCGGGTAGCGGCTGGCGTCCTCGCGCCGCAGACCGACGGTGGTCAACAGCTCGGCGACGCGTTCGTCGATGCTCGAGTCGTCGAAGCCGTTGGCGGTCAAGGGTTCTGCCAGGACGTCGAAGACGGGCAGCCGTGGATCCAGTGAGGCGACGGGATCCTGAAACACCACCTGGAGGTCACCACGCAGCGCCCGGCGGGCGCGGTGATCGAGGGTGGCGACGTCGTGGCCGAGCACTTCGATCGAACCACCCTGGGGTGCAGTCAACTCCAGGACCTGGTGCAGGGTCGTCGACTTTCCGGAGCCCGATTCCCCCACGATGCCCAGGGTTTGGCCCTGCCGCAGCTCGAAGCTGACGCCGTCCACCGCCCGCACTTCGCCGATGCGGCGCCGGAACACCGCTCCCTTGGTCAGGGTGAAGGTCTTGACGAGATCCGCGACACGGAGCACGACGGGAGCGTCCGGGTCGGCCCGGGCGTCCGGCGGCGCCGTCGACACGCCGTACACGTCGGCGGCCGAGCGGCCGGCGACGTCGTCGGTGCGGATGCAGGCCGCGCCGTGACCGGGCCCGATCGGCACCAACTCCGGTTCCGCGGTGCGGCAGTCGTCGACGGCCATCGGGCACCGGGGCGCGAACGGGCAGCCCGGGGGCAGGGCGGCCATCGACGGGGGAGCGCCGGGAATGGGCACCAGGCGCGAGCCCTGGGCGGCGTCGAGTCGGGGCACCGAACCCAGCAGGCCGACGGTGTAGGGCATCACCCGGCGCTCGGCGAGGCCGGCCACCGGGGCCGTCTCGACGGCCTTGCCGGCGTACATGACCAGCGCCCGGTCGGCGAATTCCGAGACCACCCCGAGGTCGTGGGTGATGATCAGCACGCCCGCACCCGTCACGTCGCGGGCGGTGCGCAACACGTCGAGGATCTGCGCCTGCACCGTGACGTCGAGCGCCGTCGTCGGCTCGTCGCAGATGATGAGGTCCGGGTCGTTGGCGATTGCGATCGCGATCACCACGCGCTGGCGCTCACCGCCGGAGAGCTCGTGGGGGAACGACTTGGCCCGGCGTTGCGGCTGCGAGATGCCCACCAGCTCCAGCAGTTCCACGGCCCGTGTCGCAGCGGCCGCGCGGCTCAGGTCGCGCTGATGCACTCGCAGCGCCTCCGCGATCTGCTGGCCGACGGGGTAGACCGGCGTCAGCGCCGACATCGGATCCTGGAAGACGGTGCCGACCACCCGCCCCCTGATGCGTGACATCCGTTGGTCGTCGAGGCCGATGAGTTCGTCGCCGTGCAGTCGCACCGATCCCGACACCCGCGCGTACTCCGGCAGCAGCCCGACGACGGCCATCGCCGTCGCCGACTTGCCCGCGCCGGACTCGCCGACCAGGGCGACGACTTCCCGGGGTTCGACGTCGAACGTCATGCCGCGGACGGCCTCGACGTCTTCGGCGTCGCTGCTGAAGCCGACGCGCAGATCCTTGACCTCCAGCAGTTCGCTCACGAGCGCCGCCGCCGGCGGGGCTTGCTGCCCGGGTCGATGGCGTCACGCAGGCCGTCGCCGATCACGTTGGCGCACAGCACGATCAGCACCAGGATTCCGGCCGGAAACAGGAACACCCATGGAAACGTCGTCACCGACGGGGTGCCGTCGGCGATCAGCGTGCCCAGCGAGACGTCGGGCGGCTGGATACCGAAGCCCAGGAACGACAGGCCGGTCTCGGCGAGGATGGCGACGCCTACGTTGAGGGTGGTGTCGATGATCAGGATCGACGCGACGTTCGGCAACACGTGACGAACGATGATCCGCCGGTTCGACACACCCATGTACCTTGCGGCGGTGACGAATTCGCGTTCGCGCAGACTCATCGTCATGCCGCGCACGATGCGCGCGCTGATCATCCAGCTGAACGCCGCCAGCAGCAGGATCAACGAGAACACTCGGCCCGACTCCCCGAGTCGCGGTGTCACGATCGCGATCAGGATGAAACTCGGCACGACCAGCAGGAGGTCGACGACCCACATCGCCGTGCGGTCCCGCCACCCACCGAAGTAGCCGGCCACGGCGCCGACGGTGGCCGCGATGATCGTGGACAGGAACGCCACGCAGACGCCGATCAGCAGCGACTTCTGCATGCCGCGCAACGTCTGTGCCAACAGGTCCTGGCCCAAGCCGTTGGTGCCGAACCAGTGGCTGGTGCTCGGCGGCTGCTGCAACGCCAGGAAGTCCAGATCGGTGTAACTCCACGGCAGCAGCGGCGGCAGTGCGTAGCACCCCACGAACATCACCGCCAGCACGACCAGCGCGGCCACCGCGAGGCGGTTGCCGAGGAAGCGGCGGGTGGTCAGCGTGCGGCGGGAGGCGAATCGGCCTGCCGCCACGCCAGATCGAGCCGTCGACGACGCCTCGGTGGTCACGGGTTCGCTCACGCCACCCTCACCCTCGGATCCAGGGCCGCGTAGATGACGTCGGACAACAACCCGGCCAGCAGGATGGTGGCTCCGGTGAACACCGTGATCGCGGCGATGATGTTGGTGTCCTGGGTGGCGATGCCCTGAACGACCCACTCGCCCATGCCGTGCCAGCCGAAGATCTTCTCGACGAACACCGCTCCGGTGACCAGTCCACCCACGCCGTAGGCGAACAGCGTGGCCATCGGTATCAGCGCCGTGCGCAGACCGTGCTTGAACAACGCTTGGCGTCGGGTGAGGCCCTTCGCGCGGGCGGTGCGGATGAAGTCCTGCCCGAGCACGTCGAGCATCGCGTTGCGCTGATATCGGCTGAACCCGGCGATGGAGAACAAGGCCAGCGTGGTGGTCGGAAGGACCAGGTGCTGCAGGCGGTCGACGAATTGGCTTCCGGCCCCGCCGGTGAGCGTCGGCGAGGACTCGCCGGTGTATTCGAAGAGGTTGAAGCCGAGTGAGGTGTTGGCGCGCAGCGCGCCGAGGATCAGCAGGTTCGCCACGACGAAGGTGGGCATGCTGATCAACAGCAGCGACAGCACGGTGATCACCCGGTCTGACACCCGGTACTGCCGCACGGCGCCCCACGCTCCGACCACCACACCGATCACGGTGCCCAGAACCGAGCCGAGGAACACCAACCGCAGGCTCACCCCGATGCGCCGTCCCAGTTCGTCGGACACCGGCTGTCCGGCCACGGTCGTGCCGAAGTCTCCCGTCACGGCCTCCGACACCCAATGCACGTAACGCAGGGGGATGGGCTTGTCGAGCGCGAGTTCGGCTGCCTTGGCGTCGATCACCGACTGCGGGGGCCGGGGGTTGCGACCCTCGAGACTGTCGAGTGGCTTGAATGACCAGGAGGCGAGCGCGAAGGTCAGGAACGAGGCGAGAAGGAGCAGAACGACGTAGTTCAGCGCCCGGCGGGCGAGGAAGCGCGTCATGACGCGCCCGTCGGAAACTGCATGGCCACAGGGTAGGAGATGGACCGCTGATTGCCGTTCTCCGGTCCACGTGAGTCTTGACTGGCAGAAAGCTTCGTGTTTGATGCGCGTCCGCTGGGGCTACCCGAGGGTGCAGCGGGGGTCGGCCAAACCTCCGAGGTCCGAACAGCCCCGATCGAGAGGACGACCATGAACGGCAAGAGCATGAGGGTGATCGCCGCAAGCGTCGGTGCAGGGGCACTGATCGCGGGTGGCGCGTTGACCGCGGCGTCGTCGAGTTCCGCCGAGCCGTCGACCCCGGGCCCCGTGCCCACGGTGGACGCCACGACCGGCGAGACCACGACCGAGACCACGGCACCACAGACGCCGACCACGTCGTCGGCGGTCCCCGAGATCGAGGGCCCGGCCGAGTTGCCGCCCGAGCAGCAGGATGCGCTCTGATCCTGGCTCACCGACCAGGCGACGGGGGAGGTCCCATGGTGGAGACCATGGCGGCCTCCCCTTCTCGCGTCGCGGTGATGACGACCGTGTCCCCGGCGACGAAGGTCGGCGTGCCTGCCCCGGGCGCTTCGCGAACGTAGGTCTGGGAGAAGCCGTCTGCGCTGCGGGCGGTCACCGAGATCGGTGAGATGGCGGTGATCGTGCCGGTTTGTTCGACGATCGTGGAGAATCCGCCATGATCGCCCGCGACGACGTACTCCCCGTGCAGAGTGCCGGGCTCGTGCTGGGCTCGCGGTCCGCCCGGAGGTGGTCCGGGCGGTCCGCCACCGAAGTCGCCAAATCCACCAAATCCGCCGAAGTCGCCGTGAGAGTTCGTCTGCGTCGCCGCCGTGACGGCCACCCCTCCCACGCCAGCGACGGCAGCCGCCACCGCGACGGCGCCGAGCGTCTTGCGCATTCCCCACGTGTTCACGACAGCCACTGTGCCGGTCGAGACTATGCGCCAGCTGTGAGCCGGTCTTCACAGCTTGGGCATAGGGTCGGCACAGGAGCCCCCCATCGCGCGGATTCACACTGAGGACGTGACCACCATGAACGGCGCCGATCGCGAACACGCCGACCCCGCCCGGCTCGTCATGCGCCGTTCGGACGGCAAGCCGATCAACGTGCTGGTGGTCGACGACGAACCGGTGCTCGCCGAGCTGGTGTCCATGGCTCTGCGTTATGAGGGCTGGGACATCTCGACCGCGGGTGACGGGCAGACGGCCATCGCGCTGGCCAAGGAGAACCCACCCGACGTCGTGGTGCTTGACGTGATGTTGCCCGACATGAGCGGACTCGACGTCCTGCACGAGCTTCGCGCGCAGATTCCCGGTCTGCCGCTGCTGCTGCTCACGGCGAAGGACTCGATCGAGGACCGCATCGCCGGACTCACCGCGGGCGGCGACGACTACGTCACCAAGCCGTTCAGCCTCGAAGAGGTCGTCTTGCGGCTGCGCGCGTTGCTTCGGCGCACCGGGGTGGCCGACGAGACGGGCGGCGCGCAGATCGTGGTCGGGGACCTCGTGCTCGACGAGGACAGCCACGAGGTCACGCGCGCCGGGGAGCCAATCACGTTGACCGCGACCGAGTTCGAGCTGTTGCGGTTCATGATGCGCAACGCCAAGCGGGTACTGAGCAAGGCGCAGATCCTCGACCGGGTGTGGAGCTACGACTTCGGTGGCCGGTCCAACATCGTCGAGCTCTACGTGTCGTACCTTCGCAAGAAGATCGACAGCGGCCGCGAGCCGATGATCCACACGTTGCGCGGCGCCGGGTACGTGCTCAAGCCTCCGCGATGAGCGCAGGCGCCGCTCGGCGGTCGGAACCACACAGCAAGGTGCTCTCGCCGCGTACGTGGTCGCTGCGCGTCCGGCTGCTACTCACCCAGGTCGTGCTGCTCGCCGTCGTCTGCGCGAGCATCGGCATCGCCACCGAATTCGCGTTGGAACGCTTTCTGATGCGTCAGCTCGACAACCAGCTCGTGGAGGCGGGGAAGCGTTCGGCGGCGATCTTCGACCTGCCACCCCCCAGGTCGTTGCCCGTTCCGTTCCGCGACCGGATGTTCGATCCGGAGATCGGTCCGGGGCCGGGCTTTCTCAACGCGCCCGGCCAGGCGACGCGCACCGTCGGTGCCGTCGTGTCCCGCGACGGCGCCGTCGACGCCGGTGTCATCACCCCCGACGGCGGCCGCGCCGAGGTGACCTCGGCGGCGTCTGCTGCCCTGGCCAAGGTCCCGCCGACACGCACTCCGATGACGATGGAGCTCGACGGTCTCGGCCGGTATCGCGTCATCGCGCTTCATGCCCGCCATGGCAGCGAGACGATCGTGACCGGACTGCCGACGGCGGTCGTGGACGACACCCTGCTGTGGGTGGTCGGCATGTTCTGCATCCTGGGGGCGATCGCTCTTCTCGCGGCCGCCACCGTCGGCATCCTCGTCATCCGGCGTCAGCTGGCACCCCTGACCAGGGTCACCGAGGCCGCGCGCGACGTCGCGGCCCTGGAACTCGACAAGGGCGAGGTCAACCTGCCGAGCGAGATCGTCCGCGTCGACCCGGACGGCGCCCACACGGAGGTGGGTCAGCTCGGCACCGCGCTGAACACGATGCTCGACCGGGTCGCCGGGGCATTGTCGGCACGGCATGCCAGCGAGACGCGGGTGCGTCAGTTCGTCGCCGACGCCAGCCACGAGCTGCGCACGCCGTTGGCCGCGATCCGCGGGTATACCGAACTGGCGCAACGCAAGCGGCGCGAACTACCCGACGACGTCGCTCACGCGATGAGTCGCGTCGAGTCCGAGACCGGTCGCATGACCCACCTGGTGGAGGATCTGCTGCTGCTGGCGCGGCTCGACTCGGGGCGGGCCCTGGTGCGCGAACCGGTCGACGTGTCGCGGCTCGTCGTCGACGCCGTCAGCGACGCGCACGTCGCCGGGCCCGACCACGAGTGGGCGCTCGACCTGCCCGAGGATCCGGTCACGGTGGTCGGCGACGAGGCGCGGTTACAGCAGGTGCTGGTGAACCTGTTGGCCAACGCCAGGATTCACACGCCGGCGGGTACCTCGGTCACGACGTCGCTGAGTCGCGACGGTGACACCGCCGTGCTCACCGTGGCCGACGACGGACCGGGCATCGCCGCGAGCCTGTTGCCGGAGATCTTCGAGCGGTTCGCCCGGGGTGACACGTCCCGCTCGCGGTCGGGGGCCGCCCCGGCCGGGGGCAGCACGGGTTTGGGTCTGGCGATCGTCGCCGCCGTGGTCAAGGCGCACGACGGCACCATTGCGGTGCGCAGCGACGCCGGCCGCACGGAGTTCGTCGTCCGGTTGCCCACGTACACGGAGAGCTCACAGCCTGCGCACAGCTCGAACCAATACGGTACCTAGCCGACGTGCCGACGATGAATGAGGTGACCGCCGTACTGACGCGCCCCGCGCACGCCGCCGACGGCGCCGACGACCATGTCGACCCGCAGCGTGCACCCGCGACGGTCGGGGAGCGGATCGCTCTCGGCGTCCTGCTGGCGGCCACGGCGCTGCTGTACCTGTGGAACCTGTCGGCCAGCGGTTGGGCCAACGGCTTCTACTCGGCGGCCGTTCAAGCCGGCGCCCAGAATTGGACGGCCATGCTGTTCGGGTCCAGCGATGCCGGAAACGCGATCACCGTGGACAAGACGCCCGCCGCGCTGTGGGTGATGGACCTCTCGGTGCGGCTGTTCGGACTCAGCTCGTGGAGCATCCTCGTGCCGCAGGCGCTGGAGGGCGTGGCCGCGGTCGGGCTGCTCTACGCCGCGGTGCGCCGGGCTGCCGGTCCGTCGGCGGCGTTGCTCGCCGGCGCGGTGTTCGCGCTCACCCCCGTCGCGACGTTGATGTTTCGTTTCAACAACCCGGACTCCCTGCTGGTGCTCGCCCTCGTCGCCGGTGCCTACTGCGTCCAGCGGGCATGTGAGCGGGATGCCAACCGGTGGTGGCTGATCGGCGCGGGTGCGGCTGTCGGCATCGGCTTCCTGGCCAAGATGATGCAGGCCTTCCTGGTGCTGCCCGCGTTCGGGCTGGCCTATCTGATCGCCGCCGCCGTGCCGCTGCGAACCCGGCTGCTCAGGCTGGCCGGAGCGCTGGCGGCGATGGTGGTCAGCGGTGGGTGGTATCTGCTGCTGGTGGAGCTGTGGCCGGCGTCGTCGCGGCCCTACGTCGGCGGTTCCCAGAATGACAGCATCGTCGAATTGGCATTGGGCTACAACGGAATCGGCAGACTCACCGGGGAGGAGACCGGCGGCCTGGGCAACATGAACTTCGACGTCGGTTGGGGCCGGCTGTTCGGCGTCTCGATGGGCACCTACAGCGCCTGGCTGATTCCCGCTGCGGTGATCTCCGTCGCCGCCGGCCTGATCCTGACCCGCCGCGCCCCGAGGACCGACCCCGCGAGGGCCGGCCTGATCGTGTGGGGCGGCTGGCTGGTCGTCACCGCCGTGGTGTTCAGCTTCGCCAACGGGATCCTGCATCAGTACTACACCGTCGCCCTCGCGCCCGCGATCGGCGGAAGCATCGGTATCGGCGCGGTCCTGCTGTGGCGCAACAGAACCGACGTCCGGTCGGCCATCGCACTGGCCGGCACCGTTGCGGTGACGGCGATCCTCGCGGCGGTGCTGCTGGCCCGCCGCCATGACTGGCTGCCGTGGCTCGGTACCGCCGTCGCCGTCGCCGGAATCGGCGCCGCCGTGTTGCTCCTGGTCGTCGGCCGGCTGCCGCGACGCGTCGCCACCGGGGTGGCCGGACTGGCGATCCTGGCGTGCCTGGCCGCACCGACGGCCTACTCGCTCGCGACGGCCGCCACGCCGCACGCCGGAGCCATTCCGTCGGTCGGCCCGGCCCGGGGGAGCGGCGCCTTCGGCGGTCCGGGCGGTCCCGGCGGTGGCTTCCTCGACATCCCCAAGGCGGGTCCTGGGCTCGTCGACCTGCTGACCGACGGTGCGGACCGATTCGAGTGGGCCGCGGCGGTGGTGGGCTCGAGCAACGCCGCGGGCTACCAACTCGGCTCCGGGGTTCCGGTGATGGCCGTCGGCGGGTTCAACGGCACCGATCCGGCGCCGACGCTCGCGGAGTTCCAGAGCGACGTCGCCGACGGTCGAATCCACTACTTCATCCGCGCGCACTCCATGTTCGGCATGCCGGTGGGCCGCGGTTCGAGCGGCAGTCGCGAGGCCGCCGACATCGGCGAATGGGTCGAGGCGCACTACTCGCCCGTCACGGTCGACGGCGTCGTCCTGTACGACCTGACGAAGGCGCCGACTCATTCATAGCCGACGCATAGCTCGCGCCAACGGCCACCACAATCCGCGGCACGACGATGGAGACATGACCGACATTCAGGATGTGGACCTCACGGAGGTCGCCATGGTTCCCCGGGAGATCGCCTTCGGATCTCGGCCCAACGCCGCCTTGGAGGCCCGCAGGCTCGACGTCCCCGTGCTCGACGTGGTGATCCCGGTCTACAACGAGCAGGCCGCCCTGGCCGACTCGGTGCGCAGGCTGCACGGCTACCTCGCCGACAGCTTCCCTTACCGGGTCCGCATCACCATCGCCGACAACGCCAGCATCGACGACACCCCGCGCATCGCGGCTGCGCTAGCCGAGGAACTCGACGGCGTGCGCGCGGTACGGCTGGAGGAGAAGGGCCGCGGACGCGCGCTGCATCAGGTGTGGTCGCAATCCGATGCGATGGTCCTGGCCTACATGGACGTCGACCTGTCGACCGACCTGGCCGCGGTCGGCCCGCTCGTCGCCCCGCTGATCTCCGGTCACTCGGACCTGTCCATCGGCACCCGGCTCGGTCGGGGCTCCCGCGTCGTGCGCGGGCCGAAGCGGGAGATCATCTCGCGTTGCTACAACTTAATCCTGCGCTCGACGCTGCAGGCCCGCTTCTCCGATGCCCAGTGTGGTTTCAAGGCGATCCGCGCCGACGTCGCCCAGCGGCTGCTGCCCCACGTCGCCGACACCGGCTGGTTCTTCGACACCGAACTGTTGGTGCTCGCCGAGCGCAGCGGTCTGCGCATCCACGAGGTTCCGGTCGACTGGGTCGACGACCCCGACAGCCGGGTCGACATCATCGCGACGGCGACCGCGGACCTCAAGGGCGTCGGCCGATTGCTCCGCGGGTTCGCCAGCGGCTCGATCCCGGTGAATGCCATTGCCGCCCAACTGGCCCCGTCGCAGTCGTCGACGGCCGCGCCCAACTCGCTGTTCCGCCAGGTGGTCCGGTTCGGTGCCATCGGCGTCACGTCGACCGTGGCCTACCTGCTGTTGTTCATGGTGTTGCACCCGCTGATCGGCGCACAGGTGGCCAACTTCACCGCGCTTCTGGTGACGGCGATCGCCAACACCGCGGCCAACCGCCGCTTCACCTTTGGCGTCTCGGGCACCAGCAAGGCAGGCCGCCACCACGTGGAGGGGCTCATCGTGTTCGCGATCGCACTGGCGATCACCAGCGGCGCGCTGGCCGGGCTACATGCCTTCGTCGACCAGCCGCACAAGATGGTCGAACTCTCGGTGCTGGTGCTGGCCAACCTGTTGGCGACCGCCGTCCGCTTCGTCCTCCTGCGCGGCTGGGTGTTCCACCCCCGCCGCAACCGCTGAGTCCGACCACCACACTGACGAGGGAATCACCCGTGACACTGACAGCCGACGACGTCGCCCGCGACGCCGTTCCCCATGACCAGGGCGCACCGCCCGCACCACGCTGGACGCGCCCCGCGTTCTGGGCGCTGCTGGTGGGCACCGGCGTGCTGTACCTGTGGGGGCTCGGCTCCTCCGGGTGGGCCAACAGCTACTACGCAGCCGCCGCCCAGGCCGGCACGCAGAGCTGGAAGGCGTGGCTCTTCGGTTCGCTGGACTCCGGCAACGCGATCACGGTCGACAAGCCGCCCGCCGCGATGTGGGTCATGGGTCTGTCCGGCCGGCTGTTCGGGTTCAACGAGTTCACCATGCTGCTGCCCCAGGCGTTGATGGGCGTCGGCGCGGTCGCGATGCTCTACCTCACCGTGCGGCGGACCAGCGGCCCGTCGGCCGGTTTGATCGCCGGCCTGGTGCTGGCGCTCACCCCGGTGGCGACGTTGATGTTCCGCTTCAACAATCCCGACGCGCTGCTGGTGCTGCTGTTGCTGGTCGCCGCCTACTGCACCGTGCGGGCCATCGAGGCCGAGACGGTGCGACGGATGACCACGTGGATGGCGTGGACCGGGTGCGCCGTCGGCTTCGCCTTCCTGACCAAGATGCTGCAGGCCTTCCTGGTCGTGCCGGGACTCGCGGTCGCCGTTCTGGTCGCGGCGCCGTTCGGGGTGTGGCGGCGACTGGGCGCGGTGCTCGTCGCCGGCGCGACGATGATCGTCTCTGCTGGCTGGTACATCGCACTCGTCAGCCTGTGGCCAGCCGATTCCCGTCCCTACATCGCAGGGTCGACCGACAACAGCCTGCTGCAGTTGGCCTTTGGCTACAACGGCATCGAGCGCATCGCCGGCAACGAGGGCGGTGGCTTCGGTGGCGGCGGCCCCGGACCCGGGCACGGTCCCGGCGGCGGGGCGAACCTCTTCTTCGGCGGCGAGCCCGGCATCGGCCGGCTGTTCGGGGCGTCGATGGGCGCCGAGGCGTCCTGGCTGCTTCCCGCCGCCCTGATCGGCATGGTCGCCCTGGCCTGGCTGACGCTGCGGGCGCCGCGCACCGACCGCGTCCGTGCGGGGTTGTTGCTCTGGGGTGGTTGGCTTTTGGTCACCGGCGCGGTGTTCAGCTTCATGGCTGGCACGGTGCATCCCTACTACAACGTCGCGCTTGCGCCCGCCGTGGCGGCACTGGTCGGCATCGCCGTCGCTCAGCTCGTGGCGCGTCGTGACGCGCTGCTGGCGCGCGTGGTTTTGGCCGTAATGCTGCTGGGTACCGGCGTCTGGTCCTTCGTCCTGCTCGATCGAACCCCCGACTGGTGGCCGGCGATCCGATGGATCGTGCTCGTCGGATCGGTCGTGGTGGCCCTGCTGCTCGCGTTGCGGGCGAACCGGCTGGGCAAGGCAACGGTGGCGGTCGTGCTCGCCACGATCGTCGTCGGCCTGGGCGGCCCGACGGCGTTCTCGATCTACAACGCAGCCAACGCCCACGGCGGCCCCGGCACCATGTCCGGTCCGCAGAAGGCGGGCGGCTTCGGTGGCTTTGGCGGACCGGGCGGTCCCGGCGGCCCCGGCGGACGTGGCGACAGTGCCCAACTCGAGGCGTTACTGGAGGGCACCCACACCCGCTGGGCCGCAGCCGGTATCGGTTCGATGCAGGTCGGCGATCTGGAGCTGAAGACCGGTGCCTCGCTGATGGCGATCGGTGGCTTCACCGGTGGGGATCCGTCGCCGACGCTGGCGCAGTTCCAGCAGTACGTGGCCGACGGCCAGGTGCGTTACTTCCTGGCCGACTCGGGCCGAGGCGGGCCGAACTGGCACCGCACCGGCTCGGCGGGTGACATCACGGCGTGGGTGGAGAAGACCTTCACCAAGACCGACGTCGGCGGCACGACCGTCTACGATCTTCAATCATCACGATCCTGAACCTCCGGCCGCGGGCTGACGGCGACTAGCGTCATCTCCGTCGTCAGCCCGTGGAGGAGATCTCAGTGTCCGTGACCGACGAATACCTGAAGAACAACGAGGCATACGCCGCGGCGTTCAGCGGTCCCCTGCCGTTGCCGCCGAGCAAGCACGTCGCCGTCGTCGCGTGCATGGACGCCCGCCTCGACGTGTACCGGATCCTGGGTCTGGCCGAGGGGGAGGCGCACGTCATCCGCAATGCCGGTGGCGTGGTGACCGATGACGAGATCCGTTCCCTGGCAATCAGTCAGCGACTGTTGGGTACTCGCGAGATCATCTTGATCCACCACACCGATTGCGGGATGCTGACCTTCACCGACGACGGTTTCAAGCAGGAGATCCAGGACGAGACGGGCCTCAAGCCCGAGTGGGCTGCCGAGGCGTTCGCCGATCTCGACGAGGACGTTCGACAGTCGCTGCGACGCATCGAGACCAGTCCCTTCGTCACCTTGCACTCGTCACTGCGGGGGTTCGTGTTCGACGTGGCGACGGGCACGTTGAACGAGGTCACCATCTGATCTCCGCCGACTGCACGCTTGTTCGCGGGGTCTCTCGGTGTTTGCGTACGTCAAGCGTGCGCTCGGCGAGGGATTCAGTTCAGGAAGCGCTCGGCGTAGGGGGCGAAACGTTCCCGCACGACGTCGCCACCCGGCCCAGTCGATTGCGTTGATGCGCCGCCGACGGCGGTGCACTAGTGTTCTGAGTCGTTAATTCGTTGGCAGTAGTTGCCGATGCTGGCGAGGATTTGATCGGCGGTCTTGGTCCACACGTAGGGACGTGGGTTC
>NZ_JBEXUA010000015.1:0-127076 GCF_040614235.1 Mycobacterium sp. NPDC006124 | reverse complement strand
GGCCGGTTGACCCCGATCGAATACGAAGCAATCATGACCACACCGGCCAGTCAGGCCGCGTGACCGAAACTGTCACCTAATGGTGCAGCAGACCCAACCGATCACCATCAGTTCGCGGACGCGGTGGCGGGGTCCACATGGAACAAGGCGGTCTTTGCGCTTAGGGACTTGTACGACTGGGCGGTGAGACGCAAGATTCCTATCGGGCCGAACGGTCCCTCAATCGAGTCGAATCCAGTGCCCGGTGGGCGGGGTGCGATGAGGGTGCCCGGTGGGAGGGTGAACGAGGTATTCGTGCGCCAGGAACGGGATCGCTGGATTGTCCCGGGGACGTATCGGCTGTGGCGTGACGTCGGGCTACGCGGCCGCGGGATCGAGCGTGTCGGGCCGAATCAGTGGCGCGCGGTTGGTGACGACGAATCGTGTCGTGTCCGTAATTCATTGCGCAACACTGCATTCACCGACTTTGTGTATTCAACCGGCTTACGCGTGCAAGAAGCGGGTTCGCTCTTGCTGGCTGAACTGCCAAACGAAGGCGCAATAGAGGCGAAGCTGCCTGCGGCAATCGCCAAATACAGCAAGGCGCGGATGTGGTACGCGGCTCCGACCGTGACTCGGACACTGCGAAGTTATGTGAAAGTCGGCCGGGCCGCGGCCGTTCGCCGAGCGGTCCGCGAAGGGCGCTACGACGCCATCGACGACATCATCTGGGTAACGGAGGTCCGACGCACTCGAAAGGGCACGTTCGAGGTCGTTCAAGATGACGGCGTCACTTTGTCGCTGAACACGATGAAGCCAGCTACACGGCGGCGCCTGTTCTGGCTGCGTGACGGGCGGCCGGAACCAATGGCATTGTGGCTTAACGAAGGAGGGACGCCGTATCACCACGAATCATGGATCGGAGTATTCGATGCGGCCAATGACCGGCTTTGGGCAGCTGTTGAATCGACTGGTGGTGCGGCGACTGACGAACTGACCGTGACGCCTCATTCTCTTCGGTTCAGTTTCGCATTGGCGCTAACGGTCAGATTGCACCAACGTCTTGATGCAATGCATGGTTGGAACGAGGACGTCGCATACGGGGACGGTACGAGGTACGACGAGGTATTCCGAACGGTTAAGGACGTGTTAGGGCATAAGTCCGTTGAGACGACGCGGGACACCTATTTGCCTCGCGTGCAGCGACTTCGATTTGATCGGTTGTTTGGTTCCTCGAACGCCGACACCACGATCAGCGATATGGTGTCGTCATTGGCGCAGGAGCTTTCGGAGATTCGGGATCTGACCGGGGATGGCGCATGACTGCAGGTCAGCGCCGCACCTCAGAAGACGGCATTGTCACTCGTCGCGAGGACCCCGAGGTAGTCGTCGTCTCTCTCCCCGGATCGTATACGCCTACCGTCATCGATCTTCGGATGTGGCCGTGCGAGGTGCAGCTCAGGGTGCAATTCGCCGATGCCATTGAAGCTCTCACTGGAGTGAGCGGAAGTTGGAAGACCGCGCGATCGGCAACTGGGAACTGCTACACCCTAAGGTCTTTCGCGAACTGGTGCAGTGAGCACGACGTGCGCGAACTGAGCCAGTTGACACCGGATCGATGGAACAGCTATGTGCTGTACGTGGCGGACGGCGGAGCCAAGAATAGAAGTCAGCGCGGTCTATTGGGCCGGACGAGGCAAGTTCTTCTTCGTTTCCCAGGCCGTCTACATCCAGACTTGCCGAAGCATCTCAATCGGCGGCTGCCGCCGAACGATAGCGAGGAGTGTCAACCCTTCGCCACGGAAGTGTACGACGCGATCCTCAAGGCAGCGACGGTCGCCGTCAACGCTGAATATGATCGTATTCGCCCAAACTTGGTCATCCTCAGGCGGCGCGCAAGCAGCGAGCTCGCTACGGATCAAAAGCCTTTAGCGGACGCTCTTTATGAAGTTGCCACGACCGGTGCACCGCAATCGCTCGCGACTCGCACCCTGCTCGGTGTCCCGAACGCACGCCGCCGCTCGTCCTCCGGCGTTGGTACAGCGCGACCGATGCTGTTCGTGAGCTACGAGGGTGCCGTCGCTATCGCTGTGCTTATCGCCTGCCTCGAAGGGGCTAACTTCGCACCCATCAACGAGCGAAAGGTACCCTCGGCCGCTCCTGGACTCGGTGTCAGCGAGGACATCTGGACTGTCGAAGATGAAAAGCGTCGGCGACAGAGTCACCTCTACGACGCTCACGCGATACCGAAGAAGGCGCGCCGCGCAATGGCAAAGATCATTGAGATGACACAACCAGGTCGCGACTACTTGGCGACCAACGACCTTCCCGGAGCCGACCGCCTTATCGTCTACTGGTCGGTGAAGGGGCGTTCGGCTCCGACCGTCGGCTTGTCCCCCGGCGACGTCAGCCGAAAGCGGCGGCTCAGCTGGTGGCCAGACCATGACGTCCCAATCTCGTTCAATCGTCTGCGCAAAACCGTTCGGATACTCATCGACCGCTCGCCGCAAGGGCATTCGCGTGCAACGTGGTCGACTATCTACATGGGTTCGTCGGACGACGAGCGGGAACGCCTCATGACCGAGGCGGTCGAAACGGGGCTGTGGTCGGTGATCGAAAACGCCGAGACCCATCTCAAAATGCGGTTTGAACGCGCTACGACAACTGCAGACACCGATACGCCAATCGGAGGCTGCACCGATTGGGAGCACCATCCCCTAACCGGAGCGCCCTGCGGCGACGACTTCCTGCTTTGCCTGCAGTGCACGAATGCCTTCGCCACTTCGCGCCACCTTCCGCGGCTCATCGAGCTGCGTCACCAGTTGGAGTCCATCGCGTCCACCGACGGGCCTGACTGGACCGACTTCCGCGCCATGGCCTACGGATGCTTAATCGCACTCGTCGATGACCGCACACTCATCGCCGCCGACGAGTACCTCAGTGCCGAACGTGCAATTACCGACGAGGATCGAACCGAAATCCATCTGCTCCTCAACGGGAAGTACGCGTGATCGAAAACGATGAGGTTGCGGTTGATGATCTGGGCGAACTTGTCGCTGTCGACTGGGCGGCAGTCGAATCCGGACCTACCATCGTTCATCCGCTGAGTCTGAGGCGCCTCGATCTTGCAGTAAGCATGTTCGGGGACGACATCTGGTCACTCCGTCCGATGGACACGTCGCGCGGGATCGTGCAGAACCTGCACTGGATGCCTGGCCGTGCAAAGCAGCGCTATCAGATCCCGTCACAACTGATCAAACCGATCAAGCGCATTATCTGGTTGTCGATCAATCGGCCGGCCCCGGACTCCTACCTCGCCGGAAGCAACGCGAGGACGTGGGCAGCGGCGGCGACGGTCAGAGCCCGCTTTGGAGCCCTTCGCCGATTCGCTCACTTTCTCGGTCAGCATGACATCACCGAACTCTGCGAAGTCGATAGCGACCTCCTCGATATGTACGTGACGGCGCTTCGCGCCGACGAATCCCGATGCAGCGAGGGGGTAACGGACAATTACTTACGGCCCATAGCCGCGATTGCACACCTAGCTTTTTATCTGCCAGAAGCTGATCACATGGTCGAACCGACGTGGTTTGGAAGGAGCGTTGAAGCGGGCAGTCGCGTGCGAGGCGCTGAGAACAGAAAAGAAATTATTCACCCGGATACTTTCGCCCCGCTGCTTTGGTGGTCTCAACAAATCATCCAATGCGCGCCTGACATCATCGCCGCCGTGGAGTGGCTTAACTCAACTTTGAGTCGCCCTCTGCCGCAGGAGTGTTCGCATGAAGGACTCGATGCGGTCGACCGGTTGGTGGCTTCTCGCGGAGGGGTGCTGCCCCAAGGGGAGCGCGGGCGCGTAGCCGCGCAGTACCTCGTCGCGCTCGACGGAGGAGGC
The DNA here is from genome assembly GCF_040614235.1 of Mycobacterium sp. NPDC006124. Classification (NCBI taxonomy): domain Bacteria; kingdom Bacillati; phylum Actinomycetota; class Actinomycetes; order Mycobacteriales; family Mycobacteriaceae; genus Mycobacterium; species Mycobacterium sp. NPDC006124. The sequence continues at coordinate 123,205 of NZ_JBEXUA010000015.1, read as the reverse complement.
ATTCACCCTAAGGACTTTCGCCGTTGGCGCCTACTTCGCGGTGGTTTGTACACGATGGCCGCCCCCGAAGTACCACAGCCGATTCCGGTACCGATCACTTGCACCATAGAGGGCCGCCCTTGGCTCCCGTTGATCGACTTCAGGGACTTGCGGCAGGGCAAGCTAACGCGCGTGCTCCAAGCGGCCGCAACGATACTAATCTGCACGTGCACGGGAATGCGTGGCCAGGAATGCAGAAAGCTACGGCGCGGCGCTTTGCGAATCGTTCCACGTCCGGACGGCGCCCACTCTTATAGAATTGACGGCCTCATTTCCAAGGGCGTCCGTGACGACAATGACCAGCAACACCGCGAAGGCAAGCCTTGGGTGTGGGCAACGATAAAGCCGGGCGCTGACGCCATCATGGCGCTTGAACGCCTCGCCGAAGCCACTAGTTCCGATAGCCTGATCGACTATCCCGACATTCGTCGACCCGAAGATCGAATGGGGGATGCGGGCCACGGTGACCTGAAGCCGCCCGAACTAGCGGCTCAGGAAATGGTTCGATGGATTGCCGAATTCGTCGCATTCGCCAACGATTTGGTGGAAACGCTCGGGCTGTCGGAGGCCCATCGCATAGCAAAGGACCCAGCAGGGAATGTGACACTCGACCGTTTCCGTCGAAGTGTCGCCTGGCACATCGTGAACCAACCTCAAGGACTTGCAGCCGCTGGTGTCCAATTTGGTCACATGAGATCGACCACCACTGACGGGTACGGCTCCACGATGACTTCCGGCATCGCCGCGACCATGGACAAAGAACGAACGCACGCGCTGTACGACACGCTGCAAGATCACGCGAATGCCGCCAAGACCGGGATGAGGGTATCCGGCCCCGCGGCCAAACGACTGGGAAACGCTCTGAACAGGTTCGCCGTAAACCAGTTTCCCGGTACCTATGCAGACCTGTCGAAGAAGGAAGAGCGCCGACTGCGTAGTGACCCGGATATGGCCGTAAGGGACAACCCCGGCCACGCGTGTCTCTGCCTTGCCGACCCGATGAAGCCCGAAACGATGGCGTGCTCGCGAGACAACGACGGTGAGCCCAACCGGAATGACTGCAAGACCTATTGCGGCAGCAGGGTTTACACCGACACCACGGTTGCGCAAGACAAGAAAGAGGCTGCCCAACTCCGAGATCGGTTGCACGACGTGAACCCGATCTTGGCTGCGCGTATTGGCAACCGGATCCGGCATCTCGAAGAGCACATCGCCGAACATGAGACCACAGCCTTGCCGTTGCTGACGATCATGTCTGCGGAGGAAGCCAAAGCGGCGCGCGCTTCAGAAAAGAGCAGGCCTCAGATCTTGGGGCCGTCGGGTGCAACGAATACTCCTGAAAAGGGCGATCCAGCATGACATCCAGCACTGAGACGCCCGTGGCGCAACGTGATTGGCCTCCGACCAATGAAGAAATCAATGCGGAACGCAACCCTACGCGGAAGGCCGTCCTCGTCGCGATGCGCAGTTTGCTCGCCGGTGAACCAGCGCCCAAGCCGGTCAACCAGGGCAAGCGAAGTGTCGTGGCACTGGCCAACGAGTCGGGAGTCGGGCGCACCCGGCTTGTGCGTGGCGCGCTCAGCGATCTCGCCGACTGGATGGACAGAGCCGTCGCCAAGCAGGACGAGGTCGTCACCCCGCAGGAATATGAGTGGAACAAAAAGCTCCACGCGATGCATGAACGCGTCCTTGATGCTGAGCGCAAATACAAGGATGCACGGGACAAGCGAAGGGATCTTGAAGCCGTCGTCCAGGCTCTGGCCGAACAACTTCAAGTCAGCATTCGCGACCGGGCCAGGCTTCAGGGCAAGCTCGATCGAATGACCAAGAAGGGTGCTGGCTTGCGCTTGATGAGTGAGCCGAGCTCGCCCTGACGATGCGGCCCGTCCGGCTTCCGTTGAGGTCAGACCACCGGGAGAGCACGGTGAGCGAGACGGAAAATCGGTGTTGATCACACCGGACGCGATGGCAAGCTGCTTCAAAATCGATCCCGCGTTCTACGGCCACTTCGAGTCCGAGCCAACACACTGCTGCTGATCAAAGATGCCCGCGCCCGGCTCGACCCGGAGAGGTGACCGCCGATGCCCGACGAAGCGGATGCACCCCGCCCCGGCCAATGGCGTTCAGAAGCCACATTCCGGGAGTTTCTCGACGACATGAACGAGTTCTGGCAGACCCCCGAGGGACGGCGGCTCCAGGCTGCCCAGGAGGCCGACGAGGCCGACCTGCAGGCGTGGCTGGCCGACCAGCCCGGCGTCGTGATCCACGACCACGGCGGCTACGCACCCGAGCAGTGGAAGGGCGATGTCGACGGGCACAGCTTCTACTTCCGTGAGCGCGACACCGAGTGGGACATCGAGATCGACCTGCACCCGGGCGGACAGTTCATGCGGGTCGTGGACGGCACCCACGACGACGGCGCCACCCGCTACCGGCAGCACCAGATCATCGAGGGCGACGTCATCGCCACCGGCACGATCGCGGCCGAGGGCTACGGCACCAACCCGTGGGAGCGCGCGCAGTTCATCGCCACCACCATCCGGGAACATCTGCGGCGCAAGCGGGTCACCGAGATCGCCAGGACGGTTGCCGAGCGCTCGGCGGAACTCAATCACCGACTTTCTTAAAGGACTTAAGCATGGATTACACCTACCGGGTTGAATGGTCGACCGAGGACAACGAATTCGTCGGGGTCGTCGCTGAGTTCCCCTCGCTGTCCTGGCTGGCGCCCACCTCCGCCGAGGCAATGCAGGGCATCGTCGGCGTCGTCGAGCAGGTTGCGGCGGAGTTGGCCGATGCCCGCGACGCCGACAGTGGCGGGATCTGATGGCGGACGGCACATGGGACCCGGGGCTGGTCGGGTCGTCGGCATTTCACAAGCTCACGCATGGGTTCGCGATTCGAGACCGGCTACGCGACGTGCTCGCCGAGCAACAGGCGGTCGAGCGGCAGTACAGCAGGCGGGACAATCGCACCGATCACGCCTCGCGAACGACGTGGGCGGAGTGGGCGCTGGAGTCGGATCTCGATTACACCGAGTCGGCGCTGCTCATGGGGGACTTCGTGCACAACCTGCGAGCCGCTCTTGACCACGCCGTGTGGGCGATCACACCGCAACACATCCAACAGGAGAGACCGACCGAGGTGGCGTTCCCGCTGCGCTCGACGGAGAATAGCTACACCACGTGGGCGAAGAAGCGCCGAGATTGGTACGGGCCAACGGTTTTCGAGGTGATCAGAAGCAATCAACCGTTCAATGCCGCCGGCACCGGGAAGCTGCATCCGCTGCACATCCTGCAATTCCTGTCCAACACCGACAAGCACCAGCTGCTCAACATCGTGGCAAACAGCCAGGTCGACATGGGCGGTGTCAGCGTCGATCCCGAGCCGCCCGGTGGTGTGGTCTCCTCGGTCAACGAGGGAGTCGTCGCGAAGGGATCGGTGCTGGCCCGGGTGGAATTCTCCAGGCCGGAGAATCCGGGCACTACGACGATCACGCTCATGCCGGTGTTCGCATTCGAGCAGGTTTTCCGGTACGTCGACCTCGACGCTACGGAGAACTGGTTGGTCGTCGGTGATGCGTTGAACGAAATCGGGCCCGACGTTGTCGAGGCCGTTGGGCACGTACTGTCCGCGCACGCGCACGACACCACCAGCAGCACCTGAACTACGGAGGTACACCGAAGCGGTCTGGCGACGAGGTCTGCATCATCGCCGGATGCTAGCTCTCGATGATGCGGGTGACGTAGGGGGTCATCCCGCCGGTGCGCACGGGCGAGACCTTCACGGGTACCCCGGTTTGTTGCGCTTCGAGCATCTGGCCGCCACCCAGGTAGAGGGCTTCGTGTTGGCCTCCGGAGGGACCCCAGAACAAGAGGTCGCCGCGTTTGGCTTGCGACGGAGGGACCTTGCGGCCGGCGTCGTATTGAGCGCCGGAGTAGCGGGGAAGCAGAATACCGACGCCGGCGAAGGCGTAACGGGTTAGGCCCGAGCAGTCGAATCCGACAGTTCCTGCGCCGGAGTCGATTCCGCGGCTCGGCCCGTTGAGGCTGCCCCCGCCCCATGAATAGGGAACACCGCGCTGGGATCCGGCGCGGCGAATCACGTATTCGATGGCTTGTGCGCCGTAGACCCGGTTGCCGCTCAGACTGGAACCCGGATCGCTCGCCGGGCTGGTCAGCCCCAGGCTGCTCAGGAACTTGCGGCCCATGTCCATCGTGGTTTTCGCCGCGTTGGCGCTGGCTTGCAGGGAGGCGTTGGCTATCGCTAACGGGTCACCCGGGGCCCCCGCGCTGAGGACGCTTGGCAGCAACGGATCCCATGGGCTGACCGGTTCGGCGTGAGCGGGCGAGGCGAGCACGATCGCCGACACGGCGCATCCGATGAGGAGAAGACGCGTCAAGCCAGAGCGACGGCGGATAGCGCTGTCCGCCTTTGGCGACGCGCCGAAACGTCGACCGCGATTGTTGGTCCGAGACTCGGATGGCATCGAGTTCAGTTCTCCTTCGCAGGTGGCCATGCCCCCGGGGACATGGGCGCCGCCGACTCGTGCGCCGGGTTGCTGTTCTACGGCCCATCTCAGTACGTAGCAGAGGCGGATATCATGGAACGTACATCACATCAGCCTCTCTGTTAACACCAGTAACAGAACAACATCCATGTAATTCGTTGGGCGCGTGTCGATGTGCGGCGTTGGGCTGCGCGTTGGGTCCGTCGGGCCGCTACTCACCGTCGGGTATTTCGTCTCTCAGAGCCCACTTCATCGAGTCGTGATGACAGCTGGAATGGAGGTCGGGCTTTCCGATGTGAATGTGCAGCCGCCGGCGGTGGTGAACGGGTACGTCATCTGCTGCAGGTAGCCGGAGGGGTAGTCGGGTTTGACGGCGATGCCGAGTTGGGTGGAGTCGAAGCGGCGGGTGGGGTCGTAGGAATGGGTGTGCATCAGGTGGTCCCAGATCAGGGTGAATAGTCCGAAGTTGACGTCGCCGACGCCGGCCCATTTGAGGTGGTGGAAGCGGTGGCCTTCGTTGAGTGCGAGCAAGTGCTTGGCGGGGCCGATGCGGTAGTCGGCGTTGGAGTGCTGCAGGAGCAGCTGGATGGCGACGGCGAGGGCGAGCACCGATGCGACGTCGACGGGCAGCCCAATCAGGATCAGCGGGGCCACTCCCGCGGTCATCTCGACGGTCTGGTGCAGTGGGTGCTTCATGAGGCCGTTGAGGCCGTACAAGCGGGTGAGGCTGTGGTGCACGGCGTGCAAGCGCCACAGCATCCCGACGTGGTGGCTGGCCCGGTGGACCAGGGTGATGCCGAGGTCGGCGACGAGGATGGCGGTTAGTACCTGAGCTATGAATGGCCAACTGCTGGGCCAGATCTCGGGGGCCGGAATGATACCGGCCAGCAGCGGGATGGCGGTGACGCTGGTCAGGATGAGTGCCTCGTTGACTGCGGCGTGGATGCGGTCGCGGGCACTGTCGGCGTGGTCGTGGTTCCAGTCGCGGTCGTACGGGATGACCCTTTCGGCTAGGAATGACGTCGCGATGGCAACGGCCAGAACGGCTAGGAGACAGAACTTGGGCGAGTCGGCGACGGTGAGGGCGATGGCGGCTCCGTTGATGCCGAGCAGCATGAACGGGGCGTAGCCGTAGCGGGTGATCGCGCGCATGGTGCCGGTGAGGTGGTGCATCTTTAGATGGTCGCTGCCACTGGGGTGTTCGGGCTTGAACGTTTCGGCTAGACCCTGGTGTCGATGTCCCAACGTATGTGCCTGCTCAGCAGTGAGGGCGGTAATCCGAAGGTGTCGCGACACGTTCGACTGAGATGGGCGCTGTCGGCGAAGCCAGCGGCGTGAGCGGCGTCGGTCAGATCGTCGCCGGCCTGGACCCGGGTGATCGCGATGTGCAATCGCCGCCACAACACGTAGCGGCGCAACGGGATTCCGACCTGTTCGGTGAACAGGTGCGTCAACCGGCTGGCCGAGATGCCGACCTGAGCGGCCACCTCGGTTCCCCGCACCGCGCTCGGGCCGGTGGGATTCGCCAACAGGTCCAGCGTGGCGAGGACGGCGGGGTGTCGTTGTGGGACCGGCCCGGCGGGAACGGGTGTCAGTTGGCTGATCAGGTCGGTCACGACGGCGCCCAGAGTGCGCTCACGGGTGTGGCTGAGGACGGGCCCGCTGGTCCATCCGTGGTGGATGCTGCGGTGGTGGGCTGCGCGGCCGGCGGTGGACTCGGGATCCAGGAACACCAGGGCGCCCCGTGCCGCACCGGTGTCGATCCGGTGCGTTGCGTCGGCGGGCACGATGACCTTGGTGCCGCGGTGGTGGGCGCCGGTGCCGTCCACGATGGTCATCGCCGTGGGTGCGGTCATGATCTGGACGGCGTGATGGGCGTGGGGGTCGGTGACGCCGATGGTTCCGGTGAACGCCAGCACGCCGGGACGCAGGAGCGCCGATCCCTGCCAGGGCTGCTCGGTCATGAAAGCGTCAACGGCGAGCACCTACCGGGTGGTGGTCGCGGCAGGTGTACGCGTGGGCGTGGTGCCCGTGGCGGGTGCCGGTGTCTGGTTGTTCGCGGTGGTGGCGAAGCGGCGCAGTCGCAGGCTGTTGCTGACGACGAATACCGAGCTGAACGCCATGGCTGCGCCGGCGATCAGTGGGTTGAGCAGTCCCAGCGCCGCGAGCGGGATGGCGGCGACGTTGTAGGCGAACGCCCAGAACAGGTTGCCCTTGATGGTCTTCAACGTGGCTCGGGACAAGCGGATGGCGTCGGCGGCTGAGCGTAGATCGCCGCGCACCAACGTCAGGTCCGACGCCTCGATGGCGACGTCGGTGCCGGTGCCCATCGCCAGACCCAGATCGGCCTGAACGAGTGCGGCCGCGTCGTTGACGCCGTCGCCGACCATCGCCACGATGTGTCCCCGGGCCTGCAGGTCCTTGACGACGTTCACCTTGTCGGCTGGCAGGACTTCGGCGATGACGTCGGACGCGTCGATGCCGACCTGGGCTGCAACGGCGTGGGCGGCGCGCCGGTTGTCACCGGTCAGCAGGAAGGGGCGCAATCCGAGCTGGCGGAGCTGACCGATCGCGTCGGCGGAGGTGTCCTTGACGGTGTCCGCGACGACGATCACCGCGCGCATCGCTCCGTCCCAGGCTACCCACACCGGGGTGTGGCCACGTTCCTCGGCTTCCTCGGCGGCGTCGAGCAGGACTGTGGGGGTGGTGAGCGACCAGTCGTCGGTGAGCCAGCTGCGCCGCCCGACGAGCACGGCGTGCCCGTCGACGACACCGCTGACTCCGTGGCCGTCGTGGGTGGCGAAGCTCTCGACGGGGGGCAGCGGCGCCCCGTCGGTGGGTGCGGCGGCGGCGATGGCGTCGCCGATGGGGTGCTGGGAGGCGTCTTCGACCGCTCCGGCCAGCGTGAGGGCCTGGGCGACGGTTTCTCCGTCGGCAGGGTGCACGCCGATCAGGCTCATCCGGCCGGTGGTGACGGTGCCGGTCTTGTCGAGCACGACGGTGTCGACGCGGCGGGTGGACTCCAGGACTTGGGGTCCCTTGATGAGGATGCCGAGTTGGGCGCCGCGGCCGGTGCCGACGAGCAGGGCGGTCGGTGTCGCCAAGCCCAGGGCGCAGGGGCAGGCGATGATCAGGACCGCGACGGCGGCGGTGAATGCTGCGGTGGCTGGGTGGCCCGTGGCCAGCCACGCGGCCAGCGTCAGCACGGACAGGGTCATGACGATGGGGACGAAGATGGCCGAGACCCGGTCGGCGAGGCGTTGGACGGAGGCCTTCCCGTTCTGGGCGTCCTCGACGAGGCGCGCCATTTGGGCGAGTTGGGTGTCGGCCCCGATGCGGGTGGCCTTCACGACGATGCGACCGCCGGCGTTGACGGTGGCTCCGGTGACGGGGTCGCCGGGGCGGACTTCGACGGGCACCGGCTCGCCGGTGAGCATGGAGGCGTCGACCGCTGAGGCGCCCTCGGTGATGACCCCGTCGGTGGCGATCTTCTCGCCGGGTCGGACGATGAACGTGTCACCGACCGCGAGTTGTGCTGTGGGGATGCGGGTTTCGGTGCCGCCGCGCATCACGGCGACGTCCTTGGCGCCCATGTCGAGCAGAGCCTTCAGGGCGGCGCCGGACCGGGACTTGGCGCGTGCTTCGAAGTAGCGGCCGGCCAGGATGAAGACGGTGACGGCGGCGGCGACTTCGAGGTAGATGTGTTCGGCACCCGACGTCGCGTCGGGCAGCAGGCTGAATGACATGCGCATGCCGGGCATGCCGGCGTGTCCGAAGAACAGCGCCCACAGTGACCACAGGTAGGCGGCGCCGACGCCCAGGGATATGAGGGTGTCCATGGTGGCAGCGCCGTGGCGCGCGTTGGCCCAGGCGGCGCGGTGAAACGGCAACGCGCCCCACACCACGACGGGTGAGGCGAGCGTCAGGGCGAGCCACTGCCAGTTGGTGAACTGCAGGATCGGGATCATCGACAACGTGATGACCGGAACGGTCAGCACCAGCGAGATCAGCAGGCGGGTTCGCAACGCGGCGGTCTCGTCGGGTGGTGTCTCGTCGGCGTCGGCGTCGGCGTTGGGTTCGGGGGATGTCGTGGTGGGTGCGGTTGCCGTGTAACCGGTGGCCGCGACGGTGGCGATCAGATCGGCGGGCTCCACGGAGTCCGGGTAGCTGATCTTGGCCTTTTCGGTGGCGTAGTTCACGGTGGCGCTGACACCGTCGAGTTTGTTGAGTTTCTTCTCGATCCGGGCCGCGCACGACGCGCAGGTCATTCCTCCGATCGACAGCTCGATACTGCGCGGATGCGCCAGGCCTGCAACGTGATCGGTGGTGCTCATCTCGTGTTCCTTAATGGTGGGAACGTGCTTGGGATGACTGAGCTCTCAGTCGGTGGCGAGGTGGTAGTCGCCGGCTTCGTCGAGTGCGGCGGCGATCTGCTCTTGTGTGACGCCATGCTGGCTGGTGACGCGCAGCGTCGACGTGGCGCCTGGTTTCAGGTCGACGGTCACGTCGGTGACACCGGGGATCGCGGAGATTTCCTCTGTGACGGCGGCTACGCAGTGGCCGCAGGTCATTCCGGTAACGGGGAACGCGGCGGCGGTGCTGTCCCCGGTCTCCGTGGCCGGAGTTGTCGGACCTGACGTGGTGCTGGGCGGGCAGCATCCGCAACTGCTGTCCTCCAGTTCTAGGAGAGGTAGTGAGGTGCGGAGCTCCAGGTTGGTCATGCGACGTCCTTCTCGTGGTGAAGCGGATTGTGGGAGAACAATTTGGTCAGGAGCGGACGAGGCGGGCGATGGCCGCCGACGCCTCGCTGATCTTTTGATCAGCGATGTCACCGCCTTGTTGGACCGCGGCGCTGACGCAATGAGTGAGGTGCTCGTCGAGAAGCGCGAGCGCCACGGATTCCAGGGCCTTTGTGGCGGCTGAGATCTGGGTGAGGACGTCGATGCAGTAACTGTCGTTCTCCACCATCCGCGCCAGCCCGCGAACCTGTCCTTCGATGCGGCTGAGGCGTTTCAGGTGGGCGTCCTTGGACTGGAGATATCCAGGTGCGGCGTGTTCCATGCGATGATCCGTTCTCGTCGTGTACCCCCAGGGGGTATTGCGCCACTATACCCCCAAGGGGTATCAAGTCGTCAAGGGTGACGGCAGCCGGTGGCTGCGTGCGGCGTTCAGCGACGTGGAATTCCGGGGTGACCTGAAGAACCGCCGGCTCGATTTGCGGCGCGCTCGACTGATATGTCGGAAGTCGTGGAGACGGGTAGGTGCGATCGCGGTCTCTGGCATGGTCGGGCGATCACCTGCTAGGAGCGCCCTCATGGGTGCCGTAGTCAGGCTCAAAGACACGCGCCGCAGGATGCTCGGCGGACGGTTGTCCGCCGAGCACCCCTGCTCGGTGGCCGAGCGTTAGCTTCCGAGCATGCCCCGCATTTGGGTGATCTCCGCCTGCTGATTGGCGATGATGGCCTGGGCCAGCTTCTTGGCATCCGGGTTGGTGCCGTCCCGCAGCTCGGTGTTGGACATGTCGATGGCGCCGGTGTGATGGTCGATCATCATCTGCAGCCACACCTGGTCGAACGCCTTGCCCGACAGCCCGGTGAGGTTGTTCATCTGCTCGGCGGACATCATCCCCGGCATGCCTCCCATCCCGGGCATGTCATGTCCGGACATCTCAGCCGACGGCGCGGGCTTGCCGAAACTCGTGAGCAGACCGGTCATCTGCGTCATTTCGGGCCCTTGAGCCTTCTCGATGTTCTGAGCCAGCGTAAGGACCTGCTGGTTCTGGGATCGACTCGGCACGAGCTTGGCCATGTCGACGGCCTGCGCGTGATGCGGGTACATCATCTGCAGGAACATGACGTCGGCGTCGTTGAAGTCGGTACGGGTAGCGGTCGGCGCCGCTGCGGCCGACGAGCCACCGTGATCCATGCCGGGCATCGATCCGCTCATCCCGGTGGAACTGGAGACGGTCGGCGATGCCGCCGTGTCGGATGCGGTGTCGGTACAGCCGCTGACGGTCAGGGCTGCCGCAACGGCGGCGGCGAGCACGGTGGACTTCACGGCAATGGTGGAACTGAACATGACTGGTTTCCTTCATGCGAAGTGTCGATGACTGGGGTGAATCAGGAAAGGGGTCGATGCGTGCGCTGCTCGTCGTGAGCGGCCACGCGTGACGACCTGTCAGACCCGCAGAATCGACAGTTGGTGAAGGGTGAGCACGGTCCAGGGCGGTGCACGCTGACGGCGGCGGGGGCCGCGCCAGATCTTCGGCCCGACGAGCACTGCGTTGCGGGTGCCGATCCAGCACAGCATGGCTAGACCGGCGATAATCGCGATGGCAGTCATGATGAACACGCAGCCGTGCAGCCCTGTGTGTTGCTGGCCGCAGTCGTCGCCGTCGCAGGGCGCGGACGCCGGGGCGGCGTGCCCACCGGTGGTGTGATGCTGGCTCGTCGCTGTCATCGCGGGCTGCGCGTCGTGGTCGTGGCCGAGAGTGAACGTCACCGCGTGCATGGTGACGATTCCACCCAGCAGCACCACCAAGAGGAGAAGTCGCGCAAGGGCGGGCAACGGTGCCACACCACGCGCGTTCATCACGGCAGCCATCATAGTCGGCTTCGGAGCTAATACCCCGCAGGGGTATAGAGTCATGGTTGTGAATCGCCGATTGCAGGCCCGATCAGACGTGCTGAACTCCTCCGCCCCGCGGACGGCCGGCGATGGGCGAGGTGTCAAGCCGAAGGTGCCTGTACGGATCGCCGCGACGCTCGCGGCGTGCGCATTGAGTGCGGTCGTCGCGGCCTGCTCGAATCCGCAATCCCCTTCTGCCGAAACGGGTTTCACCACCTTGGTGTCGGTGCCTCTGGATGGTCCGCTCAGCCATCTCCACGGCTTGCACGTCAACAGGAGTGGAACGTTGCTGGCCGGAACGCACAGCGGATTGTTCTCGATCGACGTTGCGACGGGCGCGACCGTGCGGGTCGGTGATTCCGACGACGACTTCATGGGATTGGGCGGCGCCTCGGGCACTGACGACCTGGTGTCGTCCGGGCACCCCGGTCCGTCCAGTGATGGGCCGAATCCGCTGGGGCTGCGAGCCAGTATGGATGGTGGCCAGACGTGGACGACCCGGTCTCGGTCCGGGTCGACTGACTTCCACGTCCTGGCCACCGACGGCACGTCGTTGGTGGGCTCCGATGGTCGTGGGCTGCAGACGTCGAACGATGGTGGGGTCACGTGGACCCCAGGCGCCGAGGTCGCGGTGGGCGCGCTGACCATTACGCCGTCGGGGGTGTGGGCGGTGACCCCCAATGGTGTGGCACGAAGCACCGATGGCGGGCGGTCGTTCACCGCGGTGCCCGCTGCGCCGCCGCTGGCTCTGATCAGCGGCACTAGTCGTGGGCTGTGGGGCGTCGATGGCGCTGGGTATGTCTGGTCGAGTGCGGACGGCGCCGAGTGGGACAGGGGTGGCCGTGTCGGCGCGGTGCAGGCATTGACCTCGGGGCCGGACGGCACGGGGTACGCCGCGTCGAGTGATGCGGTGTACGTACTGGACCGCTCCGCCTCCTCAGGTGGCTGACGGTTGGCCGGCTTCGCTATGTGTAGTGATCGGTTGTCTGCGTTTTTCGTCGAACGCAGCAGCACTCATGTGAGCCGAAGCAAACCGCTGCATGCTTGCCGCCGGGTCCGTCATTTCTGAAGCGCCGTATCGAGTGCCGTGGCCAAGTCTTCGTAACTGCGCGGCTGAATCCGTTCGCCGTTGAGGAAGAAGGTCGGGGTTCCTTGCACCCCTAGAGCGGTGCCGTCGGCTATGTCGAGTCGGACGCGTTCCAACGTCGCTGGATCCTCGTAGGTGGCATCGAAGGCTTTCATGTCCAGCCCGAGTTGTTGAGCGAACCCGCGGAATACCTGGTCGGCGGGAACCCGTTGCTCCCCCCACTCCGCTTGTGTCTCATACATTTTCCGGTACATGGCTTCGAGCTGGCCTTGCTGCGCTGCGGCCTCTACCGCGCGGGCGGCGCGTTCGGCGTTGAAGTGGGAGCGCAGCGGGAAGTAGCGCAGCACGAAGTTCACCCGGTCGCCGTACTCGACGCGGAGCTGCTCGACGGCCGGATAGACCGCTCGGCAGCCCTCGCATTCGAAGTCGAGGAACTCGACGAAGTAGACGCTGCTGTCGGGTACTGAGTTGAGTCGATGACTGTTCTCTCGCACCGCCTGACCAGCTGGCATCCCGTCGAGTTCGATGTCGGGCGCGGAGCCGGTGTCTCGAACGGAGAGGAACACCGCGGTCGCCACGGTCGCTACTGCGATGACGAAGATCGTGAGAAGCGCGCGAGCGTTGCCCAGGATCGCGCCGATCTCTTTCATGTTCATATCAACGTACATTAGTATATCGATATGACTGAGCCGGTGGATACCTGCGATCTTCTCTGCTTGGACCTGCCCCACGCCGAGTCGATCCGCGCCACGGTGCCCGACAGTGCCACCGTGCAGGCCGCCGCTACCGCGGCGCGCGGCTTGGGGGATGCCACTCGGTTGTCCATTGCTGCTGCGCTGGCCGCTGGTGGGGAGCTGTGTGTGTGCGACATGGCCTGGGTGGTCGGGTTGTCTCAGGGTTTGGTGTCGCACCATTTGCGCCAGCTCAAGAATGCAGCGCTGGTGTCTTCCCGTCGCCAGGGCAAGTTGGTGATGTACCGGCTGACCGAACGCGGGCACCAGTTGACGGCCGCGGTACTGACGGGCGTGAGCGCAGCTGCTGAAAAGGAGACCGACCGTGTCTGATGCATGCTGCGGGTCCCAGGACGTCGAAGAACCCCAAGCGGGGCCCGAGAGGCTGTGGCAGGTCAGGGAATTGCAGCTGGCTCTGCTGGCTGCTGCCCTTTTGGCGGTGGGGTGGATTGTCGGACGACTCGGCCACGAGGGAATCGCGGTCGCCGTCGAGTTGGCTGCCGTGGTTGCGGCGGGGATTACGTTCGCGCCGGATGCGGCGCGTAATCTGCGCCATGGTCGTATCGGTGTGGGCACGTTGATGATGATCGCCGCGATCGGCGCGGTAGCACTGGGTCAGTTCGCCGAGGCGGCCCTGCTGGGCGTCTTGTTCTCGATCGCCGAGGGCTTGGAACACTACGCCGTGAGCCGGACCCGCCGCGGCCTTCGCTCCCTGCTGTCACTGGTGCCGCCGAAGTCCTCGGTGCTACGCGACGGCGCCGAAATCAGCGTTCCGCCAGACGATCTCGTAGTGGGTGACGTCATGGTGATCCGCCCCGGTGAGCGGGCCGCCACCGATGGAACGATCCGGTCCGGTCAGACGAGCCTGGATCTGTCGGCGATCACGGGCGAATCAATGCCGGTTGAAGCCGGCCCGGGCAGCGAGGTGTATGCCGGGGCGATCAACGGTGGCGGGGCCATCGAAGTCGAGGTCACCGCCGTAGCCGCAGATAGCTCGCTGGCGCGGATCGTCCACATCGTCGCGGAAGCCCAGGAACGCAAAGGCGCCGGCCAACGACTGGCCGATCGGATCGCCCGCCCACTGGTGCCGGCGATCATGGCTCTGTCCGCGCTCATCGCTGCGGTGGGCGTGGTGCTCGGCGACCCAATGCTGTGGCTGGAGCGGGCACTAGTGGTGCTCGTGGCCGCCTCGCCGTGCGCGCTCGCGATCGCGGTCCCGCTGACGGTGGTGGCGGCCATCGGCGCCGCCAGCCGCCAAGGCGCCCTCATCAAAGGCGGCGCAGCGGTCGAAGAACTGGGTCGCATCAAGGTCATCGCGCTGGACAAGACCGGCACGCTCACCCGCAATCAACCGCAAGTCGTCGAGGTCGTCACCATCGACGACGTAAGCCAGGCCGACGCCTTGGCACTGGCCGGGGCACTCGAAGCCCGCAGCGAACACCCACTGGCACAAGCGATTCTGGCTGCCGCCGGTGATGCACCGACAGCCACCGACGTGACCGCGGTGCCCGGCCACGGCCTGCACGGCCACCTCGACGGACGCCAGCTGCGCCTCGGTAAACCCTCCTGGGTGGCGCCCGGCGTTCTCGCCCACGACGTGGAGCGGTTGCAAGCTGCAGGTTCAACTGTGGTGGTCCTCGCCCGCGATGACGTGCCGCTCGCCGCCATCGCGGTGCGCGATGAACTTCGGCCCGAGGCCGCCGAGGCAGTCGGCATGCTGAACCGCCTAGGCATCACCGTGGCGATGCTGACCGGCGACAACGCCCGCGCCGCTGACGCGGTGGCCGCCGAAGCCGGCATCAGCGCGGTGCATTCAGAACTGCTGCCCGAGGACAAGGCCGCCCTGCTGCCGACCATCGCGAAGGGCCGCCCCATCGCCATGGTGGGCGACGGCGTCAACGACGCTCCCGCACTGGCCACCGCCGACATTGGCATCGCCATGGGCGCCATGGGCACCGACGTCGCCATCGAAACCGCCGACGTGGCCCTCATGGGAGAAGACCTTCGGCACCTCCCTCAGGTGCTGGCGCACACCCGGCGCGCCCGACGAATAATGGTGCAGAACATCGCATTCTCGCTAGCGATCATCGCCATCCTGATACCGCTGGCCGCGTTCGGCCTACTGGGTCTGGCGACCGTAGTCCTCATTCACGAATCTGCTGAGGTCCTGGTCATCCTCAACGCCATCCGCGCGGCACGCCTACGCAGCCTGGACAGCGAGGCACCTGCATCACTGCGCCCGACGGCGCACTTCGTTGACATCGGCCCGGCCCCCGCCCATCTCGACGACCCATGCTGCGGGCCTATCAGTTCCGCGCCGAGGCCGGCGACCGGGACCGACCTGGCCCTCACCGCGCCCACCGCATCGCCGGGACACCACGGATGTGACTGCTGCGCCCCCACAGAGTCGAACCACACGTCAACGACGTGACCGCTTCCGCGACTCAGCAGACCAACCTTCTCTGACCCGAGTGCCCGGCCAGGACAGGAGTGAATGCGATGACCTCGATCAGTGCGCACGACCGAGGGGTGTATCGAGCCGAGATGGACGCCGCAAGGGAAGCCGAGAATCTGCAGATACGGTGGCGACACCTGGAGCGGGCTCATATCGTGTCGCAGCCGGATCCGTGGCTGCATACGTGTAATCACGCCGCGATGCTGGTGTTGGCGTTGCGCCAGCACGACCGCCGGGAAGCGCTCGGGCAGGTATTGCGCCTGGTCGTTGCCGCTCCCGGCTCGATGACCGGGCGTTATCCCGTCGGCAACACCGGCCGCGTCGCGGCGGGGCTAACGACGCCGATGCCCATCCCCGACGACCTTGCCGCAGCCCTCACCGGCTGACGGGCACCTGCCGACCGCGCCTAAGCGAATGCCTGCGGGGCTTCGGTCAGTGGTGGCAGAGCGCGCCGGTGAAGAGCGGGACCGCGATCGTCAAACTGATGGCCGTCCATAGCGTGACCCGATCGCGCCACCGCACACCGGCAGGCGCGGGCGCAGCCAGGCGGGTCGCGCGGTCGAGCACGGCGGTGTGGGCTGCGCCGAGGGCCGCCGCCGGAACCGTGGGCCGGCCGACGAGCGCTGCCATGCCGCACAGCAGGGGATGTCGGCCATGGCGGCGGGCCGCGTTGTCGTCGGCGTTCATCTCCAGAAGCCGAGAGACCGCGTCGGGCCCGGCGGCCAGCAGCGGCAGCGAGGGTAATCCGGCGGCGGCGGCACGCAACACCATCAACAGTTGGTGGTGGCGACCGGTCAGGTGCGCGTATTCGTGGGCCAGCACTGCGGCCAGTTGGTCGTCTTCGAGGCTTGCCAGCGCCGCGCTGGTGACGACGATGGCGCGCGGACGCCCGGATACGCAGTAGGCGGCGGCCTGATCGGCGGTCACGACGAACACGTCGGGCCATGGGGTGGGTCGACCGACGACGCGGGCTGCCATGGCGTGCTCGTGGCTGGCCGTTCGGAGCGCGCGGAGTGTCCTGACGATGCGCAGGCCGAACAGGATCGACAGCGCCAGGGACGTTGCGATGAGGGTGACGGCGATGGACACGGCGACGGGGCGGGCCATGTCGATCTGGCCGAGGTGGCCGAGGATCTCCAGACACATCGTCCCAACGACGCTGTTGGTGAGGGCGTCCACGGCGTCGAGTGCCAACACGATCATCGCTGCCGCCCAGGCGCCCAGGACGCCGATGATCGCGGTGAGCCAGGCGGTCACGCCGAGAAGCGGGTTGATACCGCTGGTGGTGATCTTGGCCAGCACGCGGGGCCCCCACCAACTCATGACCGCCGCGTACAGCAGGAGGCCCGCCGCGACGCTCACGATCCGGCCCGACGGTTGATGAAGCGGCGAAGCGTCGACTTCACTTGCGCCGATTCGGCGTCGTTCATCTGGTCGAGGAAGTGCGACAGCACCAGGTTGGTGTCCCCGCCGGATTCGAAGGCATTGCGCATCAACTTGGCGGAATGCTCTTCGCGGGTCATCGCGGGACGGTAGTGGTATGCCTTGCCGACCCGCTCGCGTTCCAGCCAACCCTTGCGGTGAAGGTTGTCCATCGTCGAGAGCACGGTGGTGTAGGCGATCACCCGGTCCGTGGCGAGTTCGTCGAAGATGTCGCGGACCGTGCACACGTCGTCGCGGTCCCACACCCGGTCCATCACCACGGCCTCGAGTTCTCCGAAACCCCGAACTCGCACGGCACGCTCCTGCGGTTTGACTGCGACGTCTCGCACTGGCTGCGAGGTCGGACAGATGCAGCTCAACTTAGGCCGCCAACGGCGTCGCGCCAATTCGCGGCGCGCCAATGTCTCGAAACCGTTACAGCTCTGCACATCGCCTGTGACGAGAGTTACTGCCGCGGCCAAAGTGATATACGGTCCAGCAACGTACGGCCCTACTACGTACTACCAACATGCGTAGAACGACGAGTCATACGAAACACACCGGCACATCGCGCAGGACGTGGGCGCGGTCCGAGTCGTAGGGAGACCACAGGCGGATGGCAATCAGTCGGCAACTGGGCCGCACCCTGTCGCTGGTCGCTGCCACCGCGCTCGTGGTGACGTCGATGAGCACGCCCGCCCCTGCGAACGGGGAACCGGGACCCGTCGCCGGGGGTGCCGACACGGTGACGGCCCTGATCGTCCGGGTAGCCGAGGCGGATCAACGGTTGCAGCAACTCGGCGCCCAGATCCAGGATCGCCAGGAAGGCGTGAACAAGGCGATCGCCGAAGTCCAGACCGCGCGCGACGCGGCCGACATGGCCCGCCGCGACTTAGAGACCAGCCAGCTGGCCGTGCGCGAGGCCAACACTGCCATCGCCGCGGCACAGCAGCGGTTCGACACCTTCGCTGTCGCGGCCTACGTCAACGGTCCGTCCGAGTCCTATCTCACAGCGGCCAGTCCCGAGGACGTCATCGGTGCTGCCGGCGCGGGCCAGACGCTGCAGATCAGCTTCGAGAAGACCAGGGCGGGCCTCGCGCGGGCGCGCACCGCGGCGGTGAACGAGGAGTCCTCGGCTCGGGCGGCTCGACAGCGAGCAGACGAGGCTGCGGCCCGGGCCCGCACCAGCATGGACGCCGCGGTCATGACGTTGTCGGAGACGCAGCGGCAGTTCGGCGCCCAGCAGGCCGACGTGGATCGTGTCGCCGAGCAGCGTCGAACGGCGCAGGCCCGGCTAGAGGCCGCCCGAACGCGGTCGACGTCGAGCGGGACGGTGACCTCAAGCGGCACCGGGACGGCGATGGTGGCGCCCACTGTGCCCACTGCCGCCGCCGACTGGGACCGGGCGACCCCACACGATCCCGCGGCTCCGACGCCCTCCGGCACCGGCCAGTGGGACACCACACTGCCCATGGTGCCCAGCGCGAACGTCGCCGGTGATCCCGTGGCCATCATCAACATGGTGCTTCAGATCTCCTCCACATCAGCACAACTCACCGCCGATCTAGGCCGCAAGTTCCTGACGACGATCGGAATCCTGCCCGCGGCCAGCGCGGCCGTCGATCCCGGGATCACCAACGGACGCATCCCGCGGGTGTACGGACGCCAAGCATCCGAATACGTCATCCGTCGCGCGATGTCCCAGCTCGGCGTGCCGTACTCATGGGGCGGCGGGAACGCCAACGGCCCGTCCAACGGCATCGACCAGGGCGCGGGAACGGTGGGCTTCGACTGCTCCGGGCTCTACCTGTACGCCTTCGCAGGAGTCGGCATCAAGCTCGACCACTACTCGGGATCGCAATACGATGCCGGCCGCAAGATCCCGTCCTCCCAGATGCGACGCGGCGACCTCATCTTCTACGGACCCAACGCCAGCCAGCACGAAGCCATGTACCTGGGCAACGGCCAGATGCTGGAGGCGCCCTACACCGGGTCCACGGTCAAGATCTCCCCCGTGCGGACCAGCGGAATGACCCCGTACGTCACCAGGCTCATCGAATACTGATGGCACACAGGAACACGACGCAGAATGGCCCGATGCCCCGCGGCCGACACGTCGCCAGCACACATCCGAAACGGCACCGGCCATGACCCGACGCACCCCGAATCGGCTCCAGCTGAGCCGACGGGAACTCCTCGCCGCCGGCGCCACCATCGCCGGAAACATCGTCCTGTCCGGCTGCGCCAGGACGCCTGATTCCTCGGCCACCGGGCAGGCCGACATCGATTCCGTCGAGGCCGCGCGGCCGCACACTGGACGCATCGTGCCGACGACACTCACCGCGCAGCCCGCGATCCTCGACCTGGGCGGCACCCGCGCCAGCACGCTGGCCTACGGCACCGACCTTCCCGGCCCACTCATCCGCGCCAACGTCGGTGACGAACTCGCCATCACGCTAATCAACCGGCTCACCCACGCCACGTCGCTGCACTGTCATGGCGTCGCTCTGCGCAACGACATGGACGGCGCCACCCCTGCCACCCCCAACGTCGAGCCCGGGCGTGACTTCACCTACCGCTTCTCGGTGCCCCATCCGGGAACCTACTGGGCGCACCCCCACACCGGCCTCGACGCCGACTGCGGCTTGTACCTACCGCTCATCGTCGACGACCCCGCCGAGCCGGGTGACTACGACGTCGAGTGGATCGTCGTGCTCGACGACTGGACCGACGGGATCGGCAAGACACCCGAGCAGATCTGGCGCGATCTGTCCGGCAGCGGATCTGGTGCGCACGACGACATGCCCGGCATGGGTGCCATGCCCGCGATGGAGGGCGTGGGCACCAGCACGTTGCTCGGCGGCGACGCCGGGGACGTGAACTATCCGTACTACTTGGTCAACGGCCGAATCCCCGCTGCGCCGACGGTGTTCACTGCCACACCTGGGCAGCGAATCCGGCTCCGGATCATCAACGCCGGGTCGGACACGGCGTTTCGCGTCGCACTGACAGGTCACTCCATGACGGTCACGCACACCGACGGATATCCGGTCGTCCCGGCCGAGGTCGATGCGGTGCTGCTGGGGATGGGTGAGCGCTACGACGCGATCGTCACCGCCGGCGACGGTGTCTTCGCGCTCGTGGCCATGCCCGAGGGGAAGAACGGGGTCGCGCGGGCCCTGCTGTCCACCGGTGCGGGCGCCGGACCCGACGCCGGATATCAGCCACCGGAGATGGCTGGCCGCGTCGGCACAGCTTCGATGTTCGCCGCCACGGAAGCCGCATCGTTGCCCGCCGGTGCGGCCGACACGTCCCTGACCGCGGAACTGACCGGGTCCATGATGACCTACGACTGGTCGATCAACGGGGTCACCTTCCCAAACGCCCAACCCATGACGGTTCAGCAGGGTCAACGGGTCAGCCTGACCTTCCGCAATTCCACGACGATGTGGCATCCAATGCACCTGCACGGGCACACGTTTCAGATCGTGCGGCCCGACGGCAGCCTGGGTGCCCGCAAGGACACCGCGATCGTGCTGCCGAGGCAAACGGTGAGCACGACGTTCATCGCGGACAACCCTGGCGTCTGGATGATGCACTGCCACAACACGTATCACCAAGAGGCCGGCATGATGACCAGCGTCGACTACGCGACGTGACCACGACGCCAGTAGGTCTCGGTCATGACGAGGCGAGCAGACCCACCCCGGGTGTCACCCCCCACGCCAACACATTCGAATGCCTCGCAGCGATCCACGGACAGGAAGGCATCCGATGACACGGCGTTACGACGGGCTCTGGTACATCGGGTCGCATCGAATTCGGTGGCTCCCATTGGCCGCTGTGGTCGCGGTCGTCGCGCTGACCGGGACGCTGATGGTCGTGGCCTTCAAGAACCGATCCGCAGATCCGGACACGGTCGACTGCACCCGCGCCAAGTGCGTGGCCCTGACCTTCGACGACGGACCCACCCCGTTCACCGACCGGCTCCTTCGGATCCTGACAGCCGACGACGCGAAGGCCACCTTCTTCCTCGTCGGCAACAAGGTCGCCGCCGACCCGGCGAGCGCGCGACGCATCGCCGATGCCGGGATGGAGATCGGCAACCACACCTGGGAACACGCCAACATGTCCACCGTCCCGGTCCAAGACATCCCCGATCAGCTCGCCAAGGGCACCGCAGCCATTGCCGCCGCCACCGGTCGGGCGCCCGTCCTGTTGCGGACCGCAGGCGGTTTGATCAATGACGCGGTGCTCGCCGAGGCGAAACGGCAAGGCCTGGCCGACATCAACTGGGACGTCATCCCCTTCGACTGGATCAACGACGCCAACACCGATGCCACGCGCTATATGCTGATGACTCAGATCACTCCCGGCTCGGTGGTGTTGTTGCACGACACCTACTCGAGCACCGTGGATCTCGTCGAGCAGTTCATCCCGGTGCTCAAGGCCAACGGCTATCACTTGGTCACCGTCGGCCATCTGCTCGGCCCCCGTGAGCCTGGGAGCAGCTACGGCAGCCGGGTCAACGGCCCGCCGGCCCACGACCTGACTGACATCCCCGCCGACCAGATCCCCGCCCTCCCGCCAACGCCGTCACCGGCGCCTGCTCGCAACCTGCCGATCACCGACATTCCGAACCAGAACCCGGGCGGTCCCCAGTGAGCCCGACGGCTGCGCCGCCGTCGTCGCGCTGGCTGCCGAAATGTGTTGGGTCGGAATCGGATTGGCGGGCGGTGTGACTCAGGTGGCGCAGTGTCCATCGGCGGAGCCGATTTCGGAATCGGGTCGTCTTCGGGCCTTGGTCGTCGACGACCGCCGGCCCGTGGTGGGAAGCCTCGCTTACTTCATGCAGCGGGAGCAGTTCGTCGTACACGTGACCAGCAGCGTCGATGACACAGTCCAGTCGGCTCTCGACCACGACCCCGACGTCGTCGTGGTCGATCTGGCGGTCCCTGGACTCGACGCGTTCGAGGTGTGTCGCCAGCTGCGTTCGGTGACCACTGCCCATGTCGTGGTGCTCTCGGCGCGTCAGCGCATCCTCGATGCCATCGGAGAACCGGTTGCGGCGGACGCATTCATCGCCGACTCCATCAGTCCACGGGAACTCGTATCACGTCTGCGCGCCATGATGCGCCCGACGCGTTCGGTGCCGGATACGCCGCCCGAGGCGGTGGTAAGGCGTTCGTCGCGGGCATCGAGCGGTCTGCGCATCGACGTTCCGCGCCGCCGCGCACATTCCGATGGGATTCCGTTGGCGCTCACTAGGATCGAGTTCGACGTGCTGGCGGCACTGGCGGCACGGCCCGGTGTCGTTCTGACCCGGCGGCAGCTGGTGGCGGCGGTGTGGGGCGACTCGCGTCCGATCAGTCGGGCGCTCGTCGAGGCGCATATCGGTGGGCTGCGCCGCAAGCTCGGTGATGACCCGGCGGCCCCGCGCTATGTGTCGACGGTGCGGGGCAGCGGCTACCGACTTGCCATGACGTGAACACCCCCGGGCTAAGGCGGCTTAGCGCAGTTCTCCGCGCGATTTGTTGCCGGATCACATCTACTGTGTTGCAACGTACTGGTTTAGTACGTAGGTTAAACGTCACGGTTCGGCAACGGAGGTCATGACCATGGATCCTGCAATGTGCGCGTGTTGTGACGCGATGGCTGCCGCCGCTGCCACGGGCTGCTGCCCGCCGATGGCGATGCCGATGCCACCACCCCCGCCACCGCCGCCGATGTAGGACGAAGCCTTTCGCAGGCAGTGAGTCTGGGTCGACGGGCCTCGGCGTCGGTCGACGTTGTCAACTGGAGGTCATCAGGATGCCGCGGTTCATGCGCGCGTTGATCGCTGCCGCGACAGAAGTAGCCGCGATCTCGATCGGGCCCTACAACCAGAACGACGTCACCCAGGACTGGCAGATCTGATGCAGAGCAACGCACGACGAGGTACTGGCTGGTGTGCCCTCGCCATGTTCAATGGCGTGACCGCGACATCCCGTCGTCTCATTGCCGCCCTGCTGGCGATACTCATTCTTTCCACCGGTGTCATCGCTGCCGACGTACGAGCCGACCCCGCCTCCGACGCGCTGGCCCAGCTCAACGAACTGTCGCGGGAGGCCGAGCAGACCACCGAGGCCATGCATTCGGCACAACTCAGCCTCGACGCAGCGGCGGCGGCGCAGGACGTCGCCGAACGAAGGAATGTCGACGACCTCGCCGTCGTTACGGTCGCGCGGGCTGAACTCGCCACCTATCAGGGGGCCGTCGACGAGGTTGCGGCGGCCGAGTACATGGGTGGACCCACCGACGGACTTACGGGCATTCTGACCGCGAATTCGCCGCAGCAGCTGATCGACCAACTTGCCGTGAAGAACGCGATGGGCACCGAGATGGCCACGACGATGCGCCGCTTCCGGGAGGCCCGCGCCCGAGCCGACACCGCGGAAAGGGCTTCGGCCACTTCGGCTTCCGAGGCGCGCACCGCTGCCGAGCAGGCCGGCGCCGTCCGTGCCGAACTGCAGGCCAAGCAAAGTCGACTCCGGTCGCAGATCGCGGCGGTCAAGGCCCGATACGACGCCCTGAGCCCCGACCAGCAGGCCGCGCTGGCAGCCCTCCCACCGCCAGTCGATGCACCGGCACCAGGGTCTGACGTCCTGGCCGGCGGCGAGGTCGTGCCCCCCATCGACGGTGGACCGCCGAGTGAGGTCACCGCCCCCGATGCGGTCCCCCCGTTGGGTGGGGGATCTGGGAACGGGGCGGTCGTCCAAGCGGCCCTGACCAGGATCGGCTCCCCCTACTCGTGGGGTGCTTCCGGGCCGAACGCGTTCGACTGCTCGGGTCTGATCATGTGGGCGTTCCAGCAGACCGGCAAATCGCTGCCGCATTCGAGTCAGTCGCTCGCCACCGGTGGTCAGCCCGTTTCACGAGACGACCTGCAACCCGGCGACATCGTGACCTTCTACTCCGATGTGTCGCATGCGGGGATCTACATCGGGGACGGAATGATGGTGCACGCCTCGACTTACGGCACCCCGGTTCGCGTAGCGCCGGTGGATTCGTCGCCGTTCCACAACGCTCGCCGGTACTAGGCGCCAGCCGTGCGCGCAGTGTTGAAGGCCGCCGGTCGAGCCGTGCCCGCGCACGGGATCTCCCGCAGGATCGCCGACGCACGCAACTACTGGTCCGCATCGTCGGGCGAGGCGTGGCCGTCGGACTCCCACTGGCGCAACGGTCTTGGCGACGAGGCGTGGCTGGAGGTTGGACGCGATCACCTAGGCATCTTCGAACGGTTCGCCAAGGGACTCGACCTCCCGACCCGTCCCGGTCGGGTGATTGAATGGGGCTGCGGCGGCGGAGCGAACGCCGTCGCGTTCGCGCCCATCGCCTCGACGTTCCTCGCCGCCGACGTCGCACCCGAGAGTGTCACCGAGTGTGTACTTCAGGCCCGGGAGGTCTGCCAGACCCCCGTCGAACCGGTCCACATCGACATCGAGCACCCCGAACGGGCCGTGGAGGGTCGCGAAGAATCCTGTGACACGTTCCTTTGCCTCTACGTCATCGAACTCACCGCAAGCGCCGAAGAGGCACTCCGAATAGTTCGGATCGCCGAGCAATTGTTGGTCAGCGGCGGAATGGCGATCATTCAGGTGAAGTACCGGACAGCGGATCGGCGTACGCGCGGTCATCGGCGCGACTACCGTCGAAACCTGGCCAACATGAACACATTCGGGATCGATGAGTTCTGGCTACGGGCGATCGACTGCGGGCTGACGCCGAATCTCATCACGCTTGTGCCGCGGAACCGATTGGACGCCCGCTACGCCTATTACGCCCTGATCAAGCCCTGACGTTCAACCCCTACTCGTGGGGGTAACCGCGTTCCCGGTCTTCCACTGGTCCCAGGGGATGTTCCAATCGCCCAGGCCATCGGTGCCCGGCAACGTCGGGCCCACCGTGTTCATGACCTGGACGATGTCGCCGCGCTTGGTGTTGTCGTAGAACCACTGAGCATTGCTGGTGCTGACGTTGAGGCAGCCGTGGCTGACGTTGCTTCGGCCCTGGCTGTTCACCGACCAGGGTGCGGCGTGAACGTAGATGCCGCTGTAGGACATCTGGGTGGCGTACTCGACTTCGAGGCGGTAGCCCTCCGCCGAATTCACCGGGACACCGTAGGTGGAGGAATCCATGACGAGGTCGCGGTAGCGGTCACCGATGAGGTAGGTGCCGTTGTCGGTCGGCGCGCTGTTCTTGCCCATCGAGATGGGCATCGTCTTGACCACTGCACCGTTGACTCGGACGGTCAACGTCTTGGTGGTGTCGTCGGCGGTGGCGATGACCTCGTCGCCGACGGTGAAGCGCGTGGTGACATCGTCCTGGCCGAAGAGGCCGTCTCCGAGATCGACCCCGTAGGTGTTGACCTCGACGGCCACTGTGGTGCCTGGCTTCCAGTAGTCCTTTGGCCGCCACCGGACTTCGCGGTCACTGAGCCAGTAGAACGCGCCGTCGACGGCAGGTTGGCTGGTGACGCTGATGGCCTTCTCGGCTGCTGTTCGGTCGAGAATGTCCTCGTCGAACCGGATCGCCACTGGCTGTCCAACTCCCACCACCTCGCCGTCGTTGGGCAGCACGTAGGGCATCGTCAGGTTCTCCGGCGAGCTGGTCCGAAACGTCATCGTGTCGTGGGTGACGCCGCCCAACCCGAGTGCTTCGGCTTGAAGTGTGTACCGCTTGTTGTAGCCCAGCGGCTCGGCCGTCGCCCAGGTCAGCCCGTCGGGGCTTAGTTGGCCGGCGATCGCCTTGCCGGTGTCGTTGGTCAGGCTCACCGCGCCCAACACCCCGGTGCTGGCACTGACGGTGATCGGAGAGTCCACCTCGACGCCGACGGCTCCGTCTGTCGTCGACGTCGAGAGCATGGGCACCAAGAGGTTCGAGAATGGGTCACCCTTCTCGGAGATGACCTGCGCAGCCGGTGGTGGCGGCGACGGAGCGTTGCCGGTGCACGCAGTGAGCGCCAAGACGAGCCCGGTCATCGCGGCGACTGCCTTGAGCCAGAGGCCACGCCGTCCGCGGGGCAGAGGAACACCGGTCCGTGGAGAGCCGTGGGATTCGTAGGTCGAGCGAGAGGGGGTTCTCGACGACCACTGATTTCCGGTGGGTGTCTCCACGGCCGACGCGCGGACGAAGCTGTCGGCTGATGGCATTGTGGTCCTCCGCGTGCTGGCTGTGCTGTGGTGTTGCAGCCCGTGGACATTCGCAGGCTCGGGCACCTCCATCCTACGGCCTTAGTACGTAGATCGTGATTCGATCTTCCCTGGGTTCCGGTGACGACGGACGGCCCCTGGGGCGTCGTCGTGCGATGTGCCGCCGATGGTCGGTTCGTTACAGCAACCGCGTGCCCGCGGACAGTGTGGAGCTTGTCGGCGGGTGTCGACGGACCGGCCGACGACGATCGCGGGATTCAGCACCTCGCAGCCGACCTTCTACTACGTTGGTACGTAGATCCACAGTCGAGACGCTGCCCCGACGGCTTTGTAGACGTCGAGGTCGGCGGCGTCGATTGAATGAACGACACGGTGGATGGAGGTCTGAGCAGGTGAACGACATGAAGACAGGTGATCCTGTCGCGGGTACGCGCACCGTGGTGCTGGAACTCGACGGCGTGCAATGGGCGACTCAGAAGATCGTGGTGGAGACAGTCCTCGGTCGACGACCGGGAGTCGTTGGCGCAGAGGCCAATCCGGTTGCTCAGACCGTGACGGTGCGATACGACCCGGCAAGCACCACGGTGGAGCACCTCGCCGGCTGGGTTCGAGAATGCCGATATCACTGCCGGGGTGAATCCGTCCCGGATCACCTGTGTGCCGTGCCAGCGCCGGCCACCGACGCGAAGCGGGCATCCGGCACCGCCGATGAACCTGCCGACCACGCGGGCCACCCAGCCCACGACGGCAGCGCCGTGGCGGCTGCGGGAACGGCTCGGACGGGGACGCCGGCCGAGGTGATGGGCCACGGCGGGCACGGTGAGATGTCGATGGCCGCGATGATCCGCGACATGCGGGACCGTTTCCTGGTCGCGGTGGTGTTCGGGGTGGTGATCACGTTGTGGTCCCGAATCGGGCGCGACGTGCTCGGCTTCTCCGTGGCGGCGCCGTTCGGGCTGCGCGACGACGTATTCCAGCTGATCTTGAGCGTGCCGGTGATCTTCTACTCGGCGCAGGTGTTCTTCACCGGGGCAGTCCTGGCGCTCCGCGCCCGCACGTTGGACATGATGGTGCTCGTCGCGGTCGCCGTCGGTGCCGGCTGGGTGTACTCGGTCGGGGTCACGCTGACTGGGGGCGGGGACGTCTTCTACGAGGCGGCAACCATCCTGACCGCCTTCGTGCTGCTCGGGCACTACTTCGAGATGCGGGCGCGGGGCGGCGCCAACGACGCGGTCCGCGCACTTCTCAAGCTGGCGCCCCCCATGGCGACCGTGCTCCGCGACAACGAGCCAGTCGAAATCCCCACCGACCAAGTGGTGGTGGGTGACCTGCTGCTGATTCGGCCCGGTTCCAAGATCGCCGTCGACGGGGTGGTGGAGGACGGAGACGGCGACGTCGACGAGTCCACGGTGACCGGTGAGAGCCTGCCGGTGCACAAGGGCCCTGGCGACGAGGTGGTGGGGGCCACCATCAACACCACCGGGACCTTGCGGGTCCGGGCCACCAAGGTCGGCGCGGACACCGCGTTGGCCCAGATCGTGAAGCTGGTGCAGGAGGCGCAGAACTCCAAGGCCCCCGGTCAGCGACTGGCGGACAGGGCCGCGTTCTGGCTGGTTCTGGTAGCGCTGCTCGGCGGGGTCGGCACCTTCGTGGTGTGGCTCTTGGTGGGCCGCTCGGTCAGCGAGGCACTGTTGTTCGCGATCACGGTGGTGGTGGTGACCTGCCCGGACGCGTTGGGGCTCGCCACACCTACCGCGATCATGGTGGGAACGGGTCTGGGCGCTGCCCGTGGAGTGTTGTTCAAGAACGCGACCGCGATCGAGACGTCGAAGAAGATCGACGTGGTGGTGATGGACAAGACCGGGACTTTGACATTGGGTGCCCCGGAGGTGACCGACCTGCTGGTGGAGGGGCCGCCCGAGACGGAGGCGCTGGCGCTGATCGCCGCGGTCGAACGCGACTCCGAGCATCCGCTGGCGGCCGCGGTGGTCCGGCACGCCGATGCCGCGGGAGCACGCCGCCTCGACGCGCATGACTTCGCCAACGTGGCGGGGCAGGGTGCGATCGCGGTCGTGGATGGTCACCGGGTGGTGGTGGGCAACACCCGACTGATGACGGCCGAGGGCATCGAACTTGGTGTCCTGGGTCCCCGGCAGCAGGAGCTTGCCGCTGGGGGGCGAACGGCAGTTCTCGCCGCGGTCGACGGGCGGGCGGTGGCGGTGATCGGCATTGCCGATGCGGTGCGACCCACGTCGGCTGCTGCCGTCGCGGAGCTGCGATCCATGGGCGTCGAGGTGGTCATGCTCACCGGAGACAACGCGGCCACCGCGCAAAGGATCGCGGCACAGATCGGGGTAACCGAGGTGATCGCCGACGTGTTGCCCGGAGACAAGGCCGCGAAGGTCACCGAACTCATGAACGCTGGGCATCGGGTGGCGATGGTCGGTGACGGTGTGAACGATGCTCCGGCGTTGGCTCAGGCCGACCTCGGGATCGCGATCGGCGCGGGTACCGATGTCGCGGTGGAAACCGCCGATGTGGTCCTGATGCGTTCGGACCCGCTCGACGTGGCGGTGGCGCTGCGGATCGGGCGAGGCACGGTCCGCAAGATGAAGCAGAACCTCGTTTGGGCGATCGGCTACAACTCCGTTGCGCTACCGATTGCCGCAGGCGTCTTCGAACCGGCGTTCGGCCTGGTGTTGCGCCCGGAGATCGCCGCGATCACGATGGCAGGTTCCAGCATCCTCGTTGCGGTAAATGCGTTGACCCTCAAACGTCTTCGATTGCCCACACCGGTCGCGGCCGGAGCGTAGTGATCGTCGGGCGGCCTGCAGAGCGGTGCACCCACTCCGATATCGCGAAGGTGGACAGGTGACGGAGGTATCTCGGTCAGGTTGAGATACGGTGTCGCACAGTTGATGTTCGAGCAAAGGCTGCCATCATCGGACGTGTGGCACCCAGAGCAGCGGCGACGAGGACGGACAGCAGGCTGGCTGTGAAGCTTGCAGCGTTGGCTTCGTTCGGCGCGGCGATCATCCACTTCGCGGTGGTGCCGACGCACTGGCAAGAGTGGATGCCAGCGGGCTTGTTCTTCCTTACGATCGCACTGTTCCAACTGATTTGGGCGCGACTGGTCCTTGCTCGGATGACGACGTCGGTGCTCGCCGCCGGGATCATGCTCAACGTCGGGGCCATCGCGCTATGGGCTCTATCGCGAACGGCGGGCGCACCGTTCGGCCCTCACGCCGGAGAACCTGAACTCGTCAAGGCCGCCGACCTCTGTGCTCTGCTGCTTCAAATCTATGTCGTGATGGCGGCCGGCTGGGTGGTCTATCGAGGCCAGCACGGCGAACCGATACCAGCGTTCGGTAACGCGATCGTGCTCCTCGGTGCATTTGCTGTCGTCGCTCTGGCGTCGACGGTCGGTGTAGCCTCGGGTCTCCAGCACGGCCATCCCGAGCAGGCCGGCGCCGCAACCGATCACCACGGACCTAATGTTGGACCTGCAGAGGCCCATCACGGTCATGCAGAGCCGGCCAGTCCGCCGCCGAGCGTCGAGTCTGTCGACATGCCCGCGGCACCGGCACCTGCCGAACCTCCGACCCCGTCAGGGGAACAGTCGGAGGACACTCACGGGGACCATCCCCATGACGAGTGACATCTGATCGTGAGTGCCCCGACAACTTGACGTATGTCAATCTTCCCAGTTGGCAGCGACTTTCCGGCTCGGTTGCACCCGCGGGGGCTCGCCAGGCATTTTTGGGTAGTCGGGCGGGAAGTTCATTTCGACTGGATTTGAGTTCCACAAATCGAGCAGCTGTTCGAGCGAGTGATGCTCTTCGTCAAGACCCTGCCAGGGATCGCCACCTTCGGTGAGACGTTTCGGCACAGTGGACACGTTGAGTTCACGGGGATCAGAGATGCGCTCAAGCTCGGTCCAAGTCACCGGTGTTGAGACCGGCGCCCCTGGGCGCGCTCGAGGAGACCAAGCCGAGGCGATCGTTCTGTCCCGGCAGTTTTGGTTGTAGTCAACGAAGACCCTGTCGCCGCGCAACTCCTTCCACCACTCGGTGGTTACGCCCTTGTCGCGCCGCGCCAACTCCCTGCCAAAGGCGATGGCAGCGTGACGTACTTCGTCGAATCCCCAGTCAGGCTTTATCCGCAAGAACACGTGCACGCCACGGCCGCCGGATGTCTTGCAGTAGCTAGTCATTCCGAACTCGCTCAGCAGATCCCGAGCTGCAAGCGCCACTCTGGTCACTTCGTGGAAGGCGATTCCCGGCTCGGGATCGAGATCAATCCGCAGCTCATTCGGTCTATCGACAGAACTTGGATCCTCTGTTCGCCGGACTGGCCATGGATGGAAGGTGATGGTCCCCATCTGGGCGCACCAGGCAAGCACCGCCGGTTCGGTCGGGCAGACTTCGGTGGCGGTTCTGCCAGACGGGAATGTGATGTCGACCCCATCGACGTAATCCGGCGCATGTCGGATCATGCGCTTTTGGTAGAAGCCCCCGTCGTCTGCGCCTCGCCCTAAGTGCATCCCGGGATGTACGCCGTTGGGCCACCGCTCCAAAGTGGTTGGACGGTCGTGCAATACGCGGAGTAGGGGCTGGCCTGCTGCAATCATGTACTCGACTAGTTGGAGCTTCGTGATCGCTGGTGTGATGTCGGTCGCAGGGAAGACGATGCGGCTTGCGCTGGAGACGCGCACAGTTCGCGCGGGTGCGTCTGGAGATTCAACCTCCAGCTCGACATCGTCTTTCTTCGCCATCTACCGGTCCTCGCATCCCTCGTAGATAAGTCTGCTGGCGGGGTCGCGCGCAATCTGCGCCCTCAGGACTCTGGGGCTTGCCGATGAGCCGCATGGTGGAGGTACCCGCGCAAACTGTTGATCATCATCGTGATCAGTGTTCCACGCCCACAGGCTGCGACCTGCGGTTCTAGTGCAATCGACTCAGGTGTCAAATGCGGCCGGCCGCGCAGTGTCGCGATCCAGCTCTCGACGCCTGCGACGCGTTATGTCCGGACTCCACTACAGGGGCCGAATTACTCCGCCATGAGCTCACTCGCCTGCACGTCAAGTGCCTCGGCGATGTCGTACAGCCGCTCGAAGAGCAGCCCGCGCTTGCCGTTCTCGACTTCATTGAGGATCGGCCGCGTGACGCCAGATTTCAGGGCCAACTGCTCCTGAGTGAGACCGCGCTTCTGCCGCAACTCGCGGATTCGTCTGCCGACGGCCGCCCGCCGACGTTCCCATGCGGCCACGCGCTCCGGACTGTTCTGACTAGGTCGCGTAGGCACGCCCACCAGTAAGGCTGTGCGCGCCTCGAATGTCTGTACTACTAGTATTACACTGCGCCTGTGGGTGATGCGTCACTTCGTGCATCTGAAAGGTTTGGACAGAACGTTGCTATGAGTCCCCAGGACCCCTGCAAAAACTGGCTGATGACCCCAGGTCTCGTTTGCTGTCATGGAT
This sequence comes from Mycobacterium sp. NPDC006124, assembly GCF_040614235.1. NCBI lineage: Bacteria > Bacillati > Actinomycetota > Actinomycetes > Mycobacteriales > Mycobacteriaceae > Mycobacterium > Mycobacterium sp. NPDC006124. The sequence continues at coordinate 91,664 of NZ_JBEXUA010000015.1, read as the reverse complement.
TTGACCACGATGTGACCTCAGGTGCAGCGACCAGACCCATCGCCAAACTCGGTGCAGCCGCGTCGCGCCGGTGGAGGCGATGGATCGACGTCGCCGGGCTGTTCTCAGGCCCCGGGGACCCCTTGGCGGAGAGGGCTGAGTTCACGTACGACGTTCGCGACCCATGGAATCCCTAGTCATGAACCAGGCGGCACCATTCAAGTCAGCCTGCGGCTGCGGACACGCGGGTAAAGGGATCGCCGATTACAGGGCGGAGTGCGGTTCTGCGCGGCTTGCCCATAACCGACCATCACCCTTCTGAAGCGATGACTATCACCGGCAACGAATCGATCACCCCGCCCGCCGACAAAGTCGGCGGTGCTGGTTTGCGTCGCCAGCCTGTCGACGACGTGGAGGCATACCTCGACTCCCTACCCGACCACGCCCGCTTGGGGTTGCGCGCTCTGGGGGAACTGCTGGTCGGGGTGACGCATCGGCCGCTGCGGGCGGAGACTGCCGACCGGTTCACCGCCCGCGCCCTGGGCGTCGCCCACGCCGGGCAGCTGATCGACGAGGAGCGCGAGCTGGATCCGGTATCGCGGTTGACCACCGCGCTCGCCTTGGCGGAGTGGATCACGTCCCACGTAGGCGTCATCGAGGTGGGCGCGGGTGAATACTCGCTTCCCCCCGCGTGGACCCAAACCGAGATCGGCGGACGCACCTACCGTCATCCCCAGTGCTTGCGGGTGCACTTCCCGGCGGGAACAGTTCTCGCCGACACCGGGTGCGTGATCGCCATCGACGCCCGCCGGGCAGCGATGGGATCCCCACAGCTCAGCGCCTACGTCACCCCCGGCCATCAGGACGGCGCCCGCGCCGCCCTGGACCGGCTCGTCGGCCGCGCCAACGACCTCAACCCGTATCGCGGTCGGGCCGTGCGCGCCACCAGCGCCGGCGGCCTGCATCTGTCGGTGATCGACCTTCCCGCCACGCTGACTCGCGACACGGTCATCGTCGATGACGAGGTCTGGCGGGAGATCGACCTCGGCCTGACCGCGGTACGCGATCGCCATGAGTTGCTCAACGCCCACGGTTTGGGCGCCCGGCGTGGGGTGCTGCTCTGCGGGCCTCCGGGTACTGGGAAGTCCGCGGTGTCGGCGGTGATCGCCGCCGAGGTGGTCGGCGCGTTCACGGTCGTCTACGTCGAAGCCAAGGCCGGTGAGCACCTGTTGACCGCGGTCGTGGAGGAAGCTCAACGTCTCGGTGGGCCCGTCCTGCTCGTCCTGGAGGACGTCGATCTGTGGTGCCGGAGCCGCCTCGGTGGATACGGTGGTGGGCTCTCGGAGTTGTTGGCGGCCATGGACATCGCCGCTGAGGCCCGCATCCTCACCCTGGCCTCGACCAACGACGCGGCCACCCTGGACGAGGCGGCGATCCGCACCGGCCGCTTCGACGCCATCGTCGGGGTCGGCTACCCCACCCCCACCGACGCCGCCCGCATCCTGACCGCCCTGATCACCGGGCTCCCTGGCGCAGACACCGTGGACACGCACGCCGTGGCCGCCGCCGTGCCGGAGCACACCAGCGGAAGCGACCTGCGCGAGATCGTCCGTCGAGCAGTCCTGTCCGCCGACGACACCGGGAGACTCACCACCGCGGCGCTGCTCGCCGAGGTGGGCAGCGGACGCTACCGCGCCACCATTCCGAACGGTATGTACCTCTAATGAACGACGGCGACGACGGCATTCCCGAACTGACCGAATCAGAGCGAATCCGCATTCAGGCAACGGAATCAGACTTCACCGCGATGGGAGATGCGCTGCGAAACGGCACCGCCACACCCGAGGACGTCGAAGGCGCGTTCGCCCGATTCATGTCCCTGGACATCGACCCCCAGAAACATCGCAACGCCTTGCACATCCCCGCTGATGCCGGGCCACATGCGGCGGCGATCGAGACAATCCTGCGGCGGATCCCTGACGGCTGGGGACGCTGGATCAGCGTCGACGCCGGCTGGTACCCCCTTGTGATCGCCACCGACGCTCAGCTTGCAGCGCTTGATCCTGCCCACCGGGTTCATCAGATCAAGGAGAAATTTGGCACGCTGCGCTACTACTACTGGCCCAGCAGCGAGGACGCCAGCCCCGAGTTGCTTGACGCCATGGACGCCATCACCGACGACGCCCAACGTGCCTCCGCGATCACCTGCGAACGCTGCGGCGAACCCGGAGTGCTGCAGCGAACCCGGTACTGGGCAAAGACGCTATGCCATTCCTGCGCCCACCCGCTCGGATACGCGCCCGTGCTGCCGCAGGACCTCGCGTAACGGGTCGTCGGCGCACCGACTCGACGACGCCACCGCAGCCGCGATCTGGGCGGCAAGCAGACTCGCGGCGAACTTCGCGAACGGCGCTCCGGCGACTCGTTGAGTGCCCGTGTCTTACTAGTAGTACATTGCTGACGTGGTTCCGACGACGCGCAGTGGGGCATCGGAGAATGTGTCCGGCTTTGCATTAGAGATACTCGACGAGCTACGAATCCGATTGATGGAGAGTCGCTTAGCGCTGCAAGCGTTGGCTGGGGAAGCAGAGCTGAACTTCGATGAGCTGGACGAGGACCTGCAGGCAGTTCAGGATGCCGCCCGTGAGGCGTTTGAGGCCGCCAGCTTGGTGCATCAGGGCGCGCCTCTAGATTCGCCATGGGCCGACGGGCCATCGCGCCCCCGAGCGATCTTTGCGCGCCACAGTGCCGCCGTGCGCCAGGGTGCTCACAGGGTCGATCCGTTGATGACGATGGCGGGCGATCTTGAGCGAACCCTCTGGCAGCTGCGAATGGAGGATGAAGCCGTAGCGGCGGCAAGACGGCCTAGGTGCGCCGGAACAGTCCGCACCACGGGTGAAAAGTGCGTCAGCGCTGTCATACATCTTGGGGGCGGTTTGGTTGGTACGCAATGTTATTCACACGCCACCCCGGCCGAAAGAAACCAGTACAAAGTTAATCAAGAGGTGCTCAACGCTCAGCGCTCACAGGCGCTCGGAGCACTCCTGAACCGGCGTCGCGATGCTGGTGTCACCGTCATGGAGAACTGGATTCAATATCGCGCAGCCAGGCGCCAACGGCTGGCTGATGGCTCCCTGCCCGTTTAGCAGGCAACAGCTACAGGAAACCATCTGAGACACAGTGCGATACGGCGAGGGTCGGTGGGATGGCGCGGCTATCACACGCCAGACCGCCTCGTTCGGGATCAGTGGGCCAAGTCGAGGCCACAAAGGGCACGAACTAACCGCACTTCAACCGATCCGCAACCAAGTAGACCAGCAGAACTGTCCGAACGTGCTGCTAATTTCACACCTGTAGCTCCAGCAGCGCGGCGAAGGATGGACGAGCATTGTGACAACGACCGACGGCGGTACAAACGCCGCTTACGGTTTCAACTTCCAGTTCGTGACCACCGCCGAGTTCTTCTTACGCCATCTTCGCGAGAACCTCGACAGGGTCGGCACGTTGGCCCTCCACATCGAGTCAGCCTCTCTTACGGAGTCCGCGGAGCACGATGACATCGTCGACTTCGCCATCGAAGAGGACCAGGCGATCACCATCAAGGCGCAGGTAAAGGCGTCTAGGACAAAGCGCACGCTTGGCGCACCTGAAGCGGAGCGGGTCTTATCAAATCTCAACGACGGTACGACTCCAGATATTCGGCTGATGACGAATCGCCCTCTCACCCAACCTCTTCAAGACCTGTGCGTGGTCGATGACTCAAGCACGAAGCCCGTCGAGTATGCGCTGAAGAGAGACGAAGGGCATGCAACCAAAGAGATCATTGCGCTGGACTCGAGGACCATCGGTGAACTGACCGAATCGCTGGTTGATTTGATCACCATGTTCCGAGCGGAGAACCGGAAGAGTCAGGGTCGCGTCAGCTGCCGGATCGTGGCGGTAGTTCTTCTTCACGAGATTTTCAGTGCGGCGGCTGGTGAAGCCAAGCGTCGGCTCACTGCTCTTGAGATCATCGCTGCGCTGTCGATGCCGGATCGAGAGGTCGCCGAAGCGGCAGGCGCATTTGACTGGGGTGTCCCTGTGGCAGGGATACCTACGTTCCAGGCGACAGTCCCCCGGCTCACGCTCCTGGAACAACTCGACACGGTTGTTCAGCGGAGGTTGCTTGATCCGGATGGCCGCGCTCCGTCCGTCGCGATCCTGGCGGGACGGACCGGCAACGGAAAATCCGCTCTAGCAGCCGACTTTTGCCACATCGAACACAACGCATTCAGCGAAATCATGTGGATTGATTCGCGGGATCCATCGATCACGGCCGCACGTGTCCGCGCGATTACGCACGACCTCACTGGAAAGGACTTCGGGGAAGGCGTAGATGCCTCAACGGACTTTGTCGGGGCACTCGCGTCACACCCTGGTCCCTGGTTGGTGGTGTTCGACAATGCTCCGTCCATGCTGGCGTTGCAGAAGTACATGCCAACGATGGGTAACGGCGCGGTCGTCATAACTACGACCAACAGCACAGGCAGCTGGTTCCCGCGCGCACAAATGCTCCCTGTCGAGGAGTTTTCCGAAGAAGAAGCGGTCCTCTGCTTCGCGAGCTATGCGGATCTGCGCGAGGGGTACGACGACAGTACTGTCGCAGAAATTGTCTCGCGGCTGGGTCTCGTCCCACTGGCGGTGAGCATGGCTGGGGTGTATTTCAGGAATGCGGAGGGGACTCTAGACGATCTATCGAGCAACTACTTCGAGAGACTTGAAGCACTTGACGATATGCGGGCTATTCCGGCCGGATTCGATCGAACGGCATTTCAAGCCATCAAGTTGGCCGTTGAACACCTCGGGCAGGGGCTGGTCTCGGAGGCGGAGCGACGTCGCGCGACGGCAATCCTCGAACACGCTGCTCTTCTCGCTCCAGAATTGCTACCGCTCAATTTCATTATTTCGGCCTCGCCAGAGGAAGGTAATGTAGATCTCGCCGATCGACCGCGTCCTGCTTTTGTCGACCGAAGCCTCTCGCGTAGCTTGATTTCGACATTTCGCACGCAAAGCATCGCTCAAAGGGTCATGAACGTCGATGACGCCGGGGCGCAAAACGCGGCCAGCGAAACGATCGCAATCCATCCGCTCGTTCAAGAAATACTGCAGATCTCCTACCTCGATCGCTTGCGCCCTGGCGAGCTTCAGGGCCATGCCCTCATGCTCATGCATCAGCTTCACGGCTGGATCGAAGGCATGCGGTCGGATCTTGAGTTCTTTGCTGTCGAACAGTTGTTGCTGCACGCTGAGGCTCTACTCGGCCTCTTGGCGAAACACGAACCTTTGTCGAGTGCGAGCGAGCAGCACAATCGAGTCTTCGGATACTGCAAAGCTATGTTGCAGCTGGAATTGGGAAAGTGTTACTGGGCGCGCGGCGACGCGACAGGGTCTGTTCAGATGTCAAAAGCAGCCTTTGAGACTTTGCAGACGTTGCCAACCAATCCGCTAACCACGATGCTTGCCTTAGAGGCGGTCTCATCTGCAGTAGTCGACCTCTCGAACGCCGGCGAATCGGTCGAATACATAGTTCCATTCGCCACTATGGCACTGGCTCTAATCGTTTCCATTGATGTCGCCGCCGCAACCGACCAACTTCGCTCATTCGTGTTTGAAAGAGCTAAATCAATTCGCGCCTTTCTGAGAAAGCGAACCGAATACATGGCGGTTCAAGCTGTCCAACAACTGGTGGAAGCCTTCGAGAACGTTATAGCGCTCGACACCAGTGGCGCCGTCAGCGACCACGACCTACTAGAAACGGTGAACGATCTGATGGAGGCGGACAACTACGCCGCTGTCATGGAGATGATCCCGGGCCTGTTGGAAAACGCCAACGACTACGACCGCATTCTTGTGCAGTCCGTAGCAGTAATCGCGCAACTTCACACAGGCTCATATGATGCCGCCGATGCAGGCATTAACGATCTCTTAGCCATCCAGATGCACCAGGACTACATGGTGACGCCGATCATGCAGGGGTTGGGCAAGATTCATCAAACCCTGACGGCACTGAGTGCCAGTCTTCCGCCCGCCCTGTCCGCGCAGATCGTGCCAGTTCGGGATCGAGCGACGCAGCTGTACGAGGTGGCGCAGCGTCGGTCCAGCCGCTAATTAGTGCGCCAGTTCGCGTCCCGACACAGGTCAGTCGGCGGGTCGTGTGCATCTGGTCGGTGGAGGACGCGTTGCAGCGAGCCGCCGTTGTTGTGGGACCGCAATGTCTTTGTCGGGTCTGAACGACCACGCCCCTTGACTCACATCTTTGAGCTGGCCGACTAGAGAATGGTTGAGCGCACGCGTACGACTGCGGCCGGGCCTGATGGCAAACGCAGATCGCTCGCAAACGTCAGCGGCGATCACTCGAGGAACCGCGGGTGTAAAGGTCGAACCGCACAGCCCTGAACTACCCGGAGAACCGAGCTATCCCAAGATGCCGGGCGAACCACCGCGCGTGCAGCCGAGCAAGAAGGTCGCCGCGCACTGGGACGACGACGGCAACCCGGTCTAGTCGACGGCCCCGTAAGACCCCGCGGGCCGGTCACCGTCGCCGGCAGGCGGCACCTCGTCGCGGAGGAAGTCGAGCACCGCGTCCCAGGCCCGTCGAGCTTGGACGGGGTGATGACTCACCCCGGGAACGGTGGCCACCGGGCCGGTGGAGTCATGTGCATTCCCAGGTGAGGCCTCCACGGCCCAGAAGGCATGCTCGGCCCCGCCGAAGACGGCCACGCGCCAGTCCACCCCGGCCTCGTGCAGTGTGGTGCCGAAGGTGAGCAGTTGCGCCGGGGTGCACAGGGGATCCTCGGAGCCGGTGCACAGCAAGAAAGCCCCTCCGGCCCTCGACCAGTCCTCGGCGCGGGCATTCGCGGGCAGGGCGGGATGGACCACCGCTACGGCGGTGAAAGACGTTCCCGCACATGCGAGTTCGAGTACGATTTGGCCGCCCGCACCATATCCCAGCGCCGCCAACCGCGCCGTGTCGACACCCGGAACGGCCACGAGGATCTCGAGTGCCGCCCGGCCGATGGCGAGCATGCGTCCGGTGTCGTCCAACAAGGGCATGGTCCGGTCGAGCATCTCCTGCGGTTGCCCGAAGTACGTGCGCCCACCGTGATAGTCCATCGCGAAGGCGACGAACCCGTGGTCGGCGAGGATGTCGGCGCGACGGCGCTGATAGGCGTCCAGCCCCACTCCGTCGTGGCCAATCAGCACGGCCGGCCAGGGACCGGCGCCATCTGGTCGAGCCAGGTGGCCGACCATCGTCATCCCGTCGACGGTGTAGGTGACGTCCTGAGTGACACTCATGGGCTCAACACTAGGAACCGGGTGGCGCGCCGGAGTCGAGTTTCGCGCAGGGCTCAGCGGCCGACGTCCGTGACGGACGGGCCAGGCGGTCAGCCCGCCAGCCACCTGACGACGCCGCCGTTCTCCGAGCACGTCGACCGATAATTCGGTTGCTGGGTGAAGTCCAGCGCTCCGTCCTGGCACTGGGCCACCGTCACACCCGGCGGCGGCGGGACCGGGTCGGGCGTCTTCTCCCACCCGCACCGGTTGATGACGGGGGGATCGGTGACCGGGCAGCCGGGTTCTGGCTGCGAGGGAGCGGCGGTGGCGGTCCACGGGCTCGTCAGCGACATCGTCGTCGCGGCAATGACCAGCGTGCCCGCTGCCAGGATTCGGAGAGTCATCGTCGTCAATGCTACGAGCTCACGACGCAAGCGTCGCCTTGCCGGTGACCTGTTGACCGGCCCGGTCGATCCAGGTCAGGTCGACCACGTCGCCCGGATAGTGGCGGTCCAGCACGTTGGTCAACGCCGTGGCGGAGTCGAGTTGCTCCCCGTCGATGGTGAGCAGCACGTCGCCGTCATGCAGACCGGCCCGCTCGGCGGGGCCACCGCGAAGCACCTCGAAGAGGACGACGCCGGGCAGGTTCTCCGGCTGGTTGCGCGAGTTCACCCCGACGCCGAGCAGCGTCGGCGGTCCGATGTGAACCGTGCCGGACGGCGTTCCCGACCGGATCTGATTCGCCGTCGCCAGGGCGTCGTTGATCGGGATGGCGAAGCCGGAGCCACCGGGATCCATCCGAAAGTTGACAGTCGCGGCGGTGGTCACGCCGACCACCTGGCCGGCCGCGTTGACTACGGGCCCGCCCGAGTCTCCGGCGCGCACCGGAGCGGCGAACTCGATCAAGCCGGTGGCCTGGTTCGAACTGCCCGTCAACTCGTCCTTGGCGTTGATGGTGCGGCCGAAGCCGACGACCTCGCCCGCCTCCTGGGTCAGCGGACTTCCCGACCCCCTGGCGTTGCCGAGCGCGACGACGGGATCACCCGGTGCGAGCTGCGCGGAGTCCCCCAACACGGCGACCGGCAGACCGCCGGCGCCGCGCAACTGCAGCACGGCGATGTCGCGGTTGCGGTCGTAGCCCACCAAATCGGCGGGATAGGACCGGCCCACGACGGTGGCGACGATGCTGTCGGCGCCCTGGACCACGTGATAGTTCGTCAGCAACGTGCCGCCGCCGTCGAGGACGATGCCGGTGCCCGCACCGATGGCGTGCTGGTAGTTGATCGTGGTGTCGATGCGGGCCACCGCGGGCTCGACCTGAGCGGCGACGCTCGACAGGTCGGCGGGGACGGCGGACGCCGGTGACGCCACGACCACCGACGCGGAGGCGACCGTGGCCGCGACTGCGACGACGTAGCGCCACCTGCTGTGGGACCTGCGCATGGGGCACCTTCCGCCGTGTGTAGCCGGTGTTCTACCCACGATTCTGACGTCGTCGACGTGGGCTGTCGACGCAACCTGGCCCGGGAGGGTCAGTCGTCGAGGGCTACTCCGCGGCGCGCGCGCCCGAACAGCCGCGAATTCGACTTGCCGCTCGGGCGTCGGTTGCGCAACTTGCTATCGGACTCATCGGCGGTGGGCTCGTCGGCGTTACCGGCAGGGATGTCCTCGCTGGTCGCGGGAACCGGCTCGTCGACGGGCTCGGCCGTCTCCTCGGGTTCGGATTCCGGGGCGTCCACGGCCTCCGTGACATCCGACGCGGGTTCGTCGACCACGTCGGTGGGTTCGGCGGTGACGTCGTCGGTCGTGTCGGTGACGTCCACGTCGGTGGCGTCTTCGTCCTCGGCGCCCCGGCCGCGACGCCGGGTCTGGGTCTTCGGGCGCAGCGGTTTCGGCGGAGGCGGGGGAAGTTCGGCGGCGTAGGCGAGGTAGAAGCTCGACGCGCCGAGGACGGCGATTGCCGCTGCTGCCCCGTAGAGCGCGAACAGCGTCGTTCCCGCGGAGTCAAGGCTGACCCAGATCTCGCTGAGCGCCGCGCCGACGATGAGCGCGCCCGCGAGAACGTGCAGGACGATCGCCCAAAACCGCAGGTTGAGAGCTAGCTGGGGAGTTCCGAATTCGGGCCGCTTGGTCTTCAGATACGTCAACAGCACGGGCAGGGCGGCGAGGCCGATCAACGCTCCGCAGACCAGGCGCATCGCGAGTCCGAGGCCCGTCGGCCAGGCCCCGGTCAGTTCGAACCACCGAGGGAGGACGAAGAAGAAGTAGAGAGCTCCGGCGATGACGAAGAACGATGCGTGCCACAGGACCGCGATCCAGCGCCGCATACTCCTCCTCGAGTCGGTCGGGCCATTCGATGAGTCGGGGCACGACCAGGCGCGAAAGCCTGGTCGTACCCGGACCAGCGCGGAGGATAGGGGATTTGAACCCCTGAGGGCTATTAACCCAACCCGCGTTCCAGGCGAGCGCCATAGGCCACTAGGCGAATCCTCCGCGGGCCATGGTAGCCGACGGGGACACCCGTTCTTCACGAGCTGTGTGCGCCACCGCCGGGACACCTCCCCAAGTCGCTCCGCTCCCGCCCGCCGGGACACCTCCCCAAGTCGCTCCGCTCCCGCCCGCCGGGACAGGGGTATTACACTCAGCAGCGGACCCCGCGCGGCGTCCATCCTGTGAACTCCCCCAGGGCCGGAAGGCAGCAAGGGTCAATGGGCTCTGGCGGGTGCGCGGGGTCCCCTTTCATTTCGGCCCAGCGGAAGGCCTGCCTTGTCGTTTCTGTCCCTCGGTCGTGACGAGCTGACCACGCAGCACGAACTGCAGCGTGGGAACTACGCCGAGCTGCAGGCCAAGAAGCTCAGCCTCGACCTCACCCGGGGCAAGCCGTCCCCCGAGCAACTCGACCTCGCCAACGCCCTGCTGACCCTTCCAGGTGCCGACTACCGCGACGGCGAGGGCACCGACACCCGCAACTACGGCGGTCTGCACGGGTTGCCGGAACTGCGCGCCATCTTCGGGGAACTGCTGGGCATCCCGGTCCAGAACCTGATCGCGGGCAACAACGCGAGCCTGGAGCTGATGCACGACCTGGTCGTGTTCTCCCTGCTACACGGCGCGGTCGACTCACCGCGGCCGTGGAAGGAGGAACCCGTCGTCAAGTTCCTCTGTCCGTCACCCGGTTACGATCGGCACTTCGCCATCACCGAGGCGTTCGGCATCGAGATGATCCCGGTCCCGATGCTCGAGGACGGCCCCGACGTCGACCTCATCGAGGAACTCGTCGCCGGCGATCCCGCCATCAAGGGCATGTGGTGCGTCCCGGTGTTCTCCAACCCCACCGGCACGACCTACTCCTGGGAGAACGTTCGTCGACTGGTTCAAATGCGCACCGCGGCAAGTGATTTCCGACTCTTCTGGGACAACGCCTACGTCGTGCACACCCTCACCCACGACTTCGTCAAGCAGGTCGACGTCCTCGGGCTCGCCGCCAAGGCGGGCAACCCGAACCGGCCCTATGTCTTCGCCTCCACCTCGAAGATCACGTTCGCCGGAGCTGGCGTCAGCTTCTTCGGCGGGTCGCTGGGCAACATCGCCTGGTACCTGCAGCACGCCGGCAAGAAGTCGATCGGACCCGACAAGGTCAACCAGTTGCGTCATCTGCGGTTCTTCGGCGACGCCGACGGAGTGCGACTGCAGATGCAGAAGCACCAGCAGCTGCTCGCCCCGAAGTTCGCGCTGGTCGGCGAGATCCTCGAGGACCGCCTCGGCGAGTCCAAGATCGCGTCGTGGACCGACCCCAAGGGCGGCTACTTCGTCAGCCTCGACGTGTGGCCCGGAACGGCACGGCGGACCATCGCACTGGCCAAGGATGCGGGTATCGCGGTGACCGAGGCGGGTGCGGCGTTCCCATACCGAAAAGACCCGGAGGACAAGAACGTTCGCATCGCACCGTCCTTCCCGTCGGTGCCCGACCTGGAGGCGGCGGTCGACGGTCTGGCGACCTGTGCGCTGCTGGCCGCGACCGAGTCCCTGCTCGCGGGTGACTAGGGCGTCGCGCGTCGGAGAGTCGGTCTCGATCAACGCCCTCCTCCTCGCCCGCTGGGGCGGTCGCATCGTCGGAGCGAGTGGGTAGCCTGCTTCCGTGGCTCTCTACCGCAAGTACCGTCCAGCGTCCTTCGCCGAGGTGGTCGGGCAAGAGCACGTCACCGAGCCGCTGTCGGTGGCACTGACCTCCGGACGCATCAACCACGCCTATCTGTTCTCCGGTCCGCGCGGCTGCGGCAAGACCTCGTCGGCTCGCATCATGGCCCGATCGCTGAACTGTGAGCAGGGGCCCACGCCGACCCCGTGCGGCGTCTGCGACTCCTGCGTCGCGCTGGCTCCCAACGGGCCCGGCAGCGTCGACGTGGTCGAACTCGACGCGGCAAGCCACGGCGGCGTCGACGACACGCGTGAACTCCGCGACCGCGCCTTCTATGCACCCGCCCAGTCGCGCTACCGCATCTTCATCATCGACGAGGCGCACATGGTCACCACGGCGGGCTTCAACGCCCTGCTGAAGATCGTGGAGGAGCCGCCGGAGCACCTGATCTTCGTCTTCGCCACGACCGAACCGGAGAAGGTGCTGCCCACCATCCGATCGCGCACCCATCACTACCCGTTCCGGCTGCTGGCCCCCAAGACCATGCGTGGCCTGCTGGAACGCATCTGCCGCCAGGAGGACGTCGCCGTCGACGACGCGGTCTACCCGTTGGTGATCCGTGCGGGCGGCGGATCTCCGCGCGACACCCTGTCGGTGCTCGACCAGCTGCTGGCGGGTTCCGACGGCCAGCAGGTGGTCTACTCGCGGGCGCTGGCCCTGCTGGGCGCCACCGACCTGGCGCTCATCGACGCCTCGGTCGACGCGCTCGCCGCCGGGGACGCCGCGGCGTTGTTCGGCGCCGTCGAGGCGCTGGTCGACGCGGGCCACGATCCCCGCCGGTTCGCCACCGATCTGCTGGAGCGGTTCCGGGACCTGATCGTGCTGCAAGCCGTGCCCGACGCCGCGGCGCGTGGCGTCGTCGACGCACCGGACGACGTCGTCGAGCGGATGCGGGAACAGGCCGCGACGCTCGGGACGGCCACTCTAACCCGCTATGCGGAGGTGGTGCACGCCGGACTGGGCGAGATGCGCGGGGCCACCGCGCCGCGGTTGCTGCTCGAGGTCGTCTGCGCCCGACTGCTGCTGCCGTCGGCCAGTGACACCGAAGCTGCTCTGCTGCAACGCATCGAGCGGCTCGAGACCCGGATGAACGTGTCCATCCCGGCGGGCGAGGCCGCCCAGGCTGCCGCCGTCGTCGAGGCGGCACCGGTCAAGCAGTTCGTGCGCAGGAGCAACGCCGCGCCCGAGACGGCGCCACCACCCACGCAGCCCGCCCAGGAGCCACCCGCGCCGCCGCCCGTCGCGCCACCACCCGTCCCGCCACGGACGGTGACGCCGCCGGCCGAGACGCCCGCCCCCGTGACGCCTCCGCCCGCCCCGCCCAAGCCGGCGCCCGTCGAGACCCAGCCGCCCGCCCCGCCGCCGGCCCCGGTTCAGGCGGCGGCCGCCCCGGGTCAGCCGGATGCGGCTGCGGTGCGCAGCATGTGGTCGACGGTTCGGGACAAGGTGCGCGAACGCCGCCGGCCCACCGACGTGATGCTCGACGGTGCCGTCGTGCTCGCCGTCGACGGTGACACCCTGGTGCTGAGCCACGTGTCGGCCCCGCTCGCGGCGCGGCTCAACGAGGCGCGCAACGTCGAGATCATCAGGGATGCCCTCAAGGACGCGCTCGGGGTCAACTGGGCCATCCGGTGCGAGGCCGGCTCGCCGACCGCGCCCGCTCCGGCCGCGCGACCACGTCCGGTGGTGGAGACTCCGCCGCCGGTCGAGGAGGACGACGAGGAGAGCATGCTCGCCCAGGCCGTCCACGAAGAGGCAGGACCGCGCCGCGACCCGGAGGAGGTCGCCTTGGAGCTATTGCAGAGCGAACTGGGCGCCCGGCGGATCGACGGAGCCTGACCACTCCCCGGGTCGCTCCGCTGTAACCTGCCGCTAGGCCGACCACCACGGGCGCAGCGGCAGTCCGCCGTCCCCGCCCTTGTTGTCCAGCTTGACGGCCAGAACCTGGTGTAGCTGAACGACGTTCGTCTCGAACCCGAGACGCGAGCCAGCCATGTACAGACCCCACACCTTGGCGGTCGGCAGACCAACCTCGGCCACTGCCTCGTCCCAATGCTCGACGAGGTTGGCGCACCAGTCGCGCAACGTCAACGCGTAGTGGTGGCGCAGATTCTCCTCGTGCAGCACCTCCAGGCCGACGTCCTGCGCCTCGGTGATGATGCGTCCCGATCCGGTCAGTTCACCGTCGGGGAAGACGTACCGGTCGATGAAGCCGCCTGCGCCCGCCCCGGAGCGATTGTCGGGCCGGGTGATGCAGTGGTTCAGCAGCAGGGCGCCGGTGCGCATCTTCGACTTGAGGAAACGGAAGTACGACGGGTAGTTCTGCACGCCGATGTGCTCGGTCAGTCCGATCGACGACACGGCGTCGAACCCGGACTCGCGCACGTCGCGGTAGTCGCCGTGGCGGACCTCGGCGAGGTCCGCGAGGCCTTCGTCGGCGATCGCCTTCTGCGCCCACGCCGCCTGCTCCTTGGACAGCGTCACGCCGACCGCCTTGACGCCGTGGCGAGCGGCGTAGCGCACCATGCTGCCCCAGCCGCAGCCGACGTCGAGCAACCGGTCGCCGGGCTGCAGGCGCAGCTTCTCGAACACCAGCCGGTACTTGTTGTCCTGGGCCCGTTCGAGGGTCGCGTCGGCGTCTGGGTAGGCCGCGCAGGTGTAGGTCATCGACGGCCCGAGCACCCACTCGTAGAACGTGTTCGATACGTCGTAGTGGTGGTGAATCGCCTCGGCGTCGCGAGTCTTGCTGTGCCGCAATCCCTCTGCGATGCGTCGCCAGCGGGGCAGCGCCTCTTGGGGAGGTGGCGCGATGGGCCGCAAGTGCTCGATGCCGATGGACCGGACGATGTTGGCGAGCAGCCGAGCCGACGGCCGCTTGAAGTCCATCGTGTCGCCCAGAGCGCGCAGCAGATCGTACGGGTCGCCCGGATGCACGCCGGTGGGCACCACGTCGCCGGAGACGTACGCGCGAGCCAGTCCCAGCTCGCCCGGAGCGGTGGCCAAGTACGTGGTGCCGCGGGGGGTGCGCAGGTCGAGCCCGACGCGAGCGTCGGCCGGACCGGCCGAACTGCCGTCGTAGGCGGTGAACTTCATCGCGAGATCGTCACCGGCGGTGAGTGCCTCGAGAACTTCGGCAAGGGTCAGCTTGCCGGTCGCCGAAGCGGAGTCCTCTTTATAGGTCGTCATTGGTGCTCTCCGCTCGTCGTGCCAACGCTCATCGGTGCTCTCTGCTCATCGCCGCTGGACCGCCTTGGCATAGAGGTCGAGCAGACGTGAGTCTGGGTCGTAGGTCTTCTTGACCGTGTCGTAGGTTTCCCCGCCGTAGAGCTCGTCGAACTCCTCGGGTGAGTAATAGGCGTCGGAGTACAGCGACTTGTGGCCGTCCAATTCGCTGACCTTCTTCTCGATGAGCCGATTCGTCTGTCCCTCTGCCGATCCGGCCGGTACCGACGACCAAAAGCCAATGTTCACGTAGGTGCGCTGTCCGGCAATGGGGTACAGCGGCCAGCCCACGTCGTCGCGCAGCCGCAACGGACACAGCCAAATGGGTTCGATCGGAACCTCGTCGAGGAACCATTCGACGAATTCGGCGGTTCGCCCGATCGGCACCTCGACGTCCTGGACGACGCGTTCCAGCGGCGGGCGGCCGTGACGCTTCTCGATGCGATCGGCGATGTCGAACCGTCGGTCGTAGGCGATCAGCTTCCAGTAGAAGCTGCTGCGGCGCAGCCGGCGGGGCCAGAACCGCCGGACGGTCGGATTCTGCGCGCCGAACGCCCGCGAGCACCAGAACCAGTCGGTGTCCCACCGCCACAGGTAGTCGTGAATGGTCAGCCGGTCGTGCTTCTCGCCAGCGGCGTGCTGGATGGACCGGTAGTAGATCTGGCTCCCGGTGTAGTCGCTCACCGGCCCGGGCGTCGCCGTCCGCACCCCGACGCACAGGTAGGACTCCTCGGCGCTGAACACCACGCCGTCGAGGTAGTCGACCGGTGCGCCGTCCAAACCTCGGGTCTCGACGATCCGGTCCATGGTGGCGACCAGGTCGGCCACTGAATCAAAACGCAGATGGCGCAGGGCCACGAACGGTTTGACGGGCTCGAGTTCGATCTTGAGTCGTACCGAATAGCCAAGCGTCCCATAGGAATTTGGGAAGGCGTAGAAGAGATCGGAGTGGGAGTCGCGGCTCGCCGTCACCACCTCCCCGGTGCCCGTCAGGATGTCCATCTCCAGTACCGACTCGTGCGGAAGGCCGTTTCGGAAGGAGGCCGACTCGATTCCGAGTCCCGTGACCGCGCCGCCGAGGGTGATGGTCTTCAACTGCGGCACCACCAGCGGGGACAAGCCGTGGGGGAGCGTCGCCGCGACCAGGTCCTCATAGGTGCACATCCCCGCGACGTCGGCGGTGCGCGCGTCGGGGTCCACGGAGATCACGCCCGTCAGACCGGAGACGTCGAGACCGGCGACGGTGGACTTCTCACGGGCCCGGAACAGATTCGAGGTGGGCTTGGCCAGGCGCACGGTAGCTCGGGGCGGAATCGCGCGGTAGCTCGCCAGCAGTCTCTCCACGCCTGCCGCGTGGGCCGACTGCGCTCCGGTCTCTGCAACAGTCACACACGTACGCTAGACCCCGGTCGCATCCGATGCGACTGGACCGGCCGGGGGCAACCCCCGTTCACCCTCAGATATAGGAGTCTTCACCGATGGGACAGGTCAGCGCCTCCAGCACTGTCTTGATCAACGCCGAACCCGACGCGGTGTTCGCGGCGGTCGCCGACTATCAGACGGTTCGTCCGAAGATCCTCTCCTCGCACTACCGCGACTACCAGGTCCTCGAAGGCGGCCACGGCGCGGGCACCGTCGCGTCGTGGAAGCTCCAGGCCACCGAATCGCGGGTGCGAGACGTCAAGGCCACCGTCGACGTCGCCGGACACGCCGTCATCGAGAAGGACGCCAACTCGACGATGGTGACCAACTACACAGTTGCGCCGGCCGGGCCGGGCGCGTCGGTGACCGTCAAGACGACGTGGCAGGGCGCCGGTGGCGTCAAGGGCTTCTTCGAGAAGACCTTCGCGCCGCTGGGCCTTCGCAAGATTCAGGCCGAGGTGCTCGGCAATCTGAAGAAGCAGGTCGAGGCGAACTAGCCGCGGTCAGGCGACGGCCCGGGCGGGGCGGGTCGCCAGGAAGCCGGCGATCCCCCGGACCACGGCGTCGGCGTACTTCTGCCGGCCCTCGGGGCTTTCGATCAGTGCCGAGTCGGCCGGGTTCTTCATGTTGCCCAACTCGACGAGGACCGACGGGTACTGCGCCAGGTTCAGACCCGTCAGGTCCGACCGGGGGTACAGCCCGCCCTGGCCGATGTAGTTGGCGGGCATGAGTCCGGACGCCTGCAGTTGGTCGCGCATGGTCTGGGCGAACTGCATCGACGGCCCCGCCTGAGCGGCGTTCAGGGGCGGCGACGAGTAGTTGACGTGAAACCCGCGGCCGGTCGCCGGGCCGCCGTCGGCATGGATCGAGACGATCGCGTCGGGCTTGAGCGCGTTGGCCATCGCCGCACGCTCGTCGACGCACGCGGCCACGCTGGTGTCGTCGCCGCGGGACATGGCGGTCCGCACCCCGAGAGCGGTCAACTCTTGGCGGATGCGCAACACGGTCTCCCAGTTGAAGGTGTGCTCGGGATAGCCGTCGTCGGTCGTCGTCCCACTGGTCTGGCAGTCCTTGGTGCCGCCGCGGCCCGTCGGGACCTGCTTGGTCAGTGACGCGTCGTTGGCGCCGTTGTGACCGGGGTCCAGGAAGACGATCATCCCGGCGATGTTGGACGGGGCGGCCGCGGCGGACGGAGACGGGATCACGGCAATGAGGAGGCCGACGGCGAGGGCTGCGCCGACACGCAGGCAGGCAGGTACGTGCACGTCGGCCAAGGTAGTTCGCGACACGACTAGTCTTGGGGGGCGAATCGCCACCCGAGGACGATGGCAATCAAGTCGAGACCCAACCGCTACTCACTCGATTCCAGATACGAAGGGGTCCCACATGCAACCCGGCCAACCGCCCGACATGTCGGCGCTCCTCGCGCAGGCTCAGCAGGTTCAGCAGCAGTTGATGGAGGCGCAGGAAGCGCTCGCCGTCGCCGAGGTGCACGGCCAGGCCGGTGGCGGACTGGTGCAGGTGACGATGAAGGGCAGCGGCGAGGTCACCGGTGTCGCGATCGACCCGAAGGTCGTCGACCCCGAGGACGTGGAGACGCTGCAGGATCTCGTCGTCGGCGCCATCAGGGACGCCGCCCAGCAGGTGTCGATGATGGCGCAGAGCAAGCTGGGCCCGCTGGCCGGTGGCCTCGGCGGGCTCGAACTGCCCGGGTTCTGACTTGTACCGCCATGTTTGAGGGCCCAGTCCAAGACTTGATCGACGAGCTGGGCAAGCTGCCCGGGATCGGGCCGAAGAGTGCGCAGCGCATCGCCTTTCACCTGCTGTCGGTCGAGCCGCCGGACATCGACCGGTTGACCGCCGTGCTGGCCAAGGTGCGTGACGGCGTGCAGTTCTGCTCGGTGTGCGGCAACGTCTCCGACGCCGAGCGCTGTCGCATCTGCGCCGATTCGCGGCGGGACGCCTCGCTGGTGTGCGTGGTGGAGGAGCCCAAGGACGTCGCGGCGGTCGAGCGCACACGCGAGTTCCGCGGCCGCTACCACGTGCTGGGCGGTGCCCTGGACCCGCTGTCGGGGATCGGACCGGAGCAGTTGCGAATCCGCGAACTACTCAACCGAATTGGCGAGCGGGTGGACGGCGTGGACGTCGCCGAGGTGATCATCGCCACCGACCCCAACACCGAGGGCGAGGCCACGGCGACCTACCTGGTGCGCATGCTGCGCGACATTCCCGGGCTCACGGTCACCCGCATCGCCTCCGGGCTGCCGATGGGCGGCGACCTGGAATTCGCCGACGAGCTCACCCTGGGACGCGCCCTGACCGGCCGCCGGGCGATGGCTTAGGTTGGCGACCATGCCTGACGATGAGTTCAAGGTCGAGGTCGAACTCGGCGACGAGGCGCACCACCTGTCGTTCTGGGACCGGCTGCGCTCGCTGGACGTCGATGACGCCGCCCGCCAACGGCTGGGCAGCCGTGTGACGGTGACCCGCGACGGCAACCGGATTCAGCTGTACACGCACAGCTTGCAGGACGCCAAGGAGGCCGAGCGGACGGCCCGTGAACTCGTCCAGGCCGACGACGTCACCGCGGAGTACACCGTGACGCGGTGGGACGCCGACTCGCAGGAGTGGGTGGATCCGGGTGACGGTCACGTGGTCACCGATGACGCGCCGGACGTGCCGGTGCCCGACCCGAGTTATGTGATCCTCGAGGCCTACAAGCCGGAGTTCCTGCGCGACCTGGGGTTGTAGGGGCCCGCGCAGCGAGATTGCAGCCACGCACGTGGCTACTCGAACTTTCGCTGCGTGACGTCAATCTCGCCGACGTGTCGGTGGTCGGCGGCACGCTTCGATCGTGGACGGACCGTTCGTCGGCGCGGAGGCGCTCGCGCAGGGCACGCTCACTCGCCACGAGCTAGCCCGCTGGCATCGTCGGGTACTTCCCGGCGTCTACGTTCCCCGAGGGCACGAGCCGTCGCTGCATGACCGGACCGTCGCGGCATGGCTGTGGTCGGGTCGCCGCGGCGTGATCGCCGGCCGTGCCGCTGCCGCGCTGCACGGGGCGGACTGGGTGGACGCGGCGATCCCGATCGAACTGATTTGGAGGAACGGGCGGCCACCGGCCGGTCTCGTCGTTCGCCACGAAGCCATCGGCGACGACGAGGTCACGACGGTGTGCGGAATCCCGGTGACGACCAAGACGCGCACCGCGTTCGACCTCGGAAGGCACCTCGACCGCGGCGAGGCGGTGGCGCGATTGGATGCGCTCAGGCGGGCCACGGCATTCAAGAACGACGCGGTGTTGCGTTTGGCCGACCGGTATCCCGGGGCCAGGGGACTTGCATTGCTACGAACCGCGCTGCCCCTGGTCGACGGTGGGGCTGCATCCCCTAGGGAGACGTGGTTGCGACTTCTCCTCGTCGACGCCGGGCTACCCCGGCCGACGACGCAGCTGGCCGTGGTGGAGAGCCGGGGGAGACGACTTCGAACGCTGGACCTCGGCTGGGACGACTTCATGGTCGGTGTGGAGTACGACGGCGACCAGCACCGCACCGACCGTCCCCAGTACGCGAAGGACGTCCGCGTCAAGCGCAAGCTCGCAGCATTCGGCTGGCTGGTGACCTTCGTGATCAAGGAGGACCGACCCGACGAGATCGTCCGGAGCGTGCGGCAGGCGCTGATCTCGCGGGGGTGGCGGCCCTAGGCGCTGGACCCTAGGCGCGACGCGGGGCGGCGAGGCGTTCGCGCCGCAACCGATCCACCTCGGCCAGCTGAATCGGCGCCAGCTCCCCGACCACTCGAGACAGCAGGTGGTCGGCCAATTGGGGATTGCGAGCCAGACACGGGCCGTGCAGATAGGTCGCCACGATGCTGCCCTGCACCACCCCGTCGAAGCCGTCGCCGTCCCGGTTGCCGGCCCCGGTGACGACCTTCGCCAGCGGCGCGGCATCGGGACCCAGTACCGTTCCGCCGCGGTGGTTCTCGAATCCCGTCAGCCGTTGGTCGAGACCGGCCACCAGCGGTTGCGAGACCACCTCGCCGATGGTGCGAGCGGGCTGCGGCGACGTGGTCACGTCGAGCACCCCGACGCCCTCGACCCGCTCGCCCGACGACGTCTCATACCAATGCCCGAGGACCTGGATCGCCGCGCAGATCGCCAGCACGGGCGCGCCCCGTTCGACGGCCCGTTGCAGGCCGGGGTATTGGATCAGGTGTTTGGTGGCAAGGCGCTGGGCGTAGTCCTCCGCACCGCCGAGCGTGTAGAGGTCCAGCGACTCGGGGACCGGGTCGGCCAGCGTGATCTCGACGACCTCGGCATCGATTCCCCTGCGCCGCAATCTCTCTCGCAAGACGACGGCATTGCCGCCGTCGCCGTAGGTGCCCATCACGTCGGGCAGCACCAGCCCGATGCGGACGGTCGACTCACTCACGGTTCTCCCCCCGGTCGCTTCGCTCCTGCCCCCGGGGGACGAGGCAGTCGCCGATTCAGTTGCAGGAACGCGGTGTAGTTGGCGATGACTTCGACGTGCCCGGGCGGGCACGATGCGATGGCGGTCACGGTGTCGTGCACCAGGGTGTGGTCGACGCCCGCGTAGCCGAGCCGCACCGCCAGGTCGGTGCCGCGCTCTCCAGCGGCCACCACGGTCGTGACCCGTCCGTCTGCTCTTCGCGCAAGCGGCTCATCGGTGAAGTGTTCGAATCCCACGTCCCACAGCCACGACAGATCCTCCCCGTCGGGCACCTGGCCGTTGACCGCGATCACCACCCCGGCACCGTGCTTGTCGACCATCGACAGCGCTTCCTGCCAGCCCGCCGGGTTCTTGGCGAGCAGCACCCGGACGGTGTGCTGACCTAGTTGGACGGTGCGGTAGCGCCCAGCGACCTCGTCGACCGAGGACACGGCGGCGACCGCCTTGACGGGATCGGCGCCCAGGGCGACGGCCGCCGCGATCGCCTGCGTGGCGTTGCCGCGGTTGACGGCGCCGGGTAGCGCCAGCGTCATCGGCAGTCGGAGGCCGTCGGGGCCGTAGACGTTCTCGTCGTCGTACCACCACTGCGGCGTGGGCCGTGAGAAGTCGCACCCGGTGGAGTACCAATGCGAGTCCTCGCGAACGATGATCTCGCCGCTGCGGGGGCAACTGACCGAGTCGTTGGCCCACGTTCCGCCCGCGGCCACCCACACCACGTGGGGGCTGTCGTAGGCCGCCGAGGACATCAGCACGTCGTCGCAGTTGGCCACGACGACGGCGTCCCCGTGGCGCGCCAGCCCGCCCCGCAGCGTCCGCTCGATGTGGTTGATCTCACCGACCCGGTCGAGCTGATCGCGCGACAGGTTGAGCAGGACGACGACCGCGGCGGGCACCGCGTCCAAGACGTGCGGCACGTGCATCTCGTCGACTTCGAGCGCTGCGAGCGTCGCGGTGCGGTCGGCGGCCAGGGCCGCGATCAGCCCCGCGTCCATGTTGGCGCCCTCGGCGTTGGTGGCGACGGGACCGATCGTGGCGAGGGCCGCGGCGGTCATCCTGGTGGTGGTCGACTTGCCGTTCGTCCCGGTCACGACCACGGCACTGCGGCCGACGCCGAGCTGAGCCAGGATCGACTTGTCCAGGGCCATGGACACCAGGCCGCCGATCATCGCCCCGGCGCCACGCCCACTCACCCGCGACGCCCAGCGGGCGGCCGACCCGGCGCCAAGCGCCGCTCGTCCTCGCAGCGAGATTCCCCGGGTGACCATTCCCGGCAGTCTAAAAGGGCCAAAGTCGGCTGGCGACACGCGGCGTCTCGGTCCGGCCTTGTCGGGGCCGCGTGCCATCCTCGAAACGTGAGCCTCCAGTTCGGCCGACCGGCCTCCGAGCCCGGAGCGGGCTGGGCCGTGGTCGACGTCGAGACGACGGGTTTTCATCCGCGTCAGGCGCGCGTGGTCAGCGTGGCCGCATTGGCGGTCGGCGACGACGGGAACGTCGAGGGCAGTTTCGCGAGCCTGCTCAACCCGGGCGTCGACCCCGGCCCCACGCACGTCCACGGGCTGACCACCGAGATGCTGCAGGGCCAGCCGACCTTCGCCGAGATCGTCGGGGAGCTCAACGCGGTCCTCGCGGGCCGCACACTGGTGGCGCACAACGTCGGTTTCGACTATTCGTTCCTGGCCAACGAGGCCGAGCTGGTGGGGGCGCAGCTGCCGGTCGACACCGTGATGTGCACGGTCGAGCTGGCCCGCCGGCTCGACCTCGGCGTGGAGAACCTGCGGCTCGAGACGCTGGCCGCGCACTGGGGTGTCACCCAGATGCGGCCCCACGACGCGCTCGACGACGCGACCGTGCTGGCCCAGATCCTCAAGCCCTCACTCGCGGGCGCCCGCGACCGCAACGCCTGGCTGCCGATTCGGCCCGTGGCGCGCCGCACCTGGCCCAACGGTCAGATCACCCACGACGAGCTGCTGCCGCTGCGCACCTTGGCTGCGCGCCTGCCGGGCGACTTCCAGAACCCCGGCCGCCACGTCGCGGGTCGACCGCTGGTGCAGGGCATGCGGGTGGCCCTCTCAGCCGAGGTCACCCACACCTACGAGGAGCTCATCGAGCGGATGCTGCACGCCGGGCTGTCGTACGCCGACATCGTGGATCAGCAGACGTCGTTGGTGGTCTGCAACGACGTCGACCCCGACCAGGGCCGCGGCTATCAGGCCCGGGAGATGGGCATCCCGCTGTGCGACGACGCCACGTTCACCGGTCTGCTCGAACGCGTCGTCGGAGGCACCGACGTCGAGCAGTTCACCGACCCCACACTGCGGGGCGACCAGTTCGCCTTGTTCTAGCTCCGCTAGGCCAGCGCCTTCGTCTTGAGCGCGTCGTACTCGGTCTGCGTGATCGTCCCCGCGTCGAGAAGTTCCTTCGCGTGGGCGATCTCCTCGGCGGGAGACCGTCCCGCGGCCTGTCGGATGTAGTCGTCGGTCTGCCGCTTGGCCGCGACGGCGGCCTCGTGGGCCCGCGCGGACATGCCCTGACCGCGGGCGACGAGGTACACGATCGCCGTCAGCCAGGGGAGGACGAACAGGCACACGACCCAGATCGCCTTCACGACGCCCTTGGTCTGGTGGTCACGCCAGAACAGGTCCGTCAGGATCTGAAAGAGCACCAGCAGGTAGGCGATCCACGCGAAGATGACCAGGAAGTGCCACAGGAAGTCCCACGTCGAGCCCCAGTTCACTGCCACTCCTCACATTCGGCACAACATTATTGACGTTGCCGGCAGTTTACGCCCGAGACGCCCGATTCACCGCCGAAACGACCGCGCGCAGCGAAGCCGTGGTGATGGACGTGGCGATCCCGACCCCCCACACCGTCTTTCCGCCGACCGACGCCTCGACGTAGGCCGCCGCCTGGGCCTCCTCGCCGGAGGACATCGCGTGCTCGGAATAGTCGAGTACGGCTACGTCGAAGCCGACGGCCCCGATGGCGTCGACGAATGCGGCGAGTGGGCCGTTGCCCGCCCCGACGATCTCGCGCTCCTCGCCGTGGACCTTCACCGTCGCGGTGATCGCGTCGGTGCCGCCGTCCTCCTCGGCCGCGTCGACCTTCTGCCGGATGCGCTCCAGCGGACTGATCGGCGCCAGGTACTCCTCGGCGAAGACGTCCCACATCTCCTTGGGCGACACCTCGCCGCCCTCGCCGTCGGTGATCTTCTGAATGGCCTGGCTGAACTCGATCTGCAGTCGCCGCGGCAGGGCCAGACCGTGGTCGGCCTTCATGATGTAGGCGACGCCGCCCTTGCCCGACTGGGAGTTCACCCGGATCACGGCCTCGTAGGTGCGGCCGACGTCCTTGGGGTCGATCGGCAGATATGGCACCTGCCACAGGATGTCGCCGATGTCGGATCCGGCCGTGTCGGCGTCGGTCTTCATCGCGTCCAGGCCCTTGTTGATGGCGTCCTGGTGGCTGCCGGAGAACGCCGTGTAGACCAGGTCGCCGCCGTACGGGTGCCGTTCGTGGACGGGCAGTTGGTTGCAGTATTCGACGGTGCGGCGAATCTCGTCGATGTTGGAGAAGTCGATCTGTGGGTCGACGCCGCGGCTGAACATGTTCAGGCCCAGGGTGACCAGGCAGACGTTGCCGGTGCGTTCACCGTTGCCAAAGAGGCAGCCCTCGATGCGATCGGCACCGGCCTGGTAGCCCAATTCGGCTGCGGCGACGGCGGTTCCGCGATCATTGTGCGGGTGCAGACTCAGGATGATCGAGTCTCGGCGAGCCAGGTTGCGGCTCATCCACTCGATCGAGTCGGCGTAGACGTTGGGCGTGGCCATCTCGACGGTGGCGGGCAGGTTCACGATCAGCGGATTCTCGGGGGTCGCACCGACGATCTCCGACACTGCGTCGCACACCTCCTTGGCGTACTCGAGTTCGGTGCCCGTGTAGGACTCGGGGGAGTATTCGAAACGCCATTGCGTGCCAGGGTGTTTGGCGGCTTCGGCGACGCACATCCGGGCCCCGTCGGTGGCGATCTTCTTGACGGCCTCACGGTCGGCGCGGAACACCACGCGCCGCTGCAGGATCGACGTCGAATTGTAGAAGTGCACGATCGCCCGTGGTGCGCCCGCGCAGGCCTCGAACGTCCGCTCGATCAGTTCGGCCCGGCACTGCGTCAGCACCTGGATGGTGACGTCGTCGGGGATCGCGCCAGAGGTGATGATCTCGCGGACGAAGTCGAAGTCGGTCTGGCTGGCCGAGGGGAATCCGACCTCGATCTCCTTGTAGCCCATGCGGACCAGCAGGTCGAACATGCGCCGCTTGCGTTCCGGGCTCATGGGGTCGATCAGGGCTTGGTTGCCGTCACGCAGGTCGACCGCGCACCACATCGGCGCGGTCTCGACGACCCTGTCCGGCCAGGTGCGGTCGAATGGAACCGGCACGGTGCCCGATGCCGGGCTACCGCCCGGGACCTCTTCGGCGAACGGCCGGTACCGGTGGACCGGCATCGAGGTGCCGCGCTGGGTGTTCCAGACCGGCTGGCCGGGGTGGCGGTCGCCGGACGGGGTGTTGATCGTGCGCGCCGAGGTGTACGCGTCGATGGAATGCGGGTTGGGATTGTTCACGGTTCTGGCTCCGGTTCGAGTCTGGAAGAAATTCAGACCGGCGCATCAAGACGACCCGCGACGGGAAGCCAGTCTGGATCAGACCCCGTCGCGGCGTCCGAGGAGGAGCGTCCGCTGCACGTGGGACACCCTACTCCGCGAGGGTGGATCTCCAAAACACTGGCATGGACCTGGGAGGCCGGCTCGGCAGCTCGACCAGGTCGAGAGGTCCCGACCGGCGCGGGGCGAATCGCGCCGGTCAGGACCAGTCCTCACAGGGTTTGCAGCTCGTAGGCCGCGTCGCGGTGCAGCTTCGCGTCGATGCCGCTTTCCTCGTCCTCGGGCGAGATCCGGATGCCCATCGTCTTCTTGATCGCGTACGCGATGGCGAAGGCGACCACGAACGAGTAGGCCATCACCGCACCGGCGGCGATGATCTGCTTCCAAAGCTGACTGAGACCGCCGCCGTAGAAGAGCCCGTTGGTGGCGTTGGGCATGCTGTCGCTGGCGAACAGGCCGATCAGGACGGTGCCGATGACGCCGCCGACGAGGTGTACGCCGACCACGTCGAGCGAGTCGTCGTAGCCGAACCGCTCCTTGAGGCCAACGGCGTACACGCAGACTGCGCCGGCGATCGCGCCGACCGCGATGGCGCCGATCGGGGTGACCGCACCGCATGCGGGGGTGATGGCGACCAGGCCGGTGATGGCCCCGGACGCCGCACCGACGCCGGTGACGTGCCCGTCCTTGAGCTTCTCCACGGCCAGCCACGCGAGGGTGGCGGCACAGGTCGCGACGAACGTGGTGACCATGACGATGGCTGCCGAGTTGCCGGCGGCCAGCGCCGAACCACCGTTGAACGCATACCAGCCGGCCCATAGCAGGCCCGCGCCGAGCAGCGTCAGGGGCACGTTGTGCGGCTTGCGCAGCTGACCGAACATCGCGGACTTGCCGAGCACGATCGCCACCGCGAGCGCGGCGGCGCCGGCGTTGATGTGCACGGCTGTGCCGCCCGCGAAGTCGATTGCCTTGAGGCTGTTGGCGATCCAGCCGCCGACGGAGTTCTCCGTGACCACGCCGTCGAAGGCGAACACCCAGTGTGCGACGGGGAAGTACACCAGCACCGCCCAGAACACCGCGAACACCATCCACGCGCCGAACTTCATCCGGTCGGCGACCGCGCCCGAGATCAGGGCGACGGTGATGGCGGCGAACAGCGCCTGGAACAACGCGAACAGGCTCACCTGCAGCCCGGAGATGGTGGTTTGGGACTCGAGCAGGTCCTTCATGCCGGCGAACTCGGTGAAGCTGCCGACGAAGCCGCCGTAGCTGGTGCCGAACACCATCGAGAAGCCGAACAGCACCCACAGAACGCCGACGACGGCCACGGCACCGAAGGTCATCATCATCATGTTGGTCGAACTCTTGACCGAGACCATGCCGCCGTAGAACAGCGCCAGCCCGGGGATCATCAGCGTGAGGCCGATGATGCAACACAGCATGAACGCCGTGGTGCCGGTGTCAACTACGTCCATTCGGTAACTCTCCGTCGGTGGTGCGGCCCCCTCGGGGCCGATCACCGGCAGTGAACGTCGTTTCTGTTACGTAGACGCGATCGCGGCGTTGCGCGCACGTTAACGTCCACAGGGACATCACAGCGATTGTCCGGAAAGCTGCGGTGACGTCGTTCGACGCACCCCGCACGTCAGCCTGGGTCTGGCGACACGGGCGTTGTCTAGCATCGAAGCGTGAAACGCGTGAGGCCGTTGACGACGGTCGTGGTGCTGGTGGCGATGCTCGTCGGCGGTGGCATCTGGTGGATCTTCTTCCGCGGCCCGTCCTCCTCGGACTGCGCACCGGTGCGAGAGCTGTTGTCGTTCAACAAGACTCAAATCGAGCGACTCAACGCCAAGACCCACGAACCCGAGCCCGGTTCCTACGGTTCGGAGACCTTGCCCACCGAACTGGACTACCGGGACTGGACCGACGGGCTGGCCGACCGTGCGTCCAAGGTCTCCGCGCCCGACCTGGCGGGCCCGGCGCGCGACATCGCGCAGACCGCGGACAGGTTGGTCCGGGCCCGCCTCGACTATGACGCGCAGGCGGCGCGCACCGCTCCGGGCGCGGCCGCACCGGCGTCGGCGATGGTGGTCAAGGCATTCAACGACCAGTACGAGGGGCAGGTCAGGGCGCTGTTGCAGACGTGCCCGCTGTGAAGGCGGTGCTCCACCGGCCCGTGAACGCCACCTGCTCCAACGGCAACCGCTCCCGTGGTTGCGAGTCTCGCTCGACGATCGCCGCATCGACCGTCGAGTAGTCGCCGAGGGTGCCCACCGCCAGCACCGCGACCGGTCTGACCCCGTCGGGGACGTCGAAGGCGGCCCGCGCCGCGTCGGTGTCGAATCCCGCCATCGGATGGGCGACGAGCCCCTGCGAGACGGCCTCGACGCTGGCGTTGGCGATCGCGGCTCCCGCGTCGACCGCGGAGTAGAAGGCCGTGTTCTCATCGGGTCCCTCGTCGGCGCAGACCAGCAGGAGCGCACCCGCGACCGCAGCGTAGGAGTTGCCGCGCTTGAGCGTCCCGACCAGTGCGTCGAACGTCTCGTCACCACGCAACCCCACGACGAACCGCACGGGCTGGCGACGCCCCCAGGTCGCCGCCCAGCGCGCCGCCTCCAGCACCGCCGTCAGCTGATCCGCCGTGAGCGTCGCCTCGGGGTCGAAGGCCCGCGGACTCCAGCGCGCCGCGATCGGCTGGTGGATCGGGACGCGGGTGTCGGCCAGTCTGTCGGTCACGGGTCCGACGCTACCGCCGGAAGCGGGGTCGGGTCCGAGGGGAAAATCGGGTGCGCAGACCCCTTATCCTTTATGGGACTCACGCGTGAAGGGAAAGGCGAACAGTGGCGCTCGTCGTACAGAAGTACGGCGGATCCTCGGTCTCAGACGCCGACCGGATTCGCCGCGTCGCCGAGCGGATCGTCGAAACCAAGAAGGCGGGCAACGACGTCGTCGTCGTGGTCTCGGCCATGGGCGACACCACCGACGACCTCCTCGACCTGGCCCGTCAGGTCAATCCCGCGCCGCCCCCGCGCGAGATGGACATGTTGCTGACCTCCGGCGAGCGCATCTCCAACGCCTTGGTCGCGATGGCCATCTCCTCGCTCGGCGCCGAGGCGCGGTCCTTCACCGGCTCGCAGGCCGGCGTCATCACCACCGGCACCCACGGCAACGCCAAGATCATCGACGTCACGCCGGGCCGGCTGCGGAGCGCGCTCGACGAGGGGCTGATCGTCCTGGTCGCCGGCTTCCAGGGCGTCAGCCAGGACAGCAAGGACGTGACCACGCTCGGCCGTGGCGGGTCCGACACCACCGCGGTCGCACTGGCCGCCGCGCTGGACGCCGACGTGTGCGAGATCTACACCGACGTGGACGGGATCTTCACCGCCGACCCGCGGATCGTGCCCAACGCGCGGCACCTGGCGAGCGTCAGCTTCGAGGAGATGCTCGAGATGGCCGCCTGCGGGGCCAAGGTACTCATGCTGCGATGCGTGGAATACGCCCGGCGCTACGACGTTCCGATACACGTCAGGTCGTCGTACTCAGACAAGGCGGGCACGCTCGTCAAAGGATCGATGGAGGACATCCCGATGGAAGACGCCATCCTCACCGGAGTCGCCCACGACCGTGGCGAGGCCAAGGTGACGGTCGTCGGGCTACCCGACGTACCTGGCTACGCCGCCAAGGTGTTTCGCGCCGTCGCCGACGCCGACGTGAACATCGACATGGTGTTGCAGAACATCAGCAAGATCGAAGACGGCAAGACCGACATCACCTTCACCTGCGCCCGGGACAACGGCCCGGCCGCAGTCGAGAAGCTGACCTCGCTGCAGGGCGAGATCGGCTTCACCTCAGTGCTCTACGACGACCACATCGGCAAGGTGTCCCTCATCGGTGCGGGCATGCGCAGCCACCCCGGCGTCACCGCGACGTTCTGCGAGGCGCTCGCTGCCGTCGGCGTGAACATCGACCTCATCTCGACCTCGGAGATCCGAATCTCGGTGCTGGTCAAGGACACCGAGCTGGACAAGGCCGTGATGGCGTTGCACGAGGCATTCAACCTGGGCGGCGACGAAGAGGCCGTCGTGTACGCGGGAAGTGGGCTGTAGATGGTGAACGTCGGTGGGAAAGAGCGAAGCGACCGGGGAATCAGCATAGGAGTCGTCGGTGCGACCGGGCAGGTCGGCCAGGTGATGCGAAAGCTGTTGGAGGAGCGGGACTTTCCCACCAGTTCGGTGCGGTTCTTTGCCTCGGCCCGCTCGCAGGGCAAGAAGCTGACCTTCCGCGGCCAAGAGATCGAGGTCGAGGACGCCGAGACGGCCGACCCGGCGGGTCTGGACATCGCGTTGTTCTCCGCCGGCGCCACCATGTCCCGGGTCCAGGCGCCCAGGTTCGCCGCCGCAGGCGCCGTCGTCGTCGACAACTCGTCGGCGTGGCGCAAGGATCCCGAGGTTCCGCTGGTGGTCAGCGAGGTCAACTTCGACCGCGACGCCAAGAACAGGCCCAAGGGCATCATCGCCAACCCCAACTGCACCACCATGGCGGCGATGCCGGTGCTCAAGGTGCTGCACGACGAGGCGCAGCTGGTGCGGATGATCGCCTCGACCTATCAGGCGGTCTCGGGCAGCGGGCTGGCCGGCGTCGAGGAACTCTTCGGTCAGGCGAGCGCCGTCGTCGGCGACAGCGAACGGCTGGTTCACGACGGGTCCGCGCTGACGTATCCCGCGCCGAACAAGTACGTCGCCCCCATCGCCTTCAACGTGGTGCCGCTGGCAGGCTCGCTGGTCGACGACGGTTCGGGGGAGACCGACGAGGACCAGAAGCTTCGCTTCGAGAGCCGCAAGATCCTGGGTATCCCCGACCTGCTGGTCAGCGGAACCTGCGTGCGGGTGCCGGTCTACACCGGGCACTCGTTGTCGATCAACGTCGAGTTCGCGCGGCCGCTGTCGCCCGAGCGGGCCACCGAGCTGCTGGCATCCGCACCGGGCGTGAAGCTCGTCGACGTGCCGACGCCGCTGGCCGCGGCCGGGGCCGACGACTCCCTCGTCGGGCGCATTCGGCAGGATCCAGGTGCCCCCGACGGGCGGGGCTTGGCGTTGTTCGTCTCCGGCGACAACCTTCGAAAGGGCGCTGCGCTCAACACTATTCAGATCGCCGAGCTCCTCGCCGCCGAACTCTGACTCGACGGCCGCCGAGTGTGGACTTCCGTCGCGGCGTGGCGCCGATTGGCGTGCGTCAACTCCACGTTCGGCGTGCTGGTGGTGGCGGTCGGTTTGTTCGCCGCTCCGGCGCACGCCGATCCACCCGCACCCGCGCCCCGGCCCGTGCTCCCGCCGCTGGCGCTCGGGCAGGTGGTGCGGATCGGACCGGTGGCCGGAACGGGCACGGCGACGAGGGATTACGGCATCGGGGCCACGGACCTCTGTGAGTTCATGGAGTTTCCCAGCGGGGTGCTTCAAGTTTGCGGGGACAGCTTCGCCGGGCAGGGCGTGGCCTTCGGTCGGCACTACTCGCCGATCGCCCTGCACGTCGACCTCGACTCGGTGGACGATCCGACCGGCGTGCGCTACTACGGCGTCACCGGCACCGACACGCCCCTGCTCGCCGATCCCACCCCACCCGGGTCGTCGCAGCTGCCGGCCGGCATCGTCGCGGTCAACCGCGAGAACTACATGTTGGTGACCACCACGACCAACCTGGTTCCGTCGACCTCCCGGCTGGTGAAGGCCACGCCATACCAGGGCAACTGGGCCACGGTGCCCGGCTCCCGGCGGCCGGCCACCTATGCCGGTGGCAGACAGTCGCAAATCAGCGGCTACTACGACCCGATCCCCACCCCGGATTCGCCGAGCGGGTGGGTCTACGTCGTGGCCAACGACTTCGACCGCAGCGAGCCCGTCGAGCTCTACCGCGCGACACCGCAGTCGTTCCCCGACCGGTCCAGCTGGCAGGCGTGGTCCGGCGGCGCGACGTGGGGCAAGACGCCGGTGCCGCTGTGGGGCGACCGCGTGGGGGAGATGAGCATCCGTCAGGTCGACGGCAAGACGGTGCTGTCCTACTTCAACGCGACCACCGGCAACATGGAGGTGCGCGTCGCCAACGACCCCACCGGACTCGGTACTGCACCGGTCACGACGGTGGTGCTCGCCGGCGAGTGGCCCGACGAGGCGGACGACCTGCCCGCGCCCGAGGACAACCGGCTGGCCCAGCCCTACGGCGGCTATCTCTCGCCCGGGTCGACGCTGGACGAACTGAGGGTGTTCGTCAGCCAATGGAACACCCTGCCGCAAGCCGACAATGCGCCCTATCGAGTGATCCAGTACGCGGTGAACCCGCTCAAGCCGTAGTCATCAGGTCTCGTCGGAGACCTGATGGCGATCCTGGTGACCGGCCGGCGCCTCCGGGTCCCGCGTCTGGTCGTCGAGGAGATCTTGGAGCTCGCGCTGCTCCTCGGTGGCCTCGGTGGCGTCTACGGGGTTCGCCTGTGAGTCGTCGATTCCTGGTTCCATGCACTACGTGGTACCCGGTGGGGATCCCTCGAACCTGCCCCACAGTGGATTCACGAGGGAACACGGCCGGATGTGGTGGCGCAGCCCGGGACCGGACGACGATCATTGAGACATGAGCCAACCACTCGACTATCCCGGTGACGCCCCCACGGGTCCGCCCGACGGGCACTACCAGCAGGCGCCGCCGGGCTCCCCCTATCCGGCCTACCCACCGACCGGGCCGGGTTCACGCCAATTGGCCCCGGCCAAGCCCAGCCGCCTCAACAAGGTGGCGGCCTGGGTGGGCATCGCCGCCGGGTCACTGGTCATCATCGCCGTGCTGTTCGGGTCCGGCTTCTACTTCGGCCGGGAGACGGCGCCCAAGGTGCCCGACACCGCGGCCGGCGGCTTCGAGCAGGGCGGCCCGATGATCATGCCCATGCCCAGAGGCCAGTTCGAGCGACCGGGACCTGGACCGGGCATCGTCATCCCCAACGGGCCGACGTTCCAGCTACCCAACATCTTCCCGCAGTTCCCGATGTCTCCGCAGTCGCCCACGACTCAGGTGCCGGGGCAGCCGCCCCGCTGACCCGTTGGAACGTTCATAGCTTCTTCACACGCGTTTCATGATTGGCGCATCATGATCGTGGTCACCATCGAGGCATGAGCGAATCAGAACGATCCACTGAACCGGCCACGGGTCCCGTCCAGACCACGGCCACCACCACACCCGTCGTCGTCCACGAGCGCGACGTCGAGGAGCGGCCCCGCCGAAGCAGGCTCAACGTCGTCGCCGCCTGGGTCGGCATCGTCGCGGGGACGGTGTTCGTCGTCGCAGTCGTCTTCTTCTCCGGATTCGTCATCGGAGCGAGCGTCGGCGGCGGCCACCACGGTGGTCATCATGGCCATGGCCAGATGGACGACCGCGAGGGAGGCGGGCCGCGACACGGCTGGCAGGTCGGCCCCGGTGGCCCCGGTGGCCCAGGCGGCCCAGGCGGATTCGGTCCTGGGTTCCAGGGCGGTCCCGGATTTCAGGGCGGTCCCGGTGGCGGTGGCCAGGGGCAAGGTCCTGGTTTCGTGACGCCGACGCCGCCAGGTCGATAGCCTCGACGGGGGTGACGAGTGCGCCCGACACTTCGTGGGTATGCCACTGGTGCGGTGCGTTCAGACGAGATGCGGCCCAGCCCCGAGTGGCCGCGACGGCACCTAGAGATGGATGGCTTCATGACTGAAAAGATCGCGACTACGGACGGCGGCGCGCCGATCCCGAGCGTCGAGCACTCACTGACGGTCGGCCCCGACGGACCAATCCTGCTTCAGGACCACTACCTGATCGAGCAGATGGCCAACTTCAACCGGGAGCGCATCCCGGAGCGGCAGCCACATGCCAAGGGTGGCGGCGCTTTTGGTCACTTCGAGGTGACCAACGACATCAGCCAGTACACCAAGGCGGCGTTCCTGCAGCCGGGCGTCAAGACGGAGATGGTCGCCAGGTTCTCGACCGTGGCCGGTGAGCGCGGCAGCCCAGACACGTGGCGTGACCCGCGCGGGTTCTCGCTGAAGTTCTACACGTCCGAGGGCAACTGGGACATGGTCGGCAACAACACCCCGGTGTTCTTCATCCGCGACCCCATGAAGTTCCAGAACTTCATTCGCAGCCAGAAGCGCATGGCCGCCAACAACCTTCGCGATCACCACATGCAATGGGACTTCTGGACCCTGGTGCCCGAGTCGGCTCATCAGGTGACCTATCTGATGGGTGACCGCGGCATCCCCAAGACCTGGCGAAACATGAACGGCTACTCCAGCCATACCTACAGCCTGGTCAACGCCAGCGACGAACTGTCGTGGGTGAAGTACCACTTCATCTCCGACCAGGGAATCGACTACCTCACCCAGGAGGATGCGGACCGCATCGCCGGCGAGGACGGCGACTACCACCAGCGGGATCTGTATGACTCGATCGAGTCGGGCAACCATCCCAGCTGGACGCTGAAGATCCAGGTCATGCCGTTCGAGGACGCCAAGACCTACCGGATCAACCCGTTCGACCTGACCAAGGTATGGCCGCACTCGGACTACCCGTTGATCGACGTCGGGAAGATGACGTTGGACCGCAACGTCGTCGACTACCACGCGCAGATCGAGCAGGCGGCGTTCGAGCCCAACAACCTCGTGCCCGGCACCGGTCTGTCGCCGGACAAGATGCTGCTGGCCCGTGGATTCTCCTACTCCGACGCGCACCGCGCGCGACTTGGCGTGAACTACAAGCAGATCCCGGTCAACGAGCCGAGGTCGGAGGTCAACGCGTACTCCAAGGACGGCGCGATGCGGATCAAGCTCGCGACCGATCCGGTGTACGCGCCGAATTCGATGGGCGGTCCGGTGGCCGACCCGGCCCGCGCCTCCGAGGTGCACTGGATGGCCGACGGTGACATGGTGCGAACGGCGTACGCGCTGCGGCCCGAGGACGACGACTGGGGCCAGGCGGGCGCGCTCGTTCGCGAGGTCATGGATGACGATCAGCGGGAACGGCTGGTGAGCAACATCGTCGGCCACGTGCTCGACGGCGTGAAGGAACCCGTGCTGTCGCGGGTGTTCGAGTACTGGACGAACGTCGACCCGGAGATCGGCAAGAAGGTGGAGGAGGGCGTGCGCGCCGGCGACGGCTAGTTCGTCCCCTCGGTTCGAGACTCTGGCGGCGCACCACCCTCGCGGGTGGGGCGTCGCCAGAGTCGCGTTCGGGCCGGGAAGGCGGCACGACACGCCGGTAAGAATGCCATCCTTGTGATTCTCTTGGGGTCTGTGAGACCATTGAGAACTTTGGGGAAGATGTGGCGATAGCTCCCAATTCGTGACAATGTCGCTACCCATGACACGCGTGCGAGTAGTGCTGGTCGCGGCGGTCGGCGCGATGTTGGTGCTCTTGATGAGCGCGTGCTCGACGCCGCAGGCACCACCGCAACGCGGCTTGGCGAAGGTGTTCTCGGTCGGCGACTGCGTCGCCATCCCGTCGGATTCCCCCGATGCACCCACCACCCTGACGGCGGACAAGGCGTCGTGTGCCGCGGATCCCAGTTACACCGTGGGAGCGCTCGCCGACGAGTCCGGAACGTGCCCGAGCGCTGAATACCAGCACGTGCCAACACAATTCGCCGACCCGTCGACCACGCGCCTGTGTCTGGTGCCCAATCTGGTCGCCAATCACTGCTACGTCATGGACATGCCGATCGGCATGCTGCAACTCGCCAACTGCGCCGAGCGGGGTCAGAAGGGTCTATTGGTTCAGGTCACGCAGCGCCTTGACGTCCGCGACCAGCAGGCCTGTCCCGCGGCGGTGGGCCAATACGCCTGGCCCTACCCGTCGCCGCCCCGCACGTACTGCACACTGACGATCTTCTAGGCATTCTCGCCCGCCGAACGGCCTGGCATGATCGAGCCCATGAGCATCGACGTCGTCTACACCGCAGAGTCCACGTCCACCGGCGGGGGCCGCGACGGCCACGTCTCCTCCGCCGACGGCAAGATCGACCTCGACACCCGTCCCCCGAAGGAGATGGGCGGCAGTGGCGAGGGCGTGAACCCCGAACTCCTCTTCTCCGCCGGGTACTCCGCCTGCTTCCTCGGCGCCCTGCGGTTGGTCGCGCGCAACGAGAAGATCGACGTCGACGACGCCAGCGGCATCACCGCGCAGATCGGCTTCGGCAAGGACTCCGAGGGCGGCTTCGGGCTGACCGCCCACCTCATCGGGTACCTGCCTGGTCTCGAGCAGAGCGTCGCCGACGACCTGATGGAGAAGGCCCACGGCGTCTGCCCCTACTCCAAGGCCACCCGCGGCAACATCGAGGTCAAGCTGACGGCCAAGGTCGTCTAGCCGATGCGCAGGAGCGCCGGCGTGGTGGTCGCCGTCATCGCGGGAGCCGTCGCCGCGGCGCCAGTCGCCGACGCACGCCCGTCCGATCCCGGTGTGGTGTCCTACGCCGTCCTGGGCAAGGGATCGGTGGGCAACGTCGTCGGTGCTCCGATGGGGTGGGAGTCGACCTTCACGGCACCCTTTCAGGGCTATTACGTCGACCTGCCCGTCTGCAACGACTGGGCCGACATCGGTCTGCCCGAGGTCTACGAGGACCCCGACCTGGCGTCGTTCAACGGCGCCGTCGCCCAACGCGCCGAGAACGACGACACCAACCTGGTCAAGCAGGCCGTCGGGGTATTCGCCACCACCGACGCCGCCACTCGGGCGTTTCACCGGGTGACCGACAGGACGGTTGGATGCGCCGGCCAGACGACCGCGATGCACCTCGAGGACTTCTCCACCCAGGTCTGGTCGTTCTCCGGTGGCGGACCGACGGGAAACGACGCGGTGTGGGTCAAGCAGGAGGCGGGTACTGATCGACGGTGCTTCATTCAAACCAGGTTGCGCGAGAACGTTCTGCTACAAGCGAAAGTCTGTCAGCCTGGCAACGGTGGCCCCGCGGTGAACGTGCTGGCTGGCGCGATGCAGAACACTCTGGGCCAGTAACGGGCCCATGGTGTTCGCCCGCGAAGCCGGTCGAGGGCGAATGGATCGGCGGGTTTTGTCGGTTACCTCGCAGAAGATGTTGAAGGCGATCTTTGAGCCCAAGGGGTCGCGTCGTGCTGCCGCGAGCCGATCCGGAGGGAATGGTTGACATGACCACCACCGCAGACACGTGTGGAGTCGAGCTGTCCGACTCTGCGGACGCCGCCCGTCGAATAGGGGCGGACTGCTTGATCGACGGCCCGGTCGGCCGCGTCGGGCTCGAGATCGAGGCGCACTGCTTCGACCTGAGCGATCCGACGCGTCGCCCGGGGTGGGACGAACTGTCCGCGGTCATCGCCCAGGTGCCACCGATGCCGGGCGGCAGCCCGATCACGGTCGAACCGGGGGGTGCGGTCGAGCTCTCGGGGCCGCCGCACGAGTCGGTGATGGGTGCGATCACCGCGATGCAGTCCGACCGGGTCGTCCTCAACAAGGCCTTCTCCGAGCACGGGTTCGGGCTGGTGTTGCTCGGCGCCGATCCGCTGCGGCCGCCGCAGCGGGTCAACCCGGGTGACCGATACCGCGCCATGGAACGATTCTTCGCAGCCAGCGGCACGCTCGATGCCGGGGCCGCCATGATGACCTCGACGGCGTCGGTGCAGGTCAACCTCGACGCCGGCCCCCGCGACGGCTGGGCCGAGCGGGTCCGGCTCGCCCACGCGCTCGGCCCGACGATGATCGCCATCTCCGCGAACTCG
The DNA here is from genome assembly GCF_040614235.1 of Mycobacterium sp. NPDC006124. NCBI lineage: Bacteria > Bacillati > Actinomycetota > Actinomycetes > Mycobacteriales > Mycobacteriaceae > Mycobacterium > Mycobacterium sp. NPDC006124. The sequence goes on along the minus strand of NZ_JBEXUA010000015.1, from coordinate 54,661 downwards.
CCGCTGCTGGGCGGCGAACCGTCCGGCTGGCGCAGTACCCGCCAGCGGGTGTGGAGCCGACTGGACTCCGCGCGGTGCGGCCCGGTGCTGGGCGCCAGCGGCGGCGACCCGGCCGAGGACTGGGTCAGTTACGCGCTCAAGGCACCGGTGATGCTGGTGCAGGGCCCGGGAACCGTTCCGATGACCGATGTCGTCCCGTTCGCCGACTGGGCCGACGGCGGCGCGCTGCTCGGTGGCCGGCGCCCCACGGCGGCCGACCTCGACTACCACCTCACGACGCTGTTCCCGCCGGTACGACCCCGCGGCTTCCTGGAGATCCGGTACCTCGACAGCACCCCCGACGACGTGTGGCCCGCGGTGGTGTTCACGTTGGCCACCCTCCTCGACGACCCCGCCGCCGCCGAGGTCGCCGCCGAGGCCACCGAGCCCGTCGCCACCGAATGGGACCTCGCCGCCCGGGTCGGGCTTGCCGACGAGCGACTGCGCACGTCGGCGCTGCGGTGCGTGCGAACCGTCGCCGAGCTGGCACCGCCGCAGTTGCGCGCTCCGATGCAAAGGCTGTTGCGTCAGGTGGAGCTGGGCCGCAGTTCGGCCGACGACTTCACCGACCTCGTCGCCGGCGGCGACGTGCCGTCGGCGGTCAGTCGACTGGCGGGCATGACGGCGTGAGCGCCAAGGAGACCGTGAGCGCCAAGGAGACACTGGCCCGGCAGCTCACCTCGGCGAGGGAGCGCACGCTGGCGCTCGTCGAAATCGACGACGCCGAGTTGCTGCGGCAGTACGACCCGCTGATGAGCCCCCTGGTGTGGGATTTGGCGCACATCGGTTGGCAAGAGGAGATGTGGCTGCTGCGCGGCAACGATCCGCGTCGGCCGGGACTGCTCGAACCGGCGGTCGAGCGACTCTACGACGCCTTCGAACACTCCCGCGCCAGTCGCGTCGACCTGCCGCTGCTGCCTCCCACCGACGCGCGGTCGTTCGTGCGCACCGTGCGGGCCAAGTCGCTCGACGCGCTGGAGGCACTGCCGGACCACGACGGCACGGGCGTGGACCCCGCCTTCGTCTTCGGTCTGGTGGTCAGCCACGAGAATCAGCACGACGAGACGATGTTGCAAGCGTTGAGCATTCGCACCGGACCCCCGATTTTGGGTCGCGGAGCACCCCTGCCGCCGGGACGCCCCGGCGTCGCGGGCACCTCGGTGCTGGTTCCCGGTGGGACGTTCGTCCTCGGCGTCACCGCCGCGGAGGAACCCATGTCGCTGGACAACGAACGCGACGCCCACGTCGTCGACGTGGCCCCGTTCCGGATCGGACGGGTACCCGTGACCAACGGCGAGTGGCGCGACTTCGTCGCCGACGGCGGCTATCGCGAGCCGCGCTGGTGGTCCGAGGCCGGGTGGGAGCATCGTCTCAGTGCCGGGCTGAGCGCGCCGAAGTTCTGGAATGCCCAGGCGGGCACGCGAACCCGATTCGGATACGTGGAGGACATTCCCGCCGACGAGCCGGTGCAGCACGTGACGTTCTACGAGGCCGAGGCCTATGCCGCGTGGGCCGGTGCCCGCCTACCCACCGAGATCGAATGGGAGAAGGCCTGCGCCTGGGATCCCCGACGCGGTGCGCGCCGCCGATTCCCCTGGGGCTCAACCGAACCCAGTTCGGCACTGGTCAACATGGGCGGCGAGGCGCTGCGGCCGGCGCCCGTCGGAGCCTATCCCGCCGGCGCGTCGGCCTACGGCGCCGAGCAGATGCTCGGCGACGTGTGGGAGTGGACGACGTCCCCGCTGCGACCGTGGCCGGGCTTTACGCCGATGCTCTACGAGCAGTACTCCAGCCCCTTCTTCGAGGGGTCCGGGGCGGGTGACTACCGGGTGCTCCGCGGCGGCGCATGGTCGGTGGCCGCCAACATCGTGCGACCCAGCTTCCGCAACTGGGACCACCCGATCCGCCGGCAGATCTTCTCGGGCGTGCGACTGGCATGGGACGTGAGCTGACGTGTGTCGCCATCTCGGATGGTTGGGCGAGCCTGCCTCCGTCGCCTCCCTGATCCTCGATCCGCCGCAAGCCCTTCTGGTGCAATCATATTCGCCACGCCGGCAACGGCACGGCACGATGAACGCCGACGGCTGGGGTGTCGGCTTCTTCGACGGCGGCATCGCGCGACGGTGGCGAAGCGCGGCGCCGCTGTGGGGTGATGCGTCCTTCGCCTCGGTGGCTCCGGCGCTGCGCAGCGGATGCGTCGTCGCTGCCGTCCGGTCGGCCACCGTCGGCATGCCGATCGAACCGTCGGCGTCGGCACCGTTCAGCGACGGCCGATGGCTGCTGTCGCACAACGGCGTCGTCGACCGGGCGGTACTGCCCCTGTCCGCGACCGCGGAATCCACGGTCGACAGTGCGCTGCTCGCCGCGCTGATCTTCGAGCGCGGCCTCGACGCCGTCGGTGACACCGTCGCCGAGGTGGGCGCGGCAGACCCCGACGCGCGACTGAACATCATGGCCGGCAACGGGTCCCGACTCATGGCGACGACGTGGGGTGACACCCTGTCGATCCTGCGCCGTGACGACGGCGTCGTGCTGGCCAGCGAACCCTACGACGACGACCCCCGCTGGGAGGACGTTCCCGACCGTCACCTCGTGGACGTCTCCCACGACTCCGTTGAATTGATCGCACTGAAAGGCTCGTCATGACCGTGTCCCTGTCCAACTACCTCGAAGCCGACGCCGGGGCGCGTGCCCTGCGGCGCGACGTCCGCGACGGCCTGACCGCGTCGCCGAAGACGTTGCCGCCCAAGTGGTTCTACGATGCCCGGGGCAGTGACCTCTTCGACCAGATCACGCGTCTGCCGGAGTACTACCCGACGCGCGCGGAAGCGGCGATCCTGCGGGCCCATGCCGCCGACATCGCGGCCGCGTCGGGTGCGGACACGCTGGTGGAACTGGGCAGCGGCACATCGGAGAAGACTCGGATCCTGCTCGCCGCCATGAATCAGGCTGGCTCGCTGCGCCGCTTCGTGCCCTTCGACGTGGACGCGACGATCCTCGAGTCGGCGGGCGCGGCCATCTCGGCCGAGTACCCCGACGTCGAGATCGACGCCGTTTGCGGGGATTTCGAAGAGCACCTCGGCAAGATCCCGCTCGTCGGGCGTCGGCTGGTGGTGTTCCTCGGTTCGACGATCGGCAACCTCACCACCGGCCCACGCGGCGAATTCCTCGCCGCGCTGGCCGACACTCTGCAACCCGGCGACACGCTGCTGCTCGGCACCGACCTCGTCAAGGACGTCGACCGGCTGGTCAGCGCCTACGACGACGCGGCGGGGGTGACCGCGGCGTTCAACAAGAACGTGCTGGCCGTGGTCAACCGGGAGCTCGGAGCCGACTTCGACGTCGACGCCTTCGACCACGTCGCCCGCTGGAACCCGGACGAACTGCGCATCGAGATGCGGCTGCGACCCAGCACGGCGCAGCGGGTCCGGATCGCCGATCTCGACCTGACCGTCGACTTCGCGGCGGGCGAGGAGATGCTCACCGAGGTGTCGTGCAAGTTCCGGCCGGAGGTCGTCGAGAAGGAACTGGCCGCGGCCGGTCTGCGGCGCATCGCCTGGTGGACCGACGCCGCCGGCGACTTCGGGCTGTCGCTCGCGGTCAAGTGACCGACCTCGCCGACCAATGGCGGTCGGCCCGCCCGCCGACCGCCGGGGTGCACCTCGACAGCGCGGCGTGCTCACGGCAGTCGTTCGCCGCGGTCGACGCCGCGACGGTGCACGCCCGCCACGAAGCCGAGGTCGGTGGGTACGTCGCCGCCGAGGCTGCCGCACCCGCGCTGCGGGCCGGCCGGGCGGCCGCCGCGGCGCTCACCGGATTCGGCGCCGACGACGTCGTCTTCACCACCGGCGCCACCCACGCCCTCGGTGTCGTGCTGAGCGACTGGCGGGGCGGCCAAACGATCGCCTGCCTGCCCGGCGAGTACGGGCCGAACCTCGCCGTCATGCAGCGGCACGGCTTCGACCCGATGCCGTTGCCGGTCGACGACGACGGCCGGCTCGATCCCGACGCCGCTGCCCGCGTGCTGACCGACGACCCGCCGGCGCTGGTCCACCTGACGATGCTGGGCAGCCACCGCGGCACGGTGCAGCCGGTGGCCGCGATCGCCACGACCTGCCGCGACCTCGGCGTCCCCCTGATCGTGGATGCCGCCCAGGCGTTCGCGCACGTCGACTGCGCCGGCATTGGCGCCGACGCCGTCTACACGTCCTCACGCAAGTGGGCCGCCGGACCGCGCGGGGTCGGCTTGCTGATCAGCCGGTCCGGGCTGCTGAGCGAGGAGACCAGGGCCGAACTGGCCGACGCCGAGGTGAACGTGGCTGCGCAGCTTGGACTCTCGGTCGCCCTCGGCGAGCACGTCGCGATGGGACCGCGGCGCATCCAGGCCCGGCTCGTCGAGGTGGGCGCGCGGACACGCACCGCGCTGGCGGAGGTGCCCGGGTGGCGGGTCGTGGAATCCGTGGCCGAGCCGAGCGCGATCACGACGCTCGTCCCGCCCGAGGGCGTCGAGCCCCTCGACGTGCGGGCCCGGCTGATCGCCGAGCACCGCATCGTCGCCACCTGCGCCGGAATCGGTCGGGCGCCAAGGGAGATGACGCGGCCTGCGCTGCGGGTGTCACCGCACGTCGACGTGACCGACGAGGAGCTCGGGCTACTGGCCGCGGCGTTGGTCGCCGTATCCGCCTGACCGGTCAGCCCGGCTTGTGTGCGGTGAGCAGGAACGCCGGCATCTTCGTCCGGCCCTTCTCGTCATGGTCGTGCGGCAGCTGGAACGGCGCATCCGGCCCCGACGGCATGTTCGCGTGGATGAAGGCCGGCCTGACGTCGTCGACGACCCAGTACTTGCCCACTGCCGCACGCAGTTCGGCCTCGTCGACCTCGTTCGGCTTCTCCTGAATCTCGGCCGGGAACGCGCCCTTGGCGAAGACCAGGACGTAGTAGACGGCGCCCGGTGCGGCGGCCCGGTACACCGACTGCTGGTATCCGTCACGGCCCTCGACGGGAAGCGAATGGAACAGCGTCGAATCGATGACGGTGTCGAAGCGGTCGTCGAAACCGGTGAACGTGGTGATGTCGTCCTGCACGAAGGTGGCACCGGGCAGGTTGCGCTCCCCGGCGGCCTTGGTGGCCGCGGCGACCGCGGTGGGCGTCAGCTCGATGCCGACGACGGTGTACCCCTGGGCGGCCAGCGCCAGCGACAGTTCGGCGTGGCCGCTGCCCGCGTCGAGCACCTCGCCGCGCACCTTGCCCGCGGCGATGAGGGCCGCCAGCTCGGGCTGCGGTTCACCGATGTTCCACGGCGGTGCGTAGCCGAAGCCACCCTCGCCGCGGTAGGCGCTGTCCCAGTCCATGACGTTCGAGTCGGAGGAATCGGTCACCCAACCCAACGTACTCGCCGAGACCGGACGTTCAACCCTCGCTCAGGACGGTCCGTCCCAGGTGTGCACGGGCTCGTTGCCATGCATCCGTTCGCAGTACAGGTGCAGCATCTCCGCCAGTGCTCGCGGCCGGGCCAGTCCACGATCCTGAAGTGCATGAACCGTCTCGACCTGCCATACCGCACCGTTGCGCCCAGACTTGGCGCGGCCCTCGATCACCCCGAGGTACCGTTCGCGCACGTCGGCGGCGACGCCCCATCGCTCGAGGCCCTCGTGGGCCAGGGGTAGCAGTTCGCGTAGCACCAGTTCGTCGGGCGTCACCTCGCCGAGGCCGGGCCAGTACAGCCGCGCGGCCATGCCGTTGCGGGCGGCGGAGGTGAAGTTGCGTTCTGCCGCAGCAAAACTCAGCTGCGTCCAGATCGGCCGATCGTCGTCGGACAGCGCCCGCAACGCCCCGTAGTAGAAGGCCGCGTTGGCCAGCATGTCGACGACGGTCGGCCCGGCCGGCAGCACCCGGTTCTCGACCCGCAGATGCGGGCGCCCGTCGACGACGTCGTACACCGGACGGTTCCACCGGTAGATGGTGCCGTTGTGCAGACGAAGCTCCGGAAGCGTCGGCGTGCGGCCCGCGGCGAGCTCGGCGACCGGATCCTCGTCGGACACCTCCGGCAGCAGCGACGGAAAGTACCGGACGTTCTCCTCGAACAGATCGAAGATCGACGTGATCCACCGCTCGCCGAACCACACCCGGGGCCGTACCCCCTGGGTCTTGAGTTCCTCGGGTCTGGTGTCGGTGGCTTGGGCGAACAGTTCGATGCGGGTCTCCGACCACAGCTCGTGGCCGAAGAAGTAGGGCGAGTTGGCGCCGAGGGCCAGCTGTGGCGCGGCCAGCACCTGCGCGGCGTTCCAGTTCTGTGCGAACTCCGCTGGCGACACTTGAAGATGCAATTGCGTACTGGTGCAGGCGGATTCAGGCGCAATCGAGGCGGCTTGCAGCGTCAACCGCTCCGCACCGCCGATGTCGATCATGATGTCCTCGCCGCGGGCGGTGAAGATGGAGTCGTTGAGAGCCTGGTAGCGCGTCGACTCGCTCATCCAGTTCGCCGCAAGATGCTCGGGCATCAACGTCGGAAGGATGCCGATCATCACGATGTGCGAACCGTCGGAGTTGGCCTTGGCCTCGGCGGCGTTGAGGCTCGCGCGCACCTCTCCTTCGAGTTCGAGGCTGGAGCTGCCTCCGAGAGGACGCGGCGGGACGTTGAATTCGATGTTGTAGGCGCCCAATTCGGTTTGGAACGCCGGGTCGGCGATGGCGGCGAGCACGTCGCGGTTCGTCATCGCGGGTTGGTAGGCGGCGTCGACGAGGTTGCACTCGATCTCCATGCCGGTCAGCGGGTGTTCGCATTCGAAGCTCGACTGGGAGAGCATCGTCTCGAACACGTCCAGGCTCAGTTGCACCTTCCGCCGGTACTGCAGCCGGTGTTCTCGGCTGTACTCGGTCTGCCTGACGTCCTCACCCACCCGGTGAGCCTATCGACCCGAGGTGGCCGGCCGGTTCACTTCGCGGTTCTACGACAGCGTTCCGAGCAGTAGACGACCTGATCCCACACTCCGCGTTGCCGCCACTTCTTTCGATTGGCGAACGGCCGTCGACACACGGGGCACGTCTTCACCTCATCGTTGCGTGCCATGGTGCTAGGGCCTCGACGCCACGACGACCTGCGGACTGACGAGACCGCCCCGCAGCTCGACGACGATCGCGGGATCTGCGTGCGCGGCAAGCGCACGCAGTGCCGAGGGGCTGTAGCAGCGCAGCGAACTGATCACGCCGTCGTGCACGAACGGTACGAACGGGGCCAGCGGCAGCATGGTCGCAAGCCGGAGCAGATGCAGCGCCGACGGAGGCCGCGGCAGGTCGACGATCAACAGCTTGTCGGCGGCCCGGGTGCCCTCGGCGAAGGCGCGGGCCGCCACGGCGGGCGGCAGGTGGTGGAACGACAGAGCGAACACCGCGAGATCGAACGAACCGTCGGCGGCATCGATGTCGGCGGCGTCCATCGCCCGGACCGTCACCCGGTCGTCACCGTCGAAGTGCTCACCGAGGGCCGCCACCGAGACCGGGTCGACGTCGGTGACGGTGAGGCGCGCCGTCGGATGCAGCTGCAGCAGCTTCGCCGACAGCTTGCCGTGTCCCGCACCGAGTTCGAGGATCTTCGGATCGGGCACGTCGGCGATCAGATCGAGGGCCAGCAGCGCGAATCTCTCGTGGTTGCCGAACAGGTCGCCGGTTCGGTCCAGCGCCGCCACGACGCTGCGCTTGCGGGCGACGACGTCCGGATCGTCGGAATCGCGGTCGAGGTACTCGAGCCGGTCGGTCTCCAAGAGCCGGTCCAGGCAGGACGCGGCCGGCCCGCCGCGGGGCATGGCGGTGACGTCGACGTTCGGTGGGGCCATGCCCTCCATGATGAACGTCGGCGCGTCAGAACTGGCCGGGGAACGGGAAGACCGGCAGGCGTTGGCCGCCGGGGACCTGCCCCAACAGCTCCGGCATCTCCGGACGGTCGGTGGGCACCCTCGCGCCGTCGCGGTAGACCAGCGTGCCCGCGTAGGTGCCGTTGTCGTAGTTGTCGTAGTAGAAGTGCCCCGAGACGATGTACTGGCATTGGGCATGGGTCGTCCCGTCCGGCGACGTGGGACCCGTGACGAACACGCCCCCGTATTCGGGTGCCTCGCAGGCCGCCTGCGGATCGGGCGCAGGGGCGGCGGGGTCGGGTTCGGCGTGGGCGACGGCGCACAGGAGCAACGGGGCGGCCGCGCAGGCAGCGGCCAGCACCGCGACCCGGCGGCCGCGAACGATCACGTTGGCATTGATGACGAGCACCTCTCGGTTTGGTGACGACCCCGATGAGGTGACCTTAGCGGTGAGCCGAGTGGACGTGGTGGCGTTCGCCGGGCTACGGGTTGAAGTCGTCCGGAAGTTCGATGTCGGCCACGGCGAGGTTCTCCTCCAGATGCGCCACCGACGACGTGCCGGGGATCAGCAGCACGTTGGGCGCGGCGGCCAGCGTCCACGCCAGTGCGATCTGGGCTGGGGTGCGGCCGAGGTCGGCGGCCACCTTCTTGACCGCCGGGTTGCCAAGCACGGGGTTGTCGGCGTTGAACCCGGAGCCCAGCGGGAAGAACGGGACGAAGGAGATGCCACGTTCGGTGCACAGGTCCAGGACGGGTTGTGACGTGCGGTCCGCCAGGTTGTACGCGTTCTGAACGGTGACGATCTCGGTGCGGTCCAGGGCGATGCGCAGGTCGTCTGCGGTGACGCTCGACAGGCCGATGCCGCCGATCAGCCCGTCGTCGCGGGCGGCGATCATGGCCGTCAGCTGGCGGTCGAACAGTTCGTGGTCGGCGACGCCGGGGGTGTTGGGATCACCGGAGTGGATGCGGAGGTTGACCGCGGCCAAGTGGTCGACGCCCAGCTCACGCAGATTCAGCTCGATGTCGGCGCGCAGGTCGTCGGGTTCGGCCGCCGGCACCCAGTTGCCCTCCTGGTCGCGGCGGGCGCCGACCTTGCTGACCAGGGCCAGCTCGGCGGAGTAGGGGTGCAGCGCCTCCCGGATCAGCTGGTTGGCGACGTCCGGGCCGTAGAACTGAGCGGTGTCGATGTGGTTGACGCCGAGTTCGACGGCGCGCTTGAGCACGGCGATCGCCTCGTCGTGGTCACGCGGCGGGCCGAAGACACCGGGGCCGGGCAGTTGCATGGCGCCGAAGCCGACGCGGTTGACGGTGAACGAACCGAGCTGAAACGTGTCCATGGTCTGATCCAACCCCGAAAGGGGCGCATTCAATCCGAATGCGCCCCAATTCGACTGGGATGGTCCTACTCGGACTCGCCGAGGATGCCGTAGATCTCCCGACGCGCATTGTTGACGACGTCGACGATGCGCTTCTGCTGTTCGGGATTGGCCGCGAAGAAGGACTGCTTGACGGCGCCCATCAGCTGGCCGACGGCGCTGCGGAGATTCACGGCGCCGGGATCGGCACCCTCGGTGATCTCGTCCCACGGCGCGGTCTCGATCTTCTCGGCTGCCTCACGGCCGGCGTCGGTCAGCTCGAAGAGCTTCTTGCTGCCCTCGCCGGGTGCGCTCTTGATCAGATCCTCGTCGACCAGCAGCTGAAGGGTCGGGTACACCGAGCCGGGGCTGGGCTTCCACAGATCCTGGCTGCGTTCGGCGATCTCCTGAATCATCTCGTAGCCGTGCATGGGCCGTTCGACGAGCAGCGTCAGGATGGCGGCGCGCACGTCGCCGCGCCTGCCGCGACCGCGGCCGCGGCCACCGCCGCGAGGTCCACGACCGAAGCCGGGGCCGCCGCCGAAGCCGGGACCACCGAACCCGCGGCCGAAGCCGGGTCCGAAGCCTGGTCCGAAACCGGGCCCGAAGGCACCGTCGAACGGGCCGTCATCGCCGCCGTCGTGGTTGCGGAACGCTCGCCGCGCGTGACGCCGGTGCTCGTGGATGGCGCGCCGGTCGACGGAGCCGAGGCCGAAGCCGAATCCGGGTGCCTGGGGCTGGCCCGCAAACGGGCCGTTGGGGGGTGTGAATGGGATGTTCATGTGGGTTGTCTCCTTGGCTGGGAAACGCCCGATGCGTTTCCGATACGTTGACGATATATCGGAAACTATCGCGATGCAACCATTAGTTTGTCGGAGGTGCTTCGTCGCTAGGGTGCGTTCCGCTCGTCCATGGCCTTGACCTGGGCGCGCGCCCAGTCACCCTCCATCGACGTCGCGCGCAGTCCGTAGTCCAGTGCCGCCCCACCGAAGAACTCCGCGTCGCTGTCGCCCCACGGCCCCAGCCCGTCACGCAGGGCGCTGAGCCGGGTCAGCTCGGAATCGGCGTGCGCGGCGACGCTCAGCAGATAGTCGCGTGCCTGCTCGCGGGGGATCTCGCCGAGAAGGAATACGCGCAGCAGTGAAGCGCTACGCGACGGTGGATCGTCGCGGGGGTTGGTCACCCACCGGCGGAGTTCGATCCGTCCGGCCTCGGTGACGCGATACTCCTTGCGGCCACGTGGTCCGACGTCGGAGACCTCGATCAGCTCGTCGGCGGCGAGCTTGTTGAGCTCGCCGTAGAGCTGGCTCTGGGTGGCGGGCCACACATTGGCCATCGAGTTCTCGAAGCGGCGAAGCAGGTCGTACCCACTGCCCGGATGCTGGGCCAAGAGGCCAAGTGCGGCGAAGCGAAGGCTCACGGAACGAGCGTACGGCCCGACCTTCCAGTTGTGGAATGTCGGGCCGTACGGTGTGTCGCAGGTGGGTTAGGGCGCGTCCTCCGCATCGACGAGGGTGGCGCCCTGGGGCACGCGCAACGCGACCGATCGCCACGGCCCCCTGGTCGCGAGCAGGTAGTACAGCCCAAAGGCCACGCCGCAGCCGATGAACCAGCTGTACTGGGCGGCCCCGGCCATGCCGAAGACGATGCCGCCCAACAACACCGGCGCCATCGCAAGGACCGCACCGACCACCGTCGCGGTCACCGCGGAGAGGTTGTAACCCTTGGAGTACCAGTAGTTCGCCGTCGTGGACATGGTGAACAGGTCGTCGACGACGATCTTCTGCTTGCGCACCAGATAGAAGTCGGCGATCAGAACGCCGAACAGCGGGCCGATGAACGCCCCGAGGGTCTCGAGGGTGTAGTGGATGACCTCGGGATTGTTGTACAGGTTCCACGGCGTCAGCAGTACCGACCCGACTGCGGCGATCATGCCGCCCATCCGCCAGCTGATCTTCTGCGGGCTGACGTTGGAGAAGTCGAACGCGGGCGAGATGAAGTTGGCCACGATGTTGATGCCGATGGTCGCGATGGTGAACGTCAAGGCGCCCAACACGATTGCGGTCACGCTGTCGATCCGGGCGACGGTGGCGACGGGGTCGGTGATCAGTTCGCCGAACACCGGCACCGTCGCGGCCGCCGTGACGACGACGAGCAGGGAGAACACCAGGAAGTTGACCGGCAGGCCCAGGAAGTTGCCCTTTCGCACCGCCGGGTAGTTCTTGCCGTAGCGGGCGAAGTCACCGAAGTTCAGCATCGGACCGGAGAAGTAGGACACCACCAGTGCGATGGCGCCGAGCATCACGACCAGGGTGTTGCCCTTCTTCTCGCCGCCCAGGCTCAGGCTCACCTGCCAGCCCGACTTCCACAGCAGGTAGCCGCACAGCATGAACATGACGACGTAGACGGCGGGGCCGCAGAAGTCGATGAACTTGCGGATCGACTCCATTCCCCGCCAGAACACCGCCGCCTGCAGGATCCACAGCAGCGTGAAGCTGCACCAACCAAGCAGGGACAGACCCGTGAAGCCGTACTGCTCGACGTCGGCGTACGGCGCCAAGCCGGGGAACAGCTTGAGCAGCACGACGTCGAGTGCCGCCGATGCCAGGTAGGTCTGAATTCCGTACCACGCCACTGCGATCAGGCCGCGGATGATGGCCGGGATGTTGGCCCCGAGCACGCCGAACGAGCTGCGGCACACCACCGGATAGGGCACGCCGGCCTGCTGGCTGGGCTTGGCGACCAGATTGCACAGGAAGTAGACGATGACGATGCCGACGAGCAACGCGATCAGCACCTGCCAGCTGGCCAGGCCGAGGGCGAACAGGCTGCCGGCGGTGACGTATCCGCCGACGCTGTGCACGTCCGACATCCAGAACGCGAAGATGTTGTACGACGACCAGGTCTGCTTGGCCAGCGGCGCCAGATCCTCGTTGGTCAACCGAGGGTCGTAGCCGTCCTTGATCAGTCCGCTGCCGACCGGATGGCCGGCGGCCTCGACCATGTCGCCGACGGCGATCACCGCACTGGGCGGTGGTTCCTTGACGTTCGTCATTGTTAGCTCCTGATCGTGTGCGCGTGTCGCGATGCGATTCGGAGAAAAGCTAGCGGTGAGTTGTTGCGACGCCGTTGCGCCGAAGATATATTCTCGTCGCGCTCTGGTGCGCAGATCCGCTGCGACGTCAGGATTCGTCGGTGACGAGTCCGGTGTCGACCGGCAGGGTCGCGACCACCTCGTTGAGTCTGCGGTGATGTGCGGCGCTGGTCGACAGCAGCCGGTCGACGTCACGTGCGAGGAACGCGTCGAGCATCTCGCCGTGGTCCTCGTGCAGCCGGGCGCGCTGCGCGTGCTCGACGTGCACCATCACCTGCACGGGTTCGGTGATGTTCCAAGCGGATTCGAGCATGTGAATCAAGCGAAGCATGCCCGAGGGTCGGGTGAGGCCCATGTGGAAGTGGCGGCTCTGACGGTGATAGGCCTGCGGGTCGTCGTGTGTCACGGCGTCTTCCAGTAGCTGATTGGCCCGGGCAACGTACGCGCGCTCGGCCTCGGTGGCCCGGACCACGGCGGCGGCCAGCGCGGCGGACTCCAGGGTCTCCCGCACGATGTACATCTCGGTCAACTCACTGCTGGTCAACCGGGCGACCGAGTACCCCACGTTGGTCTGATGGTCGACGAGGCCCTCGCCGGTCAAGGTCTTGAGGCTCTCGCGCACCGGGATGGCACTGACGCCGAACAGCTCGGCGACCTCGCCAACCGGGATGGGCGTGCCGGGCGGTACTGCCCCGTCGAGGATGACGCGACGCAGCTCGTCGACGATGCCCTGCTGGGAGACGCCGGCCCGGTTCACCGCGAGGGGCCGGGCCCAGACGGAGTGGCGGCGGGCCGACATCCGACCATCCTGCACCGCATCGCGGGAGACGGCGACGCCACCAACATTCCACTATTGACATGTCAATCATGGAGTGTCATGGTGGATGCACTCCAACCCACAGCCCAGGGAGCACTCGACATGACCGACACCCAACAGGCCGAGATGTTCGGCACCGGATCGTTCTTCCAGCGCGGCAACTACGCCCCGGTGGCCGACGAACTCACCGATTTCGACCTGGTGGTCGAAGGCTCGATTCCCCCGGAACTGGACGGCTGGTACTTGCGCAACGGTCCCAACCCGCGCACGCCGACGGGCCACTGGTTCAGCGGTGACGGGATGATCCACGGCGTGCGGGTGGAGAACGGCCGCGCCGCCTGGTACCGCAACCGCTGGGTGCGCACGGACAGCTTCGTCGAGGACTTCCCGCTCTACAACGAGGACGGCACCCGCAACCTGCGTTCGGCGGTGTCCAACACCCACGTGGTCAACCACGCGGGCAAGACGCTCGCGTTGGTGGAGTCCTCGTTGCCGTACGAGGTGACCAACGACCTCGAGACGGTCGGCGCCTACGACTTCGGCGGCCAGCTGGTCGACTCCATGACCGCGCATCCCAAGATCTGCCCGACCACCGGCGAGATGCACTTCTTCGGCTACGGCAACCTCTTCGAGCCCTACGTCACCTACCACCGCGTCGACGCCAACGGGACCCTGACCGTCAACCGGCCCGTCGACGTGCCGGCTCTGACGATGATGCACGACTTCGCGCTCACCGCCGCGCACGTCATCTTCATGGACCTCCCCATCGTGTTCAACGCCGAGGCGGCCGTCGCAGGCGACATGCCGTTCCGCTGGGACGACGGGTACGGGGCGCGCCTCGGCGTGATGCGTCGCGACGACCCGTTCGGTCCGATCCGGTGGTTCGAGATCGACCCGTGCTACGTGTTTCACGTCGCGAACTCCTACGACGTAGGCAATTCCATTGTGCTGCAAGCCGTTCGATACCCCGAGTTGTGGCGGGGCCACGCCGGCTTCGACCAGGACGCGATGATGTGCACCTGGACGATCGACTTGACCACGGGCACCGTCAGCGAGCAGCAGCTCGACGACCGGCCGGTGGAGTTCCCCCGAATCGACGATCGGCTCGCCACCCGCGAGGCGCGCTACGCCGTATCCGTCGGCAAGGACAAGCTCGTCCGCCACGATCTGACCATGGGCAGCGCCGTCGAGCACCCCTTCGGCACGGCGGCCTCACCGGGCGCTCCCGGCGAAGCGGTCTTCGTGCCCGGTGCCGGGCCGGCCGACGAATCCAACGGCTACTACCTCGGGTACGTCTACGACTCCGCGCGCAACGGCAGCGACCTGGTGATCCTCGACGCGTCGAACTTCGCGGGCGACCCGGTCGCCACGATCAAGCTGCCTACGCGGGTGCCGTTCGGCTTCCACGGCAACTGGATTGGCACCTAGTCAGACGGCGGGGGCGGCCAGCGGAGGCCTGCCGTGGCACGACCGGAAGCGGCTGCCGCTCCCGCAGAAGCACGGGTCGCTGCGGGGGATGGGCAGCATGTAGACGTGGTCCTCGCGGACACGCGCCATGGCGTCCTGCAGTCGGTGATCCGGCGCGGGCACGTGACGGTGGGTCATCCAGGCGATCGCGACGGCCAGTGCTCCGAGCAGCATGACGATCTTGACGGCCTCGCCGGTGGACTGGCGGAACCGAAACCAGGCGGCGACCTCGGCGCTGTGATCGTCGAGCGCCCGTGCGATCTGCTCGGTGGACGGCATGCCGGTGCGGAGCTGCTCGAGTAGCGCGTCCTGCAGGTGGCTCAGCTCGTCGAGCGTCATACCGACGAGTGCGGTCTCGACGTAGGCGTCTGCCGACGACCTGTGTGCAATCGTGTACATGAATCCCCCCGGATCACGTCGTCTCCCCAGACGAACTCATCATCACGCTATCCGTCGGCGGCGTCCGAGGAATCGGGGAAAACCCTCGTGACATGCTCTCGTGTCGTTCACGGCAACGCGGTTTAAGGTGTGCCGATGGCGGTCAAATGGCTCGACGAACCGGAAGATCACGACTACGACGCCGCCGCGGACTACCTCAGTCTGATCAGCGAAGCCGACGCGGTCACCGCCACCGTCGCCGCCCTCAAGTCCGCGCAGACCTGTCAGCGCAAGGCCAAGGACCTGCTGCGAGCCGCCCGCCTGGACCTGCTGCCCGCCAGCAACCCCCGCGTCAAGACCGACCTCGCCAAGATCGACGCGGGCAAGAAGCTCTCACCGGTGCTGCTGGTGCGGGGCAGGGTGCTCGACGACGTGGCCCTGCAGATCGCCGACGGGTATCACCGGGTCTGCGCGAGCTATCTGACCGACGAGAACACCCCCATCCCGTGCCGGCTGGTCTCGTGGCAGTCCCCGGGCTGACGTGACGCACATCGGGTTCGGCACGCTCGCACTGCTCGTCGTCGCCGGGCTGGCCGGTCCGCTGCTGGCCTCCGTCCCCGGGCTGCGGCTGCCCGTCGTGGTCGGCGAGCTGCTGGTGGGAATTCTGTTGGGCAAGACGGGTTTCGGACTCCTGGATCACACCGATCCGACCTTCGAACTGCTGGCCAACATCGGTTTCGCCCTGGTGATGTTCGTGGTGGGGACGCACGTGCCCATCCGCGATCGCGCGCAACGCTCGGCCGCGCCGGCGGCCGTGGTCCGCGCGGTGCTGGTGGGTGCGGTCGCGGCCTGTCTTGGCGTCGGCATCGCCACGTACTTCGACACCGGACACGCCGCCCTGTACGGAGTGCTGATGGCGTCCTCGTCGGCCGCTCTGGCGCTCCCCATCATCGACGACCTGAAGCTCGGCGGCCCGTCAGTGCTGTCGCTCACAGCGCAGATCGCCGTGGCCGACACGGCCTGCATCGTGTTGTTGCCGTTGGTGATCGACCCCGCACGCGCGCCCCGGGCGGCGCTCGGCGCCCTGGCGATCGCCGTGTGTGCGGCGATCCTCTTCGTCGCGCTGCGATGGGCCAACGCCCGGGGCCTGCGCAAGCGGCTGCACCGGTACTCGGAGAGGCAGAAGTTCGCCCTCGAACTCCGGTTGAGCCTCGCGATGCTGTTCGGACTGGCGGCGCTGGCCGTCGCCACTCACGTATCGATCATGCTGGCGGGCTTCGCGCTTGGACTGGTGATCGCGTCCATTGGCCAACCACGGCGGTTGGCGCGCCAGCTGTTCGGCATCACCGATGGGTTCTTCGGACCGGTGTTCTTCGTCTGGCTGGGGGCCTCGCTGCAGGTGCGCGAGCTCGGCCAGCGACCCGAATTCATCGCACTGGGTGTGGTCTTGGGTCTCGGGGCGGTGCTCGCGCACTGTGCGGGGCGGTTGCTCGGGCAGCCGCTGGCCCTGGGTGCGATGGCCGCGGCGCAACTGGGCGTCCCCGTCGCCGCGGCCACCCTGGGCACGGAACTGAAGCTGCTGGCTCCCGGTGAACCCTCGGCGTTGATCCTCGGTGCGTTGATCACCATCGCGGTGACGACCGTGGCCGGCGTCTTCCTCGAGCGGCGTCAGCCCGCGGCCGCCCGGTAGGCGTTGGGGCTCGTGCCGTATGCGCGCTTGAACGCACCGCTCAAGGCGAAAGGCGTACCGTAGCCGACCTGCCTGGCGACCGAGGCGATGGTCGCCCCGCTGGCCCGCAGCAGGTCCGCGGCCAGCGCCAGCCGCCAGCCGGTGAGGAAGGCAATCGGTGGCTCGCCGACGAGGTCGGCGAACCTACGGGCGAACAGCGCGCGCGAACAGCCCACGGCGGCAGCCAGATTGGCGACGGTCCACGGATGCTCCGGGTTGTCGTACATGAGCCGCAGGGCGGGACCGACGACGGAGTCGTGCTCGGCGTGCCACCACGTCGGGGCGTGGTCGTCGCGGTCGAACCACGTCCGCACCACGTCCATCAGCAGCAGGTCGAGCAGGCGGTCCAGATACGCCGCCTGGCCGGCCCCGTCTCGACCGGCCTCATCGGCCAGCAACGGCACGAGCGGGGTGTGCCACTCGTCGCCGCGGAGCACCAGCACCGTCGGAAGCGCTTGCAGCAGGCGAGAACTCACCTCGCTGCGACCCTCATAGGCGCACACGACTGCGCGGTCGGCGCCCAGGGAGGCGTTGCCCCAGGTGCGGACGCCGACCGACATCTCGAAGCGCAGATCCTCCCCGCGCAGCGTCGTGCATCGGTTGCCGGGGTGGACGACCACCTGCGGTTCGGTGCCCTGCCGGTCGGCGAACAGGTAGTGCTCCACGCCGCGCGCAAGGGCGACGTCACCGGGCCCGAGTTCGAACGTGTGGCCCGAGTCGGTCTCGAGGACCGCGCTGCCGTGCGTCAGGCAAATCAGCGTCAACGGCGCGTCGTCCTGGATGCGCATGGACCACGGCGGGTCCAGTGACAAGCGCAGGACGAACGCGCCCCGGGCGCGCACCCCGTCGAGCAGTCCGCCAAGCGCATCCACGACGTCGACTGTAGACGCTGGAATATGGAATGGGGACTCTTGTCGATGGATCGTCTCGCCGTCTCGGGCTTGACTGGGCTCATGTCAACCAGTCCCTACCTGATCGCCACCACCGCGGCGGCCGTGACCGGCACCGTCGTCGGCGGCGTCTTCTACGCCTTCTCCACCTTCGTGATGACGGGCCTGGACCGCGCCCAGCCAGCGGAGGCGATCGCGGCCATGCGCGGCATCAACGCCGAAGCCCAGGCCAACGCACCGTTCCTGCTGGTGTTCGTCGGCTCGGCGGTCCTCGCGCTCGGCGTCGGCGTCACCGCGGCGTCGAGGCTCTCCCGGCCGGGCAGCGGTTACGTGCTGGCGGGCGCGGTGCTGATACTCGTGGCGTTCGTCGTGACGGTCGCGTTCAACGTACCGCTCAACGATCACCTGGCCGCGGTGGATCCGACGGGGCTGACCGCAGCGGACGCGACGCGGGAATGGCACGGGTATCGCAGTCCGTGGACCGCGTGGAATCACGTCCGGACGGGGGCTCCGTTGCTGGGGTCGGTCCTGATGCTGGTCGGGCTACGCGGCCGCTGACGCCGCGGAAGGCCATGGCGACGACACCCGCCGCGATCAGCACGAGGGTCGCGGCGATCGTCGCCGTCGGCGCGATGCCGGCGTCGAACGCGACGCGGGCCGAGTCCATCAGCCGGGTGCTCAGCGCCGGCGGCAGCGTCTGCGCGACCGAGGCGGCCCCGCCGATGCTCTCGCGGGCATCGGCGGTCTGCAGCTCAGTGAGCCCGCCTGGCAGCTCGACGCTGGCCCGGTAGTAGGCCGTGAAGATCGTGCCAAGCGTTGCGGTGCCCACGACGGCGCCGAGCTCGTAGGCCGTCTCCGAGACCGCCGAGGCGGCACCGGACTTGGCGGGTTCGACCGACGCCACGATCGTGTCGTTGGAGATGGTCTGGGACGATCCGACGCCGATTTCGAGGATCACGAACGAGACGACGACCGCCATCACGGTGAGGTCGTGCCGGAACAGCAGGATTGCGACGAACCCGGCGGCGACGAGCACCAGACCGACGATCATCAAGGCATGCGGCGCAATGCGTTTGGCGATTGGCACCACCGCGATGCCCGCGATCATCGACACCACGGCGCCGGGCAGCGTGACCAGGCCTGCGGCCAACGGGCTCAGGCCCAACACCAGCTGAAGGTGCTGGGAGATGAAGAAGATGAAACCGATGAGGCCGACGATCGACAGGAAGTTCGCCAGGATCGACGACGTGAACGCCCGGTTGGCGAAGAGTTCGACGTCGAGCATCGGGGTGGTGGTGCGCCGCTGACGACGGACGAAGACCATGCCGGAGCCGACGCCGATCACGACCGCGGCGACGACGAGCCCGGACAAGCCGTCGTGCGCCGCGGACTTCACTGCCCAGACGATCGGCAGCATCGTCGTCAACGTGAGCGCCACGCTCACCGGATCCACGGGGCCCGGATTCGGATCGCGCGACTCCGGCACCAGCCGAGGAGCCAGCACCAGCAGCGGCAAGAGGATCGGCACGGCGATCAGGAACACCGCGCCCCAGTGGAAGTGCTGCAGGAGAGCGCCGCCGACGATGGGGCCCAGCGCGGAACCGGCGGTGAAGCACGACGCCCACAGCGCGATGGCCAACCGGCGCGCGGAGGCGTCCAGGAAGATGTTGCGGATCAACGACAGCGTCGACGGCATCAACATGGCGCCGAAGACGCCGAGCAAGGCGCGCGCCCCGACGAGGTACTCGGCGCTGGGAGCGAAGGCCGCGGCGGCGGACACGACCGCGAAGCCGCCGGCGCCGATCATCAGCAGCCGGCGGCGGCCGATGCGGTCACCGAGGCTGCCCATCGTCACCAGTAGCGCGGCGAGCACCAACGAGTAGACGTCCACGATCCACAGCTGCGTGGTGGCCGGCGGGCGGAAGTCCTGCGCGATGCTGGGCAGGGCGAAGGCCAGCACGGTGTTGTCGACGGCGATGAGCAGCACCGGCAGCATGAGCACCGCGAGCGCGAACCAGGCGCGCCGGGGGGTGGGGATGGACGTCGGGGTGGCGTCCATTCGAATGGACATCTCTCTGTTCTCCTGAGGACTACTGAGCTACCACGGGTGAGAACCCTTGGCGTCAAGACTGGTTGGGGTTGATGGTGCCCTGGGTGAGGCTGGCCATGATGGCGTCGACCACCTGGACGCGAGGCGTGCCCTGTCGGGTGGCGTCGTGGCCGGCGTCCAGCAGCGCCCAGAAGACCAGCCGGGGCCACCCCGGCGGTCCGGCGGTGCCCTGGGTGGCCACGCGGTCGAGCACTTCGACGATCGCCTCGTCACCGGTGTCGAGTTCGGCGGTCAGATCCGCGTCGCGGACGATCGAGGAGTCGCAGTAGACGAACGACGCGATCGGGCCCAGGTCCAGCTGGCCCTCCACCACTCGACGCAGTGCCTCGACCGGCGGCCCACAGTGGGGTTCCGCCCGCTCGATGGCCGACGTGCTGAGTTCGTGGACGTGCAGGGCCAGCGCACGCATCAGGTCGGTGCGCTCGGCGAAGTACCTGTGCAAGGTGCTGCGTCCCACCTCGGCCGCCGCGGCGACGTCGCCGAGGGAGGCGTTCGGATTGGCGCCCAGGACGTCCATGGCGGCGTCGAGAATCGCCTTGCGGGTCCTCGAACGGGGGCCGCCAATGGCCGACAAAGACGCAGTCATGTGCATCAATTTAGCACAAGTAACCCATAGTGGGACAGTGGTGTCCCACTATGACGGAGTGGTGAATCCCCCCGGTGGGCCGCTCTGGTCGACGGGTGGCGTTGCGTATCCGGTGGAGACGGGCGACCACGCGGTAGGTGGTGTCACCGGGCGCAGCCGGTCGAGTTCCCGGCGGTGACGTTCGGCCAGCACGGCCGCCAGCACCAGGGGCGGGGGTGCCGTCGCCGGCGGTGGAGGCGAGATCTGTGCGACGACGTCGACGTAGATGCGGTACGCCATCTGATCGCGCAGCGCGGGCTCGAGTTGACTGGCCCGCACCAGGAACTGCCGGGCCAGCTCGGCCTGCTCGGCCCGCAGCCCCGACAGCTGCAGCGACGACGCCCACCAGGCAAGCTCGGGCGGCATCGGCACCGGCGGTGGCATCTTCGGTCCGCGCTCGCTGATCACCATGGTGCCGGCGAACATGTCGCCGACCCGCTTGCCCTTGGCCGACAGCATGCTGCAGATCACCGCGGGCGCCCCGGCGAACATCCAGATCTCGATGAAGCCCGAGAGCCCCCGAAACAGCGCCTGGCGGAAGCGTTCCGGGCCACCGTCGTCGGAGACGACACGCAGGCCGAGCGCCATCTTGCCCAGTGACCGTCCCCTGGTCGCCATCTCGAAGATCACCGGATAGCCCACGATGCTGAGCACCGTGAAGACGATCAGAACTGCCGCCGACAGCGCGTCGTCGAGATCGGAGATGGTGACGGCCCACAGAATGACGCCGAGCACGTAGGTGATGAAGACCACCGTCAGGTCGATCAAGGCGGCCACCGCGCGGACCGGTAGCTGGGCGATCTGGACGTCGAGGACGACGGCGTCACCCGTGACCATCGGCTCGGGCTTGGCCACCATGGCACCCAACGCTACTAGGCTCGGCCGCGTGGACGTCGATGCATTCGTCCTGGCCCACCGACCCGCGTGGGACAGGCTGGACCACTTGGTGAAGCGTCGCCGCAAACTCACCGGCGCCGAGGTCGACGAACTGGTGGACCTCTACCAGCGCGTCTCGACCCACCTGTCGATGGTGCGCACCGCCTCGGGTGACTCGGTGCTCGTCGGCCGGCTCTCGGGCCTGGTGGCCTCGGCGCGGTCGGCGGTCACCGGCGCCCACGCCCCGTTGTGGAGTGAGTTCGCCCGGTTCTGGACCGTGTCCTTCCCCGTCGTGGCCTACCGCGCCTGGCGATGGTGGCTCGGTGCGGCGGTCGCGTCCCTCGTGGTAGCCGTCCTGATGGGCAGCTGGGTGGCCGGCAGCCCCGAGGTGCAGGCCGCGGTCGGAACTCCCTCGGACATCGCGGAATTGGTCAACCACGACTTCGCGTCCTACTACAGCGAGAATCCGGCCGGCTCGTTCGCGCTGCGGGTGTGGATCAACAACTCGTGGGTCGCGGCGCAGTGCATCGGCTACGCCGTGCTGCTGGGTCTGCCCATTCCGTACGTGCTCTTTCAGAACGCGGCCAACGTCGGGGTCATCGGCGGCCTGATGTTCGACGCGGGCAAGGGCGACGTGTTCTTCGGCCTGCTGACCCCACACGGCCTGCTCGAGCTGACCGCGGTCTTCCTGGCTGCGGCCGTGGGGATGCGGCTCGGGTGGTCGGTGGTCTCGCCCGGTGACCGGCCGCGGGGCCAGGTGCTGGCCGAGCAGGGGCGGGCGGTGGTGTCGGTCGCCGTCGGGCTGGTCGTCGTGCTGCTGGTGTCCGGTCTGATCGAGGCGCTGGTGACGCCGTCCCCGCTGCCGACGTTCGTGCGCATCGCGATCGGGGTCGCCGCCGAGGCCGCGTTCCTGACCTACGTGGTGCACTTCGGGCGCAAGGCCGCCCGGGCCGGCGAGACGGGCGACGTCGACGACGCCCCCGATCTGCTGCCGACGTCCTGACCGGCTACAGCTTGCCGCTGGCCTTCATCGCCAGATATCGGTCAGCCAGTGCGGGCGCCAATTCCTCGGGCAACGCGTCCACGACGTCGACCCCGTGTCGGCGCAGCCGTGACGCGACGGCACCGCGGTCGTTGCGGGAGCGTTCGGCCGAGGCCGCGTCGTACACCTCGGCGGCATCGGCCCGCCCCGTGGCAAGACGGTCCACCCGCGGATCGCTGACCGCGGCGAGCACCACCTGGTGTCGGGCGGACAGTTGCGGCAGCACCGACATCAGCCCTTCGTCGAGCGCCGAGGAGTTCAGATCGGTCAGCAACACCACCAGCGCCCGCCGACGAATGCGGCGCTGCACCGTCGCGACCATTGCCGAGGCGTCGGATTCGACCAGCGCGGGCTGCAGCGGAGCCATCGCCGTGACGAGCGCAGGCAACAGTTCGGTGCGCGCCGCGTTGAAGACCCCGGCACGAGGCAGCCGGTCGTGGGCGACGAAGTCGACGTGGTCACCGGCCCGAGAGGCCAACGCCGCCAACAGCAATGCGGCGTCCATCGACCAGTCCAGTCGCGGCCAGCCGCTGGGGTCCCCCGAGGCGGGGTCGACGCCGACCCGGCCCGCCGACGTCCGGCCGGTGTCCAACACGATGACCACCCGGCGGTCGCGCTCGGGCCGCCACGTGCGCACGACGACGTCGGCCCGCCGAGCCGTCGCGCGCCAGTCGATGGACCGGACGTCGTCGCCGACGACGTACTCACGCAGCGAGTCGAACTCCGTGCCCTGGCCGCGAATCAGCACGGGCACCGCGCCGTCGAGTTCGCGGAGCTTCGCCAACCGCGACGGCAAGTGCTTGCGGGACAGGAACGGCGGCAGAATACGCACCTGCGCAGGCACTCGGTGCGCGGCCTGCCGGCCTGCCAGACCGAGGGGCCCGACGGAGCGCACGGTCACCGCCGCCGACTGCTGGTCGCCCCGGCGAATCGGACGCAACGTGGTGACGACCCGGAACCGTTGCCCGCCAGCGATGGTCACGCGATGCGTGCGCGGCTCCGCGCGCGCCGACGGCGCCCAGGCGTCGCGAACCCAGCCGCGGAGTTCGCGGCGGCCGGGATTCTCCACGACCAGCGCCGCCTCGACCGGCTCGCCCAGGCGAGCGGAACCGTCTCCGGTGCGGGTGAAGCGCAGCCGACGGGTGTTAACGGCCAGCGCCGCGTCGGCCACCGTCGCCGCCGCCAGGAAGATCAGCAGCACCACGAAGGTCTGAGCGGGCCACGGCGACACCCCGACGGGTAGGACGCACGCCAGGGCGACCAGCCCGACCCGGCCGGTGAGGACCACTAGCGGGGCACCGGCACCGCGGCCAGGATGCCGTCGAGGACCCCGTCGGGGGTGGCCCCTTCGAGTTCGGCCTCCGGTCGCAGCGCGATCCGGTGCCGCAGCGTCGGCCGCGCCATGGCCTTCACGTCGTCGGGGGCGACGTAGTTGCGTCCCGACAGCCACGCCCACGACCGCGCAGTCGCGAGCAGCGCCGTCGCGCCGCGGGGTGAGACGCCCAGTTGCAGTGACGGGGATGCCCGCGTCGCGCCCGCGACGTCGACGATGTAGCCCATCACCTCGTCGGCCACCAGCACCCGACTCACCGCCTCGCGTCCCGCAGCGAGTTCGGCGGGGCCCGCCACGGGGCGGATGTCGGAGAGGTTCCGCGGATCGAAACCCCGTGCGTGCCTTGACAGGATCGCAATCTCCTGGTCCCGTGGCGGCAGCGGCACGTTCAGCTTGAGCAGGAACCGGTCGAGCTGCGCCTCCGGCAACTGATAGGTGCCCTCGTACTCGATGGGATTCTGCGTCGCGGCCACGATGAAGGGGTCGGGCAGGGCGCGGGCCTCGCCGTCGACGGTGACCTGACGCTCCTCCATGGCCTCCAGAAGGGCGGCCTGGGTCTTCGGGGGCGTGCGGTTGATCTCGTCGGCCAGCAGGAGATTGGTGAACACCGGACCGGCGCGAAACTCGAACTCGGCCGTCCGAGCGTCGTACACGAGCGATCCCGTGACGTCGCCGGGCATCAGGTCCGGGGTGAACTGGACGCGTTTGAAGTCCAGCTGCAGCGCCGCGGCCAACGTGCGCACCAACAGCGTCTTGGCGACTCCGGGGACGCCCTCCAGCAGGACGTGACCACGGCACAGCAAGGCGATCACCAGGCCGCTGATCACGGCGTCCTGTCCCACGACCGCCTTCGCGATCTCGGAACGCAACGCCAGCAACGCGTTTCGAGCGCCGTCGGCGTCCGTGGTGGAAGTCGATGGGTGGTTCACGAGGTGGCGACCTGCCTTTCGATGTCGTCGAGTAGCCGCGAGAGGGTGACCAGTTGCGCGTCGTCGGAGGGGTCCGGACCGAAGAGTGCGTACTCGACGGTGGCCGGGTCGTATCCGATGCGGCGGGCGACCGTCTCGACGACGGACGCGGGATCGGACCGGGCGCCGAGGCCGATTCTCGGGAGGGTGCGCAGCAGGACCGAGGTGCGAAGTGCCGACGCGGCGCGATCGCGGGCGCGCCGCGACCGGTACAGCCGGCCGCGACCCTCGACGGTCTCGGAGGCGCGCACCACGACCGGAAGGTCCTCGGCCACCAGCGGACCGATGCGGCGCCCCTTCCACAGCGCGACGAATGCCACGGCGAGGCACAGCTGCAGCACGATCCAGCCGACCCGGCCGGGAATCAGATCCATGATCGAGGTGGCGCCGTCCGATTCACCCGCGATCCGCGTGGGGGTGTACCAGATGACCCGGGGTCGGGCGCCCGCCAAGTTCATCGCCAGCGCGGCGTTGCCCTCCTGCAGCAGTCCCGAGTTGGTCATGAAGTCGGCCGTGCCGACGACGGTGACCGTGCGGCCGCGATCGGTCTGGCGCACCAGGGCGCCGCGGTAACAACGGGTCAACGGCGTGCCGCCGTCCACGGATTCGTAGGTCTCGCTGAGGTTGAGCTGCACGCGGCCCGCCCGGGTGGCCTCGGGGAGGTCGCAGTCGGGGTCGCCACCGAAGCTGGTGTCGGCGGCCTGCTTGACGCCCGGCGCCAACGCCTCCCGGGTCCACGACGACGGCTCGACGAGCAGCAGGTCGGCCGGGAGGTCCTCGAGTCGGCGCAGCCCGTCCTCGTCGACCAGAAGGGGAGTGGGCGCCACCAAGACGAGGGAGTCCGGCCGCGCGGCACGCTCGACCCCGGCGAGGTCCTTGGTCGCCACCACGTCGACGCCGCGATCGCGCAGCAGCGTGACCAGCGCGTGGGCGCCGTCGGGGGAGGTGGCGTCGGGGTCCATGCGGCCGCCCTGCCGCGGCGCGGTCAGATACGCGGACACGGTCGCGACGCCGACGATGAGCGCCAGTGCCAGCAGCACCCACCGCAGGGTTCGCCACCGCTGCACGACGGTGGCGCCGACCGCCGAGGAGGTGTCGCTCATCGCACCTCGACCCAGCCGTCGACCGAGCCGGAGGCCTCAGGGCTGGTCGCGGCGCCGACGCCGTGGCGCACGAGATGGTCGTCGAGGTCGGCGATCATCCGGTAGGCCGACTCGGTGCCGGGCAACTCGCCGTAGGTGACGTCGTTGAAGGCCGTTGCCGCGCTTGTTAGTTCGTCGGCCAGGTTCGGCAGGGCCTGGCCGGCGTCGCGGGCGAGCTCGGTCGCGGTACGCCCCGGCACGGGCAGCACGACGGCAGTCTCCTCGAGGTGGCGGGCCACCCCGCGCACCCGCTGTCTGATCGCCGTCGCCCAATCACCCTGCGAGGCAGCCAATTCGGCGGCGGCCCGGTGCTGCGCCGAGCTCATCTCCGCCGAGCCGAACAAGGTCGCGTGCCGCCCGCGCTTGGTGCGCATGGTGCGTCGCGCCACTCGAGCCGCGATCACCACCGCCACTGTCACCAAGACCAGCAGCACGGTGATGGTGATCCAGCCGCCGGGCACCGACGCGCCGCCGGCCATGATGCGGAACAGCAGATCCTCCAGCAGAGCCCCCACCTGGTCGGTCAGGGAACCGCGCGGATAGATCGGCTTGCTCAACTCGCGCTGGGCGGCGTCGTGCGCGGCGTCGCGATCGATGTCGATGATGGGCACGTCAGCGAGGCTGGGTGAGCCAGAGGTCGTCGGTGGTGGCGACCGAACCGGTCGCGCCGGTCCGCAACACCAGATCGAAGGCCTCGGCCCTGATGCGCCGGTCGGTGTAGAGCAGCACGACGACGCCCGCGTCGAAGGGTGCGGTGATGATCTGCCCGATCGCGCTGCCGACGGTGATCAGCACCAGCGCGGCGACAATCATGGTGGTCGACTCGCCGAAGGCCAGCATGACTTGGCCGACCAGGCTGAACGGAACCGAGACCGCGCTGGCGATCACGCCGGCGATGACCACCGCCAGAAGGCGGATGCCGAACAGCCGCCAGAAGTCGTTCTTGACCAGCCGGAAGGACCGCGTAATGGCGGCCGTGATCCCGAGGCGCTCCAGCACGATGAGCGTCGGGGCGAAGCTCAGCATCGTGTACAGATAGACCAGCACTGCGACCAGCGCCAGGCCCAGTATCGTGCCGACCACGAATGCCGCTGGGCCGCCGGCGATCTCGGCGACTGCCACCACGACTCCGACGATCACGGCGATCAGTACCAGGGCGCCGACTGCCTCCAGAGCGGTGATGCCGAGCAACGGGAGCAGCCGTCCGCGCACCCGTCGCCACGCCTCGCCGACGCCGATCGTCGAACCGAACACGGCCCTGCCCACCACCACCGTCAGCAGGCCGCTGAGCACGATGCCGGCCAGCACGGTGGTCAATGCGCCGCCGGCGCTGGACAGCACCAAGGCGACGATCGACGAACCGGAGAGCTCCGTCGGGTCGGAGCCGTCGACCTGATCGAAGGACGTCGGCGACAACATGCCGCTGGAGGCCAGCGGCCCGACCTGGAGCAGCAAGGCGACGATTTGTGCCACCACGACGACCATGGCGGTCAGGCCCAGCGTGGCCTTGGGATTGGCCCGGATGTAGGACACCGCGGCGTTGAGGATGTCGGACAAGCCGAGCGGACGCAGCGCGATGATGCCCGGCTTCAGCGCGGGCGGCGGGCCCATCGGCGGGTAGCCCAGGGGCGGGTAGCCCTGATGGCCGGGTGGTGGGTAGTAGTAGCCGGATTGCGGCGGATA
The DNA here is from genome assembly GCF_040614235.1 of Mycobacterium sp. NPDC006124. Classification (NCBI taxonomy): domain Bacteria; kingdom Bacillati; phylum Actinomycetota; class Actinomycetes; order Mycobacteriales; family Mycobacteriaceae; genus Mycobacterium; species Mycobacterium sp. NPDC006124. Next base: position 27,263 of record NZ_JBEXUA010000015.1, on the reverse strand, counting down.
GCCCGGGGGTGGGTACTGACCCGGTTGCGGCGGGTAGTAACCCGGGGGCGGATACCCCGGCGGCGGTTGCTGGTGCGGCGGGAACTGCCCGTAGCCGGACGGCGGCGGATAGGCGGGCGGCGGTGGGACGGCGGGATCGCCGGCTTCGCTGCTCATGTCTTCCCATCCTGTCGATACCGGCGGTCATTCTCAACGTGTGCAGGGTGCCCGAGCGTAGCGTCTACGCCATGGCGGAACTCAAGGATCGGTTGCGCGCCGACCTCGTGGTGGCGATGAAGGCACGCGACAAGCTGACCACCGGAACGCTCCGGATGCTCCTCGCGGCGATCCAGGCCGAGGAGGTCTCGGGAGCGAAGGTGCGCGAGTTGTCCGACGACGAGGTGCTCAAGGTGCTGGCCCGTGAGTCGCGCAAGCGCGGCGAGGCCGCCCAGATCTACGTGTCGAACGGTCGCGGCGAGTTGGCGGCCAACGAGCGGGCCGAGGCGCAGGTCATCGACGACTATCTGCCCACCCAGTTCAACGACGACGAGCTCGCCAACGTGGTCAACACCGCCATGGCCCAAGTGGCCGAGGAGCTCGGACACCGGCCGGGCGCCAAGCAGATGGGCCAGGTGATGAAGGCGGCGATGGCCATCGCCGAGGGCAAGGCGGACTCGGCGCGCCTCTCGGCCGCGGTGAAGGACCGGCTCTAGCGGGTTTTCCGGCGCCGTACGGGGGTAGCCGTCATCCATGACGCGATTCGGCTACACCCTGATGACTGAGCAGAGCGGCCCCAAACAGCTTGTGGAATACGCAGTTTCGGCGGAACGCCTGGGCTTCGACTTCGAGGTCTCCAGCGACCACTACTCGCCGTGGCTGTCGGCGCAAGGCCACGCCCCGAACGCCTGGACGATGCTTGGCGCGGTCGCACACGCCACCGAGCGGGTCGAACTCTTCACCTACGTGACGTGCCCGACGATGCGATACCACCCAGCGATCGTCGCGCAGCAGGCCGCCACGCTGCAGATCCTCGCCGACGGCAGATTCACCCTGGGGGTCGGCAGCGGAGAGAACCTCAACGAACACGTCGTCGGGCAGGGGTGGCCGACGGTCAAGCGGCGCCAGGACATGCTGCGCGAGGCCGTCCAGATCATCCGGGAGTTGTTCTCCGGTGACATGGTGGACTGGAAGGGCGATTACTTCGAGGTCGACTCCGCGCGCCTGTGGGACGTGCCCGACGTACCCGTCGCCATCGCCGCCGCAGTGTCTGGCGAGCGCTCCATCGAGACGTTCTCGCCGTTGGTCGACCATCTGATCGCCGTCGAACCGGACAAGGAACTCGTCGACGGGTGGCACTCTGCCCGCAAGGGCACCGGGCTGCCCGGTGACTCGAGGATCGTCGGCCAGATTCCCATTTGCTGGGACACCGACGAGGCCGCCGCCGTCGCGCGGGCGCACGAGCAGTTCCGCTGGTTCGCCGGTGGCTGGTCGGTCAACGCCGACCTTCCGACGACCGCGGGCTTCGCCGGGGCGACCCAGTTCGTCCGGGAGGAGGACGTCGCATCGTCCATCCCGTGCGGACCGGATCTCGACGCCATCGTCGAGGCGGTCCGCAAGTACTGGGAGGCGGGCTTCACCGACATCGCCCTGGTTCAGGTCGGCGACGAGGGGCAGGACCGCTTTCTCGAGCAGGCAGCCGCGCCACTGCTGGACAAACTGCGCAACGCCGCTGGTTAGAGGCCTGCGGTTTGGCTTTCGCTATCGTGGGAAGTCATTTGCCGATAGCAAACCTACGAGGGGAGACTTCGTGCTCACGTCGTTGCTCGTTGGATATGCCGCCCTGGCGGTCGTCGCGGCCGTGGTCGCCTTCGTCGCCAGCGCCCGTCTGGGAGACGGACGTCGGCCGGTGCCGCAGCGTCTCGGATTGAGCGTGGCGGCAGGCGCGGTCTGGCCCGTCATCCTGCTTGGCGTGGTCGAGGTCAGCTCGTTCGCGATGTATGCCAAGGCTCATCAACACGACGGCGAGACCGATCGGGTGCTCGTCAAGGTCTGACATTCACGGCCCGACATCGCGTCGGATGGTGGCGGTCGTCACGATTCGGTACGAAATCGTGACCAAGTTGAGATAAGCTCGCGTGGCGGGTCGGGGAGGGCCATCGCGCGAGAGGTTTTACCATGTCCGATCTTGAATCGCATGAACACCGCACCACCACGCCACGGCCGAGGGACTTTCGCGTTACCGTCCGTCGCAGTCTCGCCGCATTGGCCGTCGCCCTCTTCGCCTCCGCGTTGGGCGCCCAGGCGGTCGACGTCGCCCCACCGTCATCGGCCGACACCGTCGACCAATTCACGGTCCGCACCGTCGGTCTCACCCAGTCGGTCAATCCCGGCACGCCCGGCCAATGCACCTGGGGTGCTGCCCAGAAGTGGTTCGAGGCCACCGGGTCCTACCCGGCAATGCGCGGTGACGCGTGGAATTGGGTCAACGCCGCCCGCGCCGCCGGCTACACCGTCGTCGACGCGCCCACCGAACGTTCCATCGTCGTCTTCCAACCGGGTGCGGCGGGTGCGGGTGGCTACGGCCACGTCGCCTGGGTCGACTCCGTGACGTCGCAGGCCGGCGGTCAGTGGATTCACGTGACGGAGATGAACGGTCTCGCCGGCGAGGGCCTGTGGAACGACCGCGACGTCCAGAACGTCCCGGGCATGGCCTACGTGCTGCTGCCCTGAGGGCCCGAAACATCAGAAGGCCCCGACCGGTGTTCCGGTGGGGGCCTCTGATGTGCACGTACGCGGTCGGGGTAGCGGGATTCGAACCCACGACCTCTTCGTCCCGAACGAAGCGCGCTACCAAGCTGCGCCATACCCCGCGTAGAGCCTCGTCAGCTTAACGCACCGGGCCAGCCGGACGCGAAACGCCTGGACCGGCGGGGTGACGCGATTGATCGACGCCTGAATGGGTAGACAAGTCGTGCACGGAATGGAATTCCAGGCCGGCGGCGTTATAGACGCTGAGTCCGACGATCTGCTCGAGGAGAGGCAATCACATGACCGGGTTGGGAGCCACGATTTACTTCGGGTTGTTCGCCATCGCCGCATTGTGGCTGTTCGCGACGTCCGAGCGCTTCGGCCGCAACGTGTTTCAGAGCGGCGATCACACCCAGCGTCCCGAGCGCTCGAACTCGTGGAGCACCGAGGCCGACGCCGAGGGATCCAATCCCTGGCTGCTCAGCCAGCCCGGGTCGAAGTAGCTGTCGCCGTAGCGTTCGCCCGCGTCACAGAGCAGCGTCACCACGGATCCGCTCCGGCCCGCCGAGATCATCTCGGCCAGCAACCTGAACGCGCCCCAGACGTTCGTTCCGGTGGACGGTCCCACTTTTCGGCCCAACACCGCGCTGACGTGGTGCGCTGCAGCCACCGACGCCGCGTCCGGAACGACCAACATGCGGTCGATCACGCTGGGCAGAAACGACGGCTCGACCCGCGGTCGTCCGATGCCCTCGATGCGCGATGACGAACCCGTGACGTCGCGTCGGCCCTGCGCGTAGGACGGAAAGAACGCGGAATTCTCCGGGTCCACGACGCAGAGTTGGGTGGCGTGCCGCCGGTAGCGCAGGTAGCGGCCGATGGTCGCACTGGTGCCACCCGTGCCCGCGCCGACGACGATCCACTCCGGCGTCGGAAACCGTTCGTCGCGCATCTGGTCGAAGATCGACTCGGCGATGTTGTTGTTGCCGCGCCAGTCCGTGGCGCGTTCGGCGTTGGTGAACTGATCCAGGTAGTGCCCACCGGTCTCGCGTGCCAGCCGTTCGGCCTCGGCGTAGACCTGGCCGGACTGGGCGACGAAATGGCAACGGCCGCCCTGCGATTCGATCAGCCGGATCTTGGTGGTGCTGGTCGAGGACGGCATGACGGCGATGAAGGGCAGGCCGAGCATTGCCGCGAAGTAGGCCTCCGAGACCGCCGTCGACCCGGACGAGGCCTCGATGATCGTGGTGTTCTCGCCGACCCAGCCGTTGCAGAGCGCGTAGAGGAACAGCGACCGCGCCAGCCGGTGCTTGAGGCTGCCGGTGAGGTGGGTCGTCTCGTCCTTCAGGTACAGCTCGACCTGCACGCCGTCACACCACGCCGACGGCAGCGGATACCGCAGCAGATGGGTGTCGGCGCTGCGCCGGGCGTCGGCCTCGATCAACCGGATCGCGTTGTCCACCCACTCCCGTGGGTGACGGCGGACGGCGACGGAGTCGCGACCGGTCAACGCGCCGATACAGTCGGGTGCGACATGCTCACCCGGCTGCCAAGGCTGCCCCCGCCAGTCGGAGCCGCCACCAGCGTCAGCAGCGTGGCCTCGGGACGGCAGCAGAACCGGTACGGCGCGTACGGCGAGGTGCCGAGCCCCGCGGAGACGTGCAGTTGCATGTGGGCACCCCACCGCGACGGCCCCTTGGCCCGCGACGGGTCCAGGTCGCAATTGGTCACCAGCGCACCCTTGAACGGCAGGCACATCTGGCCGCCGTGGGTGTGCCCGGCCAGCACCAGCTGATACCCGTCGTCGGCGAACCGGTCGAGCACCCGCGTGTAGGGCGCGTGGGTCAGGCCAAGCGTCAGGTTGGCCGCCGGGCTCGCGGGACCGGCGACCGTGTCGTAGCGGTCGCGGGACAGGTGCGGGTCATCGACGCCTGCGGCGGCGACGAGCTGCCCCCTGACCTCGACCTCGCGACGGGTGTGCGTCATGTCCAACCAGCCACGCTCGGTGAACGCAGCACGGAGGTCTTGCCACGGCAGCGGCTCGCCGCTGACCCGATGCGACGGCCGGAACAGGTAGTTCGTTGGGTTCTTCGGCGTCGGACCGAAGTAGTCGTTGCTTCCGAAGACGAACAGTCCGGGCACCGACAGCAGGTCGCCGAGCGCCTGCACCACCGACGGCACGGCCTTCGGGTGCGCCAGGTTGTCACCGGTGTTGATGACGAGGTCGGGTTCCCACCCGGCGAGCTCGCGGATCCACTCCTGCTTACGGCGCTGCCGCGGCGTCATGTGGAGGTCGCTGAGGTGCAACACGCGCAGCGGGGCGGACCCGGGCGTGAGCACCGGCATCGTCGTCTCCCGCACCACGAACGCGTTGCGTTCGATCAGCGTGGCGTAGGCGATGCCCGCGGCCAGGGAGCCGACGGCCAGCGAGCCGGCCAACGAGGCGGGGTTCTTCAATACCGTCGAACGGGCGAGCATGGGTGCAGCCTACTGCCCACAGCTGGTGACCACCTGGTCTCCGGGTGGCGAGATCGTCGACCCCGCAGACCGCTACGGAGGCGGCGGTGGCGGGGGCGGACCCAGCACCGGAACCGTGATGGGCGGCAGACCGGGGATCATCACGACCGTGGACCCCACGGGTGCGGGGATCGCGTTCGGATCGTTGGGGTCGAACGGCAATCCCGGCGGCGGTGGTGGTGGCGCCGGGGCGATGCCGTTGCTGATCTGGATCGTGATGATCGAGCCCGGCACGGTCTGGCCGTTGGGGGAGGTCCCGACGACCGCGCCCGCGGGTGACGAGCTGTTGACGGGGGTGGCCTGATCGGCGACCTGGAATCCGGCGTCCTTGAGGCGTTGCCGAGCCAGGTCTTGGGTCATGCCCGCCACGCTGGGCACCTTCGAGCCCGGCGCCCCGTCGACGTAGCGCGGATCGGTCGGCGGCAGCGCCACGTCGTCGGGGGTGAACTGCTTCATCGCGGTGAACCAGGTGCGCGCCGGTTCGTTGCCGCCGTAGAGGTTGCCCGAACCGCACTGCCGCAACGGGAACGAGCACAGGTCCGACGGTGAGGATGAGTCGTCGTAGATGTAGTTGGCCGCGGCGTAGGCGTTGGTGAACCCCAGGAAGCCCGAGGACCGGTGTGCCTCGGTGGTCCCCGTCTTGCCGGACACCGGCAGGGACCAGCCGGCCGAACTGGCCGCACTCGCGGCGGTGCCGCTCTGGTCGTCCTTGCTCATGGCGTTGGCCAGGGTGTTGGCCAGCCCCTCGGGCACGACCTGCTCGCAGGTCTCGGTGGTGACCGAGACGTCCTTGCCGTTGCGGTCGTAGATCTTGTCGATCGGGTTGGGCGGGCACCACGTGCCCCCCGAGGCCAGGGTGGCGGCGACGTTCGACAGCTCGAGCGGGTTGACCTCGATGGGGCCCAGGGTGAACGAGCCGAGATTCTGCCGCTTCACGAAGTCGGCCAGGCTCTCGTTGCTGTCCGGGTCGTAGGCGCGGGCCGTGCCGGGCAGCGCATAGGACCGAAGCCCCAGCTTGACCGCCATGTCGACGGTGCGTTGCACCCCGACCTGGGAGATGAGCTTCGCGAAGGCGGTGTTGGGCGAGGTCGCCAAGGCGTCGGTGACGCTGATGGCGCCGCGGTAGCTGCCGTCGTTGAGCACGCACCACGTGGCCGGCGGGCACCCCTTGGCGCCACCGCTGCCGAGGCCCTTGGCCTCGAAGCGCGCCGGAGCGTCCAGCTGGGCGTTGATGCCCATGCCCATCTCCAGCGCCGCCGAGGTGGTGAACAACTTGAAGATCGAGCCCGCGCCGTCACCGACCAGGGAGAAGGGCTGCGGTTGCATGGTCTCGCCGGTGTCGCCGTTGAGCCCGTAGGTGCGATTGGACGCCATGGCCACGATCGGGTGGGAGTCCTTGCCCGGCTTGATGACGTTCATGACGCTGGCGACGCCGTCGAGGTCTGGCGCGGCGAAGTTGGTGATCGCCGACTTCACCGAGTTCTGGATGTCGGGGTCCAACGTGGTCTTGATCAGATAGCCGCCCTTGGCGACCTGCTCCTTGCTGATCCCGGCGCGGGCCAGGTAGTCGAGCACGTAGTCGCAGAAGAACGCGCGGTCGCCGGCGGCGATGCAACCGCGCGGTAGTTCGTTGGGCTGCGGGAGCACGCCGAGTGGCTCCTGCTTCGCGGCGCGCAGTGCGTCGGCCTCCTGTGGAACATTGTCGATCATGGTGTCCAGCACCACGTTTCGACGTTCCAGGGCGCCCTCGGGGTTGGTGTACGGATTCAGCGCACTCGTCGACTGCACCATGCCCGCCAGCAGAGCGGCCTGCTGCCAGTTCAGCTGAGAGGCGTCGACGCCGAAGTAGGTCTGCGCGGCGTCCTGCACACCGAACGCGCCGTTGCCGAACGACACCAGGTTGAGGTAGCGCGTCAGGATCTCCGACTTGGTGAAGGTCTTGTCCAGCGTCAGCGCCATGCGGATCTCGCGCAGCTTGCGGGCGGGCGTGGTCTCGATCGCCGCGCGCTTCTCGGCGTCGGTCTGCGCGATCACCAAGAGTTGGTAGTTCTTGACGTACTGCTGTTCGAGGGTGGAGCCGCCGCGGGTGTCGGCCGCGCCGGTGACGTAGCCGGACAGGCCGGTGAGCGTGCCCTTCCAGTCGACGCCGTTGTGCTCGGCGAAACGCTTGTCCTCGATGGAGACGATCGCCAGCTTCATCGAGTTGGCGATCTGGTCGCTCTTGACCTCGAATCGGCGCTGGGTGTAGAGCCAGGCGAGCGGGTTGCCCTTGGCGTCGACCATCGTCGACACCGCCGGAACCTCACCCTCGACCAGTTGGGCGGAACCGTTGGCGACGACGTCGGAGGCGCGGTTGGACATCAAGCCGAAGCCGCCGACCAACGGGAACATCAGGCCCGCGGCGACGACGCTGGCCAGCAGAACGCACCAGGCGAGCTTGATCAGCGTGACCGCGGCGGGCACGCGCCGCGGCGGCGGCGTCGCCTGCGATCGGTCGGACATGGCTACAGAGTAGCGAGAGAGGCGGACCGATCCTTACCAGCACCGCAGCGGTGGCACCGACCCCCCCGGGGCTGCGCTGCGCAACCGCAAATCGTAGGCAAGGATGTATCACGGCACGGTCGTCCCAAAAATTCGTGATTTAGCTGTTGCGCAAAACCCCCCTGACCACCTAGCTTTGACTGACAGTGCGATCTAGGTAACACTCCCAATCGCAATGTGGCGTAGATCGCAATGGCGAACTACACCGAAGACTGCGCCGTCGCAGGGGGCGGCTGGACGAAGGGATCGCTGGTGTCAGGAATACGGCCCGCGGCGCGCAGGACAGTCACGAGTTCCCCAGTCAACGGTGTGGTGGTTCAAAGCGCCGAAGCAGAAGCCCGCATCGCCTGGGTGTCGCAGGCCCGTTGCCGCCAGGCCGACCCCGACGAGCTGTTCGTTCGCGGTGCCGCTCAGCGCAAGGCCGCCGTCATCTGCCGGCACTGCCCGGTGATCTCCGAATGCGGAGCCGACGCACTGGACAACCGCGTCGAGTTCGGCGTGTGGGGCGGCATGACCGAGCGTCAGCGCCGGGCCCTGCTCAAGCAGCATCCCGAGGTCGTGTCCTGGGCCGAATTCTTCGCCGCCCAGCGCAAGCACCGCAGCGCCGTCTAATCCGCCCGGCTCAGTCCAGGCTGCCGGTGATCTGATCGGCGATCGCCCGCAGCGCTTCGAGGTCGGAGACGTCGAACGGCAACGAGGGCACACCGACGATCGCCACCTGCGGGTTGGCTCCGGTGAACCGAGACAGCAGGCGCACCTCCCGCTTCGCCGTCTGGGCGCGGTCGGCGTGCACCCGCAGCACCGCCGCGGCCAAGCCGTCGTCGGCGCCGTCGCCCGACAACTGATCCGCGGACTCCCGGGCCTTGTCGATTTGCAGGTCGCACAGCGTGGGGTGCGTGCGGTTGAGGATCAGGCCGGCGAGCGGCATCTTCTCGGTGGAGAGCCGGTCGACGAAGAACGACGCCTCCCGCAGGGCGTCGGGCTCGGCAGCCGAGACGACGACGAACTGGGTGCCGCGGCGCTTCAACAATTCGTAGGTGCGGTCCGCCTTCTCCCGGAACCCGCTGAACGTCGAGTCCAGGGCTTGAACGAAACCGGCGGCGTCGGAGAGCATCTGAGAGCCCAGCACCGTCGAGAGCGCCTTCATCGCCAGCCCGACCGCGCCGGTCACCAGCTTGCCGATGCCCCGGCCCGGCGCCAACAGCAGACGCCACAACCGACTGTCCATGAAGCTGCCGAGCCGCTTCGGGGCGTCGAGGAAGTCCAGCGCGTTGCGCGACGGGGGAGTGTCCACCACGACCAGGTCCCACTTGTCCTCGCCGAGCAACTGGCCGAGCTTCTCCATGGCCATGTACTCCTGCGTGCCCGCCAGAGACGTTGCGACGGTTTGGTAGAACTGGTTCTCCAAGATCGCCTCCGCGCGGTCGCCGCCGGAGTACTGGATGACCATCTCGTCGAACGTGCGACGCATGTCGAGCATCATCGCGTGCAGTTCGCCGGTCACCTCGGGGGCCAGCGGCACGCGCTGCGGCGTGTTGCCAAGGTCCTTGATGCCCAGCGCCTGGGCGAGGCGCTTGGCCGGGTCGATGGTCAACACGACCACGGTGCGGCCGTACTCCGCCGCCCGCAGCGCCATCGCCGCAGCGGTCGTGGTCTTACCGACACCGCCTGCGCCGCAACACACCACGACGCGATTGGATCGGTCGACGAGGATCGATTGCAGATCGAGCGGGGTGGGTGCGGGGCTCATCTCACTCCTTGCTGGCCAAGCGCTTCGGCGAGTTCGTACAGGCTGCCCAGGTCGACACCGTCGGAGATGGCGGGCAGTTCCAGCCGCGGCACGTCGACCTCGTCGAGTTGGGCCGCACTCTCGGCACGCGCGCTGATCCGCGTCGCGTGCTGAATGGTCTCGGTGAGCAGACCGGCGAAGTCGTCGTCGCCCAACGTGATTCCCACCTTGGCGAGGCCCGCGCGCACCGCGTCCGCGTCGACGTCCCCCTCGGCGGCCTTCGCGAGGTCGTCCGCGTCGAGGTAGGCGGGGATGTTGCGGTTGACGATGACGCTGCCGATCGGCAACCCGAGTTCCTTGAGCTCGTCGACGGCCTCCAGGGTCTCCTGGATGGGCAGGGCCTCCAGCAGCGTGACGAGGTGGATGGCCGTCAGCTCGGAGTGCAGCAGCTTGACCACGCCCTCGGCCTGCGAGTGCACCGGCCCGCCCTTGGCCAGATCGGAGACGGCCTTGGTGACGTCGAGGAAGCGCGCGATGCGGCCGGTCGGCGGGGAGTCGACCACGACGGCGTCGTATGCCGTGGGCTTGCCCTTCGCATTCTTGGTGCCCTGCTTCTGAGACCGCACCACGATCTCCTTGACCTTGCCGGTGAGCAGCACGTCGCGCAGCCCGGGTGCGATCGTCGTCGCGAACTCGACGGCGCCGATGCGGCGCATCGCCCGGCCGGCGATGCCCAGGTTGTAGAACATGTCGAGGTATTCGAGGAACGCGGCCTCGGTGTCGATGGCCAGTGCGTTGACCTGGCCGCCTCGCTCGGCGGTCGCGATCTTGACCTCTTCATACGGCAGCGGTGGAACGTCGAAGAGTTGCGCGATGCCTTGGCGGCCCTCGACTTCGACGAGCAGCACCTTGCGACCGCCCGCGGCCAGCGCCAGCGCCAGCGCCGCGGCGATCGTCGACTTGCCCGTGCCGCCCTTGCCGGTCACGAAGTGAAGTCGCGCTTCGTTGAGCCGGGACGGCCAGCCTACGGAACGGCTGCTGGGATCGGGAACATCGTTGCTCACTCCTGCATGCTAGCCATCTGATGCACGGGCACCGATAAGCTCGGGCCCATGAGCGAACCGACCCGGTGGGAATACGTGACCGTGGCACTACTGACCCATGCGACCAAGCAGATCCTCGACCAGTGGGGTGAGGACGGGTGGGAGTTGGTCTCGGTCGTTCCCGGGCCGACGGGCGAGCAGTTGGTGGCGTACATGAAGCGACCAAAGTGACGTCCGCCGAGCGCAGCGACTCGGTGACGCCGTCGAAACGGTTGGCGGAGCTGGGCATCGAACTCCCCGCGGTGGTCGCCCCGTTGGCCGCCTACGTGCCCGCCGTTCGGACGGGCAGCCTGGTCTACACCTCCGGGCAGTTGCCGATGGTCGGCGGCGAACTGCCGCAGACGGGCAAGGTGGGCGCCGAGGTCACCGCGGAGGAGGCCAAGGATCTGGCGCGTACGTGTGCGCTGAACGCGCTGGCCGCCGTGCACGCCCTCGTCGGCATCGACGCGGTGGTCCGGGTGGTCAAGGTGGTCGGATTCGTCGCCTCCGCACCAGGTTTCAACGGCCAGCCCGGCGTGGTCAACGGTGCGTCGCAATTGCTCGGTGACGTCTTCGGTGACGCCGGGGTGCATGCGCGCTCGGCGGTCGGGGTGTCGGAGTTGCCTCTGAATGCGCCGGTGGAAGTGGAGCTGATCGTAGAGGTCGCGTGACGTCGGAGGGCATCGTGCATCCGGCGTACGGAATGCTGCGCCGCGTCACCGACACGGCGTCGGTGCTGTTGTGCGACAACCCGGGCCTGATGACCCTGGAGGGCACCAACACCTGGGTTCTTCGGGGGCCGGGCAGCGACGAGATGGTGATCGTCGACCCGGGGCCCGACGACATTGCCCACGTCGACCGGATCGCCGCCCTCGGCAAGATCCCGCTGGTGCTGATCAGTCACAAGCACGGCGACCACACCGACGGGATCGACGCACTCGTCGAGCGCACGGGTGCGACGGTGCGCTCGGTGGGCAGCGGATTCCTGCGCGGGATGGGCGGTCCGCTGGTCGACGGCGAGGTGATCGACGCCGCCGGTGTGCGCATCACGGTCGTGGCCACCCCGGGACACACGGCCGACTCGCTGTCGTTCGCGTTGGACGATGCCGTGCTGACCGCGGACACGGTGCTGGGCCGCGGGACGACGGTCATCGACAACGAGGACGGCAGCCTGCGCGACTACCTGGAGTCGCTGCGGCGGTTACGGGGTCTGGGCCGCCGCGCCGTACTGCCCGGGCACGGACCGGATCTCGCCGATCTGGAGGCGGTGACGGGGACGTACCTGGCGCATCGCGAGGATCGGCTGAACCAGGTGCGCGGGGCGTTGCGGGTGCTGGGCGAGGAGGCGACCGCCCGCCAGATCGTCGAGCACGTCTACACCGACGTCGACGAGAAGCTGTGGGAGCACGCCGAGTGGAGCGTGCAGGCGCAGCTGGACTACCTCCGAAACTAGCGGAAGCGCGCGCTGGGCCCGATGCTCGCTCGCTACCTCGCTCGGCGGGCCAGCCGCTCGGAGTCGCTGATCAACACGCTCTTGCCCTCCAGGCGAATCCAACCGCGGTGGGCGAAGTCGGCGAGGGCCTTGTTGACCGTCTCGCGGGAGGCGCCGACCAACTGGGCGATCTCCTCCTGCGTGAGGTCGTGGGTGACGCGCAGGGCGCCGCCCTCCTGCGTGCCGAAGCGCTGTGCGAGCTGCAGCAGCTGCTTGGCGACGCGGCCGGGCACGTCGGTGAAGATGAGGTCGGCCAAGTTGTTGTTGGTGCGACGCAGGCGACGGGCCAGCACGCGCAGGAGTTGCTCGGCGATCTCGGGGCGGTCGGCGATCCAGGCGCGCAGCGCTTCACGGTCCATCGACACGGCGCGGACTTCGGTGATGGTGGTGGCGCTCGACGTGCGGGGGCCCGGGTCGAAGATCGACAGCTCGCCGAACATGTCCGACGGACCCATGATGGTGAGCAGGTTCTCGCGGCCGTCCGGGGAGCGTCGGCCGATCTTCACCTTGCCCGAGATGATGATGTAGAGCCGGTCGCCCGGCTCGCCCTCGGCGAACACGGTGTGCCCACGCGGGAAGTCGACGGGCTGCAATTGCTTGGTCAGCGCGGAGACCGCAGTCGGTTCCACTCCCTGGAAGATTCCGGCCCTCGCCAGGATCTCGTCCACGTTGCCCCTTAACACCGTCGGAAATATGACACACGAAGGCCACCCCGGCCGGGATGGCGAATTCAGTCTAAGCGCTGAGGTCTTCGCGACGTGCCAACGCTACACACGAAAGGCGTGGCGAGTCGGCCGAAATTCCGTATTCGATTCGTGCGGAATGATCACGCGCGTCGGCAAATCCCGCGCCGATCGCGTGAATACGCTTTCGCGGCAGACGTCGTCATATCCGTCGTCGAGCAACTCGTAGGAGTCCACGGCACGGGTGCGGGCGGCGGGTTTGGCGCAGACCGCCTTGGCGCGTTCCAGGGATGCGGTGACGTCCGCCGGAGACACGGTGTCGTCGTCGAGGCCGGCCTCCAACCGGTCGAGCCCGAACGTCGCCAACATCAGCAACGCCGGGATGAACACCACGAGCAACCAGGACACATGGCGAAGTAAACACGCCGGAGGTCTCAGGGGCATCACGAAATGCCACCGGTCCGCGCTTACACTCGACGGTTGCCTCAGTAGGCTGGCGGACGTGGCAACGCGCGCAGTGGTGGCCCCCAAATCCGCCAAGTACGACGACGAGACTCGCACCGGGCTGGTTCGACGGGCTCGGCGGATGAATCGCACGCTCTCCCAAGCTTTTCCGCACGTCTACTGCGAGCTGGACTTCACCAATCCGCTGGAGCTCGCCGTCGCGACCATCCTGTCGGCTCAAAGCACCGACAAGGGCGTCAACCTGGCCACCCCGGCGTTGTTCGCGAAGTACCGGACGGCCGCGGATTACGCGGGCGCCGATCGCGAGGAACTGGAGGCCTTGGTCCGCACCACGGGCTTCTATCGGAACAAGGCCAATTCGTTGATCCGGTTGGGCCAGGAGTTGGTCGAGCGATTCGACGGGGAGGTGCCCGCGACGCTCGACGAGTTGGTGACGTTGCCCGGCATCGGTCGCAAGACGGCCAACGTCGTCCTCGGCAACGCGTTCGACATCCCGGGCATCACCGTCGACACCCACTTCGGCAGATTGGTGCGCCGCTGGCGGTGGACCGAACTCGAGGATCCGGTGAAGGTCGAGTTCGCGATCGGCGAGCTGATCCCACGCAAGGAGTGGACGCTGCTGAGCCACCGGGTGATCTTTCACGGCCGCCGGGTGTGTCACGCCAAGAAGCCGGCCTGCGGCGTATGCGTGCTTGCCAAGGATTGCCCGTCGTTCGGCCTTGGCCCGACGGATCCGCTCGCCGCCGCCAAGTTGGTGAAGGGCCCGGAGACCGAACACCTGCTCGCCATGGCCGGTCTGTAGAGACCCGGCCTTCGTGCGCGCATCCACCCGGTGGACCCTGGCGGGTCTCGTGGTCGTCGTCGCGCTGGTCGTCGCCCTGTGGCGGGAGATCGGCGCGGAGGATCCGGTCGCCGGGACCGGCGGTCCGAGCGTCGGGGTGGCCCGGGAGCATCGTGACGCCGACACCGCGGAGGCATTGGCCGGCCCGCGCGCCAAGGCGGCCCTGCCGCCGTGCCCCGCCCCGTCGGCAGGGCCGAGTCCCGTGGCCCTGAACGGCGTCACGGTCGAGTGCGCCGCGGATGGTGCTCGCGCCGACGTGGGAGCGATCGTCGCCGGCCACAACGTGGTGCTCAACCTGTGGGCCTACTGGTGTGGACCCTGCGCCGACGAATTACCGGCCATGGCGGAGTACCAGCGCCGGATGGGACCGGCCGTGACGGTGCTGACCGTGCACCAGGACGAGAACGAGACCGCGGCACTGCTGCGGCTGGCCGAACTCGGCGTCGAGCTGCCCACCCTGCAGGACGGTCGGCGGCTGGTCGCCGCCGCGCTGAAGGTGCCCAACGTCATGCCCGCCACCGTGGTGCTGCGCTCGGACGGTACGGTGGCCAAAATCCTGCCGCGTGCGTTCACCAGCGCCGATGAGATCGCCGCGGCGGTGAATCCAGCGATGGGAGTGCGCGGTTGACCTCGAACGGTGACGGGGGGCCCACTGCTGCCCTCGATACCGCAGCGGCCCCGTCCTGGCTCGAGCCGCTGCTCGACAACGTCGCCGACGTGCCGCGCGCCTACCGCGAGCGGGTGCCCGCCGACGTGCTCGCCGCCATCACGGTCGCCAACGCCGCAGCCACGATGACCGGGGCCAAGCGCGATGCCGCGGTCCTGGTGCTGTTCTCCGGGCCGTTCGACTCACCCACGGGCGGCCTGCCCCCCGACGCCGACCTGCTGCTCACCGTCCGAGCGTCCACGTTGCGCCAGCACGCCGGCCAGGCCGCCTTCCCCGGCGGCGCGGCCGATCCCGGCGACGGCGGTCCCGTCGGCACTGCGCTGCGCGAGGCCAACGAGGAGACCGGCGTCGACGTGACGCGGTTGCAGCCCCTGGCCACACTCGACCGGATGTTCATCCCGCCGTCGGGCTTCCACGTCGTGCCGGTGCTGGCCTACTCGCCCGACCCGGGCCCGGTTGGCGTGGTGGACGAGAGCGAGACGGCCATCGTCGCCCGCGTTCCCGTCCGCGCCTTCGTCAATCCCGAGAATCGGCTGATGGTGTACCGCAAGGAGAACACCACCCGGTTCGCCGGGCCCGCGTTCATGCTGAACCAGATGCTGGTCTGGGGTTTCACCGGCCAGGTGATCTCGGCGATTCTCGACGTCGCCGGTTGGGCGCAGCCGTGGGACACCGACGACGTGCGCGAACTCGACGCGGCAATGGCGCTCGTCGGCGGCGGCACCGATTACCGTGAGGGCCCACAATGACTTCGTCGCAGTGGCTCGATCTGGCCGTCCTCGCCATCGCCTTCGTCGCCGCCGTCTCCGGATGGCGGTCGGGCGCGCTTGGCTCGCTGCTGTCCTTCGTCGGCGTGATCCTCGGCGCGGTGGCCGGCGTGCTGCTGGCGCCGCACGTCGTCGGCCACGTCGACGGCCCCCGCACCAAGCTGTTCGTGGCGCTGTTCCTGATCCTCGGGCTCGTCGTGATCGGCGAGATCGCCGGCGTGGTGCTGGGGCGGGCGGTGCGCGGTGCGATCCGCAACGGCGGTCTGCGGACCGTGGACTCGTTCGTCGGGGTCGCGCTGCAACTGGTCGCGGTGTTGGTGGCGGCCTGGCTGCTGGCCACCCCGCTGACGTCGTCGGACCAGCCGAATCTCGCGGCGGCCGTGCGCGGTTCGCGCGTCCTGTCGGCGGTCGACGAGGCGGCCCCCGCGTGGCTCAAGAAGGTGCCGACGCGGTTGTCCTCGCTGCTGGACACCTCCGGGCTGCCCGACGTGCTGCAACCATTCGGCCGCACCCCGATCGTCAACGTGGACGCTCCCGACGCCGCCCTGGCGTCCGACCCGGTGGTCGCGGCGACTCGGCCGAGCGTGCTGAAGATCCGCGGGGTGGCCACCAGCTGCCAGAAGGTGCTCGAGGGCAGCGGATTCGTCGTCGCCCCCAACCGGGTGATGTCCAACGCCCACGTCGTCGCCGGGTCCGAGAGCGTGACCGTGGAGTCCGACGGCAAGACCTACGACGCGACGGTGGTCTCCTACGACCCGAACGCCGACATCTCCATCCTCGACGTTCCCGACCTGCCGGCCAAGCCGCTGCAGTTCGACATGCAGGAGGCGACCAGCGGTACCGATGCGTTGGTGATGGGGTATCCCGGCGGCGGCGAGTTCACCGCCACCCCCGGCCGCATCCGCGAGATCATCCAGCTCAACGGTCCGGACATCTACCACACGACGACGGTCACCCGCGAGGTGTACACCATCAGAGGCACTGTGCGCCAAGGTAATTCGGGCGGACCGTTGATCGACAAGGACGGCAAGGTGCTCGGTGTGGTCTTCGGTGCGGCCGTGGACGACGCGGACACCGGCTTCGTGCTGACCTCCACCGAGGTGGAGAAGCAGATGGCCAAGGCCGGCAATACGCAGCGGGTGTCGACCGACACCTGCATCTCCTGACCTCAGCCGCCCGCGAGGAACCTCGTCAGCTGCTCGTTGACCAGTTCGGGATTCTCCTCGTGTGCGAAGTGCCCCGACCCGGCGATCGACACGTACCGGCCGTGCGGCACCAGTTTCTGGGTGCGTCGCACCGGATCGGCGAGCACGTACGGGTCGGCGTCCCCGCGTACGTGGAGCACGGGTACCGACAACGGCCGCTTCATCGACCGCATGAAGCGGCGCCCCTCACTGCGAAGCTGGCTGCGAACCGCCCAGCGCTGGTACTCCAGCGCCGAGTGCGCCGCCGACGGGATCTGGACGGCCCGGCGCAGGTGTGGCATCGATTCGGCGAAGTCTTGCGAGGCAAGCCAATTGGCACCGGCCCGGCTGCGGACGACGGCCTCGAGTTCGGCTGCGTCGTCACGTACGAGCGATCGTTCCGGCCACACGGGCAGTTGGTAGCGCAGCATCCACGGCAGCAGGGCCATCCCCTGATCACGGCGCGTCAACGCCGAGGCGCGCAGCGCGACGGGATGCGGCGAGCTGATGACCGCAATGGATCTCACCACGCGGGGGTGCAGCACCGAGGTGGCCCAGCAGACCAATCCGCCGTCGGCGTGGCCCACCAAGGTGGCGGTCTCGTGTCCGAGCGCGCGCACCAAGCCGGCGGTGTCACCGGCGAGTGTCCAGCCGTCGTAGCCGCGGGGCGGTTTGTCGCTGCCGCCGTACCCCCGCAGGTCCACCGCCACCACCCGCGCGCCGTGCAACCCGCGGAGCTGGTGGCGCCAGGACCACCAGAACGACCCGAAGCCGTGCAACAAGATCACCAACGGCTGGTCGTCGGAGAACTCGCCGGGGGGGTTCGCCTCGACGACGTGGAAGCGGATTCCGTTGGCGTGCACGTCCATGTGTCGCCACGGCCCAGCGATGCGCGTGACCGACGGATCGGGTGGCGGCTGGGTGATGCGCCCCCGGGAGCGTGCCACTACCAGCCGGAGGGGTCTGCCGTCGGCACGGCCGGCTTCGCCGGGGACTTGTCGCCGCCGGGCACCAACGCCACCCGCGCCTCCTTGACCGACTCGATCGTCTTCTGCGGGCCTCGGATCTTGCGCACCTTGCGCCAGCCCAGGAATGCCAGCGCACCGGTGCTCAGCAGCATCAGGCCGAACACGATCAGGTCGGCGGCCCACTTCTGCAGCCACAGGTCCAGCAAGTCGGCGACGAAGAAGAAGAAGAAGAACGTGGAGTAGAACAGGACGACCAGCGCCATGACGAAGTAGACGCTGCCCGTCAGGCCCTTCTTGACGTCGCGGGTGATCTCGGCGCGCGCGAGTTCGACTTCGGCACGCACCAGCGTGGACATCTGCGCCGTCGCGTCCTTGACCAGATCGCCCACCGACGGGTCGGGCTTCGGCGCGTGCGGATCCACCAGTGGAATCGAGGTCACCGTCGTCGGAACGCCGCTCTTGCGGTCGCCATTGCTCACGGACACGTCCTCCCCGTTCGAATTACTCTCCCGCATGTCATGGGGGTCGGCGCCCATGTTGCCATGTCGCGGGCCGCGCAACGATTCCGGCCGACGTTAGACTGGCCGTGCTTGGCCGTCGGGCGGGGCAGCGGCCGAGGAGGTTTCTTGCAGTTCGTACGAAGTCGTCGCAGCCCGTTCGTCCTGTCCGCGCTCTTCGTCGTCCTGATCGCCGCCCTGACCTCACCGCTGCTGGCCGTCTCCCACGCCGAGGACAAGGTCGTACTCGGAGGCGGGTCGGGGATCGTGATCAACGGTGACACGTTCTGCACCCTCACGACCATCGGCAACGACTCCAAGGGCAACCTGATCGGGTTCACCTCCGCGCATTGCGGCGGGCCCGGCGCGCAGGTGGCCTCCGAACGTGCTCCCTCCAGCGGCGTGGTCGGCACGATGGTCGCCGGCAACGACGGCCTCGACTACGCGGTGATCCAGTTCGACCCCGCCAAGGTCCAACCCGTCAACTCGATCGACGGCTTCGAGATCGACGGCCTCGGCCCCGATCCGGCATTCGGCGAGAACGCCTGCAAGCTCGGCCGCACCACGGGCCAGTCGTGCGGCGTCACCTGGGGACCGGGTGACAAACCCGGCACCATCCTCAACCAGGTGTGCGGCCAACCCGGCGACTCCGGCGCCCCGGTGACGGTCGACGACAAGCTGGTCGGGATGATCCACGGCGCCTTCAGCGAGGACCTGCCCACCTGCGTGGTGAAGTTCATCCCGCTGCACACCCCGGCGGTCACCATGTCGATGACGTCGATCCTGGCCGACATCGACGCGAAGAACCGACCGGGCTCCGGCTTCGTCCCGGTCGGCGCTCCTGCCGCTTAGTTCTCGGCTCCGCCGAGGATTCCTAACTCAGGTGGTGCACTTCCTGTAGCCCGTAGACCGGGGTCGGCAGACCCTCGTATCGCGCCTTGAGCTGCAGGGCCAGATACAGCGAATAGTGCCGGGACTGGTGCAGATTCCCGCCGTGGAACCACAGGTTCTCCTGCTGCGTCGGCTTCCACATGTTGCGCTGCTCGCCCTCCCACGGGCCCGGATCCTTGGTCGTCCCGCTGCCTAGGCCCCAGACCTTGCCGACCTTGTCGGCGACGTCCTGGCCGATCAGATCGGCCGCCCAGCCGTTCATCGAGCCGTACCCGGTGGCGTAGACCACGACGTCGGCCGGCAGCACCGTGCCGTCGGCGAGCACCACCGCGTCCTCGGTCAGCTTCTCGACCTGGCCGTGGGCGAGCTTGATGGTGCCGTCGGCGACCAGGTCGCACGCGCCGACGTCGATGTAATAGCCCGACCCTCGGCGCAGGTACTTCATGAAGAGGCCGGAATCGTCGTCACCCCAATCCAATTCGAAGCCCGCGGCGGTCAGCCGGTCGTAGAACTCCTTGTCGCGTTCGCGGATGGCGTCGTAGATCGGGATCTGGAACTCGTGCATGATCTTGTAGGGCAACGAGGCGAACGTCAGGTCGGCCTTCTCGGTGGTCATGCCCGACGCCACGGCCCGCTCCGAATAGAGGTCGCCGAGGCCGATCTCCATCAGGGAGTCCGACTTCACGATGTGGGTCGACGAGCGTTGCACCATCGTGGTGTCCACGCCGTTCTCGACGAGCGCCTTGCAGATGTCGTGGGCCGAGTTGTTGGACCCGATCACCACGGCGCGCTTGCCGACGTAGCGGTCGGGGCCGGGGTGGGAGCTGGAGTGGTGTTGCTCGCCGCGGAAGACATCTTGGCCGGGGAGCGTCGGAATGCTCGGCTTGCCGGACATGCCGGTGGCCAGCACCAAGTGCGTGGGGTGCAGCGTCAGCCGCTCCCCGTCGCGGTCGATCTCGACGGTCCACTGCTTCTTCGTCTCGTCGAAGGAAGCGGACAGGCAGCTGGTCTTGGACCAGTACGGCACCTCCATGACGCGGGTGTAGAACTCCAGCCAGTCGCCGATCTTGTCCTTGGGAGCGAACACCGGCCAGTTCTGCGGGAAGGGCATGTACGGCAGGTGGTCGTACCAGACCGGATCGTGAAGGCACAGCGACTTGTAGCGCTTGCGCCACTGGTCGCCGGGACGTTCGTGACGGTCGACCACGATCGCCGGCACGCCCATTTGGCGTAACCGCGCGCCGAGTGCGATGCCGCCCTGACCACCGCCGACGACCAGTGTGTAGGGCTGCTCGCTGCGGCCAAGGGCTCGCTCTTCGTCCGCCCGCTTCTCCGCCCACGATCTGGTGTCGGGGTCGGAACCGTGCACGGCGCCCAGCACGCGGGTGACGCCCTTGCACTCCTCGTAGCCCTTGAGCTCCTGCATGGCCGTCAGCAAGGTCCAGGCCACGTCGTCGCCGTTGGCGTCGGGCTTGATGCGCAGGTGCCCGGTGCCGCGTCCAACCGCGGTCTCGAACTCGATGAACGCGCTGGCGACGTCGCCGTCGGCGGTGGCTTCTTCACGGGTGCGGAAACCCGACGGGCTGGTCTCGGCCAATCGCGCATACAGCATTCGTGTCACGCCCCCCTGACCTTCCATGGTCTTGAGGTTCCAGGTGAAGGACACCAGGTCGCGCCAGAAGCAGTCGACGGCGAACATCGACACCACCCGCTCGACGTCACGGACGGCCAACGCCGCCTCGAAGTCGGCGAGCCAGGCGTCGACGCGCGCCTGTGGGGTGAGGGCCGCGGAGGCCGTCTTTTCGATCGTTTCGGTCATGTGACTCAGAGCACACCACCGTGGCAGCGGATGCAAGGGTTGCAGCGGGTTGCACCGGTGGCATGCAACGGGGTGCAACTCTTTCCGAACGTGGCCGGCGTCACATAGACATGGCTCATGAGAGCAGCTGTGTACTACGGACCCCACAAACTCGAGGTCGCCGACGTCCCCGAACCCAATCCCACGCCGGGCACCGTGAAGGTCAAGGTCGGGTTCAACGGCATCTGCGGCACCGATCTGCACGAGTACTACGCGGGCCCCATCTTCATCCCAACCTCACCGCACCCGCTGACCGGGCAGCAGCTGCCGCTGACCATGGGCCACGAGTTCTCCGGCGTCATCACCGAGGTGGGCGACGACGTCACCGATTACGCCGCAGGCGACCGGGTGGCCGTCATGCCGCTCTACCGGTGCGGGCACTGCGGACCGTGCAAGGCGGGCACCTACAACATCTGCCAGCAGATCGGCTTCCACGGGCTGATGTCCGACGGTGGCATGGCCGAGTACACCGTGGTGCCGACCGACATGCTGCACCGCCTGCCCGACGACGTGTCGATGGAACTCGGCGCGCTCGTCGAACCCATGTCGGTGGCCTACCACGCGGCCACCCTTGGCGACCCGAGCGCCGACGGCACCTCGATGGTGTTCGGTGCCGGCCCCATCGGGATTGGCCTGTGGTTTGCGTTGCGCGGCAAAGGAGTAGAGGACGTCTTCGTCGTGGAACCGTCGGCCACCCGACGGGCGTCGATCGAGGCGCTCGGCGCCCGCACGCTCGATCCGACCGCGGTCGACGTCCCCGCCTTCATCGCCGACCACACCAACGGCGCGGGGGCCGATTCGGTGTTCGACGCCGCCGGGGTGGCGCCCGCGGTCGAGACGGCACTGGCCTGCGTGGGTGCGCGCCGTCCGATGGTCAGTGTTGCGATCTACGAGAAGCCCTTGACCACACCGCTTCTCAACCTGGTGATGAACGAGTCCCGCATTCAGGGCTCGCTCTGCTACACCGCCGAGGACTTCGCCGCCGTCATCGACCTGATGGACCGGGGCACCTACGACACCACCGGCTGGGTGACCTCGATCCCGCTGGACGACGTCGTCGACGAAGGGTTCGAAGCCCTGCACGCGGGCACGAAGATGAAGGTCCTCGTCGACCCGTCGACCACGGGTGGGGCGTCGTGAGTGGCGCGCTGACCGGCAAGGTCGCCCTGGTCACCGGTGCCGGACGCGGCATCGGCCGGGGCATCGCGCTGCGGCTGGCGCGCGACGGTGCCGACGTGGCGCTGGTCGACATCGGACCGGACGGGATCTCCGCGGTCGCCGAGGAGATCACCGGACTCGGTTCGAAGGCAACCACTTTCGTGGCCGACGTGAGCGAGCGCGATCAGGTCTTCGCCGCCGTCGACCACGCGGCGACGACCCTCGGCGGCTTCGACGTCATGGTGAACAACGCCGGCATCGCCCTGGTCGCCCCCCTGCTCGACACGACGCCGGAGGACGTCGCGAAGATCTGGGCGGTCAACGTCGACGGGGTGCTGTGGGGCATCCAGGCCGCGGTGACCACGTTCAAGGAACGGGGGACCAGGGGCAAGGTGATCAATGCGTCCTCGATCGCCGGCCACGAGGGCTTCGGCATGCTCGGCGTCTACAGCGCCACCAAGTTCGCCGTGCGGGCGCTCACCCAGGCCGCGGCCAAGGAGCACGCCGCCGACGGCATCACCGTCAACGCCTACTGCCCCGGTGTCGTCGGCACCGACATGTGGGTGGAGATCGACAAGCGGTTCGCCGCGCTGACCGGAGCCGCCGAGGGCGAGACGTACGAGAAGTTCGTCGGCGGTATCGCACTCGGCCGCGCCGAGACCCCCGACGACGTCGCCGGCTTCGTGTCCTATCTCGCCGGGCCCGATTCCGACTACATGACGGGACAGGCCGGACTGATCGACGGCGGAATGGTGTATCGATGAGCGCTTGCGCGACCAGCAGGGTGTTCGGCTAGTGGCGCCGCACTGTGATGCGGAGCACAATCGGGGGTGATGCAAGACCCTTCCAGTCCCGAACCGGCCGTCGCGGTCGGCGAAGACCCGCGGCACTACGCCCGGCTGATGTCGGCGGTCTACGACGCCACGATGTCGGGTGAGCGCGCCCCTGCCCGCCCGCGGTCGGTGATCGAGGACTCCTGGCATCGGATGATGGCCAACGGCCTTGCGCCCGATCGGTTGTCGGCGCCGGTCGTCGAGCTCGCCGGTCTCGAGTTGCTGCGGAAGTCCTCGGGTCTGCTCGGCGTGCTCGACGAGGTATCGCGCAACCTGGAGTCGCTGATCGTCGACGGGGACAACATCCTGGTCGTGGCCGACGCACTGGGCCGGGTGCTGTGGCGCAGCGGGTCGGCGTCGGTGCTCAACCACGCCGACCGGCTGGGGTTCATCGAGGGCGCCCACTGGGGTGAGAACGCGGTCGGCACCAACGCCATCGGCACCGCCCTGGCGTCCAACCGGGCGGTTCAGGTGTTCTCCGCCGAGCACTACCAGCGCAGCCATCACCCGTGGACGTGCGCGGGCGCGCCCATCAAGGATCCGCGCACCGGCCAGGTCATCGGAGTCGTCGACGTGTCGGGTCCGGCCGCAACCGTGCACCCGACCACCGTGGCACTCGTCGACGTCGTCGCCCGCCTCGCGGAATCGCGGCTGCGCGAACAACACGACCAGACCCTGAACCGACTGCGGGCGGTGGCCGCACCGATCCTGGCGCGCATCGGCGCGCCCGCCCTCGCCGTCGACCCCGACGGGTGGGTGGCCGCCGTGGACTCGGTGCCGATGCACAACCGCATCCTGCTGCCGGCGGAGATCGCGCCCGGCCGGGCGTGGGTGCCGCCGCTGGGCATGTGCGAGGTCGAACTGCTCCCTGGCGGTTGGCTGGTGCGCCCCACCGACGACGACGCGGCCCCCGGCATCTCGCGGGTCACCCTCGACGTGCGGGACTCGGGGGCGCCCACCCTGGAGATGGTCGGGCAGTTCGGCTGCTGGCGCCACGACATCTCACCCCGGCACGCCGAGATCCTGCTCGTCCTCGCCACTCACCGCGATGGGCGGTCGGCCCCCGACCTCGCCGAGGATCTCTACGGCGATCGCTCCCGGGTGGTCACGGTTCGGGCCGAGATGTCAAGGCTGCGAAGACAACTCGCCGGCTTGGTGCACGGGCGTCCGTATCGCTTTCCGCCGTCGGCGGTCGTCGACGTCTGCTACCCGGCGGACCGGGCGACGCTGCTGGCAGCCTCGACGGCACCGGCCATCCGGGCAATGCGCTCGGTCACCCTGCCGCGAACGTGAAGAAGTGCGCGAGAATTCGAGGAACTCTCGCGCACTTCATAACACTCGGTGGATCTAGAAGAAGCCTTGGGCCTTGTTGCCGTAGGACACCAGCAGGTTCTTGGTCTGCTGGTAGTGGTCGAGCATCATCTTGTGGTTCTCGCGCCCGATGCCGGACTGCTTGTAGCCGCCGAACGCGGCGTGCGCCGGGTACGCGTGATAGCAGTTGGTCCACACGCGGCCGGCCTTGATGTCGCGACCGGCGCGATAGGCGGTGTTGCCGTCACGGCTCCACACGCCGGCGCCGAGACCGTAGAGGGTGTCGTTGGCGATGGAGATGGCGTCGTCGTAGTCGGTGAACGAGGTGACCGCGACGACGGGTCCGAAGATCTCCTCCTGGAACACCCGCATCTTGTTGTTGCCCTCGAATATCGTGGGCTGCACGTAGTAGCCGCCGTTCAGCTCACCACCCAGTTCGGCGCGCTCGCCGCCGGTGATGACCTTGGCGCCCTCGTCCTTGCCAATCTCGATGTAGGACAGGATCTTCTCGAGCTGGTCGTTGGAGGCCTGGGCGCCGATCATCGTCTCGGTGTCCAGCGGGTCGCCCTGACGGACCGCCTTGGTGCGGATCGCGGCCTGGGTCATGAACTCGTCGTAGATGTCGGCCTGCACCAGGGAACGTGACGGGCAGGTGCACACCTCGCCCTGGTTGAGGGCGAACATCGTGAAGCCCTCCAGCGCCTTGTCCTGAAAGTCGTCGACCTGCGACATCACGTCGGAGAAGAAGATGTTGGGGCTCTTGCCGCCCAGTTCCAGGGTGACCGGAATCAGATTCTGCGACGCGTACTGCATGATCAGGCGCCCGGTGGTGGTCTCGCCGGTGAAGGCGATCTTGGCGATCCGGTTGCTCGAGGCCAGCGGCTTGCCCGTCTCGACGCCAAATCCGTTGACCACGTTGACCACACCGGCGGGCAGCAGATCCCCGATGATCGACATCAGGTAGAGGATCGACGCCGGGGTCTGCTCGGCGGGCTTGAGCACCACCGCGTTGCCGGCGGCCAGCGCGGGGGCCAGCTTCCACACCGCCATCAAGATGGGGAAGTTCCACGGGATGATCTGTCCGACGACGCCGAGCGGCTCGTGGAAGTGGTAGGCGACGGTGTCCTCGTCGATCTGCGACAGCGAACCCTCTTGCGCCCGAAGCGCTCCCGCGAAGTAGCGGAAGTGGTCCACCGCCAGCGGAATGTCGGCGTTGAGGGTCTCGCGCACGGGCTTACCGTTGTCCCACGCCTCGGCGACGGCGATGGACTCCAGGTTCTCCTCGATGCGGTCGGCGATCTTGTTGAGGATGTTGGCCCGTTCGGCGGGCGAGGTCTTGCCCCAGGCGGGGGCGGCGGCGTGGGCGGCGTCGAGGGCCTTCTCGACGTCGGACTCGTCGGAGCGGGCCACCTCGCAGAAGGTCTTGCCGTTGATCGGTGACGGGTTCTCGAAGTACCGGCCCGCGGTGGGGGCCACCCACTCGCCGCCGATCCAGTTGTCGTACCGGGACTCGAAGCTCATCAGGGAGCCTTCGGTGCCGGGCCGCGCGTAAACAGTCATGGGTTCCTCTCCAACGAACGGGACGACGTCTTGAAAGAATGTGTCGGTCGTCACTCAAGATAGGTGACGAGGGGTTGCAGCACGGTTGCACGACCGCACCTCGTCCTGCAGCAGAGCCCACCCGTCGCGGTCGCCGGAGCCCTCCGGTAGCTGCAGCCAGCGGCGCAGCAACCCCAGGTCACGGGTCGCCAGGACGGCGCCGCGCAGGCTCGTGCTGATCTCGGTGCGCAACCGTCCGACGGCGGGGGACGCCGACTTGGCCAGCAGTGGTCCGCCGTACGCGTCGAGGGCCGCCGCCACGTCCCCGCCCGCCAGGGCGGCGAAGACCTCCGCGACATCGCTCGAGACGGGGGCCGTCAGCCGATAGGGACGCGACGCCAGAAGATCGGGTCCGACGACGCGGCGCAGTCGTGACATCTCGGCCCGCACGGTCACGACGTCGAGGTGTCCGTCGTCCAGCAGTGTCGCCAGGTGGTCGGCGCTGAGGCCCTCGGGGTGCCTGCTCAGCAACACCAGGATGTCGGCGTGTCTGCCGGTGAGCGCGGTGCGCGTGCGCCGGCCGCCTTCGTCGACGCTCTCCCATCGCGGCCGTTCGGTACCCAGGACCCGCAAATGCCTCATGCGACAACGCTCGTCGCGACCTGGTTCGGTCAGCCGCAGCAAGGCCAGGTGATTCTCCACGGCGACCACCGTGGCGCGCACCAGGGCCAGGGTCTGGGCCGAGGACACCTCGTCGCCGCCAGTGAGGTCGATGGCCCCGATCAACGTGCCCGTGACGGGGTCGTGCACGGGAACCGCCGTGCAACTCCACGGCTGAACGACGCGGGAGAAGTGTTCGGTGCCGCGAATCTGCACCTCGGCGTCCAGTGCCAGGGCCGTCCCCGGGGCGTTGGTGCCGGCGCCCCGCTCGCTCCAGTCCGCACCCGGGACGAAGTTCATCGCCTCGGCCCGACGGCACGCCGCGGGGTCACCCTCGACCCACAGCAGGGTGCCGTCCGCCGCGCTGATCGCGACCATGACCCCCGAGGATCGGGCGTCCTCGACCAGCAGTCGGCGGATGACCGGCAACGCCGACGCCAGCGGATGTTGCGCTCGCATCCGAGCCACGCCGAGCGCCACCTCCGACGATTGCGCGCCCCCGCGGTCGGGGTCGACGCCGCGGGCCAGGCTGCGCTGCCAGCTGTCGACGACGACGCGTCGTAGGGGGGTCGTCGCCAGGTAGGAGCCGTCGACTTCGCCCGCGACGAAGAGTTCGTGGACGGCCCGCACGCTGGCGTCGGACACCCTCGCTGAGCTCACCGGTGACCACGCTCCTGGCGGGGGGCACGTCGGCCCCGCGTGGGAGCCACGATAGTCCGGTCGACCCCTCCTGCGGTGCTACTTCCCGGCGCGGATGGCTTCGAAGACGCTGGGGTCGACGAGGGTGGAGGTGTCGCCGAGTTCGCGGCCTTCGGCGACGTCTCGGAGCAGGCGTCGCATGATCTTGCCGCTG
>NZ_JBEXUA010000014.1:0-129433 GCF_040614235.1 Mycobacterium sp. NPDC006124 | reverse complement strand
CTGCTGTGCCCGTTTCACCACCGGCTGCACCACCGCGGTGGCATCACCATCGCCGGCACCGCCACCCACCTCGTCGTCACCGACACCGACGGGGCGGTCCTGACCGGGGCGTCCCTGGCGAGACCACCGACCCAGCCACCACCGGCGGTGCCACCGTGCACCGGCCCACTCGGCGAACGCGCCGACTGGTGGTGGTACGACCCCTACGACCCCGAGGACCCACGCCGGTCACCCTCGACCAACTGAGGGCCAAGCGCTATTCGGCGCCGACGGTCTCCCGGGCGACGTACACGCAGACGTAGCCGATCGGAATGCCGGTCATGGCCGAGATGTAGTCTCGCGCCGCCAACTCGACCAGCTCCCGCCGACGTGCATGCGTCGCGCCACTTATCTCGGGAATCTGGATCGACCAGCCGTCGAGTTCCCGGCTGATCTGGATGTCGAAGCTCTGGCCGACGGTGGGGCAGCTCATTCTGGGCATGACGCGGTGCCTGCGAGTGCCGACGGAGTTGTGTGCGCGCCGCAAGGTGGGCTGAAGAGGCATGAGGACTTTTCCTGTGTCGGACGACGGACCGCGGTAGACCATAGACCGTCCCAACCCCGAACGCCTAATCGACCAGATGCCCGTTCACCCAGGTCAACGCGGTGTTCACGCTGACGTCGACTGGTGGTTCACCGGCAATAGGAGCTCGTCGCGAAACCGAGCCCACGCTGGTAGAGGTCGTCGAGGTTTCGGCCGCCGACCACGGCCGTCTTGGCCGCCTCCAGATCACTCGCGCACGCGGGGGAGTGCAGCGAATTCCATTGTGCCGCAATCTCGTCGACCATCGTGCGGTTGTACCCGTCGATCGCCGACCGAGAATCGGACAGATCGGGTGCGCTGGTGGGTGCGCTGGCGGGATCGAGCTTCCAGCCGCTGAAGTGGGCGTACTCGACGCCCACGGTCGCGTCGATCTGATCGCGGAAGACCCGGCGAACGTAGTCGGGGTCGACGGCGCGGTCGCGGGCAGCCGCGGTGACCGCGTCGATGACCTGGGTCTCGCGGGCGGGGTCGCTGATCGAGCCGCCGGTGGTCCACTTGGAGGCGGCCACGGGCTCGGCAGTCTGAAGGCGCTGTGCGGCGGCGTCGACGAGGGCGAACAGTGGGCTCGCCGAGTCGGCAGCGGCCGGCACCGGAATCGTCATCAGGATCAGGGCGACACCGAGTGCCGACGGCGCGACACGGGAGGCGATGAGGGACATGGTCGTCACGCTAGTCAGCGCTGTGGTGACTCACCGCGGCGCAGCGCTGCGTCGATGTCGCCGGCGGTGACGGCGTGGCCGGCCTCGCAGCGCACCTCGACGGCGATCGGGCTGCCGCAGTCGGCGTGGGTCATGGCGACGCGGGCTCCGTCGGGCCGTGTCCAGCGGTTGCCCCACTGCATCAGGGCCAGCAGGGCCGGTAACAACTCCTCGCCCTTGCGGGTGAGGTGGTAGTCCTCGCGGCTTCGCTGTCCGGCGACGAAGTACGGTCGCCGCTCCAGCAGGCCCTCGTCGACGAGTTCCTTGAGACGGGCTGCGGTGATGCGCTCGCTGACCTGCGCCCGACGCGCGAACTCCTCGAAGCGGTGCGCACCGTAGAACGCCTCTCGCAGCAGCAACATGCTGGCTCGCCGACCCACGACGTCGAGGGCGGCGGCCATCGTGCAGTTTGCGGCAGACCAGCTGTCGCGATCGGCGAGAACGCCCCTCAACGTCATGGAAGTCACAACCTCATGATGCCACGCTGACTTGCCTGGGGTAAAGCCAGCCGCGTAGGGTCTGGCTTACCCGGAGCGCAGTCAGCGGGCGGGTGTCCCAGCACAGGCGAGGTATCGATGACCACCGACGTTTCCCCTCCCACCACGGCACGCGACCGGACCGCCGAACTCCTGGCCGCGGACCCTCAGATCCACGCCGCCACGCCGCGGCCGGACGTCGTGACGGCCGCTCGGGAGCCGAGTCTGCGGCTCCCCGAAGTGCTCGCCACCCTGGTCGACGGTTACGGCGATCGCCCCGCAATCGGAAGTCGCGGCCGTTCCGTCGTCACCGATCCGGACACCGGTCGACGTGTGGCAACGTTGCGGCCCGAGTTCGACACCACCACCTACCGCGAGCTGTGGTCCGACGTCACCGCCGTCGCGAGCGCATGGAGCCAGGACTCGCGGTCGCCGGTTCGGCCCGGCGACTTCGTCGCCACCATCGGCTTCGCCAGCGGTGACTACCTGACGGTCGACCTCGTCTGCGGTTACCTGGGATTGGTCGCCGTCCCCCTTCAGCACAACGCACCCGCATCACGTCTGCAGCCGATCCTCGCCGAGGCCGATCCGGTGGTCCTCGCCGTCAGCGCCGCCTACCTCGAACTGGCCGTGGAATCGGCGGTGGGCAGCACTTCGCTGCGCCGCCTGGTGGTCTTCGACTTCTCGACCGACGTCGACGACGACCGTGACCGGTTGGCGGCTGCGGTGGCCCGTCTGGATGCCGAGGGCATGGACGTCGTGGTCGAGACGCTTGCTGCGACGGTGGAGCGGGGCCGGGCGTTGCCGCCGACGGCGCCCTATACCGGGGCCGACCAGGACCGGCTGGCGATGATCCTCTACACCTCGGGCAGCACGGGTGCGCCGAAGGGCGCGATGTGGACCGAGAAGATGGTCGCCACGCTGTGGACTCTGCCGCTCAAGGCGCCGGATGCCCCGGTGCTCAACGTCAACTTCCTCCCGCTCAACCATCTCGGCGGCCGGATCCCGCTCTCGTCGGCATTCCAGGCGGGCGGCACGAGTTACTTCGTCCCCGAGAGCGACCTGTCGACGCTGTTCGAGGACTGGACGCTGGTGCGGCCCACCGACGTCGGCCTGGTGCCCAGGGTGGTGGACATGCTCTTTCAGCGTCATCAGCAGGGTGTCGAACGGCTGGTGTCCCAGGGCGTGGACGAGGTAACGGCCGACACCCTCGCCAAGGCCGAACTGCGCGAACACGTCTTCGGCGGGCGGGTGCTCGGCGGCTTCGTCAGCACCGCACCGCTGTCGGCGGAGATGCGCACGTTCATCGAGTCCTGTCTCGAGGCCAGCCTGACCGACGCGTACGGGCTCACCGAGATCGGCGCCGTCACCACCGACGGAATCATCGTGCGGCCCTTGGTGATCGACTACAAATTGGTCGACGTGCCTGAGCTCGGCTACTTCCACACCGATCGGCCCCACCCGCGCGGTGAACTGCTGGTGAAGAGCAACGGGGCCACGCCCGGCTACTACAAGCGACCCGAGGTGACGGCGGAGGTCTTCGACGCCGACGGCTACTACCGCACGGGTGACGTCATGGCGGAGATCGCACCGGACCACCTCGTCTACGTCGACCGGCGCAACAACGTCATCAAGCTTTCCCAGGGCGAGTTCGTCGCGGTCGCCAATCTCGAAGCCGTCTACGCCGGTGCTGCCCTGGTGCGTCAGATCTTCGTCTACGGCAACAGCGAACGGGCTGCGCTCCTCGCGGTCGTCGTACCCACCGAGGATGCCCTCGCCCGCTTCGACGGCGATCCCGGCGGTCTCAAGTCCGCTCTCCTGCAATCGCTTTCCCGGAGCGCCCGCGACGCCGAACTGCAATCCTACGAGCTCCCCGTCGACATCCTGGTGGAGACCACGGCGTTCAGTGCCGCCAACGGTCTGCTGTCAGGTGTCGGAAAGCTGTTGCGTCCCAAGCTCAAGGAGCACTACGGCGCCGCCCTGGAGCGGCTGTACGCCGAGCTGGACGACGCGCGGGCCGACGAACTCAGTGCGCTGCTCGAGTCGGCCGCGCATCAACCCGTCGTCGACTCCGTCGTGCAGGCCGCCCGGGCGCTGCTGGGTATCTCGGGTGCAGCACCGGAACCCACCGCCAAGTTCCTCGACCTCGGTGGCGACTCGCTCTCGGCGTTGACGTTCTCCAACCTGCTCCTCGACGTGTTCGGCGTGGAGATGCCGGTAGGCGTCATCATCGGCCCCACCACGACGCTGGACGACGTGGCCGCATACGTGGAGCGCGAGCGGTCCGGCGGAGCGGCGGGTGCGACGTTCGGTAGCGTGCACGGCGCCGGTGCCACGGTGGTCCGCGCCTCGGATCTGACCCTCGAGTCCTTCCTCCCTGCCGAACTCTTGAGCAATGCCGCTGCACTGCCGCCGGTGTCGCGCGACCAGCCGCGGACTGTCCTGCTCACCGGTGCCAACGGCTACCTGGGCAAGTTCCTCGCCCTGGAGTGGCTGCGCCGCTTGTCGACCGTCGGCGGAACGCTGGTCTGTCTGGTTCGCGGAGACGACGTGACCTCGGCGCGGGCCCGCTTGGAGGCGGTGTTCGACGGGGGCGATCCGGACCTGCTCGACGAGTTCCGCCGGCTGGCGACGGAGCATTTGGTGGTGATCGTCGGCGACGTCGCCGAGCCGCGATTCGGCCTCGACGAGGACGCCTGGCGACGGCTGGCCGACGAGGTCGACCTCGTCGTGCACCCGGCCGCACTGGTCAACCACGTGCTGCCCTACTCACAGCTGTTCGGTCCCAACGTCGTCGGCACCGCGGAGGTGATCCGGCTGGCCATCACGTCGCGTCGCAAGCCCGTCGCGTACGTCTCCACCGTGTCGGTGGCGATGGGCGTCGACCCGGCCCGGTTCGAGGAGGACGGTGACGTCAGGATCACGAGCCCCGAGCGGCCCGTCGACGACTCCTACGCCAACGGCTACGGAAACAGCAAGTGGGCGGGGGAGGTGCTGCTCCGCGAGGCGCACGATCTCTGTGGACTGCCCGTGTCGGTGTTTCGATCGGGCATGATCCTCGCGCACCGCACGTACGCGGGGCAGCTCAACGTCCCAGACATGTTCACCCGCTTGATCTTCAGCGTGCTGGCCACCGGCTTGGCGCCGGTGTCGTTCTACACCCGCGAGGCCGACGGTGAGCGCCAGCGGTCGCACTACGACGGATTGCCGGTGGACTTCGTCGCCGAGGCGATCACGACGCTCGGGGCCGAGACGAAGACCGGGTTCCGCTCCATGGACGTGATGAACCCCCACGACGACGGCGTGTCGCTGGACGTTTTCGTCGACTGGCTGGTCGAGTCGGGTCGCCCCGTCGCCCGCATCGACGACTACGACGACTGGTTCCGGCGCTTCGAGACGTCGCTGCGCGCGCTGCCCGAACGGCAGCGCCAGCTGTCGGTGCTGCCGCTGCTGCACGCCTACCGCAGGCCGGAGGTGCCCGTTCTGGGGTCGCTGGCCCCGGCGAAGGTCTTCCAGGCGGCGGTGCGGGACGCGAAGATCGGTGCGGAGCATGACGTTCCGCACCTCACCCGAGACTTCATCGACAAGTACGTGTCGGATCTGCGGCTGCTCGACGTGCTGGAGACGTAGCCGACGCACGGCGATTCGCGGCCCAAACCGGCCGTCGGCGGCCGTGGGCGAACTAGGTTGGTGACTTCGCCGGGCGACGACGGGAGAACACCATGGGACGCAGCCTGAAGGTCGGCGCCGTCGGCGCCTGCGCGCTGATCCTCGTCGGCTGCGGCGGTTCGGGCACGGACGCGCCGGCGGCCTCGTCGAGTCCCGGCGCGGCCAGCACCACCGTCGCGCCGCGGCCGGTCGTCAGCCCGGCGCTCTTGGACGTCGGCGGGTATCCGACGGCGCCCCGCCCGCCGCTCGGGTCGTCGGGCAACCCGGCCGTCGGGGCGTCGTCGGACGCCCAGCACATGGCCGACTTCGTCGTCGGCCCCTGGGAGGTCGACGACGAACTGGTCGGCACCTATCTCAACACCTATTACGTGTTGAGCTCGGCCGGCGTCCTCAAGGCGCTCGGGCCCGAGGAGATCGCGACCGCGGCGAGCCAGAACGGCATGATCAACGGATTCGCCTCGGCCCGACAGACTCCGGACCGAGAGGCGATGGTGAACGCCGTGCTGCGGTTCCCCGATCCCGCTGCGGCGACGGCGGCCAGCACGGCGATGGGCCAGGCGGCCGTCCGGCAGGCCGTCAGGGGCGTCAGCCCGGCGGCGGTGGCGATCCCCGGCCATCCCGAGGCCGTGGCCTCGACCTACCCCTTCACCGCGACCGGGTCCACGACGGCCAGGGCGACCGTGCGGTCCTTCACCCCACGCGGTCCCTTCGTGTTGATGCAGTTCGTCCAGAGCGTCGACGGCCTCGACCGCGCGACGGCGTTGGTGGCCAGGACGATCGAGGCTCAGGGACCGGCCATCGACGGGTTCACCCCCGCCGCCGATCTGGCCGCCGTCCCGCTCGATCCCACCGGACTGCTGGCCAAGACGCTGCCGGCCGCCGCGACCGAACCCGCCAAGAATGCCGTGTACGCCACCCGGGGAGCCGAGCACTTCCAGACCAATCCGATCGCCAGCGCGACGCTGTTCTCCGACACCGGGACGACCCAGGTCGCGATGGGCGGCACGAACGTCTACCAGACCAAGGACGACGGAGCAGCGGTCATGATCACCAACGCGTTCAGTCAGGAGATGACCTCCGACGGGATGGCGATCGCCGAGACGGTCACGGCCCTGCCCGACAGTCATTGCTATGCGCTGCCGCAGGCGTTCTACTGCGTGGCCCCTGCCGGCCGGTTCGCCATCGAGGCTCGCAGTGCCCAGCTGGCCGACGTCCACCAGCAGCTCTCGGCCCAGTACGTGATGCTCACGGCGAAGTAGTCGCCGCCACACCGTGCGGCGTCCGGCCCTCGACGGCCCTGGCCAGATTGACGCCCGCCAAGATCAGCGCGGCGCCGATCACCCCGACGAGGGTGACCGGGTCCCCGGCCACGAGCACACCGATCGCGGCCGCCCACAGCGGCTCGGTGCCCAGCAGCACCCCGACCCGGGCCGCGGAGGTGTGGCGCGCCGCCCACATCTGGACGGCGAACGCGAAGACCGTGCACGCCAACGCCAGGTAGACCACCAGCACCCACGAGCGCATGGTCATCTGGCCGGCCACCTGGGTCACGTCGCGTCCGGTCCACGACGACAGGACGACGAAGGCGGCCAGGGCGGTGCACAATTGGACGAGCGTCACGCGGCCGGGGTCGACCGGTCGGGCAGCGCAGACCCTCGAGATCACCGTCACGTGTACCGAACGCGCGACCGCCGCACCCAGGATCAGCAGGTCGCCCAGGCTGACTGCGGCGAAGCCGCCGTTCTGCGTGAGGAGCCCGACGCCCACCACCGCGATCGTGGCTGCGCCGTAGAAACCGGCGGGCAGGGGAGCAGCCCCCGGGCGCCGGTCGAGCAGCGGTGTGATGACCATCGTCAGGGAGATGACGAGGCCCGCGTTGGCCGCCGAGGTCTTCGTGACACCGAACGTCTCGAGCGTCAGGACCACGGCGAGAATCGATCCGAACGCGGAGCCGCACGCGACCTCGGTGCGCGTCAGCCCGCGCAGCCGCGGCGCGAGGACGAGGGCCAGGCCGGCGGCGGCGATCCCGAATCTGATTGCCAGGAAGGCGAATACACCGTCGGGCTCGACCGAGTCCTTCGCGGCCAGGTAGCTGGACCCCCATACGACGGCGACCGCCAGCAGGGCCAGGTCGACGGTGCGACGGTGCGGGACGGGTATCACGGGACCAGCTTGAGCGGAGAGATCAGTGTAGACAAGCGAAACAAATTGTCTGAATTGAGTAGAATCTCTACATGGATGTGGAGCGGCTCCGATTGCTGCGCGAGCTCGCCGAACGCGGTACGGTCCACGCCGCCGCCCGCGCGATGTCGCTCACCCCGTCCGCGGTGTCCCAGCAGCTCAAGATCTTGCAGCGGGAAGCGGGCGTGCCACTGCTGGAACCCGACGGGCGTCGGGTCCGGTTGACGGATGCGGGGCGCACCCTGGTCGCCCGGACCGACGAGGTGCTGGCGGCCCTGGACCGCGCGCACGCCGACATGGACGACTATCGGACGACCCCCCGCGGCACCGTGCGGGTGGTGCTGTTTCCCTCGGGGGCGGCGATGTTCCTGGCGGGCCTCATCACCCGCGCCGCCGCCCTCGGCGTGGAGGTGCAGGGCCGCGACCTCGACCAGCCCGCGGCGAACGCACCCGCCCTGTTGGCCGATGCCGACGTCGTCGTGGTGCATCGAGACGCGCGCGACACCACCGAGTTGAGCCCTCGCCTGGACACCGCGGTGTTGTTGCGCGAGCCCTTCGACGTGCTGCTGCCGCCCGGGCACCGGCTGGCCGGGCACCGCGAGGTGGCGCTACCTGAGCTCGCCGACGAGTCCTGGGTCGGGGTCGAGGGCGGCTTGGTGGTCGACGACGTGATGCGCTCGCTGGCCGCGGTGTCCGAGATGACTCCACGAATAGTACAGCGCGTCAACGACTTTCGAGTCGTCGAGGAACTCGTGTTCGCCGGGGTCGGCATAGCCCTCATGCCGCGCTACGCCCTCGGGGTGCGCGACCTGGTGCGCAGACCCTTGAGCGGCGTGCGGGCAGCCCGTCGCATCGAGGCCGTGACCCGTACCGGAGCGACCACCCGCCCGGCCGTGGCGGCCGTCGTCGACGTCCTGGTGGCATTGGCCGCCGAGATATCCCGGACGTGATCGGTCATTGCCGTGTAACGCCTCGGCCGCGGGGTGACACTGAGGCTCGGAGTCACTGACGACATCCACCCCGACGACGGCAACGAATGGGTAGACGTGGACGATCCGGACCGACCCCGCCACGGGTTTCCCGCTGCACTGTGGCGGACCTTGGAGGAGCACCCCCCGCCGGGACTGTCCCGGATCCGCTGGCGCAGCCCGTTGCGCGGCCCATGGCTGACGTCGGTCTTCGCCTTGGCCCTGCTCGTCGTGCTGCCGATCGTCATCGTCACCGGCCTGCTGTCCTACATCGCCTACGGTCCGAAGTTCGGGCAGGCCATCCCCGTCGACGTCGGATGGCTGAAGCTGCCGTCCTTCGACTGGCCGAGCCACCCGTCGTGGCTGTACCGACTGAACCAGGGGCTTCACGTCGGGCTCGGGCTGATCATGATTCCGCTGGTGCTCGCCAAGTTGTGGTCGGTGATCCCGCGACTGTTCACCTGGCCGCCGGCCCGCTCGTTGGCCAGCGTCCTCGAACGCGTGTCGCTACTGATGATCGTCGGTGGCGTGCTGTTCGAGATCGTCACCGGCGTGCTGAACATCCAGTACGACTACATCTTCGGCTTCAGCTTCTACACCGCGCACTACTTCGGCGCCTGGGTGTTCATCGCGGGTTTCGTCTCCCACGTCGCGATCAAGCTGCCCACGATGATCCGCAGTCTGCGGTCTCGCTCGTTCGTCGCGGAGATGCGGACCTCGCGCGCCGACACCGTTCCCGAACCGCTCGACGAGGACGGGTTGGTGGCACCCGATCCGGACCCGCCCACGCTGAGCCGCCGGGGCATCCTGGCGGTGGTCGGGGGCGGCGCCCTGTTGGTGGCGGTGTTGACCGCCGGACAGACCATCGGCGGCTGGACCCGGCACTTCGCAATCCTGCTGCCCCGTGGCCGAAGCTACGGCAACGGACCCAACGACTTTCAGATCAACCGGACGGCCGCCAGCGCACGCATCGACCCGGCCCTGACCGGCGACCGGTGGCGACTGCAACTGCTGGGCGGCCCGCGGCCGGTCGTCCTGGACCGCGCGGCGCTGGCGGCGCTGCCGCAGCACGCCGTCGAACTGCCGCTCGCCTGCGTCGAGGGATGGTCGACGGTCGAGACGTGGGCCGGCGTGCGACTCGCGGATCTCGCCGCCGCGGCGGGCCGACCCGAGCCAGGCTCGGCGGTCGTCTCCTCCCTCGAACGGTTCGGCGCGTTCAACCACGCCCGGCTGCAACGCAACCAGGTGCTCGATCCCGATGCGCTGCTGGCGTTTCGGGTCAACGGTGCCGACTTGTCGCTGGACCACGGCTATCCCGCGCGGATCATCGTGCCGGCGCTGCCGGGGGTGCACTGCACGAAGTGGGTCGCCTCGATCGAGTTCCGGGAGTCGTGATGACCACGTTCCGTCGTCTGTACGGCGATCACGCCCTGCACCTGATCGTGCTGGTGGCCGCGCTGGCGCTGGGCGCCTACACGATCTCGGTGCTCGGGGTCGAGCAGCTGTTCAACCCGCGCGTCTGGTGGCAGTCGATCGCGGTGTGGTTCGCGGTCGCGGTCATCGGGCACGACCTCATCCTGTTCCCGCTCTACGCGCTCGCCGACCGGCTGTTGCCCACGCCGCGTCGCCGGGCCGACGGATCCGAGTCGACGCGGCGGGTGCCGATCGTCAACTACGTCAGAATGCCCACGCTCGCAGCGGCATTGACGTTCGTGCTATTCCTTCCCGGCATCATCGAGCAGGGCGCGTTCACCTACACCGCCGCCACGGGTCTGACCCAGGAGCCGTTCCTGTCACGCTGGCTGCTGCTGGTGGCGGGCTTCTATCTGCTCAGCGCCGCCTGCTATCTGGTGCGCAGCGTCATGACCAGGACTCGTCCAGCTCTCCCAACGACTCGATGAGTGCGCTGTTCACGCTGTAGTCGACGGGGCACGCGATGACGCTGACCGTGTCGGCCTCCAACGCCTCTCTCAGCGTGGGTAGCAGCTCGCCTGCCGACTCGATGCGGTATCCCTTGGCGCCGAAGGACTCTGCGTAGGCGACGAAGTCCGGGTTGGCGAACCGGGTGTCGACGTTGTGACCGATCTCCAGGTCCATCTTCCAACTGATCAACCCGTAGGCGTCGTCGACCCAGATGAGGATGACGATGGGGGTGCCGACACGCAGCGCCGTCTCGATCTCCTGGGAGTTCATCAGGAACGAGCCGTCACCGGTGGCCACCAGCACCTTGGCCTCGGGCCGGGCGATCTTCGCGGCGATCGCGCCGGGCAACGTCCACGCCATCGTGGACAGCCCGTTGGAGATGAGGCACGTGTTGGGTTCGTAGGTGGGGTACAGCCGCGCCATCCACATCTTCAGCGCCCCGGTGTCGACGAGGACGACGTCCTCGCGGTCCAGCGCGGCCCGGGTGTCGGCGACGATGCGGGCCGGGGCGAGGGGAAACCGGTCGTCGTCCCGGCCGTTGTCGAGCTCACGGGTGAGCAGCTCCCTGATGCGCTCTTGGCCGGAGGTCGGCGGATGTTCGCGTTGCACCGCGGCGGCCAGCTCGTCGAGGCAGCGCCCGATGTCGGCGTGCAGGCCCACGGAGACGTCGTAGTGCGCGTCGACCTCGGCCGGAAACCGGTGTACGTGAATGATCTTCGTGTCACCGCGAGGGTTGATGCGCACGGGGTCGAATTCCTGGAGTTCGTATCCCGCCGCGACGATGACGTCGGCCTGGTCGAAGCCGAAGTTGACGTAGTCGTGGCGCATGAAGCCGACTGCACCCAGCGCCAGCGGATGGTCGTCGGGCATGACGCCCTTGCCGTGGAAGGTCGTGGCCACCGGAATGGCGAGTGTTTCGGCGAAGCGGCGCACCGCGGCCGACGCGTCGGTGCGCGCGGCGCCGTGCCCGGCCAGCACCACGGGGTTGCGGGCGGCCCGCAGGATCTCGGCCGCCCGGGCGATCTGGGTGGCCGAGGGATCGTCCGGGCGGGGCACGTTCACCCGCAGGGGCACTGCTGATGCCGGGACGTCGGCCGACTCGACGTCCTCCGGCACGGCGAGGTAGACGGCGCCGGGCCGTTCGGTCTGGGCCAGCTTGAACGCCTTGCGCACCATCTCGGGTACGGCACCAGGCGTCGACACCAGGGCCGACCACTTGGTGACCGGTGCGAACATCGAGACGAGGTCGACGCCCTGATGCGATTCCTTGTAGCTGCGCCGCATGCCAACCTGCGCCGAGAGGGCAAGCACGGGAGTCGAATTGGTGGTCGCGTCGGCAACGCCGAGCAACAGGTTGATGGCGCCGGGGCCCAGGGTGGCCGAACAGACCCCGGCCCGGCCCGTGAGGCGGCCGTAGACCTCCGCCATGAACGAGGCCCCCTGCTCGTGCCGGGTGAGCACGTACTCGATCGACGACCGCGACAGCGCGTCGACCAGTCGGATGTTCTCCTCGCCCGGAATGCCGAAGACGTGGGTGACGCCTTCGTTCTCCAGGCATTCGACGATCAGTTCGGCCGTGATGCGACTGGTGTGCGCCATCCTTCGAGCCTAGCCATCGCTGCACTACCGGCTACCCGGTAGTGGGGATGGGGGTGAGCGTCGACGCTCAGGAGGGCACGTTGGCGACAGGATCGACCCATGATGCCCCAAGGTGACGAGACCTTCGCCCGCGAGACGTCGAGGTTGGCCGGGTTCGTGACCGAGGCCGGCGCAGACCTCGGCGAGGTGCTCGCGACGGCGGCACGCATTCCCGACGGTGACGACGACGCGTGGACGGCCCAGTGGCGCGCGACGGCCGTGCGGACCGCGCGCCGCGGCGAGGACTCGCTGCGTGTCGGCGACGTCGTCGGTGCGCGCGAGGCGTTCCTGCGGGCGTCGACGTACTTCCGGGCGGCGGGGACCTTCGGCGGCGCTGACCCCGGTGACCTGGAGTCGTCGAGCCTCGCCCGGTGCGCGCGGGACTACTTCGCCCGGGCGGGCGGCATGCTCGACGCGTGGTTCGAGCCCGTGCAGATCCCGTACGAGGACGGAGTGCTGCCCGGGTACCTGTTCCTCGTCGACGTCGGTGGGCCACCGCGACCGACCATCGTCTACACCAACGGTTTCGGGTCCAGCTCGGAGGAGGGGTACTTCGTCGTCGGAGCGGCCGCCCTGCGGCGGGGGTACAACTTCCTGGCCTACGACGGGCCCGGGCAGGGCGCGATGCTGGGAACCGGGTCGACGATGCGCCCGGATTGGGAGAACGTCCTCGGTCCCGTCGTCGACCATCTCACGACCATTCCCGAGGTCGACTCCGCTCGAGTCGTGCACTTCGGCCAGGGCCTGGGCAGTTACCTCGTGGCCCGGCATGCGGTGCACGACGATCGGGCCGCGGCGATCGTGTGTCATGACGGCATCACCACCTTCTACGCCGCCCAGCCGCACATCCCCGAGCACGTACTCGACCTCGTGGAGGACGGCCGCGACGACGAGGCGATCGCGGTGCTCGAAATCGTGACGAAGGGGGACGCGCACACGCGGTGGGGGTTTCGGACCGGGCGGCGGACGTTCGGCGTGCAGACCTCGGTGGACTGCATTCGTGCCACGGCGGCGTATACGTTGACCACCAATGAGATTCGGGCCATCGACACTCCGGTGTTGATTCTGGAGAACGGCGACGACGCCGCGTTCGCCGGGCAGGCGGCCAACTTCGCCCGCGCGATGACCGCGCCGGTCCACCACGTGGTGACCGCAGCCGCCGCGGGCGCGCTGCACGAGATCGTCTTCGACTACCTCGCCACCGAAGTGTCCCCTCCACCGTGCGGTGGAGGGGACATCGTGTTCGGGTCGACCCGCTAGGCGGCGTTGCCCTTCGACTCGCCCTTGTCGGCCGAGGCCGCGGATCCGGTGGCCGAAGCGGCCGACGCCGTCTCCTTCTCCG
Source organism: Mycobacterium sp. NPDC006124 (assembly GCF_040614235.1). Classification (NCBI taxonomy): domain Bacteria; kingdom Bacillati; phylum Actinomycetota; class Actinomycetes; order Mycobacteriales; family Mycobacteriaceae; genus Mycobacterium; species Mycobacterium sp. NPDC006124. The sequence continues at coordinate 115,955 of NZ_JBEXUA010000014.1, read as the reverse complement.
GGGTTGCAGCACTCGAACCGCCCGACTTGGGGGCGTCCGTCCCGGCCTTCGTGGTCGGCTCCACCTTGTTGCCCGTCGTGACGTCGGCGCCGGAGGCCTCGCTCGCGCCCGTCTTGGCGGGGGTCGCCTTGACCGGTGCCGTGGTTTGGCTGGGTGCGGCCGTGGCAGGTGTGGTCTTGGCGGGTGCCGTCGTGCCGGCGGCCGCCGTGGCATCCGAAGGCGTTGCATCACTTGCAGTCTCGGGTGCGGTCTCCTTGACCGGGCTGGTCGACTGCTCGACGCCCTTGGCGGGGGTCGACCCGTCGGTGGACTCCGCCGGCTTCGCCGTCGCCGGAGCAGCCGCCTCGGTGTCCGTCGTCGCGGCCGGGGCGGCGGTCGTGACGAGGGTGGCGGTCGCAGCGGGGACGGCCGCGATGGCCGACACCGGTGCGGGTGCCTGCGGGGCGATCGCGTCGGTGATCATCTTGAGCACCTGTTGCAGCGCGTAGAGCGGACCTCCGGTGTTGATGACGAAGTTGCCGTCGGCATCGAAGGAGGACGAGCTGGACGCCAACAGGCCGCCGGCCTTGACGACGATCCCGGACCCCGCCGGAATGCCCGCAATGGGTCCCAGGTCCGGACCGTACCCGCCGTTGAGGAGTCCGTCGGCGATGGTGGCCGGGGCGGTCAGCACGGCGTTGGCCACCGCCCCGAGGTCGCCGGTGCCGACCGCGTTGATCACGTTCTGGATGGCCGCGGCCGCGGCGCCGGGCACGCTGATCAGCGGGGCGATGAACCCACTCACGGCCAGCAGGGTGGCCAGCGGGTCGGCGGTGAACGCGTTCACGACGTTGACCAGGTTGGTCAGCGGCTTGGTGAGGATGCCCTGCAGCACGGGCAGCAGGTTCAGCGCAGGCGCGGCCACCGTGAGCGGCACGCTCAGCAAGGAGTTCACCGCACCCTCGACGTTGCCTGCGGCGAGCTGGCTGACGGCGGTGGCCAGGACCGCCGGCACCTGCGACGCTGCCGCGGCGATCCCGCCGCCGGCGGACGAGAGCCCGTTGAGCAGCGAAGCGGCGCTACCGACCTGGTTCTGCAGGATCTGGTTGAGCAGCTGTCCCGGGATGGTGTTCTGGACCAGCGTGTTGGTGTTGGCGAGCGCGGTCTGGAACACCTGGGCGTAGGCGTCGAGTGGGTTGGCCAGCGCAGCGAGGTCGACGGTGGTCGCGTGAACGGACGGGAGGGCGATATCGGGTAGGTGGATCTCGGGCATCGGGGTGACCGCGGCGGCGGCCGCGATGACGCTCGCTCCGACCAGTGCGACCCCGGCCGAGAGGTTGGGGCGACGGACGGCAGCTTGCATGGGAACTCCTTGAGTGAATGTGAGCTCCGGCAGAGCGGAACTTACCAGCGAGTAACATCACGAACGCGCATCACTCAACCACTCGCACGTCCGCGTGCCCATCGCTCGAATTGACGATCTTGAATCGCGGCTCGGCGGGTTCGCCACGGCTAGGGCCTGCGAGCCATCGCGGCACGTCGACCCCCTGACGATCGACGACGACGTCGTCGCCGGCGCGGGTGGCCGGCTGGCCGAAGCCAGCTCGGAACCCCGCCGAGACGCCGGTGACCTCGACGGAACCCCCTCGGGGGCGTCCTCGCCGTCAATATCATCCAAACGGATGAGGCGGCGCCGACGGGTGCCCGGGTCGAGGGAATTCTGGCCGCCGCTCGGCGTTCTCCAAGGCGGGCCGTCAGCGCGGCCGATGGACGGGACGGAACCGAATGGCGCACACGGTGCTCAGGGGCCGCAGCGACGCGATGTCGCGCGCCCTGACCGCGCTGCGCCGCGCCAGCAGCACCGGCCAGGGTGCGCTCATCGTGATCAGCGGCGAACCCGGGATCGGAAAGTCGGCCGTCATGCGCGAGGTCGTCGAACAGGCCGCCCGATCCGGGTTCAAGGTCGGCAGCGGCAAGGCCGAGCAGGGTGATCAGATCGCGCCGGGTGCGCCGCTGCTGGTGTCGCTGCGGTCGGGCCGCCAGCCCCTCCTGCCGGGCGAGGCGTTCGCGAGCTTGGCGCCGCTCTACGACAAGCCCCTGTGGTTGGTCGACCGCATCAGCTCGCTGCTCGAGGAGATGGCGCTGACGGCGCCGGTGGTGATCGCCGTCGACGACGTGCAGTGGTCGGACCGACTGACTCGGTTCGCGCTGCGCGTGCTGCCGTCGCGGCTGGCGGGATCGCCGGTGGTGTGGGTGCTGACCAGCCGGTGGGCGCCCACCGGCCCCGTTCAAGAGGTCATCGCCGGTACCGACGACGTCACGGCCATCACGCGAATCTCGTTGGGTCCGTTAGGTCCTGGCGACATCGAGAGCCTGGCGTCGGATCGCCTCGGCGTCGAACCGTCCGACCACGTCAAGGAACTCCTGCACCGGGTCGGCGGAAACCCGTTCTGGGCGGTTCAGGTGCTAGAGGGGCTGGCCAGGCGGCGCGAGCGTGGACAGGGGGTCGGTGATCTGGCCTCCGAGCTGTCGGCCGGCGTGCGCGAGCGGATGGCCGAATTGTCCGATCAGACCGCCGCCCTGGTACGCCTCGTTGCCGTGTGGGGACGTCCGCTGCCCGCGTCCGATGCGGGACGGCTGCTGGGCGATCTCTCCGACGCGCAGATGAGCCTGCTCGTTCGCGACGGCGTCGACCACGGGTTGCTCGGCACGGTGGACGGGGAGGTGCTGCTTCCGCACGATCTGGTCGGCGAGGCGGTGTACGCCGACATCGCGCCCGCCCAGCGCCGAGACGTGCACCGGGCCTGCGCCCGTTATCTGCTCGGCGAGGGCCGCCCCGCCCTCGCCGCCGCCACCCACTACCGCGCCAGCGCCGTCCAGGACGACGAGGAGGCCATCCTCGCGCTGGAGGCGGCAGCCGGCGAATGTCTGGTGTCGATGCCCGAGCAGGCCGCCGAACTCGCGCAGCAGGCCTTCGGTCTGACGTCGCCACGGCATCCGCTCTGGCTGGTCACCGGCACCCGTACCGTCGAGACGCTCGTCAACGCCCAGCGAGAGGGGCGAGCACTCGCTCTCGCGGACCGACTCCTGCAGGCGGCGACCGAACCGGAGGTCGTGGGACGAATCGAGTTGCAGGCGTGTCGTGCCCTGTGGTGTCTGGGTGACTGCGTACCGATGGAACGGCGCGCCGGTGCGGCGATGGCACTGCCCGGTGTCTCGGCGGTACTGCGGGCGCAGCTGTCGTCGGCGCGGGCGTTGGCCGCCTCGCGCACGAGATCGGCGCCGTCGACCGAGTCCATGGCTCAAGCCGCCCTGGCGGAGGGGCGCCGCGTCGGCGACGACTACTCCCAGCGGCTGGCCGTCATCGCGCTCATCGAGGCCGCCCGCAACGAAGGCCGGCACCGGTTGGCGCTGGACCGCTTCGCCGACCTCCGACGGCTCTCCGACACTGCCTACGAGGTCGAGGAGATCCGCACCCTTCAACACCTCGACGCCTACGACGACGCCGAGGCGCTGCTGGCCAAGATCCGCGAGGCGCACGACGACGTCGACGAGCTGCTGCCCTCGATGCTCTATGCCCAGATGTGGCAGGACCACAACCTGGCCAGATTCGACGCCGCCGAGGCGGGCGCACGCACCCTGCTGCGGTTGGCCGACGAGACCGACAATCACGGCTACCGCCTCAACGCGCGCATGGTGCTCTCGGCCGTCGCCAGCTATCGCGGTGAAATCATCAGAGCTACAGAGCTCTTGGAGCCCGTCGAGGGTGAGTGCCAGTCCTCCGACGGCGAGCGCTCACCTCGGGCCGGACTGATGCGGGGCTGGATGAAGGCCAGCGCCGGCGATCTGGCCGGAGCGCGGGCGATCCTGGGTCCGCTGCTCGACAGGGCCTCCGACGCGCGCGATCCGTGGCCCTGGACCCCGCCGTGGATGAGGATCCTGGCCGACATCGGTCTCGCCGCCGGGGACCGGGACATCGCGCTGGCAGCATCACGTCTGGCTGACGCGGCGGCTCGGCGCAACCCCGGGGTACCCAGCCTGGACGGTGTCGCACTCCACGTACGTGGGCTGCTCGCCGAGGACCCGGAGGTGCTTGCAGCTGCGGTGGACGCGCTGCGCGCGTCGCCGCGACCCATGCTGTTGGCGGACGCACTCAAGGATCTCGGGTCGGCCTCGTTACGCGCCGGGAAGTCGGCCGAGGCGGTCGACGCTCTGGCCGAGGCCGCCGAGATCTATCAGCGGGTCGGGGCGACTGCGGGTGGCCGGGTGATCGCGAATCTGCTTCGCGGCCAGAGAATCAAGGGCATCCGGGTGAGCCCGCCGGAACCGCGCCCCCATTCCGGGTGGGCGTCGTTGACTCCCACCGAGCTGCGCGTGGTCGAACTGATCGGTACGGGGTACACCAACCGCGCCGCGGCCGAAGCGCTGGGCGTGTCGACCAACACGGTGAACACCCACCTGCGCGCGGTGTTCCGCAAGCTGGGCGTGAAGTCGCGGGTCCAGCTGACCATCGCCTGGGGCGGGAGGAGCACCGATGACGGCGTCCTACGCCCGCGGTGAGACCACGCCCCCACTGCTGACCGAGACCATCGGCCAGGCGTTGGGCCGGGCGGCGAGCAGATGGCCCGACGCCGACGCGGTAGTGGACGTGTCCGCAGCCCGCCGATGGACGTATTTCGAACTGCGCGAGGATGTTCGGCGCCTGGCGGCCGGTCTGCTGGCGGCAGGCCTGCGTTCGGGTGATCGGGTCGGCGTGTGGTCGCCGAACCGCTGGGAGTGGACCCTGGTGCAGTTCGCGACCGCCGAGATCGGCGTCGTCCTGGTCACCGTGAACCCGGCTTACCGCGCCCACGAACTCGAGTTCGTCGTCAACCAGGCCGGCATGCGCTGGGTGTTCGCCGCGCCGGCGTTCAAGGACTCCGACTACGCGCGCATCCTCGCCGAGGTGGCACCGTCATGCCCCAGCCTGGAGCGCGTCGTGCTCTTCGGCACCGAGGAATTCTCAGAACTCTTCACCGACGACGACCATGGCGTCGACGCCGTCGCCGCGACCCTCGGTGCCGACGACGCCGTCAACGTGCAGTACACGTCGGGCACGACGGGCCGGCCGAAGGGCGCGACGCTGTCGCACGCCAACATCCTCAACAACGGGTACTTCGTCGGCGAGCTGCTCGCCTACACCGAGGTCGACCGGGTGTGCATCCCGGTACCGTTCTATCACTGCTTCGGCATGGTGATGGGTGTACTCGCCTGTGTCACACACGGTTCGGCCATGGTGATCCCGGCGCCGAGCTTCGATCCCGCGGCGACGCTGGCCGCCGTCGAGGCGGAGTCGTGCACCAGCCTCTACGGAGTGCCGACGATGTTCATCGCGGAGTTGGCCCTCGAGGGCTTCGACGCCTTCGACCTGTCTTCGTTGCGCACCGGCATCATGGCCGGCTCGCCGTGCCCGGAACAGGTCATGCGGCAGGTGGTGTCGCGCATGCACATGGACGAGGTGTCCATCTGCTACGGCATGACCGAGACGTCACCGGTGTCGACCCAAACCAGGACCGACGATCCCATCGAATTGCGCGTCGGCACCGTCGGCCGGGTGGGCCCGCATCTCGAGATCAAGATCGTGGGCACGGATTCGGGTGCCCCGGTCGAGCGGGGCGTGGTCGGCGAACTGTGCACCCGCGGCTACGGCGTCATGCTCGGCTACTGGGACCTGCCCGAGAAGACCGCCGAGGTGATCGACGCGGACGGGTGGATGCACACCGGGGACCTCGCCACGATGGACGACGACGGGTACGTGCAGATCACCGGGCGCAGCAAGGACATGGTCATCCGCGGCGGGGAGAACGTCTACCCGCGCGAGGTCGAGGAGTTCCTCCACACCCACCCCGACGTGCAGGACGCTCAGGTGGTCGGCGTGCCCGACGAGACGTACGGGGAGGAGCTGATGGCATGGATCGTGTTGCGCGACGGCGCCTCTGATTTGACGGCTGACGACGTCCGCGCATTCGCCGCGGATCGGCTTGCCCGGCAGAAGATTCCGCGCTACGTCCGCATCGTCGACGAGTTTCCGATGACGGTCACCGGGAAGGTGCGCAAGGTGGAGCTACGCGAGATGGCCGTCGCCGAGGTGGAGCACCACACCGGGACTGTGCCATCGTGATGGTCGTGACGGACACCCCTGCGCCATGACCCACGTGCTGGCCATCGACCAGGGCACGTCGGGCACCAAGGCGATCGTCGTCGACGACGTGGGTCGAGTCGTGTCCATCGCCGAGGTCGCGCTGCGCCCCCGATACCTACCCGGCGGCGGCGTCGAGCAGGACCCCGAGGCGCTGTGGGCGTCGGTGCTCGACGCCGGCCGGAGTGCGCTACGGCGGGCCGGGGTCCCCGTGGCCGCCGTCGCGCTGGCCAATCAGGGCGAGACCGTGCTGGCTTGGGACCGGGCCACCGGCAAGCCGCTGAGTCCGGCGATCGTCTGGCAGGACCGCCGTGCCGAGACGGTATGTGCCGGCCTGGCCGCGTCGGCGGCCGAGGTGGCCCGCCGTACCGGGCTGGTGCTGGACCCGTACTTCACCGCGCCGAAGATGGCGTGGCTCCGGGCCGAGATGACCCGCGAGGGGGTCGTCACCACCACCGACACCTGGCTGGTGCACCGGCTCTGCGGAGCCTTCGTCACCGACGTCTCGACCGCCAGCCGGTCGCTACTGCTCGACCTCGACTCGGTGACGTGGAGCCCACCGCTGCTCGACCTCTTCGGACTCGCCGACGAGTCGCTGCCGGAGATCGTCGACTGTGACCGAATCGTGGGCGAGACAACGTGTTTCAGTGACTCACCGATGACCGTCGCCGGACTCGTCGTCGACCAGCAGGCCGCATTGCTGGCCGAGAGCTGTCTGACGCCCGGCGCCGCGAAGTGCACCTTCGGTACCGGCGCGTTCCTGTTGGCCCAGCTTGGCGCCACCCCGGCACGGTCGAGCACCGGTCTCACCACTTCGGTCGCCTGGACGTTGCGCGGCCGCACGTCCTATTGCGTGGACGGACAGGTCTACACCGCGGCCTCGGCCGTGCGGTGGGCCGTCGACCTGGGCCTGCTGCCGGCCGCCGACCAACTCGACGCCGTCGCCGCCGAGGACTCCGCCGGCGTGCTGTGCGTGCCGGCGCTCGCCGGATTGGCCGCGCCATGGTGGGACGCCACCGCCACCGCCTCCATCACGGGCATGACGCTCGGCACCGGCGGGGGACAGGTGGTGCGCGCGCTGGTCGAGGGCATCGCCGCTCAGGTCGCCTGCCTGGCGGACCTGGTCGGCCACGACCTCGGGCAACCGTTGACACGGCTGCGCGTCGACGGCGGGCTGACCCGCTCCGCGGCGCTGATGCAGGCGCAGGCCGATCTCGCCCGAATCCCCGTCGAGGTGTACCCGTCGGCACACGCCACCCCGCTGGGTGCCGCGGCATGTGCCCGGCTGGCCCTCGACCCGACGCTGCACCCCGGCGAGGTCGTCGGCACCTGGACGCCGGAGCGCACCTATGAACCGGTGTGGTCCGACGACCGCGCCGCCGAGTACTTGGGCAGGTGGCGGCACGCCGCGGCCCGCAGCCTCAGTGAGGATCGAACGTGAACGCTACCAACGGTATTCGTGACGTCGTCGTGATCGGAGCCGGCATCGTCGGCAGTGCGATCGCCCGGGCCCTGGCCGGGACCGGGTCGACGGTGACCCTCCTCGAGGGCCGAAGCGACGTCGGCGACGGCACCAGCAAGGCCAACACCGCCCTGCTGCACACCGGTTTCGACGCCACGCCGGGAACGTTGGAGTCCCGCCTCGTCGCCCGCGGTTACGAACTGCTCGGCCGGTACGCCGACGAGGTCGGCATTCCCGTCGAGCGCACCGGCGCCCTGCTCGTCGCCTGGACCGAGGAGGAGCGCGACACTCTGCCCCGGCTGAAGGACAAGGCCGAGCGCAACGGCTATGACGCCTGCGAGATCGTCACGGCCGACGAGGTCTACCGACGGGTGCCCTACCTGGGCCCCGGCGCGCTCGCCGGCCTGACCGTGCCGGGCGAGTCGATCATCTGCAGCTGGACCACCAACCTCGCGTTGGCGACCGACGCCGTGCGGCGCGGCGTCGACCTGCGCCGAGAGGCGATGGTCACCGACGTCGTCCGGCACGACGGCCACACCACCGTCGTCACCACGGGTGGCGACGTCGACGCGCGGTGGGTGGTCAACGCGGCCGGTCTCGGCGCCGACCACCTCGACGAGAAGTTCGGTCACCACCGCTTCACCGTCACCCCTCGGCGAGGTGAACTCCTGGTCTTCGACAAGCTCACCCGTCCGATGGTGCCGTGCATCGTGTTGGCCGTGCCCTCCTCGCGCGGCAAGGGCGTCCTGGTCAGCCCCACCATCTACGGCAACGTCATGGTCGGGCCGACGTCGGAGAATCTGACCGACCGCACCGCGACCGGCACGTCGGAGGAAGGTTTCGAGTTCCTGCTGAGAAAGGGCCGCGCACTGATGCCGACGCTGTTCGACGAGGAAGTCACCGCCGCCTACGCGGGACTTCGGGCCGCGGTCGACCACGACGACTACCTGATCGACGTCGACCACGACCAGCGGTACGTCCTCGTCGGGGGCATCCGGTCGACGGGTCTGACTGCGGGAATGGCGGTGGCAGAACACGTTCTGGAGCTCCTGGCCGACACCGGTCTCGACCTCGCCCCGCGCGACGAACTGCCGCCGGCCCCCCGGATGCCCAACATCGGCGAGGCGACCACCCGGCCCTATCAGGACGCCGACCGGATCGCCGCCGACGAGGAGTACGGCCGCATCGTGTGCTTCTGCGAGCGGGTCACCGCGGGTGAGATCCGCGACGCGTTCGCCTCGACCATCCCGCCGCGTGACCTCGACGGGTTGCGCCGCCGCACCCGGGTGCTCAACGGCCGGTGCCAGGGCTTCTACTGCGGTGCCCACACCCAGGCGCTGCTCGAGGCCGCGACGTGAGAGTGTCGGTCGCCGTGATCGGCGGTGGGCCGTCGGGTCTGACCGCCGCGGCCGCCCTGGCACCCGTGGTCGGCGGGGAGGTGCTCGTCCTCGAGCGCGAAGCTCAGGCCGGTGGAATCCCCAGGCATAGTGATCATCTCGGTTACGGCCTGCGTGATCTGAGGCGCTTCGTGTCTGGTCCGACCTACGCCCGCACGTTGACCGACGCCGCGCTCGACGCGGGTGCCCGCGTGGAGACCGAGGCCATGGTCACCGGTTGGCACGGCGAACGCGTGCTGGAGGTCACCTCGCCGCGCGGTCGCCGCATCGTGGAGGCCGACGCCGTCGTCTTGGCGACCGGTGCGAGGGAACGGCCGCGTCCGGCCCGACTGATTCCCGGCGACCGGCCCGACGGCGTGTACACCACCGGACAACTGCAGAACCTCGTCCACGTGCACCACGGTGTCGCGGGCCGGCGCGCCGTGGTCGTGGGCGCCGAGTTGGTCAGCTGGTCGGCCGTGCTGACGTTGCGCGAATCCGGTTGTGCCACCGTGGCAATGGTGAGTCACCACAACCATGCGGAGTCCTATGCGGCGTTCCGAATCGCCGGTCGTGCGCTGCTGCGGGGTCCCGTGCTGACCCGGACCCGGGTGGTCGGCGTCGACGGCAAGGCCCGGGTCGAAGGGGTCGTGGTGGAGAACCTCGACACCGGTCGGCGTTCGAGGATCGAGTGTGACACCGTCGTGATGTCCGGTGACTGGATCCCCGACCACGAACTGGCCCGCACCGCCGGTCTGGCGATGGACGCGGCGACCCGCGGGCCCGTCGTCGACGCCGGTCTGCGGACCAGTGCACCCGGAGTGTTCGCGGTGGGCAACCTGGTACACCCCGTCGACACCGCCGACGTGGCCGCCCTCGACGGTCGTCACGTCGCGCTTCCGGTTCGGGAGTGGCTCGCGACGCGGCGGACCCCGACGCCGGGCATCCGGGTCCGTGCCCTGGCGCCGTTGCGTTGGGTCACACCGCAACTCGTCACCGCGGACGCCGGCGCGGCGCCTCGTGGCGACCTGACGTTCTGGGTCGACGAGTACCACGGCGCACCGCGGGTGAGTGCGGTCCAAGGCGGTCGCACGATCGGGGTGAAGCGCACGCCATGGCCTGCCGCGCCGGGGCGGATCTTCCGGGCGCCGTGGTCGCTGGTGGCCGACGCGGATCCCACGGGTGGCGACGTCACCCTCGCTCTGCTCGTCTGACAAGGTTGTCGGGCATCGTCACCCGTCAGGAGGCAGCCCATGTCCGTCACCGTCATGCTCGAGCTGAGGTTCAAGCCCGAATCGGTCGCCGAGGCCCGCGAGGTGTTCACCCGCGAGCTCGTCAAGACCCGCGGATTCAAGGGCGCCCAGGTCATCGACGTGCTCGTCGACGAGGACGACGAGGCGCACTGGATCATCTACGAGGTGTGGGAGACCGTCGCCGACGACGAGGCCTACCGTGCCTTCCGCGCCGGTGACGGCAAGATCGTCGACCTGCCGCCGCTGCTGGCCGCACCGCCGGTCAAGACCCGCTACGTCACCACCGACGTCTGACCTCGGGCGCCGCCCGCTCGTAGAACCTGAGCGAAACGGCCGTCGAGGCTTTACAAACCCGGTCGTCCCGGCCACGCTCACAGGCATGTGCGCGCAAATGGAGACATTCGACACTCGTCGCCCGAGGTCGGCATGAAGTCGACGGTCGACCCCGGAAACGTCGAGGACATCCTCGCCCGTTCCGGCATCGTCCAGGGTGTCGAGCCCGGTGCGGTCGCCGCCCTCGCCAGTCAGCTTCTGCCCGTGGACTTCCCTCGGGGACACACGATCTTCGTCGAAGGTGAGCCGGGTGACCGGCTCTACATCATCATCTCGGGCAAGGTGAAGATCGTCCGCAGCGCACCGGACGGTCGCGAGAACCTGCTCACGATCATGGGTCCGTCGGACATGTTCGGCGAGTTGGCGATCTTCGACCCGGGGCCGCGAACCTCCAGCGTCACCACCATCACCCAGGTGCGAGCAGTGTCGATGGATCGAGAGGCGTTGCGCTCCTGGATCGCCGGACGCCCCGAGATCGCCGAGCAGTTGCTGCGGGTGCTGGCTCGCCGCCTGCGCCGCACCAACAACAACCTCGGTGACCTGATCTTCACCGACGTTCCCGGGCGCGTCGCCAAGCAGCTCCTGCAGTTGGTGCAGCGCTTCGGGGCGCAGGAGGGCAACGCGCTGCGCGTCACCCACGACCTGACCCAGGAGGAGATCGCGCAGCTGGTCGGGGCTTCGCGTGAGACCGTCAACAAGGCGCTCGCGGACTTCAGCCAGCGAGGCTGGATTCGAGTCGAGGGCAAGAGCGTGTTGATCTTGGATCCGGAGCGGCTGGCCAAGCGAGCCCGCTGACCCGCGCGTTGACGGTTCCGGTTTCATCACCCATGCTCGAAGTTACCGTCGGGTAATCATGCTTGCCGGATGATCGAACCGGATCTGGAGAGATCGACCATGAACGACGTCAAATTCCTCAACCTGCACGGCGACCGCGTGGCCTACCGAGACGAGGGCAGTGGCGAGGTCCTGCTCCTGATCCACGGCATGGCGGGCAGCTCGGATGCCTGGCGTGATCTCATTCCGCGGCTGGCCAAGAACTACCGCGTGGTGGCACCCGACCTGCTGGGTCACGGCCAGTCGGTCAAGCCTCGCGGTGACTATTCGCTCGGTGCGTTCGCGGTGTCCCTGCGCGATCTGCTCGACGAACTTGGCATCGCGCAGGCGACGATCGTCGGCCACTCCCTCGGTGGCGGCGTGGCGATGCAATTCCTCTACCAGCACCCGGACTACTGCGAACGTCTGATCCTGATCAGCAGCGGCGGTCTCGGCGCCGACGTCGGCCTGATCCTTCGGCTGTTGTCGGCACCGGGCGCGGAGTTCGTGCTGCCCATCATTGCCCCGCCGCCAGTTCTCAAGGTGGGCAACAAGATTGGTGCGTGGTTCACCGCCTCGGGCATGCGTAATCCGCGGGCCAGCGAGATCTGGCGGGCCTACTCGTCGTTCTCGGATCGCCCGACACGGGACGCGTTCCTGCGCACCCTGCGGTCGGTGGTCGACTACCGCGGCCAAGCGGTCAGTGCGCTCAACAGGCTGCACGTCCGCGCCGAGTTGCCGACCCTGGCCATCTGGGGCGAGGACGACCAGATCATCCCCGTCGAGCACGGTCATGCGGCGATGGCGGCCCGGCCCGGGGGCCGCCTGGAGGTGCTGCCCGGTGTCGGCCACTTCGCGCACGTCGAGGCGCCGTTCGAGGTCGCCGAGATCATCGACGACTTCATGAAGTCGACCAAGCACGACACGGGCGTGTCCGAGGTCGAGATCGTTTCCGACGTCGCGATTCCGCCGTCGAACGCCGATTCCGGCAAATAGCCCCCCAGTTCGCCAAAGTCGGGTTGACTTTGGTTACTGGTGGGTATTGGGTGTACAGGTGTTCACCAACTGAGCGCTGTGACCCCATCGACGGATCTCGAGGTGCACGATGGCCATGAACTTGCGCGACCTGGTCCGCTGGACTGAAAAGCCCGCCCGCAACGTCGAAGCCGACACCGGGTCGCCGAAGAACCTTCTGCGCGGGCTCGCGGCGCGGGCGACGACACCGCTGTTGCCCGACGACTACCTCACGCTGCTCAACCCGCTGTGGTCGGCGCGTGAACTGCGCGGCGAAGTCGTTGACGTGCACAAGGAGACCGAAGACACCGCAACGGTGACCATCCGCCCGGGCTGGGGCTTCACCGGGGACTACCAACCCGGTCAGTACGTCGGCATCGGACTCAGCATCGACGGCAAGTGGCACTGGCGGTCCTACTCGCTGACCTCGATCCCGATCCGGGACAAGAAGCACATCTCCATCACCGTGAAGGCGACGCCCGAGGGTTTCCTGTCAACTCACTTGGTGAACGGTGTGGAACCCGGAACGATCGTTCGCTTGGCGTCACCCCAGGGTGACTTCTCGCTGCCCGAACCGCCGCCGGCCAAGATGCTCCTCGTGACGGCGGGCAGCGGCATCACCCCCGTCATGGCGATGCTGCGGTCGATGACGTCGAGGGGGCAGACCTCCGACGTGGTGCACATCCACTCGGCGCCGACGACCGACGACGTGATCTTCCACGACGAGCTTCGCGAACTCGACCGCGGCGAGACGACCTACGAGCTGCTGTTGCAGCTGACCGAGGACATGGGCCACCTCGACTTCGAGTCCGAACTCGACCGGTTGGTGCCGGACTGGAAGGACAGACCGACGTGGGCGTGCGGGCCGCCGGGCATGCTCGACGCCCTGGAGAAGATCTGGGCCGACGCCGGCGTGCCGGAGGACCAGCTCCACATGGAGCGTTTCGTCATCGCCCGTACCGACAAGGGCGGCGAGGGCGGCACGGTCAGATTCGCGATCTCCGACAAGACGATCGACGTGGACGGCGCGACGTCGCTGCTGGAGGCTGGCGAGAAGCTGGGCATCCAAATGCCCTTCGGCTGCCGAATGGGCATCTGCCAAACATGCGTGCTGCCACTGGAATCCGGGCACGTCCGCGACATTCGGTCGGGCAACGAGCACGGCGAAGGCGATCGAATTCAAACCTGCATCTCCGCCGCATCCGGCGACTGCACCCTCAACATCTAAGGAGTCGGCATGGCCATCAGTGACATCAAGGAATACGCCCACCTCACCCCCGAGGACGTCGAGGAGCTGGGTCGCGAGCTCGACGCGATCCGGGCCGACATCGAGGAATCGCGCGGCGCGCGCGACGCCCAGTACATCCGCAAGACCATCCAGCTGCAGCGTGGCTTGGCCGCCTTCGGTCGCATCGCGCTCTTCGCCAGCCGGGACAAGCTCGCCTGGACCGCGGGCACCGCGGCGCTCGCCACGGCGAAGATCATCGAGAACATGGAGTTGGGCCACAACATCACCCACGGCCAGTGGGATTGGATGAACGACCCGGAGATTCACTCCACCGAATGGGAGTGGGACACCACTTCGCCCACCCAGCACTGGAAGAAGTCGCACAACTTCATCCATCACAAGTACACCAACATCGTCGGCTTGGACGACGACATCGGCTACGGCATCATGCGTCTCACGCGCGACCAGCGCTGGGAGAAGTGGATGATCGGCAACCCGATCTACAACATCCTCCTCGGCACGCTCTTCGAGTGGGGTGTGGCCCTGCACGGGGTGGAGACCACCAAGTGGCGCAAGGGTGAGAAGTCGATGGCCGAGGTGCGCAAGGACCTCAAGATCATCGGCAAGAAGGTCGGCAAGCAGGTCGGCAAGGACTACATCGTGTTCCCGGCGCTGACCGGACCGGCGTGGAAGCACACGCTCGGCGCCAATGCGGTGGCCAACCTGATCCGCAACTACTGGTCCTACATGGTCATCTTCTGCGGCCACTTCCCGGACGGCGCAGAGAAGTTCACGCAGGAGGAGTTCGAGAACGAGACGCAGGCCGAGTGGTACCTGCGCCAGATGCTCGGGTCGGCGAACTTCCATGCCGGTCCGGTGATGGCGTTCATGAGTGGCAACCTCTGCTACCAGATCGAGCACCACATGTTCCCGGATCTGCCGAGCAACCGGTACGCCGAGATCAGCGAGCGCGTGCAGGCTCTGTGCGACAAGTACGACCTGCCCTACACCACGGGTCCGCTGCTGCGACAGTACGGTCAGTCGTTCTGGACCATCCTGAAGTTGGCTCTGCCCAACAGGTTCCTGAAGGGCACCCCGGACGACGCCCCGGAGACCAACTCGGAGTTGAAGTTCCGCATCCGCGGCGGGATGCGCGACACGTTCGGGATCGACCCGGCGACGGGCCGCCGGCGTGGCCTGCGGACCGCGCTACGCGAGATGCAGAACGACAAGATGGTAGCGGCCTAGCTCGAGTGCGACGACGATCGGCCCCGGTGACTCGTCACCGGGGCCGATTGCCGTCACGGTCGGCTAGCGGGTGCGGGTGGTGCTGCTGCGTCGGCCGACCCGGCTCCAGATCAGGATCACGATGACCGCGCCGATGATGGATCCGATGATGCCCGAGGGCTGCAGGAAGCCGTGCTCGGCGTCCTTGCCGAAGAGCAGGTAGCCGAGGAAGCCGCCGACGAACGACCCGACGATGCCGAGCGCGATGGTCATGACGACCGACATGCTCTGCTTGCCTGGGATGAGAAGTCGGGCAACCGCTCCCGCGATGAGTCCGACGACGATGATGCTGACGATGAGTCCGAGCATGGTGTGAGCCTTTCCGATTGGCGCCCCGCGGGGTGCCCGTTACCGGGAGGTCGGGCGAGTGCCCGACGCTGACACCAGTTCACCCTCCCTAGGGCTGCTTCACTACACCCCTAGGGGGGTAATCTCGGCCGCGATGGCGACGAGCCGTTCCAGCGTCGTCAGCCGTGCCCCGTGGTCGCCGTCCAGTTTCGCCAGCAGAGTGGTGACGCCGACCTGGTGATGACGCTGCATCCGCTCGGCGATCTCGTCGTCGGTGCCCAGCAGGTTGGTGAGCCGTCCGAGGTCGAGTGGCACCGCGGCACGCGCCTCGTCTCGCTGGCCGCCCTGCCAGAGTCGGGCGACGGTCCCGACCTCGGCGGCGTACCCGAGGCGGCCGAACGCGTCGTTGTAGAAGTTGACCCCGCCGGTGCCGTCGGTAGTGGAGGACCCCATCGCGCCGATCGTGAAGGCGTACCCTTCGGCATGTCTGCGAGCGGCGGCCTCACCGTCGGCCCGGGTGGCGGTGAACTCGACCGCGACGGGCGCGACGAGGTCGAGGTCGGCCAGCGAGCGACCCGCGCTCTCGGCGCCCTCGCGCAGCGGACCCAGGAACACCTCGGCCGTCTCGGGGATGAAGGCGTTGCCCAGCCAACCGTCGGCCACCTCGCCGGTGAGCCGGAGATTCCTCGGTCCCATCGAAGCCACGTAGATCGGCACGTGATCGGGCCGCACCAGCGGTCTCAGCGCGCCGCCCGCGCTGTCCCGGCAGGGGCAGCGGATAGATCTCGCCGGCGTGCTCGAGGCGCTCGCCGCGGCTCACGGTGCGGATGATCTCGATGGTCTCGCGGGTGGCCTGAACGGGTTTGCGGAACCGCACGCCGTGCCACCCCTCCATCACCCTGGGCCCGGACGTGCCGACGCCGAGGACGAACCTGCCGCCGGAGAGCTCCTGCAGGCTCAGCGCCGACGTCGCGAGCAGGGCGGGACTACGCGAACCGAGTTGTACGACAAAGGTTCCCAAGCCAATGCGGGTGGTCTTGGCGGCCAGGAACGCGAGCCCGGTGAGGGCGTCGTAGCCCCACACCTCGGGCACCCACAGGGACGCGACCCCGATGCGTTCGGCGGCGATCGCGAACTCGGCCGCGCCGGGCTCGCGCGGTTCGACCATGGCTCCGATCTTCACTGCCACCTCCTGCCACCGGAACACGGCGATGCGTCCCCTGCACTATGGCAGGCTTCGTGACATGCGCTACCGCGACCAGCCCACGGTGGAGGTGACCCGGCGCATCCGGTGCGACCGGTCGGCGGCGTGGGAGGCGATCACCGACATCGGGCTGCCCGCGCGCTGCTCGTCGGAACTGCGGGCCGTCGAGTGGCTGGGCGACGTCACACGGGTCGCGCTGGGCGCGCGCTTCCGCGGCACGAACGAGAACGCCGCGCTGGGCTCCTGGCAGACCGAATGCGAGGTGGTCGAGGTGGACGAGGGCAGGCGATGGGTCTGGCAGGCGATGGGACCGGAGGGTCCGACGGCGACGTGGGGATTCGAGGTCGAACCGACCAGTGACGGCGTTCTGGTCCGCCAATGGGCTCGGATGGGACCGGGCCGGTCGGGGCTCTCCTTCGCCATCGACGCCAAGCCCGACCTCGAGGCCAGGATCGTCGCCCGGCGACTGCAGGAGTGGGAGCGCGACATGCAGGCCAACGTGGACTGCGTGTGCGATCAGCTCGAGAAGTCGGTCTAGGTGATGGTGACCCCACCGTCGACGGCAATCGTCTGCCCGGTGACGTAGCCGGCCGCCGGTGAGGCCAGCCACACCAGCGTCGCGGCCAACTCGGCGGGATCGCCCATCCGCGGAAGGATGAATCTCGTGCTCAGCGACTCGAGGTAGTCCGGCTTGTACTGGTCGGTCATCTCCGACTTGAAGAAACCCGGCGCGATCGCGTTGACCCGGATGCCCTTACGAGATCCCCACTGCTGAGCCAAGTCTCGAGTCAGTCCGACGATGGCCGCCTTGCTCGCGCTGTAGGCGGCCTGGGGGAGTCCGGCGGTGGTCAACCCCAGGATGCTGGAGATGTTGACGATCGAACTGCCCGGTTGCAAGACCCTGGCGCATGCCTGAGCCGCCCAGTAGGAGCCGTGCAGATTGACGTCGACGACGGCGCGGAACTCCTCGGGCGTCTCGCGGGTGGCCGGTACCGCGGTGCCGATCCCGGCGTTGTTGACCAGCACGTCGATGCGGCCGAATTCCTCCATCGCGCGGTCGACCATGTTCTGACACTGATCCGGGTCGACGACGTCGGTCTGCACGGTGAGCGACCGCCTGCCCGCAGCGGACACCAGATCGGCTGTCGCACCGAGCTTGTCGACGCGCCGGGCCGCCAGCACGACGTCGGCTCCGGCCTGCGCGCACGCTTGGGCGAAGGCGACGCCGAGACCCGACGAGGCGCCGGTGACGATGGCAACCTTGCCCTCGAGGGTGAACATCTTCATCACATCCGCGTCAGCCATGGTTGCTTTCTACCCTGTCGTCGGACCGCGACCGAATCGGCCACCGCACTCGATCGAGGAAAGGGGGCCATGACGTGGTCGTCTGGCAGTAAACTCCGGTCATGCAGTCATCGGTGCCGATGAGTCAGGTCGGGGTTGGCGGCTGGGTGTTCACCGTCGCCGCGGTCTTGGCCCTGATGGCCGCCGGCGGTGCCGTCCGGACGGCGCGACGTCTGCTTCGTCGGTCCACCCCCGAATTGGTGATCCTGCTGAACGAGTCGGCGGCCTTCTACAGCCGCTGGCCGGAAGACCGGCTGTGGGCGGTCCCCGACACCGAGAGGGCCGCCGAGGTGGCGCGATGCCTACGTGTCGTCGAACTCTTGGAGAAACGGCAGGGCGCGACGACGGCTGCGGGCCGCGGCGTCGTCGACGGGCTTCGTGCCTGGATCGAGCTGGTGGGCAAGGGAATCGGGCAACCCGCGAATCTGCCGTCGGGTGCGGCCTACGCCTGACTCCGCCTGGGGGCCGGCTGAGCTACAGCGGTATGACCGACTCGCTGTTGAGGAATCGCCACAGGCGCCGGCACGTCGCGCCGACTCGTCGCCGCGTCGGTCGGGACAGCGCGTCGATGAGCTCTTGGTCGGCGATCACGTAACCGCCGTCGAGTCGGCGCCACCACCCGGCCAGCGACAGTTCGATCGCCGCCATCGTGCTCACCCGGCCGTGCGCCAGCGTGTCGAGGCTCTCGTCGCTCACGAAGTTGGCCCGCGTGGTGCGGGCGAGGTGGTCGACCACCCGGACGTGGACCTCCAGTGCGGTGGGCGAGAGAACGGCCCGCGCCGTGTCGGCCCGCAACGCCGCGACCTCTGAGAACACCGACCTGTCGTCCATGAGGACACTGTATCGGCAACATGGACGTAACACGACGGTTACACGAGTCCGGTCATCCCGAGACGCGGTCGACGATCAGGTCTGTCAATAGGTCCGGCTGTTCCTCCGGCATCCAGTGGGAGCCGTCGGCGACCTCGAGGCGGTAGGGGCCCGAGACGTGGCGCGCGCACATCGTGGCGCCTCGTCTGCCGAGTGCGGTGTCACCGGTGGTCCACACATAGGTCGTGGGCATGCTGACGGTCCGGAGGTATCGGGGACCTGCCAGAGGCATCGCGCGATACCAGTTCAGGCTCGTCGTCAGTGCCCCGCCGTCGACGATCTCGGTGCGCACCGTGGCGATCTGCTCCGGTGTCATCCCGGTGCCGCCGAGCATCCGGGCCAGCAGAGCTGGACGGCGACAGGCGAATTCGGGCAGCCAGGGCAGCTGGAACAGCCCGATGTAGTACGACCGCAGGATCTGACTGCTGATGAGCATCGAACCGAGGAAGGCCCTGGGGTGAGGCACCGAGACCGCCGTCAGCGTGCGCACCAGGTCGGGCCGTGCGGCCGCCGTCGACCAGGCGACGCCGGCACCCCAGTCGTGGCCGACCAGGTGAACCGGTCCGCCCGTCGCGCCGATCAGGGCCGCGACGTCGGAGACGAGTCGGCTCATCCGGTAGGCCCGGCGCCCGCGCGGTCGCGCGGTCGGCGCGTACCCGCGCTGGTCGAACGTCAGCGTGCGGTAGCCCCTGGCATGAAGTCGTTCGCAGACCGCTCGCCACGACGTGGAGGTCTGGGGGAATCCGTGCAGGAGCACGACGACCGCGCCGTCGAGCGGCCCCTCGTCGTCGACCGTGAAGGTCAGGCCGTCGTTGGCGAACTCGTGAATACGGTCAGTCATCGGTCCTCGTCGGTTCGGGGGTGAACAGTGACAGCAGCAGCGGAATGCGGCCCGCCTCGATGTCCGGTTGGGGCAGGACGTGCCGCACGATCGCCGCGCCGTCGAAGGAGTTCGTCAGCAGCGCCACCACCGCGGCCAGCGCATCCTCCGGGTACTGGTCGGCGGTGGGCAGTGTGCGCGCGGTGTCGAAGATCCGGGAGCTGTATTCCTCGAGCACTTCCTGCAGTGTGCCGCTGAGTCTTTCGTCGGTGCGCGCCGCGATCAGGAGTTCGTACATCACCACGTTGGTGTCGTTTCCGGTGACCTCGCGCATCGCGTGGAGCACGCCCTCGAGCGCGGGTCGGCTCACCGGGATTTCGGCGACGAGCTTGGCGAACGCGTCGAGTTGGCGACGCATCACCTCGCGGGCGGTCGCCGCCATGAAGTCGCCCATGGTGTCGAAGTGGCGGAACAGTGCTCCGCCGGACAGCCCGGCGCGCTTGGTGATCACCGCCGCCGAGGCTCGGGCGTAGCCGACGTCGACGATCGTGGCGATGCTCGCGTCGAGCAAGCGCGCGACGGTCTCCTCGCGGCGCTCCTGTTGGGTCCTTGCCACGTCAGGCGGACACGGCGGCGACGGCGGGGCGGGCCGCGTTCGCGGCCCGCAGGAAGCGACCGGTCGCGGCGGTCTGGCCGTAGCCCTCGCAGAACTCGCCGCTGCGGTAGACCACGTGACCGTTGACGGCGGTGGCCAGGACGGCGGTGTCGTTGCGGTTGACCATGCGGCGCAGGCCGCCGTAGAACGCCACGGGCGCTTCGTGATACCCGTCGACGGAGTCGTCGAGGCCGGCCGGGTCGACGACGACGAAGTTGGCGGCGTCGCCCTCGCGGAGGCGGCCGGCGTCCAGGCCGAACCAGTCGGCGACCTCGCCGGTCAGCCGATGCACGGCGTGTTCGATGGTCATGAAGGGACGGCCCGCCCGGTCGGCGACGAGCGCACGCTTGAGCAACCGGAGCGCGTAGTTGTAGAACGCCATGTTGCGCAGGTGCGCGCCGGCGTCCGAGAAGCCCATGTGCACCGTCGGCTCGGTGGCGAGCTTGTCGAGTTGGCGCTGGCGGTGGTTGGCGACCGTCGTCGTCCAGCGGACGTTGCGCTCTCCGTTGTCGACGAGCACGTCGAGGAAGGCGTCCAGGGGATGCAGCCCGCGCTCGTCGGCGATCCGCCCGAAGCTCTTGCCGATCAACGTCTCGTCGGGGCACTCCACGATGACGGCATCGTGAAAGTCGCGGTGCCACAGCGTCGGACCGAGTTTCTTGCGGTCGAACTCTCGACGAAACTCACGGCGGTACTCGAGGTCGGCCAGTAGCTCGTTGCGTTCGAGTTGGTCGCGCAGGTGCAGCGCCGCGGTGCCGGCGCCGAACTCCTCGAACACCGGCAGGTCGATACCGTCGGAGTACAGCTCGAACGGTACGGGCAGATGCTGGAACCGCACGCTGGCGTCGAGGAGCCGATTCAGCAGCCGGGTGCCGCGGCCGAAGACGCCAACTGCGCCGGGTGCGGCCTTCGAGTCGGCGGAGACCAGCAGGCTCATCCGCACGCCGTCGCGGCGGCCGAGCATTCGGCTGCTGGACAGGAAGAACAGCAGCGCAGTCCACGGCCGCGCCACGTCCGGGGCGCTCTGTAACATCCTGCGCCGCTTGCGAAGTACGTCGATGAGCGCGCGGCGCTCACGCCAAGTCGCGAACGTCGAGGGCAGCCCGCGGGATCGGTAGCGGTCACCGTCGAGCTTGTCGATCGCCGAGTCCATGCCGGACATGCCGAGCAGACCGGCGTCGAGTGCCTCGCCGAGTTTGGTCGTCATGGCGTGCAACTCGGCCGCCGTCGGCCGCGTCGCGTCGTCGGTGGCACGGCCGAGGCCGAGCACCGAGGTACGTAGGTCCGAGTGTCCGATCAGCGAGCTCACGTTTGGGCCCAGCGGCAGGGCCTCGAGCGCTTGCACGTACTCCGCCGCGGTCGTCCACGTCTTCTTGTCGGTCAGCGCGCCCAGCACGTATTCGCGCGGGACCGCCTCGACGCGGCTGAACAGATCGGCCGCGTCCTCGTTGCTGGCGTAGACGGCCGACAGTGAGCAGTTGCCCAGCAGCACGGTGGTCACGCCGTGCCGGACGGATTCCCGCAGACCCGGGTCCAAGAGCACCTCGGCGTCGTAATGGGTGTGCACGTCGATGAACCCGGGCAGAACCCACTTGCCGTCCGCCTCGACCACGTCGGGACAGCCGCTGGCGTCGAGTGGATCGTCGGACACCGCGGCGACGACGCCGCCGCGGATGCCGAGGTCCTTCACGCGCGGGGCCGCGCCCGTGCCGTCGAACCACAGGCCGTTTCGCACGATCACGTCAAAGGGCATGGGGCGACACTAGCTAAGATTGCGAGTGCTCACAATCTTTTTCTTGATTTCGCTCCTAGGCGGCGCGGAGGTCGGGCTCGGGCCGGACGGCGGGGGCGGGCCGCCGGCGACGCAGCACGTCGGTGAGCTTGAAGTCGTTGGGCAGCGACAGCTTGACGATCTGCTTCCAGGCCGAGCCGACCTGGCGGGGCAGCGAGCCGGTGGTGTACGTCAGGCCATAGCGCTCGAAGAGTTCCTGGATCTTCGGGGCGATCTCGGCATACCGGTTACTGGGCAGATCGGGGAACAGATGGTGCTCGATCTGGAAGGACAGGTTGCCACTCATGAAGTGCATCAACCGACTTCCCGAGATGTTGGCCGAACCCAGCATCTGGCGCAGATACCACTCGCCGCGGGTCTCACCGTCGATCGAGTTCTTCTCGAAGGTCTGCACGCCCTCGGGGAAATGACCGCACATGATGACCGAGTGCGTCCACAGGTTGCGGACCAGGTTCGCCGTCAGGTTCGCGGTCAGCGTGCTCACCGCGGACGGGCCGGACAGCAGGGGGTGCAGAACGTAGTCGCGGGTGGCTTGCTTGCGGATCTTGGCGAGCACCCGCTTGCCGCGGGCCTGGAACTCCGCCTTGTCGGTCCGGCCCTTGAGGTACTTGCCGATCTGCAGGTCGTAGGCGGCGATGCCGTACTCGAAGACGCAGGCGTTGATGAAGTTCCACAGGGGCTGCGCGAGGTAGAACGGCACCCACTTCTGGTTCTCGTCGACGCGCATGATGCCGTAGCCGAGGTCGTGGTCCTTGCCGCGGACATTGGTGTAGGTGTGGTGCACCTCGTTGTGGCTGTGCTTCCACATCTCGGCGGGGGAGGCGTTGTCCCACTCCCAGGTGGTGGAGTGAATCTTGTTGTCGCGCATCCAGTCCCACTGACCGTGCATGACGTTGTGGCCGATCTCCATGTTCTCGACGATCTTGGAGATCGACAGACCGACGGTTCCGACGAACCACGCGGGCGGGAACAGCGAGAACAGCAGCACGGCGCGGCTGCCGAGTTCGAGCTTGCGCTGGCCGTCGATGACCTTGCGGATGTAGGCGGCGTCGCGTTCGCCGCGGCTGGCGACGACCTGCTCACGGATGGCGTCGAGTTCGCGGCCGAGGTTCTCGACGTCCTCGGCGATGAGGTGGGCGGCGGGGTTGGTGGTGACGGTCTGCGTGATGGTCATGTGGGATCTCCTCGTCAGAGTTCGATGTCGCACGGACCCGCGGCGGCGGAGACGCAGGTCTGGATCTGGACGTTGTCGCCGGGGGAGGCGGTGGTGAGGTCGCCGGTGCGGAGGTCGCGGACGGCGCCTTGGCGCAGCGGGACCACGCAGCCGAAGCAGACGCCCATCCGGCAGCCCGAGGGCATCAGGACCCCGGCGGCTTCGCCGGCGTCGAGCAGTGTCTGGGCCCCGGTGGCCTCGACGACCGTGCCCGAGGTGGAGAAGGTGACCTCGCCGCCCTCGCCCGCGGTGATGACGGTGGGCCGAAAGCGTTCGGTGTGCAGCCGGTCGGCCATGCCGTCGGCCGTGAAGCGCGTCTCGAGGGCGTCGAGCATCCCGGCCGGGCCGCATGCCCACGTCTGCCGGTCGGCGAGGTCGTCGACCAGCGAGTCGAGCTCGGCGACGTCGAGCATGCCGTCGGTGTCGGTGTGCTTCTCCACCAGGCGGATTCGCCCCTCACGGGCCATCATGCGCAGTTCGCCGCCGAAGATGACGTCGGCGGCGGTGGGTGCGGAGTGCACGACGACCACGTCCGGACGGTTGGGGTCCGCAGTGTCGAGGTTGCGCAGCATCCCCATCACCGGGGTGACGCCGCTGCCCGCGGTGAGGAACAGGATCTTCGACAGCGGGCGGTCACCGAGGGTGAATTCGCCTGCAGCCTGGTCGAGTTGGACGATAGTGCCGACGGTGGCCCGGCGGACGAGATGATTGCTCACCTTCCCGCCCGGGATGGCCTTGACGGTGACCGCGATGGTGTCCTCACCTGCGGTGCAGGTCAGCGAGTAGGCCCGCCACTGGCGGATGCCGTCGACGTCGACGCCGATGCGGACGTACTGACCGGGGGTGTGGCCGCGCCACCCGCGGCCAGGCTTGATCACCACGGAGACGGCGTCGCGGGTCTCGGGATTGATCGCGACGATGCGGCCGCGGAGGTCGGCGCTGGAGCGCAAGGGGTCGATGACGTCGAGGTAGTCGGCCGGCACCAGGGGCGTGGTCACACGTTCGGCGAACTTGATGACCCTGGCCCGCAGCGCGCCGACGGTGGTCGGTCGAGGTGCTGTCGTCGTCATGTTTCCACTCTGACTGACGTATAGGTATAAAGTCTTGGATGTCAGGTGTGAATAGCCGCTACGAATTTGTTCGCAAGGAATAGTGTTGTCCGAATCTGCCGTCCGCTTCACCGGTCTCGACCTGTCCGAGGACGTCGCCGAGGCGCTGCGGGCCGTGCTGCCCCGGATGGCCGAGAACACCGTGACCGCCGTGACGGTCGAGGTGCCCAGCTATGCGCGTGCCTTCAGCGGCCGCATGGGCCAGACCATCGAGAACGCCGTGCAGCTGGCGCTCGGCGCCTTCCTTCGGCTGGCCGTGCGATCGGTCGACTCCGATCCGCGGACGACGCTGACACCCGCGCTCGACGGCGCCTACGAGCTGGGGCGCGGCGAGGCCAGGCAAGGCCGGACGATGGACGCCCTGCTGTCGGCCTATCGCGTCGGCGCGCGGGTGGCGTGGCGGGAATTGTCCTCCACGGGCGTGGCTGCCGGGCTGGACGCCGTGACCGTCGCCCGCTTCGCCGAGCTGGTGTTCGCGTTCATCGACGAGCTCTCGGCCTCCAGCGTCGCCGGACACACCGACGAATTGGCGACCACGGGGCGGGTCCGCCAGCGGTACCTCGACCGACTCACCAAACACCTTCTGGCCGGCGAGGCACTCGAGACGGTGAAGGCCAGCGCCGCGAAGGCGGACTGGCAACCGCCGGAGACGTTGACCGCGATCCTCGTGGCCGAGGCGCAGACCCGGGGGCTGGCCGCCCGGTTCGGCCAGTCGACGTTGCAGTTGAGTGAGGACCTGCCGGGAGTCGACGCCGCGGAATCCCTTGCAGTGCTGCTGGTGCCCGACCTCGACGGGCGGCACCGCGGGCAGCTGCGATCGGCGTTGCAGGGCCGACGGGCGCTGGTGGGTCCGGCGCGGCCGTGGGCACGAGTCGAGTCGTCTTACCGTCGGGCGCTGCGGGCCCGGCAGCTGGCAGTCGACGGCGATGTCGTCGACACCGAGGAACACCTCGTCGAGTTGGTGTTGACCGCCGATGCCGAAGCCGTCGCCGACCTTCGGCGAAAGACGCTGGCGCCGCTGGCGGACTTGCGGCCCAACACCGCGGAGAAGCTGGCCGAGACGCTTCGCTCCTGGCTGCTGCACCGGGGTCAGCGCGACGCGGTGGCCGCCGACCTGTTCGTCCACGCGCAAACGGTGCGCTACCGCATGACGCAACTCCGCGAGCTCTACGGAGACCGGCTCGACGACCCCAGGGTCATCCTGGAACTGACCGTCGCCCTTGGGGTTTCACCGTGACGGCGAGAGTCGCGGCGGCCTGCTGGCTGGTCGCGGGACTCGTGTACCTGGGATTCGAGGCGATCGCTGCCGCCGCCCGTCCCGGATACCGCTACGCGGTGAACTTCATCAGCGACCTCGGAAGGCCCGATTCGCCGCTGAGCGCCGTGATGAACACGGCCTTCGCGGCGCAGGGCACCCTGTTCCTCGCGGCAGCACTGACCTTGACGCGCGCCGGTCGCGCTCGCGGCGCGTGGAAATTCGTGGCGTGCGCCGCGGCCAACGCCGTCGGCAACGTCGTCGTCGCGCTGGTGCCCAGCGGCGGTGCCGGGATCGCGTGGGTCCACGTGACGGCCGCGACGGTGGCCATCGTCGGCGGCAATGCAGCCATCCTCGCCGGTCATGGTCGCGTGAGCGAGACACCCTGGTATGGAAGGACATCCGTCGGGCTCGCCACGCTGGGCTTGCTCGCCTTCCTGGTGCTCGCCGTCGGTGCGGTGACCACCTCGACTGTGCTTCTGCCCGGCGCGGTGTGGGAACGGGCCAGCGTCTACACCATCATCGGTTGGCAGCTGATGTCGGCTCTCGTGCTGGTCCGGCGCTGACGGTTCAGGCCGCGGGCGGCGGTGGGGGTATGGGTGCAGGCTCCGGTGGCAACGGCGCGTCGGCCGGCGGGGGCGGCGGCGCAGCAGGCACGGGATAGCCGAGCTTGCCGACGACGTAGTCGGCGGCCTGGTCGACCCTGCCGTCCGCGACGTACTGGTTGTGAAGTCCGAAGTCGCCGCCGTCGGAGCAGATCGGATCCCCCGGGACGCACGAGTCGAGGGTCTTGCCGACGTACTTGGGGCCGATGACGATGTCGGGCTGGTTGACGAAGTTCATGAAGCGCGGCGACGGCTTGCCGAACAGGGCCACCGCCGCGACGTGGTCGGCCACGGCGGGCGGCAGTGGGCCGGTGACGCCGGAGTCTGCGGCGCCCGGCGGCACCACGTCGGCGGTGACGAACCCCGCCACGGCGGCGCCCTGCGAGAACCCGCCGAGCACGATCTTGGTCTTGGGGCAGTTCGCCACGGTGGCTTGGATGTGGGCGGCGGCGTCGTTGATGCCGTCCACGGCCCTCGGGAAGTCAATGGTCGCGGGATACTGCACCGCATACACGTCGAGTGACCTGCCGCCCAACTCGTTCCGCAGCGAGTCGGCGAACGCGTCGCCCACGAACCCGAGGCCAGCGGGTTCGCCGGTGCCGCGCGCGAAGACGAGGTCCACGTCGGGGCATCCGGGGGTGGAGATGTCAGGCAGCGGTTCGGCGGACGCACCGGGAGCGGCGCCGCTCACCAAGGCCCACGTCATCGCCGCCACCGCACCGAGGACCGGGGTGAGTGCGCGCATGATCATGCTTGCTAGTTTGCCTAATCTTCGTGGATGCAAACCCGCCAAATCAGCGTGATCTTCGCAACGTCGAACCGTCAGGTGCCGCAGAACGTTTGGTAGGGCCCGAAGTCGTCGGGTGCGGGTTCGGCGTACCGCTCGAGGTTCGGACGTTCGTCGAACGGTGCCGTGGTCGCCGCGAGAAGCCGGTTCAGAGGGTCGAGGTCACCGGAGGTGGCCGCGGTCAGCGTCTCCTCGACGAGGTGGTTTCGCGGGATGTACACCGGGTTGACCCGGTCCATGGCGTCGGCGTCGGGACCGAGGGCGCGCCAGGTGGACAACCACGAGTCGACGGCCGTGAGATCCAGGAACAGGCCTCGGGCGGGCTCTGCGTCACCCCGCGCGGCAGTTCCGAGGTGGCGAAAGAACGAGGTGTAGTCGACGCGACTCTGGGCCAGTTGCGCCAGCAGATCCTGGGACACGGTGGTCACCTCCGCGTCGCCGACGTGAGCGGGCAGACCGAGCTTGGCCCGCATGCCCGACGCCCACGCCGCGTCGTAGGCGGTGGTGAACCCACGGAGCGACGCCGTCGCCTTCTCCACGGCGCGCGCTTGATCCTCGGAGATCAACGGCAGAAGGGTCTCGGCGAAGCGAGCCAGGTTCCACTGCGCGACGACGGGCTGGTTGGCATAGGCGTAGCGGCCCGCGTGGTCGATGGAGCTGTACACCGTTGCCGGGTCGTAGGCGTCGAGGAAGGCGCACGGCCCGTAGTCGATCGTCTCCCCGGAGATCGTCATGTTGTCGGTGTTCATCACGCCGTGGATGAAGCCGACGAGCATCCACCGCGCCACCAGTGCGGCCTGTGCGGCGACCACCGCGTCGAACAGAGCCAGCGCTGGCAGCTCGGCCTGGGCGGCGGTGGGGTAGTGCCGTGCGATGGCGTGGTCGACGAGCCGACGGACAAGGTCGACGTCCCCGGTCGCGGCCGCGTACTGGAAACTGCCGACGCGCAGATGGCTGCTCGCGACCCGGGCCAGGACGGCCCCGGGCAACTCCGTCTCACGCCACACCGGCGCACCGGTCGCCACGACGGCCAGAGCCCGCGTGGTCGGTATGCCGAGTGCGTGCATCGACTCGCTGACGACGTACTCCCTGAGCATTGGCCCGACTGCGGCCAGCCCGTCACCGCCGCGGGCGAACGGGGTGCGTCCGGAACCCTTGAGGTGCAAGTCACGACGGGGGTCGTCGGCGGTGCCGACCTCGCCGAGCAACAGCGCGCGGCCGTCGCCCAAACGTGGTGTGTACCCGCCGAATTGGTGCCCGGAGTAGGCCTGCGCCACCGGAGTCACGCCGTCGGGAACCTCGGCGCCGACCAGGAGTCGCAGCCCGGCGGCGCTTTGCAGCCAGGCCGCGTCAAACCCCAATTCGGCGGCGAGCGGTTCGTTGAGGGCCAGCAGCTTGGGTTCGGGAGCCACCGCGGCCTGCCAGGCCAGCGCCATCTCCGGCACGTCGCGAGCGAACCGGCTGTCGTGGAGGACCGTAGTCGACTGTGCTGCGCTCACCCTGCCCAGCCTACGGAGCGGTGACTCAGCGGTCGATCCACTTCATCTGCGCCTCGTCGTGGTGCTCGCCCGCCGCGGGTGACACCTGGGTCAGCTTGCGCACCTGCTCGGGGGTCAGGTCGACGCCGTCGGCCGCGACGTTCTCCTCGAGCCGGGACACTCGCTTGGTGCCCGGGATCGGGGCGATGTCGTCGCCCTGGGCCAGCAGCCAGGCCAGGGCGACCTGAGCCGGGGTGGCGCCCACCACGGTGGCGATCGCCTCCACCTCACTCACTGCCCGCAGGTTTCGTTCGAAGTTCTCGCCCTGGAAGCGGGGGTTGGTCTTGCGGCTGTCGTGGTCGTCGAAGTCGGCAGTCGAGGTGATCTGTCCGGTGAGGAAGCCGCGCCCCAGCGGCGAGTAGGCGACGAACCCGATCCCCAGTTCGCGCAGCAGTGGCAGGACGTCGGGTTCGGCGTCACGGGTCCACAGCGAGTACTCCGACTGCAGTGCGGTGATCGGGTGGACGGCGTGCGCGCGACGGATGTTGTCGACGCCGGCCTCGGACAGCCCGATGTGGCGAATCTTGCCCTCGAACACCAGCTCTGCGAGTGCGCCGACGGTGTCCTCGATGGGCGTGGACGGGTCGACGCGATGCTGGTAGTACAGATCGATGCGGTCGGTGTCGAGCCGTCGCAACGAGCCCTCCACGGCAGTGCGGATGTTCGCGGGGCTGCTGTCGAGGTGGCCGGGGCCCGAGCCCGCGTGCGAGACCATGCCGAACTTGGTGGCGAGCACGACCTCGTCGCGCCGACCCTTGATGGCCCGTCCCACCAGTTCCTCGTTGACGTAGGGGCCGTAGATCTCGGCGGTGTCGACGAGGGTGACGCCGAGGTCGAGGGCCCGCTCGATGGTGCGGATGGACTCCGCGTCGTCGGTGCCGGCCCCGGTGTAGGCGGCCGACATGCCCATGGCACCCAGGCCGATGCGTCCGACGTCCAAGTCTGCGAGCTCGATGTGCTTCATGGCATCGACGTTACGACGGTGCGACGCCGGGTGGGAGGGTCTGCCGTTACCAGCCGCAGGATGCCAGCCCGGCGGTAGCGTCTGCCCGATGCGCAACGTCGTCATCACCGGTCCCGGGTCCGTCGAGGTCCGCGACGCCCCCGACCCGGTCCCCCCGGGAGCCGACGGTGCGGTGGTCGCGGTCGAGTCGACGGCGATCTGCGGATCCGATCTGCACTTCTACGACGGCGATCTGCCCGTCGGCGACGGGGTGGCTGTCGGGCACGAGTTCATCGGCACCGTCACCGACGTCGGGCCGGAGGTGTCGAACGTGCGCGTCGGCGACCGCGTGCTCGCGGCCTCGGTCACCGGCTGCGGAAAGTGTGCCGGGTGTGCCACCGGCAACCCGGTCACGTGCGTGCTGGGCATGCAGATCTTCGGTTCCGGCGTGCTCGGTGGGGGCCAGGCCACCGCAGTTGCGGTGCCCAACGCCAACTTTCAGCTCATGCCGATTCCCGACGGCGTCGACGACGAGGCCGCACTGTTGCTGACCGACAATCTGTCGACCGGCTGGATCGGGGCGAAGAAGGCCGACATCCCGCCGGGTGGCACGGTCGTCGTCATCGGCCTCGGCGCCGTCGGACTCTGCGCGGTGCGTGCGGCGTTCGCCCAGGGCGCCGGTACCGTTCTGGCCGCCGACCCCGTCGCGGGCCGCCGGGCGCTGGCGGTGGACTCCGGAGCCACGGCACTGGAGGGTCCGACCGTCGCGGCGGTGCTCGAGCACACCGGCGGCCGCGGCGCCGACAGCGTCGTCGACACCGTCGCGCTGAACGCCACCCTGGACGACGCGCTGGCGTGCGTGCGCGCCGACGGCGCGGTGTCGGTCCTCGGCGTGCACGACCTCGACCCCTACCCGCTGCCCATCCTGATGGCTCTCGTTCGAAACCTCACGTTGCGCATGACCACCGCCCCCATCCAGCAGACGTGGGTCGACCTGCTCCCGCTGGTGACCAGTGGGTCGCTGCGGACCGACGGCATCTTCACCCACCGCTTCCCGTTGACGGATGCAGCCGAGGCCTACGCCGCGGTGGCGGCCCGCAGTCCGGAGTGCGTGAAGGTGATCCTGAATCCCGCCGTCTAGTCCGTCAGCCGGCGTAGACCACGTCGTCGAACGGCCAAACGTCGGTCAACCATTGGCGCACTACGCCTCTGAGCACGGGATCGAGGTCGGCCTCGTCGACGCGAACCCATGACCGCACGGCCACGCTGCCCGCCCGAGGGCCGGGATCGAGATACAGGCAACCGATCACGTCGTCGTCGTCGGGTCGCAGCACGGTGTAGGCGAACGCCACCCGCCGTTCGAATTCGTCGGCGTGGCGGACGAGGTCGACCAGGTTGGCCTCGGCCGAGAGCCCGCCGTCCGGTGGCCAGCCCCAACCCTGGAACCCCGGGGTGGCCTGAATGTGCTCGATGCTGCTCGTCCAGGCCGACAGGTCGACGGCGTTGTGTTGCGGGCCAAGCGGTTCGAGGCGGAACCGGGCGGACTGAAGCACGCGTGGCACCTCGAAGTCATCCGGGACCAACGGCTCCTGAGTCATCGTCGCAGCCTAACGTCACACCAGCCTGGGGACGGTGGCCGTCAGCATGGCCACCAGCATGTGCACGATCTCCTCGGAGTCGCCGGGATCGGTGCCGCCCTCCTGCGCCGCCCGCTCGTGCTCCGCGGCCAGGGCGAACATCGCCGTGGCGACCGCGGCGACGCGGCGGTGACGAGTCCTGCGGTCGTCACCGGGCACCGCGTGCGACAGCGCGTCGAGCACGCGCGGCCAGGCGGTCTCGGCGGAATCCATTGGCTCCGTGCGTAACCGGGGGCCGACCGCTTGCAGGAAGCGGGCGTAGTGGGTGCTCTGGAGGTCCAGCAGTGGCAGGACGAGCACCCGCATCAGTGCGTGCGCGCCGGCGTCGGCGTCGAGCTCACCGAGCATGCGTTCCCGCTCCCGCTCCATGGGCAGCAAACGGCGGGCCACCACGGCGTCGACGAGATCCTGCCTGCTGCGGAAGTGGTAGTTGACCGCCGAGTTGTTGCGCTGGCCGGCGGCCTTGGCGATGTCACGCAGCGGCACCTCGAAGCCGTGCTCGGCGATGAGCCGCTCGGCGGCGTCGAGCAGCGCGTCCTTCGACCGGGTTCCTCGATCCACGTGCTGATCCTAGGCGTTCCTCGACACCAATTAAGCGGATGTGCTTAACTCGGCGGTGTCGGCCGGCCCTCGAAGGGATTCACCATGACCGCTGCTGAGCACATTCGCGAGATCGACGCGGGCAGGCCCATGACGCGGTTCGCCCGGGGATGGCACTGCCTCGGCCTGGCGGAGTCGTTCCGCGACGGTGCCCCGCACGGAGTCGACGCGTTCGGCACCCGTCTGGTCGTCTTCGCCGACGGCGACGGCCAGATCCACGCGCTCGACGGCTACTGCCGACACATGGGCGGCGATCTGTCGACGGGAACCGTCAAGGGCGACACGGTGGCGTGTCCCTTTCACGACTGGCGCTGGCAGGGCTCGACCGGGCGATGCGTCGAGGTGCCCTACGCCCGCCGCACGCCACGGCTCGCGCGCACCCGAAAGTGGCTGTGCCAGGAGGTTAACGGCCAACTCCTGGTGTGGCACGACCCGGAGGGCTCGACACCGCCCGCCGATCTGACGCCGCCGACCATCGAGGGCTACGACGAGGGAAGGTGGTCACCATGGGAGTGGAACACGATCTTCATCGAGGGCTCGCACTGCCGGGAGATCGTCGACAACAACGTCGACATGGCCCACTTCTTCTACATTCACCGCGCCTATCCGACCTACTTCAAGAACGTGATCGAGGGTCAGACCGCCAGCCAGTTCATGGAGTCCAAGGCGCGCCCGGACACCACGGACAACTACGACAGTCTTTGGGAGGGAACGAATCTCAGGTCAGAGGCCACCTACTTCGGACCCGCCTACATGATCAACTGGCTGCACAACGACGTCGCCCCGAACTTCACCCTCGAGGTGGCGCTGATCAACTGCCACTACCCGGTGACGCAGAACTCCTTCGTCCTGCAGTACGGCGTGGCCGTGCAGAAGATCGACGGCCTGCCCGAGGACAAGGCCGCCCGGCTTGCCGCGACGTTGAGCAAGAACTTCGGTGAGGGCTTCCTCGACGACGTCGAGGTGTGGAAGCACAAGACGCGCATCGACAACCCCCTGCTGACGGAGGAGGACGGCGCGGTGTACCAGCACCGGCGGTGGTACGAGCAGTTCTACGTCGACGCCGCCGACGTCACCGACGACATGGTCGACCGCTTCGAACTCGAGGTCGACACCACCCACGCCTATGGCGTGTGGCAGCAGGAGGTCGAGGAGAACCTCTCGCGCCGTGAGGCCGTGACCTGAGTCAGGCCCGCTCGAGCACCACCACCGGGATCACCCGGTCGGTCTTGCTCTGGTAGTCGTCGTAATCCGGCCAGGCGGCGGTCATCTTCGCCCACATCTCGGGCTTCTCCTCGTCGGTGGCCACGCGCGCACGCACCGGGAAGCGATCTCCCTTGATCTGGATCTCGGCGGACGGATCGGCCTGCAGGTTGAGGAACCAGGCCGGCGGTGCGTCGGTGCCACCCTTGGATGCGACGACCAAGTGCGCGTCGTTCCAGTCCTCGAAGATGAGCGCGTGGGTGCGCTCCTCGCCGGACTTGCGGCCCTTGGTGAACAGGATCAAGATCTTGGTGCCGTTGCGCCAGTGGTAGCCGTCTTCACCGTTGGTCTCGAGGTACCGCTCGACGTGCGGATCTCCGTGCAAGTCCTTGGCCGTGGTCATGGGCCAGGAAGTACCCCCCGTCGGCCCAGGCCAATCAGACACCGCGACGGTCGTCTGACAGGATCGCAGGCGTGCGATCCGGTCTGATGGTGGTGGTGTCACTCGTCGTCGCGTTGGCGACCTCGGGAACGGCGCACGCAGACCCCAGCGCGCTCTGGAACATCGTGGGTGGACAGTGCGTGCCGAACCAGGTCGCGCACGACGACCCCGCACCGTGCGCCCAGGTCGACCTCGGGGCGGGCTCCGCGGTGCTCAAGGACCTCGTCGGCGATACGCAGTTCCTGCTGATCCCCACCGAACGGTCCTCTGGCATAGACGATCCCGCCATCCTGGCCCCCACGGCGCCGAACTACTTCGCCGCGGCCTGGCGGGCCAAGTCCTTCGTCGACCAACGCGCTGGTGCCGAGATCCCGCGGCAGTGGATGAGTCTGGCGATCAACTCCGCCTACGCGCGGTCGCAGGATCAGCTGCACATCCACGTCGACTGCGTACGCCCCGACGTGCACGACGCGCTGACCCGGTACGGCAGCGCGGTGGGTCCGTCGTGGGCGCCGTTCCCCGTAGAGCTGGCGGGTCACCGGTACGACGCGATGTCGGTCGTCGGCCGGGATCTTCAGGCCGATCCGTTCCGGCTGCTCGCCGACGGCGTGGCCGGTGCGCGCGAGGACATGGCCTCCCGCACCCTGGTGGTGGTGGGCTCCGAAGACGCGACCGGGCGGCCGGGTTTCGTGGTTCTCACCGATCGGGCCGACGTCGCGACGGGCAACGAGGCCGCGGGAGAAGAGTTGCAGGATCACGACTTCTGCCCGCGCCTGGCGGCGACGCTGCCGGGCAAGTAGCGCTCACTCGAGACGCGAGCCTGCCTCGCGCAACATAGTCGCCAGCATGGCCGCCGCCGGGCTGGTGTGCTGCGGCTGCGGGGTGGCCAAATGGATCTGCCAGATCATGGGCACGGTCAGCTCGACGGAAGTGAGGTCGGTGAAGCGCGTGGCCTCGCTGGCCGGCATGAACGTCGTGCCGAGACCGTTGCGGACGAGCGCTGCGGCGACGGTGAAGTCGGCAGGCACCTCGTAGGGCGTTCGACTCGAGGTGCCCGCGGCGGCGAACGCGGCGTCGATCATCCGTCGGATGCCGAACCCCACCGGGAAGCCGACGAGGTCCTCGGTGTCGAGATCGGCGATTGGGACTCGCCCCGCACCGGCGAGCCGATGATCGGCGCGGCAGACGAACACCATGGGCTCCTCGGCGATCACGTGCATGTCCACCCCGGGTTGGCCGCGATGGGGTGCCGACACCAGCGCCAGGTCGAGAGTCCCGTCGGCGATCGACGACAGATAGGCAGACGAGCCGGATTGGCTGAGCCGCAAACTGATTCGGACGAAGGGGTGTGCCTCGTGGAACTGGCCGAGCACCCGCGCGACGTCCAATCTGCCGAAGGTGACCAGCGACCCGAAGTCGACCGTCCCCGTCAGGTGGCCGCGAAGGTCGCTGAGAGAATCCTTGGCCAGGCGCGCGGAACGGATCAGGTGCCGGGCGTGCTCGCGAAGTCGCTCGCCGGCCGGGGTCAGGCGGATCTGCTGGCGGGACCGGTCGAACAGCTCGACCGCCAGCTCGTCTTCGAGCTTCTTGATCGAGGTCGACAACGCGGACTGCACGACGTGCACCCGGGCTGCGGCCCGGGTGAAGCTCAGCTCGTCGGCCACCGCGACGAAGTACTCGAGCTGCCGCAGTTCCATCCCGACGAAGTTATCACCGACGTAGATGCGACTCACGCTTCTCGATCGGTGCCCGACATCGACGTTCGGCGTCTGACGTGACCGGCGATCAAGTCGTACATCCGCGCGGTGACGTCGGTGGCGTCGCTCATGATGTTGTAGCCATGGTCGACCCCGGCCACGTCGTGGTGCTCCGCGAGCGATCCAACCGCGTCGAGATCGGCTGCGTACGAGGCGCCTTCGTCGCGAAGCCGGTCGTACTCGGCGGTGACCACCAGCGCCGGCGCGATGCCGTGCAAGTCGGCCCCGTTGGTGCCCCAGGCCGGCGACGCCAACCGATCCCGCCGGCGCTCGACGTCGGGGACGTAGGCGGTGTCGAAGACCTCGCTCATCCAGGGCCGCAGTACGGCGCGCGAACCCAGCGGCGTGCGCTTCGCTCTACCCGGGGTGACGAGGTCCAGCGGCGCGTAGTGCAGCACCTGCAGGGCGATGGCCGGCCCGCCCCGTTCCAGCGCGAGGCGCGCCGCGGCGGCGGCGAGGTTTCCGCCCGCGCTCTGACCGCCGACGCACAACCGGGCACCGTCCCAGTCGCGGTCGGCCGACGAGGCCCACTGCAGGACGTCGTAGATCTGCTCGGCCGGTGCGGGGAACCGTCGCCGGGGTGCGAGCGCGTAGTCGGTGTTGACGACCACGACGTCGGCGTGGGCGGCGAGGTACCGGCACCACGGGTCGTCCTGCTCGCGGTGGCCGACGACGAAGCCGCCGCCGTGCACGTTCACGTACACCGCCGGACGCGCCGTCGACCGTGGTGGGCGATAGACCGTCGCGGCGACGTCTCCGTATCGAGTGGGGATCGCGACGACCGTTGTGCGCCCCTCGATCTCGGGGAAGCGGACGCCCGGCTTGGGGGCCGGGTCGACGCCTGCCGCGAACGCGCGGGCCAGTACGTCGGCCACGGGCCGCCAGGACAGTATCGACATGGGTGCTCCTCTCGAATCGTTGCCTACGCGGTCCAACGCAGGAACCCACGACCGCATTCACCTTGGTCATCGCGAACGACGATGACTGCCATCGAAAACGATCGTTGGACTTGATGCCGCGGCGACGGTCTGATGACGGCATGACCACCGACACCGAACCCGATCCGTCGCGGGCCAGTCGTTTCGAGCGCGACGCGCTCGGGCTGCGCGACGAGCTCAGCCGTGCCGCCCGCCGGTACACCGCCAACGCCCACGACGCGGAGGATCTGGTGCAGGAGACCTACATTCGGGCGTGGGCGGGGTTCGACTCCTTTCAGCCCGGTTCGAATCTTCGGGCCTGGATGTTCCGCATCATGGTGAACACCTGGATCAGCGGGCACCGCCGTTCACAGCGCCGACCCAGGGAGACGCTCACCGACGAGATCACCGACGCCCAGCTGATGGCGGAGAGCGGACGCCATCACACCGCGCCCTCCGCGGAGGCACGAGCCCTACGACTGCTTCCCAACGGGCAGTTGGTGCGCGCGCTCCACGCTCTGCCCGAGGCGTTGCAGACCGTCGTCTACCACGCCTACGTAGGTCAGCTGCCCTACCAGGAGATCGCCGATCTGCAGCGAATTCCGTTGGGCACGGTCATGTCCCGATTGCATCGAGCCCGCCGGCAGCTGCGCGCCGCTCTTCGGGCCGACGCGGACCACCACGCGGCCTAACTCCAGCCGGCCACCGCGATCACGGCGTCGGCGAACTGGCGGGGCGCCTCCTGCGGCACGTCGTGCCCGATGCCGTCGAGGACGCGGTGCTCGTACCTGCCGGTGAACAGATGCCGATAGGCGGCCCCGTCCTTCGCGGGCCCGTCGAAGTCGCTGGAGATCGTGATCGCCGGCACGGTGATCGCCGGCTTGACGGCGAGGCGGCGCTCCAGGTCGTCGTATCGAGGCTCCCCGGGAGCCAGACCCTGGCGCCACCGGTAGTTGTGGATGACGACGTCCACGTGGTCGGGATTGGTGAAGGACTCGGCGCTGCGGTCATAGGTGGCGTCGTCGAAGGCCCACGTCGGGGAGGCGTTGGTCCAGATCAGCTTGTTGAAGTCGTGGGTGTTCTGGCGATAGCCCGCCTCACCTCGGGCCGTGGCGAAGTAGTACTGGTACCACCAGCCGTACTCGGCCCGCGGCGGCAGGGGCGCGCGGTTGGCCACCAGGTCGACGACGAGGTACCCGCTCACCGACACCAGCGCGCGGCACCGCTGCGGCCACAGAGCTGCGACCACGTTGGCCGATCGCGCACCCCAGTCGAAGCCCGCGACAACGGCTTTGGGGATGGCGAGCGCATCCATCAGCGCGATCACGTCCTCGGCGACGGCGGCCTGTTGGCCGTTGCGGAACGTCGCGTCCGAACGGAACCTGGTGCTGCCGAAGCCTCGGAGGAACGGGACGATGACGCGGAAGCCGCGGGCGGCCAGCAGCGGCGCGACGTCGACGTAGCTGTGCACGTCGTAGGGCCAACCGTGCAGCAGGATCACGGGCGGGCCGTCGGCGGGGCCGTCCTCGGCGTATCCGACGTTCAGCAGGCCGGCGTCGATCTGGCTGAAGCTCCGAAAGGTCTTGTGTCCGGCCGGTGTTGGGGTCGGCGGACTCGCGCATGCCGCCACGGCGGTCCCGGCCGTCGTCAGGCCGGCCAGCATGGAGAATTGACGTCTGGTGATCATGTCCGGTGCAACGCCGCATCGGCCGGTTCGATTCGCGCGGCGCCACTCTGCGGTCATCGTGGTGGCTTCTCGCACTTTGGCACTTTGGCGCACTGGTCGCAGAGTCGGCGCGCCGTCAGTCCGGCTCGCCGTACTCGTCGAACCAGTAGGCGAGCTTGCCCCGGCGACTGACCGCGCGGAGCCGGCGCTCGGCTGAGGCACGCGTCTTGGTCGTGGTGACGATCAGCAGTTCGTCACCGGCTTCGATGCGGGTGTCGGGCAGCGGGACGAAGGTGTGGCCGTTCCTGATGATCAGGGTGATGACGCTGGGATCGGGCAGCCGCAACTCGAGCACGGTGACGTCGTGCAGCCGGGAGGTCGGCCGCACCGTCAGCGTCAGCAGTTCGGCCTCGAGCACGTCCAGCGGCGCGGACTCGACGTAGATCTCGCGCGGGGAGTCGCGTGGGATCAGCCGCAGCGCGTGTGCCAGTGGCCGCAGGCTGGGCCCCTGCACCAGGGTGAAGACCAGCACCAGGACGAACACGATGTTCAGCAGCCGGTCACTGTCGGGCACCCCGGCCACGATCGGAAACGTGGCCAGGACGATCGGCACCGCACCGCGCAGACCCGCCCAGGACAGGAACACCTTCTCGCGAAACGGGACGTTGAAGCCGGCCAGCGAGCCCACCACCGACAGCGGCCGCGCGACGAGCAGCAGTACCAGGCCGACGACGATCGCCGGCACGAGGTCGGCGGCGAGTTCGCTGGGGTCGACCAGCAGCCCGAGGAGGACGAAGAGGCCGATCTGCGCCAGCCAGCCGAGGCCCTCGGCGAAGGACCGGGTGGCCGAACGGTGCGGCAACCCGGAGTTGGCCAGCACCACCGCGGCGAGGTACGCGGCGATGAAGCCGGAGGCGTGCACTGTGCCCGCCGCCGCGAAGGCCACGATGCCGATCCCGAACGTCCCGATGGGGTACAGCCCGGACGCCGGCAGGGCGACGCGGCGCAGCAGCAGCGCCCCGAGGTAGCCGAAGCCCAACCCGATCGCCGAGCCGGCCAGCAACTCGTACACCAGGTCGGCGACGGCGCTCTCCGGTTCGAACACGAAGGGCACGGCGCTGAACATCAGCACGAAGATCACGGCGGGCGCGTCGTTGAAGCCGGACTCGGCCTCGAGCAGGCCGGCGACGCGGCGAGGCAGCGGCAGTACTCGCAGCACGGAGAACACCGCGGCGGCGTCTGTCGAGGACACGATGGCGCCGAGCAGGAGCGAGAGCTGCCAATCGGTTCGGAGCAGAAGGTGCGCTCCGGCGGCGGTGACCACCATGCTGATGACCACGCCGAGGGTGGCCAGCGCACCCGCGGGCGCGATGACCTTGCGGATGTCGGCGAAGCGCGTCGTCAGGCCGCCCTCGACCAGGATGACGGCCAGGGCTGCGGTGCCGACGTTGCGGGCCAGCTCGACGTCGTCGAACTGCAGGCCCAAGCCGTCCTCGCCGATCGCCACACCGACCAACAGGAACAGCAGCAGGCTGGGGAAGCCGACCCGCGTGGCGACCCTGGTTCCGACGATGCTGGCGAGCAGCACGAAGCCGCCGATCAACAAGGCCAGGTACAGCTCGTGCAGGCTCAAGACGTTCCGTTCGGACGTGGGGTGGACGGCCAGTATTTCAGCAGGACGGCCGGTCGTCGTCCGTGCTGACGACGCCGAGGCCCGCGATGCACGAAGATGGACGGGTGGCGGACCGAAAGACACGCATTGGGATCGCCGGCGCGGGCAACGTCGGCCGTTCGGTCGCGCAAGAATTGCTCGACAACGGGCACAAGGTCCTGCTCATCGAACGCGAACGTCGCAAGTTCGAGCCGCACGTGGTGCCCGACGCCGACTGGTTGTTCGCCGACGCGTGCGAGGTGTCGACGCTGGAGGAGGCCGGTGCCGAGACCTGCGACGTCCTCATCGCGGCGACGGGTGACGACAAGGCCAATCTGGTGGTCGGGTTGCTGGCCAAGTCCGAGTTCGGCGTACCGCGCGTCGTGGCTCGCATCAACGAAATTCGCAACGAGTGGTTGTTCACCCAGGCCTGGGGGATCGACGTGGCCGTCTCGACACCGGGCGCAATGGTGGCCGGCGTGGAGGGCGCCATCGACGTCGGGCACCTGGTGCGGTTGATGGGACTTCGGGAGGGCCGGGCAGATCTGGCGAAACTAACTCTGCCCGAAGACAATCCGCTCGTCGGGCAGCGCGTCGGAGAATTGAACTTGCCCGCCAACACCGCGATGGTGACGCTGGTCCGCGCCGGGCGCGTGATCGTGCCGACGCCTGAGGAGGTGCTCGAGGCCGGCGACGAGATGCTGTTCGTGTCCGACAGCTCGATCGAGAGCTCCATCCGCGCGGCCATCCACGGCGCGGAACCGCTGCGGGTGTCGAGGGACCGGCCAGAGTTCTGACGCGGGCGTTTCCGCCGTCGTCGAGGCTCTCGATGCCTAGGCTGGGGTGAAGTCTAGGAGGGCCCGTTGACCGTCGTCATCGTCATCTCGATCGCACTGCTCCTGGGAGCGGGCCTCATCCTGAGTCAACTCGTCCGTCTCAAGGAGTGGCTCGGCAAGGCGCCGCCGTCGGATCCGACTCCTCCCGAACCGCCCGAATAGCCGGGCGAGGTCAGGTCTGCGTGCGAGAGTGACCGTTCAGCACGACGTCGACCGCCGCCTCGATGACCGCGTCGTCGGGCACGCTGCCGAACATGATGGCCGGGCAGGCGACGACGCCGGTCAGCATCGAGACCGCGGCGTCCAGCGCGGGGCCCGAGAACAGCTCGCCGAGGATCTCGTACATCTGGTGCTGACCGTCGGTGTTGACCCGCTGCCGGATGCGCGCCATCTGCTCCTCCGACGCCCACTCCGCCATGCCGGACAGCACGCGGTCCAGTCGCATCTCCAGCACGCCCGCCCGAAAGACGTGGAGCTCGCCGATCAGGTCGTCGCGTAGGACGCCGGTGCGCTCGTGGTGGGGCATGTCGCCGAGGCTCTCGATCGCCATCGCGATGAGGTCCACCCGCGCGGGCCAATGGGTGTAGAGCGTGGTCTTGGAGTACCCGGCGACCTCGGCCACCCGCGCATGGGTCACCGCATCAGACCCGTCGGTGGTCAGGACCTCGAGCGCGGCTCGCGCGACGTCGGCACGCGTGCGCGACACCCGGGCGTCCTCGCCCGTGTCGCCTGCTTTGGTGCCCTCGCCGGGTGCCATCGGAGTCCGTCACTTTCTCTGTGTCTTTGGCCGCCGAAATCGACGGACCTGAACGAGAAGTTAACTGATGCACTCCCAATCCAGTATTGGCTTGGTCTTCCACTATTGAACGTTTAGATCAGTAGTGTACTGGGAATCTGTGATTTCGACGGCCGGAGCCACGTGACGGCGCCGTGTCGACCCACTTCGACAGGTAAGGGAACCCATGTCAACGATCCTCTTCGGCTCCATCAGCACCCTCGCCGACACCTCCGAGTTGCAGCGTCAGGCCTTCAACGACGCCTTCGAGGCGTTCAACCTCGACTGGGAGTGGTCGCGTGAGGACTACCGGTCGATGCTGGGCTCCAACGGAGGTGCACAGCGCATCGAGCAGTACGCCGCCTCGCGCGGAGCCGACGTGGACGCCGCCGCCGTCCACGCCAAGAAGTCGGAGATCTTCCAGGACCTGCTCTCCTCGTCGTCGATCTCGCCCCGGCCCGGTGTGGTCGACGTCGTCGAGGAGGCCAAGCGCAGCGGCCACGGACTCGGCTTCGTCACCACCACCTCGCAGGGCAACATCGACGCGCTGCTCTCGGCGCTCAAGCCCCACATCAGCGCCGAGATGTTCGACCTGATCGTCAACCGCGACTCGGTGTCGAGCCCCAAGCCGGACGCCGAGGTGTACGAATACGCCCTCAAGACCCTCGGCGCCGATGCCGGTGACGCGGTGGCAATCGAGGACAACGTCGGCGGGGTCAGTGCGGCCACTGCCGCGGGCATCAGCTGCATCGCCTTCCCCAACGAGAACACCTCGGGCGGGGACTTCAGCTCGGCCACCGAGACCGTCGAGTCCCTCGACGCCACCAAGATCCTCGGCCTGACCGCCCCCGATTCGCGGTCCTGAGCCCACCCACCACCCCCCGACACGGAGTAACGCGATGAGCAACATGCAAGCCACGGTGACCGTGAGCGACAGGACCTTTCACGTCAAGGGCTACGAGAAGATCGAGTACGACCTGGTCTACGTCGACGGTGTATTCGCCATCGACAATTCCGAGTTGGCAGACAGCTATCGTCAGTACGGCCGCGCATTGATGGTCGTCGACGAGTCGGTCCACGAGATCTACGGTGACGCGATCCAGACGTACTTCGACCACTACGACATCGCCCTGACCGTCGTGCCCGTCCAGATTCGGGAGACGGCCAAGTCGCTGGAGACCTTCGAGACCATCGTCGGTCGCTTCGATGAATTCGGGCTGGTCCGAACCGAACCCGTATTGGTGGTCGGTGGCGGACTGACGACCGACGTTGCCGGCTTCGCCTGTGCCAGCTACCGGCGGAACACTCCGTACATCCGGATTCCGACGACGCTGATCGGCCTGATCGACGCCAGTGTGTCGATCAAGGTCGCGGTCAACTACGGCAAGCACAAGAATCGTCTCGGCGCCTACCACGCGTCGCAGAAGGTCCTGCTGGACTTCTCGTTCCTCAAGACGCTGCCCGAGGATCAGGTCCGCAACGGCATGGCCGAACTGATCAAGATCGCCGTGGTCGGCAACGCCGAGATCTTCGGTCTGCTCGAGCAGTACGGGCCGGAACTTCTCGCCACCCGCTTCGGGTATCTCGACGGCACCGCCGAATTGCGCGAAGCCGCCGACCGGCTGACCCACCAGGCGATCGCCACGATGCTCGAACTCGAGGCCCCCAACCTCCACGAAATCGATCTCGACCGCGTCATCGCGTTCGGCCACACCTGGAGTCCGACACTGGAACTCACTCCGCCGGTGCCGTTCTTCCATGGCCATGCCATCAACGTCGACATGGCACTGTCGACCACCCTGGCCGAACAGCGTGGCCACTTGTCGGTCGAGGATCGCGACCGGGTGCTCGGCGTGATGAGCGCCCTGGGGTTGTCGCTCGACAGCAAGTACTTGACACCGGAACTGCTGGAGCAAGCGACGGCGTCGATCCTGAAGACTCGCGACGGCCTGCTGCGGGCGGCGATTCCGACTCCGATCGGCAAGTGCAGCTTCCTCAACGACCTCACCGTCGCGGAACTGGCCGACACGCTGACGCTGCACAAGAAGATCTGCCTCGACTACCCGCGGGGTGGTGAGGGAGTCGACGTGTTCACCCTGGCCGACCCGCGCGACGAGTCGTGAACGACGCTGCCGTGCTCGACGACGCCCGCGCGCCGTTGGCGCGGCCGGTCACGCCGTCGACCATCTTGGCTCAGGAGCTGAGCGAGGTGTGTCGTCAGCTCGCGGGAGGCGGTGCGGTGGACGCGGCGGTGCTGCAACGCCTTCAGCGTGCCCGTGATCTGGCCGCTGGACTGGACCCCTACCTCGACCAGTGCAGCAGCCCGGAGTCGCCGGCACTGACCGACCTGGCCCGCAGGACTCGCGGAACCGACTGGGGCGCACCGGAAGCGGGCGGCGGCAGACTGGAGCAGGAGATGCTCTCGGGTCACGTCGAGGGCCAGGTGCTCAAGTTCCTGGTGCATCTCGCCGACGCGCGGCGCGTGCTGGAGATCGGCATGTTCACCGGGTACTCGGCACTGGCGATGGCCGAGGCGCTACCGGAGGACGGCGTAGTGGTCGCCTGCGAGATCGACCCGGACGTCGCCAGATTCGCCGAAGAGTGCTTCGACGGCTCACCGGCCGGACGGAAGATCTCGGTCGAGGTGGGGCCCGCCATCGAGTCGCTACGCCGGTTGGCGGCCTCGAGCGAGGTGGAGCCGTTCGACTTCGTCTTCGTCGACGCGGACAAGGCGGGTTACCTGGACTACGTCGAGTTCCTCCTCGCCGGAGACCTGCTCGCACCGCGCGCCGTCATCGCCGTCGACAACACCCTGATGCAGGGCCAGCCGTACGGCGACACCGAACTGACCGCAAACGGGGCGGCGATCGCGAGCTTCAATGCCGCCTTGACCTACGATTCGCGGGTCGAGCAGGTGTTGATACCGCTGCGGGACGGACTGACCCTCATCCGGCGGGTTCCGTGACGGAGTTGCTCGACGCCGCTACTCCCACCGGGGCCGCGCCCCCGGGCCTGAGGGCTGCCAACGCCGGTCGAACCGCGGTCACCTTCGGTGCGTTGCTGCTCACCCTTCCGGTCGACCTTGCCCTCACCGCCGTCGCACTCCTGGTCGGTCGGCGAAATCCCTTGGCGCAAAGCACCGACGGCGTGCGCAAGACGGTGTTGATCAGCGGCGGCAAGATGACCAAGGCGCTTCAGCTGGCGAGGTCGTTCCACTCGGCCGGACATCGCGTGGTGCTCGTAGAGTCAGCGAAGTACCGCTTCACCGGGCATCGATTCTCCCGAGCCGTCGACGCGTTCCACTGCGTGCCCGAGCCGACGGCCGAGGGTTACGCGGAGGCGCTTCGAGACGTTGCCGTGCTCGAACGCGTCGACGTGTTCGTCCCCGTGTCGAGCCCGGCGGGCAGCCTGCCCGACGCCAAGGCCGGCGAGTTGATTCGCGACTTCTGCGACGTCGTGCACGTCGACGCGGCGACCGTTCGGATGCTCGACGACAAGACCGAATTCTCGCTCACCGCAGGGTCGTTGGGCCTGCGAGTACCCGACTTCCATCGCATCACCGACCCGCAACAGGTGGTGGATTTCGACTTTCCGCCCGGCCGCACCTACATCCTGAAGCGAATCGCGTACAACCCGGTCGGCCGGATGGATCTCACCCCACTCTCGGCGCAGACCCCCGATCGCAACGCGGCCTTCGCGCGCTCACTGCCCATCTCCCTCGACGACCCGTGGATCCTGCAGGAATTCGTCGAGGGTCAGGAGTACTGCACTCACGGCACCGTCCGAAACGGTCGTCTGCAGGTGTACGGCTGCTGCGAGTCCTCGGCGTTCCAGATCAACTATGCCGACGTCGACAAGCCCGAGATCCGTTCGTGGGTGGAGAGGTTCACCTCGGCGCTCGACATCACCGGCCAAG
Organism: Mycobacterium sp. NPDC006124; assembly: GCF_040614235.1. Classification (NCBI taxonomy): domain Bacteria; kingdom Bacillati; phylum Actinomycetota; class Actinomycetes; order Mycobacteriales; family Mycobacteriaceae; genus Mycobacterium; species Mycobacterium sp. NPDC006124. The sequence continues at coordinate 71,209 of NZ_JBEXUA010000014.1, read as the reverse complement.
CCTCCTTCGACTTCATCGAAGCCGCCGACGGGCACGCCTACGCGATCGAGTGCAACCCGCGCACCCATTCGGCCATCACGATGTTCTACGACCATCCCGAGGTCGCCGCCGCGTATCTCGACGAGGGTCACCCCGTGATCACGCCGCTGCCCGGAGCCCGGCCCACGTACTGGATCTACCACGAGGTGTGGCGGCTGCTCACCCAGCCCAATCGGGCGGCCCGGCTCGCGACCATCTTGGGTGGCAAGGATGCCATCTTCGCGTGGTGGGATCCGTTGCCGTACCTACTGGTTCACCATCTGCAGATCCCGTCCCTGCTGCTGGCCAACCTATGGGCCCGGCGCGGCTGGAGCCGCATCGACTTCAACATCGGCAAGCTCGTCGAACCCGGGGGTGACTGAATGAGGCGTACGGTTCTGCAGCTCGTCGGCTCCCCGGTCGACGAGTTTCACGCCGACCTGTCCCGCCTGTACGCCGGGGCGTGCCTCGACGCGCTTGCCGAGGACGACCGGTATGACCAGCGAGTCGCCTACGTGTCGCCGGACGGGTCCTGGCGCTTCACCGACGACCTGGCCGCCGAGTCGTTGGCCTCGGCCGCCCCGATGACGCTGGCCGAGGCCATTGGGCACTTGCACTCCGCGCCGGTCGACGTGGTGATTCCCCAAATGTTTTGTCTCCCCGGCATGACCGCCTATCGCGCGCTGTTCGACGTGCTGAAGATCCCCTACCTCGGCAACTCACCCGAGGTGATGGCGATCGCCGCCGACAAGGCGAAGGCGCGGGCGATCGTCGCGGCCGCCGGCGTCGCGGTTCCGGCCGGTGAGGTCGTCACCGCCGGGATGTCGCCGTCGCTGGCGCTGCCGGTCGTGGTCAAGCCGGTCGACGCCGACAACTCGGCCGGGGTGACGCTGGTCCGCGAGATGGCACAGTTGGATGCGGCGGTGGAGCTCGCGTGCTCGCACGGCCGCGCCGCGCTGGTCGAGTCCTATGTCGAGCTTGGTCGAGAAGTGCGGTGCGGCATCGTGGTTCGGGGCGGCGAGCTGGTGTGTCTGCCGCTGGAGGAGTATGCGGTGAGCGCGGCCAAGCCGGTGCGTCTCGGCGACGACAAGCTCGACCGCTCCGCTGGCGGCGATCTGTACCTCGTCGCAAAGGATCCGACCCGCGCCTGGATCGTGCCGCAGGACGATCCGATCACTGAACGGGTGTGGGCGGCGGCCCGCGCCTGTCACGTCGCGATGGGATGCCGCCACTACAGCCTGTTCGACTTCCGCATCGACCCGGACGGGAACCCGTGGTTCCTCGAGGCCGGACCCTATTGCTCGTTCGCACCGACCAGTGTGATCGCCGTGATGGCGGCCGCCGCGGGCGTCGGCGTCGCGGAGTTGTTCGCGACCACCCTGTCCGAACTCGACGAGGAGGGGGCCCCGTGCCTGTCTTCACTGCGCTGACGCCGATCGGCGTCAGGGTCACCGACGCCAAGATCGACGACCTGGACGACCGCCAGATCGAGGATCTGCGGGAGGCGCTGGCCGATCACGGCGTGGTGGTCATGCCCCGCCAGAACGTCGACGACGAGGGGTTCCTGCATTTCGTGCGCAGGTTTGGGGAGACGGTGTTCACCGTCGGGGAGACCCCCGTGCCCGGCCGACCCGAGCTCAACGTCGTCACCAACGTCGGTCGGACCCGCCCACCCAGGTCGACTTTTCACACCGACACCAGTTACATCCCACACCCGCCGGCGTACACCGCGTTGCGTGCGGTATCGGTTCCCGAGCGCGGCGGCCAGACGCTGTTCACCAACCAGTACGCCGCGTACTCGACGCTGCCGGCACGCGTTCGCACGCTCCTCGAGGGGCGCACCATCAAGCACGTCGTCACGGGGGTGACACCGGACGGGCAACAGGAATCCGCGGCGTCGCACCCGATCTTCCAGGTGCATCCGGTGTCGGGCAGGACGGCCCTGTACATGTCGACGCCCGAGCGCTGCGCCGAGGTCAGCGGAATGTCGCCGGCAGACGCGGCGGAGACCGTGGCCTATCTGTTCGAGCACTCCACGCGTGAGGAGAACGTCTACCGGCATTCCTGGTCGCCCGGTGACGTCGTCATGTGGGACAACCGCTGCGTGCTGCACAAGGCCGATCACGACGGAGTCGTCGGCGACCGCGTTCTGCACCGAGGCATGGTGGCCGCACTCACCTAGGCGGTGAACAGTCGTCCAAAACTGTCTACTCGTCCGGCTGGCGGCGGTAGCGTGCGGACATGACCATGCAGATGCAGGTGGACGACGATCTCGTGCTGGCGGCCCGCGGGCTGCGTGAGCTGGTCCGCAGCGAGGCCGCCGAGTCCGAACGCCTGCGCACGATGTCGGAGCCCGTCGTCGACGCGATGTGGACCAGTGGGTTGATGACGGCGTTCAACCCGGTGGTGGCCGGGGGCGTCGAACCATCGTTCGCCGAGATGATCGAGACGTGGATCGAAATGGCTTGGCAGGACGGCTCGTTTGGGTGGACCGGGATTGCGAACCTGCCGTCGTCGTTCGCCGCCGCGTCCTACCTTCCCGAGGACGGCTTCGCGGAGGTGTTCACCGCCAACGGCAATCGCGTCACGATGGGCGGGCAGTTCGCGCCCAACGGTCAGGGCATCGTGGTCGACGGCGGATACCGGCTGAGCGGGTCGTGGAGCTTCGGGTCCGGCACCGGGCACTCGCAGTACGTCGCCGCCGGCTTCCTCCCGATCGAGGCCGGCGAAATGCGCTGGATCAGTGAGGGCATCCCGGAACTGATGATCGCCGTGCTGCCGCGCGCCGAGGTGACCTTCACCGACGGGTGGAACGTGCAGGGGCTGAAGGGAACCGGTTCCTACGACTACGAAGTGACCGACGTCTTCGTGCCCGAGCGCCGGACGTTCCGGCTGTTCACCACCTCGCCGCTGCGCGGGACGTCCCCGGCTGGGCGGATGGGAATGATGCCGGTGACCGCGGCCGGCCACGCCGCTTGGGCGCTCGGCGTCGCCAAGAGCATGCTCGACGACGTCACCGAGCTGGCGGCCGCGAAGTACCGGATGAGCGATATGGCCTCGCTCGCAAGCCGACCCACCTTTCAGAAGGACCTCGCGCATCACGTCGCCGCGTGGCGCGCTGCACGTCTCCTGGTGCTCGACGCCTTCGGTACCGCCGAGGCGGCGGTGGCCGCGGGGGACGACCTGACCCCGACGCTACGGGTCGACATGCGGATCGCGGCCGTCTACGCGACCGATGTCGCCCGGGAGTGCGCGCAGTGGGCCCACCTAGCGGCGGGCACCAGTTCGATCCGCGAGGGCAGTCGGCTCGAGCGCGCGTTCCGCGACGTCTACACCGGAACCCAGCACGCGTTCATCAGCGAGAAGGTCGCGATCGACTCGGCCCAGGTGTGGCTGGGCATCATCGAGGACCACTTCTCGCTGTAGGGCCAGTCGAGATTGGCTGGGCACCAGGCGGTTACGCCGCGCTCTCGTCCCCCGGTTCGGCGAGGAGTCGCTCGGGGTGGTGGAGGTAGTTGATTCGGGTTTGGCCGACGTCGAGTTGCGGGGGTGGGATCCACTGCACCACGCCGTCGACGAGTGCGACGGTCCAGCCGTTCTCGGCGAGGCGGTTGTCTCCGCCGCAGGCGAAGGTGACCTCGTCGATGTCGGTCTGTCCGTTGTGGGCCCAGCCGGTCATGTGGTGGACCTGGGTGCCGTATCCGGGGACGGTGCAGCCGGGTTTGGTGCAGCCGCGATCTCTGGCGTGCAGCACGATTCGTTGGGCTGCCGAGGCCAACCGTTTGGTGCGGCCGAGGTACAGCGCTTCGGTGGTGTGTTTGTCGAACACCGCCAGGTAGTGGTGGGCGTGGGCGGCCATGCGGATCAGGTCGGCCATGGGCAGCAGTGACCCGCCGCCGGTGACCCCGGACCCGGCTCCGGCTTCGAGGTCTTGCAGGGTGGTGGACACGATGACGGTGACGGGTAAGCCGTTGTGCTGCCCGAGTTCCCCCGATGACAGGACAGTGCGTCCGATGGCGATGAGTGCGTCGTGGTGGCGTTGCCCGACGCTGCGGTCATCGCCGTCGATTTGTTCTTGGGACGGGGTGCCGGAGGTGCGGGGTTCGTGATCGGCGGGGTTGCACATTCCGGGTGCGGCCAGTTTGGCGAGGATCGGTTCGATCACGGCCCGGGCTTCGGGGCCCAGGAGCCCGGTGAGCCGGCTCATCCCGTCGGCCTGCTGCGGCCCCAATCGCAGGAATCGTTTCCGGTCGCGGTCGGAGTCGTCGGGCTCGGGGCCGTCCTGGTCGATGGCGACGGCGAGCTTGTCCGCAGCGCGGCGCAACTCCTCGGGGCCGGTGCCGGACCCGATGTGCGCCAACGTCTTCTCGGACAGTTCCTTGACCTCCGGATCCACCCAGCCCGGAAGCTTGTCGAGGAAGGACCGGATGATCGTCACGTGCTCGGGGCCGAGGGCTCCGCGGGCTTGGGCGTCGGCAGTAGGTGCCAGCTTCGGGGCCAACGCCTCACCGTTGAGCGTGGTGCGGGGTCCGAGGTCTTCGGCCTCGGTGAGCCGGCGTCGGGCTTCCTTGCCGGAGATCCGCAACCGTTGGGTCAGCACGCTGCCCAACGACTTCGCGCCCAGTTCCGTCGGGGACGCTTCGCGTTGCAGCCGGGCGATCACCCGATGCCCCACCACCGGCAGCTGCCAGGCCGCGGTCTCGAGTTCACCGAGCAGTTCGACCAATTCGCGGTGGGTGAACTGGTCGCAGTCCAGCTCGGCGAGGTCGGCGACGGCGGCCACCAGCGAGGTAACCGCCGCGATGACCCGAGCCGAACTCATACTCGAACACTAGTACGACCCACTGACAAGAAATGCTACGCTGCGACACCTGAATCAGAAGTGACACAGGAGGTTTCGCTCGGCGCAGGCAATTCACTCAGAGGCCCACCGGACGCTACAGCAGCACCGCCGTGCCGAATGCGACGTTGCCCCGATGCGGGCCAACTGCCAAGCACTGGACTACCACTGCATGGTCTGCACGAACGCCGTCAGGGTGCTGCCGAAGAGATCGAGCTTGCCTGAGGCCATCAGTGGCAGTTTTGATGTCGCCGCAGCCCTACTAAATCTGTGCAGATGCGAGGGCGGGCGAGCGGCTCAGTGATCGTGAGATCGGGTCTGCGCTCGACCCTACCGTGACGGGCTAGCAATGAATCGAGAACTCGCCTTCAATCTGCTTTTCAGCTCCGCGCCTCGCCACATCGGGATCCGAGAATCAGTGTCGCCAAAGACTTCATCACCCTGCCCGGCTGGCGATCACCCGGGATGCACCCCGATATGAACGGACGAAAAACTGTGTGAAGCAGGGGAACTCAATCGGTCGGGACGGCTAGAAGTCCGGCAACGTGGGCGCGCGGTCCGTCGATGACGCCGTCAGCCGCGACGTCAGGGCGCGAGCGGGCGCACTGGCAACCACCCGCACGGCCGTACGAAAGACGCGGACGCCCAGTCGGCTCATCGGGTTGGCGATCCCCGGCACTCCCGGCGGGAGCTTCTGCGCCTCGTCGACGAACGGTCGCATATGGCGTTCGTAGGCCGCGAAGGCCTCGGCGTGTTCGGTGGTGGCGCCGAGGGCTCCTGCCAACAGGTAGGCACCGGCGATGGCCAGGCTGGTGCCCATGCCGCTGACCGGGGTTGCGCAGTAGGCGGCGTCGCCCACGACCGCGACGCGACCCGTCGACCACGACGGCAGCCGAACCTGGGCGATCCTGTCGAGATACAGGCTCGACGGATCCTCGGCCAGGGCGTCGAGGATCCGCGGCGCCGCGTAGCCGACGTCGGCGAACACCTCACGTAGGGCCTGGACTTGGTCCTCGCGGCTCTGGTAGTCCAGACCCGTTGGGGGACTGCGGAAGTTGAGGGAGGCGCGGGTGGAGCCGACGTTGTCGGGCCGCAGCTGAACCGAGCGGCCGCCGGTGGTGGTGTACCACTGCCACCACCGATCGTCGTCGGCGCTCTTCGGGATGGTGCAGTAAGCGGTGTAGAAGCCGAGATCGCGGTAGTCCGGTTCGGCGCCGAAGACGGCGTTGCGGGTCGTCGACCGGATGCCCTCGGCCACGATCAGGAGATCGAAGCGGCGGGTGCCGGCCGCGGCGAAGGTGACGTCCACCCCGCCCTCGTCCTGCTCGACCGACACGATGCGCTCGCCGAAGAGGAATTCGACCTCGCCGGCCTCCTCGACGAGCAGTCGCGACAGCTGACTGCGGAGAATCTCCAGCTCGGCCGTCGGACCGTCACCGCTTGCGGAGTCGCCGACGGGAAATTCGCCCAGCGACCGGCCGCGGTCGTCGACGAAGCGCAGACCGACCTCGCCGGTACCCGAGGCTCGCACCCGGTCCTCGAGGCCCATCCGGCGCAGCACCTCGCGACCGATGCCGCGGACGTCGACGTTCTGTCCGCTGTCGCGCAGCTCCGGAGACCGTTCGACCATGGTCGGCGTGAAGCCGAATCGCTTGAGCCAGTAGGCGAGTACCGGTCCTGCGATGCCGGCCCCGCTGATCAGAACGGTGCGCTCGGTGATGAAGACTCCTGGTGTGGATGGGTCCGGGTCGAGCTCGTCAGCTGACCTCGATGACGACCTTGCCTCGAGCATGCCCGATCTCCACGGCGGCGACGGCGTCGGCGGCCTCGTCGAGCGGCCGGACGTCCTCCACGTGCGGGTCGAGCTTGCCGTCGGCGACGAGCTGGGCGACGATCTCCAAGACTCGGCTGGTGCGGTCCCGCTCGATGGGATGACCACCGAGCTCACCGACCGAGAAGTCGCCGGCGCTGATCAGTTTCGTCTTGTCGGAGACCAGATCGGCCACTGCGCGTAGGGCCTCCCCGCCGGCGAGGTCGAGTATCGCGTCGACCCCGTCGGGCATGATCTGCCGGATCCGTTCCGCCACACCGTCTCCCGAGGCCACCAGCGTGGCACCGAGCGTCTCGACCAGCGCGCGCTTGTCCTCACTGCCAGTGCCAATGACGTTCAGGCCGAAATCCCTGGCGATCTGCGCGGCCGCCACTCCGACGCCGCCGCCGACCCCGTTGATCAGCAGCGTCTGACCCTCCTGCAGTCCCAACTGCGTCACCCCGTCGTAGGCGGTCGCCGCAGCGACGGGCAGAGTAGCGGCATCGTTGAACGACACCTGCGGTGGTTTGCGAGCAGCGGCGGCCGCGGTCACCAGCGTGTACTCGGTGAAGGCGCCGGAACCGGTGGCGACGGAACCGAACACCTCGTCGTTCTCGGCAAAGCCCTCGACATCCTTGCCGACGCCGCGCACCACACCGGAGACCTCACTGCCCAGCACGGCGGGCAAGTCGCCCTCACTCGCGGCGCCCAGCATGCCCGACCTGATCTTCCAGTCGACGGGGTTGACGCCAGCCGACCGGACCTCGACCAGCAGTTCGGCGGGTCCAAGAGTCGGCATGTCGAGATCGAGGAATTCCTGGACGTCGACTCCACCATTGGCGCGGTATCCAAATGCTTTGACCATGGGGCGGGCTTACCCGGCGGTCATGGTCCGGAAACCGGGTACGGCGCTCGCGACCGCGGACATGATTAGGTTAGCCTGCACTACATGCAAGCGGTGGTGGAGGGCTTCGTCGCGATGGTGGACGACGTCGGGCCCCGGATGAGGCGCGTGGTCCTGGACGTCCCCCTCCTGGCCGACTTGAGCCTGCCCGGGGTCGGCGACGAGGCCGTCGGCCTCTACTTTCACGACTCACCCGAAGGCCGCAACTACACCATCCGACGCCGTGGACCGGGCAAGGCTCAGGTGACGTGCGACGTGGTGCTGCACGAACGGGGCGTCGCCACCGAGTGGGCGCGCCGCGCGACGGTCGGTGACCGCGTGGTGCTCGACCACGCCCGCAGCTGGTACCGGCCCGAACCCGATGCCGCCTGGCAGCTGCTGATCGCGGACCTGTCGGGCTTGCCCGCCCTGGCCCGAATCCTCGAGGAACTGCCGGACGGCACCCACGCCTCGGCGATCGTCGAGGTCGCCGACGACTCCGATCTCGAGTACCTGAAGATGCCACCGGGCATCTCGCTGACGACCACGATCGGTAGCGGAAACGGTTACGCCGCAAGCCGTCTGCCTCATCTGGTGCGCACGTACACCCATCTCGACGGCCGCGGCTACTGCTGGTTCGCGGGGGAGGCCGGGGCCACCCGCGAGGTACGCAAATATCTTCGCGCCGACCATGGCTGGACCGCCGACCAGTACGACGTCGTCGGCTACTGGCGGTTCGACTCCGAGAGCTGGGACCGAAGGTTCGAGGCCGTGAGCGACGAGATGGTGGCTGTCTACGAGAAGGCGCTGGCCGAGGGCAAGGGCGACAAGATCGCCTCCGAGGAGTTCGACCTTGCCCTCGAGAGAGTCGGGCTGTAACCGTTGTCCGTCGCCGCGCTCGACCCGTCCACCCGCGCCGCGCCGCGCCGGGGCCACGCGCTCGGGCTGAGCGGCGCCGCGCTCGTCTTGGGGATCGCCTGTCTGCTGAGCCTGGCCATCGGCACCGAGAACGTCGGCCTCGCCACGGTGTGGCACGCCCTCGTCGACTACACCGACACCGGCAGCGAGTGGATCGTGCACGATTTGCGCATCCCGCGCACCCTGTTGGGCATCGTCGTGGGCGTCGCGCTCGGCACGAGCGGCGCGTTGATCCAGGGTGTCACGCGAAACCCGTTGGCCGACGCGCAGATCCTGGGTATCAATTCCGGAGCGGGGCTCTTCGTCGTGGCGGCGATCGCCTTCCTCGGACTCCGGTCGGTCTGGTCCTACGTGTGGTTCGCGTTCGTCGGAGCCTTCGTCGCGATGGCCCTGGTGTACTTGATCGGCATGACGGGACGCGCCGTCGCCACCCCGGTGCGGATGCTGCTCGCCGGCGTCGCGGCGGGCGCGGTGATGGAGGGCATCTCCTATGGCATCCGGCTGCGCAATCCCCGTGCCTTCGACTCGATGCGGTACTGGGACGCCGGTGCCCTCGACGGCCATACGCTCGCCGTGGTCGGCGTGATCACCCCGTTCGTTCTTCTGGGAACGGCGATGTGTCTGTACGTCAGTCGTGGGTTGAATGCCGTCGCCCTCGGTGACGAGTTGGCCGTCGCCATGGGCGGCAACGTGGTTCGCACCCGGGTGATCGGTCTGCTGGCCGTCACGGTGCTCGCCGGCGCCGCCACCGCGGGCGCGGGTCCGATCGGTTTCGTGGGATTGATGGTTCCGCATGCGGTGCGGTGGTTCACCGGTCCGGACTGGCGGTGGATCTGCGCCTACTCGGTGCTCCTCGCACCCGCGCTGCTGCTCGTCGCCGACGTCGTCGGCCGCGTAGTGGTCCGACCCGGCGAATTGCCCGCCGGCATCGTGACGGCATTCGTCGGCGCACCGGTCCTGATCTGGCTGGTCCGGCGTCGAGATGCGGCGGCCCTGTGAGTTCGGTCGACTTCGGGCGCCGGCAGCTCATCGTCCGCCGGGAACCGGGCGTCGCACTGCGCGTCGCGTGGCGCAGCGTCGCGGTGCTGGCGATCCTCGGCGCGGCCTCGACGGTGATGGCGGTGCTGGCGCTCGGCGTCGGGCAGTATCCCGTCCCGGCCGGTCAGGTGGTCGACGTCTTGATCGGCAGGAACACCTCCTTCGCCAGCGTGCTGGTGCTCGAGTGGCGAATGCCACGAATCCTGTTGGCGCTGTTGATCGGTGCGGGCCTCGGCGTCTCGGGGGCCATCTTTCAGGCGTTGACGCGCAATCCGCTCGGGAGTCCGGACGTCATCGGATTCGACTTCGGTGCGTACGCCGGTGCGCTCATCGCGATCGCGGTGCTCGGTGGCGGCTACTACACGATCTCGGCGAGTGCGGTGGTCGGTGGCCTGCTGACTGCCGTGGTGGTCTATCTGCTGTCCTACCAGAACGGGCTGGCCGGCTTCCGCCTGATCATCGTCGGGATCGCGGTGGCCGCCGTGTTGAGTTCGTTCTGCCAGTGGATCATCCTGAAGATCAAGCTGCATCAAGCGATCACCGCGTCGATCTGGCAGCAGGGTTCGCTCAACGGAATGGAGTGGGCGCAAGTCCTTCCCGTCCTCGTGGGTTTGACGGTCGCCCTCGCGATGCTTGCGGTCGTCGGTCCGCAGCTGCCGATCCTACAGATGGGTGACGACGCGGCGGGAGCGCTCGGCGTCCGTCCGGGTCGAGTGCGACTGGTGTACTTCGGCATTGGGGTGCTGCTGATCGCGGTCGCTGCGGCCGCGGCGGGTCCCATCTCGTTCGTGGCGCTGGCCGCCCCGCAGCTGGCGCGGCGGCTCACCGGCGCGCCGGGTGTGGGCCTGGTGTCGGCGGCTGCGATGGGTGCGTTCCTGCTGCTGGGCAGCGATCTGATCGCCTTGAGGATCGTCGCGCCCGCCGAACTGCCGGTGGGCGCGGTGACCGTCACCCTCGGTGGGCTGTATCTCGTCTATCTGCTCGTCGTCCAGGCTCGTCGTCGATAGGAGGTGCGGGGCATGACGAATCACGTACGGCTTGGAGCGCGCGAGCTGACCCTTGGCTACGGCGGGTCCGCGATCGTCGACGGTCTGACCGTCGACGTCGCGGCCGGGGCCGTCACCGCCATCGTCGGCCCGAACGCGTGCGGGAAGTCGACGCTGCTGCGCGGGTTGGCCCGCTTGATGAATCCTTCTGCGGGACAGGTAATTCTCGACGGCTCGGACATCACCCGGTTGCGGACGAAGGACGTCGCCAGGAAGCTGGGGCTGCTTCCGCAGTCGTCGATCGCCCCGGAGGGCATCACGGTGGCCGATCTGGTCACCCGGGGACGGTTCCCCCACCAGACGATGCTGCGGCAGTTCAGTCGCGACGACCAGCGGGCCGTCGCCGACGCGATGGCCGCGACGGGAGTCACCGCGATCGCCGGACGCCCCGTCGACCAGCTCTCCGGTGGTCAGCGCCAACGGGTGTGGATAGCGATGGTCTTGGCCCAGCAGACTCCGCTGATCCTGCTCGACGAACCGACCACGTTCCTCGACATCGCCCATCAGATCGATTTGCTCGACCTCTTCGCCGACCTGAATGCCGAGCAGGGCCGAACCATCGTGGCGGTGTTGCACGATCTCAACCACGCCTGCCGTTTCGCCGACCAGATCGTCGCGATGAAGGCGGGTTCGGTGGTGGCGCAGGGTAATCCGGCTGACGTCGTCACCGCCGCACTGGTCGAGGAGGTCTACGGACTGAGGTGCCAGGTGATCGATGACCCCGAGACGGGCACGCCGCTCGTCGTCCCGCGGGCGTCGGCCCGGATGCGCGCCAGGCGCCGAGACCCGACCCGTCGTTGATCGCTTCGGAGCCGACCTGACCCTGTGAACTTACTAAGGTTAGGGTAACCTCTCTATCGGCCGACTGTCGATGCGTCGGTCGCCACGGAAGCCGACGATGCTGGAGGGCTGGCAATGCTGCGAACCATGCTGGGGGGCAAGGTGCATCGCGCCACCGTCACCCAGGCGGACCTGCACTACGTGGGGTCGATCACTCTTGACGAGGACCTCATGCGAGCCGCGGACATCCTGGAGGGCGAACAAGTCGACGTCGTCGACGTCACCAACGGGGCGCGGATCACGACCTATGCGATCACGGGCCGGGCCGGTTCCGGTGTCGTCGGAATCAACGGCGCTGCAGCTCATTTGATCAACCCTGGTGACCTCGTCATCATCATGTCCTTCCGGCAACTCGACGAGCGCGAACTGACGTCTCACGCACCGCGCGTCGTCCACGTCGACGATCGCAACGAGATCGTTGCGCTCGGCGTCGACCCGGCTCAGCCGGTACCCGGCTCGGCCGACCAGTTGGCGAGCCGCTGATGACGCTGACGGTGAACGGTGATCATTCCCCACGCACCGACGACGACGTCCTCGGCGTGGTCGGCGTCGGCTTCGGCCCGTCGAATTTGGGCCTGGCGATCGCCATCGAGGAATACAACGAGTCGCATGCAGGCGACCAGGCGATCACCGCCGAGTTCGTCGAGTCGAAGGCGGAATTCGGCTGGCATACCGGCATGCTGATACCCGGCACGACGATGCAGATCTCCTTCCTGAAGGATCTGGCGAGTCAGCGCAACGTGCGCAGCCGCTACACGTTCCTCAGCTACCTGACCGAACGCGGTCGGCTCAACGAGTTCATCAACCACCAGACGTTCTTTCCCACGCGACTGGAGTTCCACGACTACCTGGAGTGGGCGGCCGGCAGGGTGTCGGCGACGGTGCACTACGGCACGCGGGCAGTCGCCGTCCGCGACGAGGGCGACTGCCTGGCGGTCGACGTCGACGGTGCGACGGGTGGGACGTTGCGCGCCCGCGCGGTGGTGCTGGCCGGTGGACTTCGGCCCCAATTGCCCGGCGGGGTCACCGAGACGCGTCGGCAGTTCCACAACCACGAGGTGCTCGACAGGCTGCAGAAGCTGCCGTCGGTCGACCATCGTCGCTTCGTCGTGGTGGGGGCGGGACAGAGCGCCGCCGAGGTCACCGACTACCTGCACACCACCTTTCCGGATGCCGAGGTCCACGGTGTCTTCGCGAAGTACGGGTACAGCCCTGCCGACGACAGTCCCTACGCGAACCGTGTCTTCGATCCCGCCGCGGTCGACGACTTCTACACCGCGGAGCCAACCGTGCGTCAGCGCCTGCTCGACTACCATCGCGCGACCAACTATTCGTGCGTCGACCTGCCACTGATCGAGGCGCTCTATGCGCGGGAGTACGCCGAGCGGGTGGCCGGCAATCGACGACTGTACTTCCACGGAGCGTCCGGCATTCAGTCTGCGACCGAGGACGACGGCGGGGTGCGGGTGGTCGTCGAGCATCACCCGACCAAGGCGGTCGAGACGCTCGACTGTGACGCGGTGGTCTATGCGACCGGGTTCGCGCCGATGTCGTTGCCGGACATCCTGGGTGACCTGTGCGACCCGAACGTGTTCTCCGCCGACGGTCCCGAGGTGGCACGTGACTACCGACTGCGGACGGCGCGCGACGTGCCTGGCGCGATCTACCTACAGGGCGGCACCGAGCACACGCACGGCCTGAGCTCGTCCCTGATCTCCAACATCGCCGTGCGATGCGGCGAGATCGTCGAATCGATCGCCAAGGAGCCCGCTTTCGCATCGGCTCGCCGCCGCACGGTCGGCACCACCGCGACGGGCTAGGGCTGATCGGTCAGGTAACCACCGCCGCGGCCGAAGAACTCCAGCGCGGGTAGTTCGGTGTCGTCGTCGAGGCGGACGACCTCCACGACGAGCCCCGGCGCGTCACCGCGGTGCGCGTGCGGGCCCGCCACGATGACCATTCCGCCGCCCTCGGCGATGAACACCCGACCGGGCGTGCCGCCGTAGCGGCAGCGTGACACCGAGGCCTTGAGGATGCGGATCCGCTGCCCGCGCCAGTACGAGACGGCGTTGGGGTAGGGATCGGAGAGTGCACGCACGAAGCGGTCCAAATCCTGGGCGGGCCAACGCCAGTCGACGATGCTGTCGCGGGCGGAGCGCTTGTGGAAGAAGGTGCGCTCGTCGAGATTCTGGGGTGTCCACGTGGCGGTGCCCTGCTCGATGAGGTCTAGCGATTCGATCAGCACGTCTGGGATGAGGTCGATGGTCGCACGCACCAGCGACGTGCCGGTGTCCGTCGGTCCAATCGGAATGGACCGCTGCAGCACGACGTCACCCGTGTCGAGTTCGTCGTCCATCCGGTGCGCGGTGAGACCGACTTCCGTTGCACCACTGATCATCGCCCAGATGACGGGGGAGAAGCCGGTGAACTTCGGCAACAGGGAGTCGTGCAGGTTCAGGGTGCCGTGCGGCGGAAGGTCGAACAGCTCCCTGGGCAGCCAGGTGCGCCAGTTGTTGGCGACGATGATGTCGGGCTCGGCGGCCCGGACGCGTTCGACGAGCTCCTCGTCGGGCCGCTGCGCCAAGTGAACCGGGATGCCGTGATCGCGTGCCAGTTGCTCGACGGAATCGGCCCAAATGGACTCGTAGGGCTGATCACTCGGTGGATGGGTCACCGCCAGCACGACGTCGTGATTCGATTTGACCAACGCCTCGAGGGTCTTGTGACCCCAGGTCTGGTATCCGAACGTTGCCACCCGCATGATCGACCTCCCATGTGTACCCGGCCATGTGTGCCTAGATATGGATAGCCTAACCTTTGATAGGGTTGCGTGGTTCCGGTGGGCGGGCTGCGGTCCCGCCCGGAGCCATCCCGGTTTCCACATCACCATCGAGGAGAACGCATGTCGGGCAATCCATTCGACGACGACGCGGCCAGCTTCTACGTTCTGGTCAACGGCGAGGAACAACACTCGCTGTGGCCGACCTTCAAGCAGGTGCCGGGTGGCTGGACGATCGTCTTCGGCGGCGACGGCGGGGCGAGCCGACAGGCGTGTCTGGACTACGTCGACGAGAACTGGACCGACATGCGTCCCAAGAGCCTTCGCGATCGCATGGCGGCGGCGTCAAGGGTTGACTCGACATCGTAGCCACGGTGGTGGAATCGCCAACGACCACGGGGGATGCGCTTACGGGCGGTGCGATCCTGCGGCGCACCGTCACTCGCAACGCCCGGCTGCTCACCGTGGGATCACTGCTGATCTGCGGTCACCAGCTGTGCGAGGCCATGGTCCCCGTGATGATCGGCGCCGTCGTCGGACGTGCAGTGGAAACCGGTGACGTCGGCCAGTTGATCGTGTGGGTCGCGGCTCTCGCGGCGTTGTTCCTCGCCCTCACGGTCTGCTACCAGGCAGGTGCGAGGCAGCTCATGCGTGCCATCGCGACCGAGGGGCACCAGCTGCGGGTCGACCTCTCGCTGCGGATCCTGCACCCCTTCCGGCTGCGGACGGCACTGCGGAGCGGCGAATTGCTCTCCATCGCAAGCACTGACGCCGACGAGACGTCCTACCTGCTGGACTACGTTCCCCGCATCGCCGGCTCGGTGACGGCGATCGTGGTCTGCGCAGGCGTGCTGCTCTCCGTCGACGTGCCGCTGGGCTTGGTGGTGCTGCTCGGCACCCCGGTCATCCTGTACCTACTTCACTTCGGCGGTCCGGTGATCACCCGGCGGGTCGCGGATCAACAGGAGCTCGCCGGCAAGGCGACGGCGATGTCGGCGGACTTGGTCGCCGGTCTACGGCCGCTGCGCGGCATCGGCGCCGAGGAGGCCGCCGCGCGGCGGTATCGCGCCGTCAGCCAGGAGGCGCTGACCGCCACCCTCCGGGCCACTCGGTCCCAGAGCGTCTACGTCGCTGTCTCCCATGCCACGAGCGCACTGCTCGCCGTCGGGATCGCCGTGCTCGCAGGCTGGTTCGCGCTGCGTGGACAGATCTCGATAGGTGAACTGGTCACCGTGATCGGACTGGCCCAGTTCCTGCTGGAGCCGTTCAAGACGATGGCCGAGGTGCCGAGTTGGATCGCGGAGGCCCGCGCCTCCGCGGTACGCGTCGGCTGGGTCGAGGACGCGCCGGTCGCCTTGGCACCCGGGTCCGCCCGGCTCGGTCCGGCTCCGTACGCGCTGGATCTCGTCGATGTCGGCTACCGGTCACTGGACGGCGTCACGCTGTCCGTCGATGGCGGCGCCATGGTGGGGGTCGTCGCCGCTCGATCGGCGGACGCCGACGCCCTCGTCGACGTGCTGTCCGGTCGACTGGCACCGGGTGAGTACCGCGGTGAGGTACGCGTCGGAGGTGTCCGGCTCGATGAGCTGGCCCTCGCCGAGTCGCACCGGACGCTTCTGGTCGAACCGCACCGCACCGACCTCTTCACCGGATCTCTGCGGTCGAATCTGCTCGCCGACCCGTCGACCGACGAGCAGCACGTGGACGTCGCGTTGCGCTCGTCGTGCGCAGCCGACGTCGTCGAGGTGCACGCTGCGGGGCTCGACCACGGTGTGACCGAGCGAGGCGCGAGCCTGTCGGGTGGTCAGCGGCAACGGTTGACGCTGGCTCGCGCCCTGATCCGGCGTCCGCCAATCCTCGTCCTGCACGAGCCCACGACGGCGGTCGACGCGGTTACCGAAGGTGCTGTTGCTCAGGGCATCGCCGAGATGCGCCATGGTGCAGCCGCGGTGGGCTACACGACCTTGATCGTCACCTGCAGTCCGGCGCTGCTGGCTGCGACCGACCGGGTGGTGTTCGTCGACGAGGGCCGCGTACTGGCCTCCGGTGCGCACGTCGAACTGATGGGGCGAGACGACTACCGATCGGCGGTCTTGCGATGAGCGCTCGCGCGAAGAGCCGAGGGTTGCGATGAGCGCGGGCGCGACCGTCGCCGGCGACATCCTCCCGGTGGCGACCGGTCCGGAGACGTGGGCCTGGCTGCGCCGGGAGATGCGCCACCGTGCTGGAGCGGGATCGGCGACCCTGCTGGTCGGCCTCATCGCCGCCGCCGCCGCGGTGCTGCCCGTGTACGTGCTCGGGGTGCTCGTCGACCGCATCGTCGACGGATCGCCACCGTCGGTGATCGTGATGATCGCCGTCGTCCTCACCATCGCCGCAGTCGTGGGCGGATTGGCGAATGGGTTGTCCGACTACCTGATCGGACGGCTCGGCGCGATCGCGCTGGCCGACGTGCGCGAGGCCGGGGTCGAGCGGGCCCTGACGCTGCCGACGGCGGTCGTCGAACGCGTCGGACGCGGCGACGTGCTCTCCCGCGTGAGTACCGACGTCGCCACGATCGGCAAGGCGGTCTCCGACGTCATCCCGACGATGTTCTCGTCGATCCTGCTGGGCGCTCTCTCACTCGCCGCGATGGCCGGTCTGGACTGGCGCCTCGGCCTCGCCGGCGCGGTGGCCGTCCCGCTCTACGTCCTCGCGCTGCGGTGGTACCTGCCACGGTCGGCGCCGCGGTACGCCGAGGAGCGCCGGGCCATCGCCGAACGCTCACAGGTGTTGATGGAGAGCATGATCGGCGCGCCGACGGTCCACGCCTACGACTTGCACGCCGAGCACCAGAACGCCGTTGCCACCGCCTCGGCGCGCGTGCGTGACATCTCGCTGGCGGTGTTCACACTCTTCACCCGATTCGTCGGTCGCATCAACCGCGCCGAGTTCGTCGGGCTGGCCGTCATCCTCGTGACCGGCTTCTGGGTGGTGAAGACCGGCGACGGCACGGTGGGTCAGACGACCGCGGCGGCGCTGCTCTTCCATCGCCTGTTCAGCCCCATCAGCGAACTGCTGTTCACGTTCGACGAGGCCCAGGACGCCGGTGCGAGCTTGGCGCGCCTCGTCGGGTTGGTGAACATGCCCGACGAGCCCGGCCGTTGGTTGACGGCCCCCGGACCGGAGCCCCGGGACGCATCGCTGGAACTCGTCGACCTGCACTTCAGCTACGACGGTGAACACGACGTCGTGCGGGGGGTCGACGTCCGCGTCGAGTCCGGACGGCGCGTGGCCCTCGTTGGTGCGACCGGCGCCGGCAAGTCCACGGTGGCCTCGATCGCCACTGGCGCAGTGTCACCCCGACGAGGGGTCGTGCGCATCGGCGGCGTCGAGATGTCCAGTCTGACCCACGAGCAGCGCCGCAAGCACGTTGCGATCGTCAGCCAGGAAGTGCACGTCTTCGCCGGACGCCTCGTCGAGGACCTCAGGCTGGCGAAGGCCGATGCCACCGAGGACGAGGTGCGCGACGCTCTGAGGGCGGTGGGCGCCGACGTCTGGGTCGCGACACTCGACGACGGACTCGACACAGTCGTCGGCGAGGGCGGCCATGAGCTGACATCGGCTCAGGCACAACAACTTGCGCTGGCGCGTCTGCTGCTCGGTGACCCCACCGTCGCGGTCTTGGACGAGGCCACCGCCGAGGCCGGAAGCCAGGGCGCCCGGGAACTGGAGCGCGCCGCCGCCGCCGCGACGGCGGGCCGCACGACGCTGATCATCGCGCACCGCCTCACCCAGGCCGCGTCTGCGGACCGGGTGATCGTGATGGCCCACGGCCGGGTCGTCGAAGAAGGAAGCCACCACGACCTGGTCGCGGCCGGTGGGCGCTATGCCCAGCTGTGGCGCGCCTGGGCAGCCGACCATTCTCACGGGGAGCAACCAGAGACATGACGACCACCGACATCGACGACGGGCTGACCTCCAGTGCGCGGCTGGACTTGCTGCGCAAGTGGAACGACCAGAGCTGGCCCGACACCACGACGACGGTGACGGCGGCCTTCGCCCAGCAGGTCGAGTTGACCCCCGACGCGCTGGCCGTCGTCGCGGGGGACGTGCGGCTGACCTATCGCGAATTGGCCGAGCGCGCGTACCAACTCGCCAATCATCTGCGGGCCACCGGAGTCGAGCACGAACAGATGGTGGCGATCGCGTTGCCGCGCTCTGCGGAGATGGTGGTGGCGACGCTCGCGATTCTCGCCGCCGGTGGGGCCTTCGTTCCCGTCGATCCTCAGTGGCCCGCCGAACGCAGGCGCCAGGTGCTCTCGGACACCAGGGCCATCTGCGCCGTGATGATGCCGGGTGCAGCCATGCCGGGGGATCCGACGCCGGTCGAGATCGACCTCGAGGCATGGTCTTTCGCGGACCTTCCGACAGCCGCGCCGACGGTCACCGTCGACGGCAGTCAGCTGGCCTACGTCATCTTCACCTCGGGGTCGACCGGGCGGCCCAAGGGTGCGATGATCCGTCACGAGGCCATCGCCGAGCGGCTCACCTGGCAGGTCGAGGAGGTCCTCGGGTTCGGTCCGGGTGACGCCTCACTGTTCAAGGCGCCGTTGTCGTTCGACATCTCCGTCAACGAGATCCTGCTCCCGCTGGTCTCCGGTGGATTCGTCGTCGTGGCCGACCCCGGCGGTGAACGCGACCCGCAGTACCTGCTCGACCTCATCTCGCGGGAGAAGGTCACCTTCGTCTACCTGGTGTCGTCGATGCTCGACGTGCTCCTCGATCTCGCCCAGGGGACCAGCCTGCTGTCCGGGCTCGAACACGTGTGGTGCGGTGGGGAGGTTCTCACCCCGGCACTGTTCGACAGGTTCCGCTCGCAACTGAGCACGACGCTCTACCACGGCTACGGACCGGCCGAGGCCACCATCGGCGTCTCGCACGTCGTCTACCGCGACAGTGCCGAACGCATCGAGACCTCCATCGGGCGGCCGAACCCGCACACCCAGCTCTACGTCCTCGACGACGACCTCCACCCGGTCCCGGTCGGCGTCGGCGGCGAGCTCTACGCCGCGGGATTCCTGTTGGGCCGCGGCTACATTCACGCCCCGGGACTGACCGGGTCACGCTTCGTCGCCAACCCCTTCGACGGTGACGGATCGAGGATGTATCGCACCGGCGACCTCGCGCGGTGGACCGCCGAGGGCGTCCTCGAATTCCTCGGCCGGGCCGACAATCAGGTCAAGATCCGTGGGATGCGGGTGGAACTCGAGGAGATCGAGGTCATCCTGGCAGCGCACCCCAAGGTGCGCCATGCGGCGGTCATTCTGCGGCAAACCCCCTCTGGTGGAGCGCAGTTGACCGGTTACGTCGTCACCAGCACCGACCTCACGCCCGACGATCTCCTGGGCTGGTGCGCGTCGAAGCTGCCGGAGCACATGGTGCCCACGACGGTGATGGTCCTCGACGAGTTTCCGGTCACCGCGAACGGCAAGCTGGACCGGCGGGCGCTGCCGGCACCGCCGACGGCGGTCACCGGCACCGGCGTCGCGCCGAGTGACCCGCGCACCCAGGCCATTTGCGACATCTTCGCCCAACTCCTCGGGGTGCCCGACGTCGGCGCCGATGCCGACTTCTTCGCCATGGGTGGCGACAGCATCGTGGCGATGGGCCTGATCAGTCGCGCCCGCAAGATCGGGCTGCGACTACGCCCACGCGACGTCTTCACCTCCCGTACCCCGGCCGAATTGGCCCATGTGGCAACCGACGTGGACACCGCACCACGCGCTGCCGTCGATCCGGTCGGAGAGGTCGGCGCGACCCCGATCCTGGCGTGGCTCGACGAAGTCGGGAACGCGATGGACGGGTTCTTCCAGTCGGTCACGCTGCACACCCCCACCGGGTTGACGATGGCAGCGCTCACCACCATGGTCGACGCCCTGCTCGACGGCCACGACGTCCTGCGCGCCAGCACGGGCGCCACTGGGCTGACGGTGCCCCCGCGCGGCGCGACGACGGCGGCCGACGTGCTCTCCAGGGTGCCTCTCGACGGCGACGCGGACGCCGTGACGGCCGAGCAGCGTTCGCAGGCAGTGGCCCGCCTCGACCCTCGCCGCGGACGCATGATCGAGGTCGTGTGGCTCGACGCCGGCGCCGGCCTGCCCGGACGTCTGATCCTCGTGCTGCATCACGTCGTCGTCGACGGCGTCTCGCTGCGGCTGCTGGGCGATGATCTCACCGCGGCGTGGACCAATGTGCAAGCAGGACAGCCGATCACGCTCGCATCGACGGACACACCGCTCCGCCAGTGGTCCGATGCGCTACGCACCGCGACGAGAAGCGGCGTCTTCGCCGCCGACGAAGACCATTGGCTGCGTGTCGCGCGCGCCTCGGCCGAACCCCCGATCGGCAGCAGACCGCTGGACCTGGCCGTCGACGTGGTGGCGACCGAGGAGAGGCTGACGGTGCGCCTCGACGCGGCCGTCACGGCCCGCCTGCTGGGACCGGTGCCCAACGCCATCCGCGGAGGCGTGGACGACATCCTGGTGGCGGCGCTGGCGATGGCGCTGACCGAGTGGCGTGACGGCGAATCGTCCTCGGTGTCCCTGGAACTGGAGGGGCACGGCCGCGAGGCCGAACACCTCGGTGAGATGGGCGAGCACCTCGACCTCACCCGCACGCTCGGCTGGTTCACCACCCTGTTTCCCGTCCGGGTGGATCCCGGTGCGGCACCGTGGGAGCGCCTGACGTCCGGTGGCCGGGAGCTGGGCGCCGCCGTCAAGGCGGTCAAGGACCAGCTGCGGGCGGTGCCCCGCAACGGTTTGAGCTACGGTGCGCTGCGCTACCTCTCGGGCCGGGCGCGCCCGGACCTGGTGGTCCAGCCGCAGGTGTTGTTCAACTACCTGGGCAGGTTCAGCGGTGCGGGGGATGCCCCGTGGACCCTCGTCGAGGGCGCCGTCGCCGAGGACCGCGATCCCCGCATGCCGCTGCCGAGGGCCCTCGAGGTCAACGCCGTCACCGTGGACACCGACGAGGGCCCGCGGCTGCAGGCCACGTTCAGCTGGCCCGCCGGCATCCTGGATCAGGCACGGGTACGAGCCCTTTCGGTCCTGTGGAACGAGATTCTGGGTGCCATCGCGGCCAGCGACGCGGTGAGCGGGCCAACACCGTCGGACTTCCCGCTGGTCACGCTCAGCCAGGCGGACGTCGACTCGTTCGGGAACGTGCGCGACGTGCTGCCGCCGTCACCGCTGCAGGCCGGCATCTACTTCCACTCCACCTACGCCGAGATCGACCCGTACGTGGTCCAGCAGATCGTCGAGCTGAGTGGATCGGTGGACGGTGAGCGTCTGCGTACCGCCGCCAACCGCATCCTCGAGCGGCACCCGCATCTCGGTGCCGCCTTCCGGCCCACCGACGACGGCAGCGTCGTCTCGGTGATCGGCCCACCGCTCGAGATGCCCTGGCAATCGGTCGATCTCGCTGATGCCGATGCCGAAACGGCCGCGGGGCGGGTTTACGACGTGGCCGCCGAGCAGCGCAGCCGGCCGTTCGACCTGGCCCGACCGCCGTTGATGCGCTATGCGCTGATCAGGCTGTCAGCCGATCGGCACGTTCTGATTCAGACCGTCCACCACGTGGTCGCCGACGGTTGGTCGGTGCCGATCGTCCTGCGCGAACTCCTGGCCCTGCACGCCGACGCGAGCGCACCACTGCCCGCCGCACCCCGTTACGCCGATTATCTGAATGCAATCACCACGGCCCCGGGCGAGCAGGCCCTGACCGCGTGGCGAGCCGAGTTGGACGACGTCGAGGGACCGACCCGACTGGTCGACGCGTTGCCGCGCCGAACGTCCCCCGCCGAGGGCTTCGGCAAGGTCGACGCGGTCCTGGCACCAGACCTCGCCGGGGACCTCGTGCAGTGGGCCGCGCGTCACGGCGTCACCGTCGGCGCCGTCGTCGGCGCGGCGTGGGGCATTGCGGTGGGTCGGCTGACCGGGCGCACCGACGTCGTCTTCGGCTCCACGGTCTCGGGCCGCGGGCTCGACGTCGCGGGCATCGACGACATGGTCGGGCTGCTGATCAACACCGTCGCGGCTCGAACAGGTTGGACCACTGGGGATTCCCTCGAGACCGTCGTCCGTCGCTACGCCGACGCGCAGACCGCGCTGCTCGAATGCCACCACGTGGCCCTCGCCGACGTCCAGCAGGCCGTCGGCATCGACGACCTGTTCGACACCCTAGTGGTCGTCGAGAACAATCCGGCCCCGGAGCACCCGGACTCCGGCATTCGGGTCGCGTCGGTCGACGTCGTCGAGGCACCGCACTATCCACTGACCCTGATGGTCAAGCCGGCCGTCCCCTTCACCGTCGCGATGACTCATGACCTCGGTGTCGTCGACTCCGCGACGGCGCGCCGCGTCCTGGAGTTCTACCAACGCATCCTCGCCACGATCGTCGCCGCCAGCGACATGCCCTGTGGCGAAGTCGAATTACTAACACCCGCCGAACGTGACGCGGTGCTGGCCGCCGGCACCGGGGCACCGGCGTGGCGGGGTACCGTCCTGGACGCGTTGGACGACCAGGTGCGCCGCGTGCCGAACGCCGTGGCCGTCGCCGATGGCGCGGGACGGCTGACCTACGCAGACCTGGACGGGGAGGCGACCCGGTTGGCGAGCGCGCTCGTCGAGGCCGGTGTGCGACGCGGCGACGTGGTGGCGGTGGCCACCGGCCGCACCACCGACCTGGCGGTCGCGCTACTGGCGGTCTTGCGGGCCGGTGCGGCGTATCTACCCGTCGACCCTCGGTATCCCGAGACCCGAATCGCTCTCATGCTGAACGACACCCGGCCCCGCGTGATCGTCACCGACAGCCGACGGTTGCCGCCGCACGACCTGCCTACCGTCCCCGTCGACGCTCGCCCGGCGGAGCGGTACGGCACCGTCGAGGTCGGACTCGACGACGCGGCATCGGTCGTCTACACCTCCGGGAGCACCGGACGGCCCAAGGGCACCGTCGGAACCCATGGCGCGCTGGCCAACCGCCTGCGGTGGGCCGCAGAGGCGTGGTCGCACGACCAGGACGACGTGCGGGTCGCCAAGAGCTCGGCGAGCTTCGTCGACGGCACCACCGAACTGCTGGGCGCGCTGGCGGCCGGTGCCACCACGGTGATCGCCGACGAGGACACCGCCCGCGACGCCGCCGCGCTCGCCGCCCTGGTCGAGAGTGCCGGTGCCACCCAGCTTCTCGTCGTGCCGAGCCTGGCCATGGCGATGACCGAATCGGCACCCGCGGGTCTGGGCCACCTCCGGCGGTGGATCTGCAGCGGCGAGGCACTCGACGACGCCACCGTCGCCGCGCTGCGTCGGGTGTCGCCGGCTGCCGAGATCGTGAACTCCTACGGGTCTTCCGAGGTGACCGGCGACGTGCTCGCCGGGGCGGTGGCCACCGACGGCCCGGTCACCCTGGGCCGACCCGTGCCGGGAGTGCGCATCCTGCTGCTGGGACACGACCTCGCGCCGGTGGCACCTGGATTCGTCGGCGAGATCTACGTGGGCGGAGACCAACTGGCCCGCGGCTATCACGGTCAGGGCGGCACGACCGCCACCCGCTTCGTCGCCGACCCCTTCAGCGCGGACGGGGAAAGGCTCTATCGGACGGGCGATCTGGCCCGCTGGACCCCGAGCGGTGAGGTCGAATTCGTCGGTCGCGCCGACGACCAGGTCAAGATCAACGGTTTTCGCGTCGAGCTGGGGGAGGTCGAGGCGGAACTGGTGGACCTGCCCGGCATCGCCCACGCCGTCGTCACCGTTCACCACGGCGCCCACGGTTCGGCCCGGCTGGACTCCTACGTGGTGGCTCGGGGCGCATCGCCGGTCGACCAGGCGACGATTCGCGCCGCGCTCGCCGACCGATTGCCCACCCACCTGGTGCCCGCGACGGTGACCCAGCTGCCCGAGGTCCCGCTACTGCCCAACGGCAAGCGCGACCGCGCGACACTCCCGGAGCCCATGCTCTCGATCTCCAGGATCGGTCCGCGGACGTCGCGAGAATCGTTGATCTGCGGTGTCTTCCAAGACGTGCTCGGCATCGGCGGGGACCCGATCGGCATCGACGACGACTTCTTCGCCCTCGGCGGGGACAGCCTGCTGGCGCTGCGGGTGGTCAACCGCCTCGCGGGCACCGACGTGACGATCCAGACCAAGGAGCTGTTCCAGCTGCGCACCCCCCGCGCACTGGAAGACGTGTTGGCTACCCGTGGCGCGGCGTCCGAGCCCGCACCCGAGGACGCCCCGACCGCGGCGTGGCACGGCCTGGCCGACGACGAGCTGGCCCGCCTGGTCGAGGGCTGCCCCGTCGAGGTGCAGGACGTGTGGCCGCTGTCGCCACTGCAGCAGGGCGTCTACTACCAATCCACCTACACCGACGACGTCAACACCTATCTGGCGCAGAACGTCTTCGACTTCGACCGCCAGCTCGACGTCGATGCGATGCGCACGGCGTTCGGCGCGCTGCTGTCCCGTCACGACAACCTGCGGGCCGGCTTCACCAGCGAGGATCTGACGCGACCCGTGCAGTACGTGGGTCGCTTCGTGCCCGCCGACGTCGCGCTGGTCGACCTGTCGGACCTGACGCCGGAGGCGGTCGCCGATCAGCTCGCCGAGGTCATGCGCGCCGACGCCGAGAAGCCCTTCGACCTTCGCATGCCACCCCTGGTCCGACTGACGGTGATCCGGCGGCCGGGACTTGGGGACAGGCTGCTCCTCACCTGCCACTTCCTGCTATGGGACGGCTGGTCCCGTGAACTCGTGCTCCGAGAGTTGTTCGCGCTGTATGACTCCCGTGGTATCCGAGGAGCCCTGCCCGCGGTCGGCAGCACCTACGTCGACTACCTGCGATGGGTCGACGAGCAGGACCAGGACGCATCCATCCGGGCCTGGTCCGACGCCCTGGCCGGGCTGTCCGAGGCGACACTGGTGGCGCCGGATGCGGTCGGCCGCGAACCCGCACTGCCCCGACGCGTCTACGGCGAGCTGTCCGACGAGGTGACCACCCGACTCGAGGAGCACACCAGGACCCGGCCGACGACGGCCAACACGGTTCTGACCACGGCGCTGGGCATGGTGCTGGGCTTCGAGACGGGAAGCACCGACGTCGTGTTCGGCACCACCGTCGCGGGCCGCCCGCCCGAGCTCCCCGGTGTCGAGAACGTGATCGGACAGTTCCTCAACACCGTCCCGGTACGCATCCAGACGGCGCCGAACATGACGGTGGCCGAACTCCTTCGGCGGGTCGAGGACTTCCGGCTCGACCTCATGGCACACGAGTACGTCGGGCTCGGTGAGGTCACCCGCAGCACCGGTCACCAGCCGCTGTTCGACACGCTCTACGTCCTGCAGAACTTCCTCGACGACGACACGTTCACCGACTTCGAGCGTCAGCACGGCATCATCGGCGTCGACTTCGTCGACACCACGCACTATCCGCTCACGTGGGTGCTGACCCCGGGCGAGCGGCTGACGATCAAACTCGAGTACCGGCCCGACGTCGTCGACGCGCATGCCGCGGCGGCCATGGTCGAGCGGCTCGTCCGGGCCGTCGACCTGCTCCTGACCCAGCCGGACGCCGCGGTGGGCTATCTCGACCTGGCCCTGCCCGCCGAGCGCGCGGCGCTCGACGTGCAATGGCGTTGCACCGAACACGACATCGGCGAGGACACCATCGCCGACCTGCTGGCCGAGCGGGTGCGCGTCTGCCCCGACGAGACCGCGCTGGTCTTCGGCGACACTCGGCTGACCTACGCCGACCTCGACGGCCGGATCAACCAGCTGGCCCGCCGACTGCTCGACGGCGGCGCGGGCCCCGAGCGCATCGTCGCACTGGCGCTGCCGCGGTCGGTGGACATGGTGGTGGCCCTGTTCGCCGTGTTGCGCACCGGCGCCGCCTATCTGCCGCTGGAGCGGGACTACCCGCTGGCGCGGCTCACCGCGATGGTCGACGACGGCCGCCCGGTGCTGCTGGTCTGCCATGGCGCGAGCGCCGAGGTGGCCGAGCACCAGGAGCGCCGCGGCGGTGACGTCCTGCGGCTCGACGACCCGACGGTCCGCGACGCGTTGGCCGCCACGTCGACGACGGCACTCACCGAGGCCGAACTCGGCACGTTCGCGAGAAGTGCCGGGGCGCAACGCCTCGACCACCCGGCCTACGTCATCTTCACCTCGGGCTCCACCGGACGCCCGAAGGGCGTGGTGACGCCGTACCGCGGTCTGACCAACATGCAGCTCAACCACCGGGCCGAGATCTTCGAACCGGCGATCGCCACGGCAGGCGGCCGACGGCTGCGCGTGGCACACACGGTGTCGTTCTCCTTCGACATGTCCTGGGAGGAGCTGCTGTGGCTCGTCGAGGGGCACGAGGTGCACATCTGCGACGAGGAGTTGCGCAGAGACGCCACGGCATTGGTGGCGTACTGCCACGAGCACCGCATCGACGTCGTCAACGTGACGCCGAGCTATGCGTATCACCTGTTCGAGCAAGGCCTACTGGACGCGGGTTCTCATGCGCCGACTTTGGTGCTGCTCGGTGGTGAGGCCGTGTCCGACGAGGTCTGGCGTCGCCTCCGCGACCTGCCGGACGGCACCGGGTACAACCTCTACGGTCCGACCGAGTACACCATCAACACCCTGGGCGCAGGCACCGATGACAGTGCCAGTCCAACTGTCGGGCAACCCATTTGGAACACCCGGGCGTACGTGCTCGACTCGTGGTTGCGTCCCGTGGGCGACGGCGTGGTCGGCGAGTTGTACATCGCCGGCGCCGGTCTGGCGCGGGGCTATCTAGACCGGCCCGCCCTGACCGCCGACCGGTTCGTCGCCGATCCGTTCTCCGACGGTGGCCGGATGTACCGCACGGGCGACCTGGTCGCCCGCCGGCCGGATGCCGGCGGCACGCTGGACTTCTTCGGCCGCAGCGACGACCAGGTAAAGATCCGCGGCTACCGGGTGGAACTCGGCGAGGTCGCGGCGGCACTGTCCGCGCTGCCGGGGGTGCGGCAGGCCGTCGCCGTCGCGCGGCCCGGCCCGTCGGCGTCGGTGAAGCAACTGGTCTGCTACGTCGTGCAGGACGAGCCGCGAACGGACCTGGAGGCGTTCGCCGCCGAACTCCGCGCGGCGGTGTCGCAGACCCTGCCCGACTACATGGTGCCCGCGCTGTACGGGTTCGTCGACGAGATCCCACTGACCGTGAACGGCAAGCTCGACGTCCGTGCGCTGCCGGAACCCGTCGTCCCGGCCGCGGGTGAGTCTCGCGACCCAAGGGACGACCGGGAAGCGTTGCTGGCCAACGTCTTCGCCGAGGTGCTGGGTCTGCCGCACGTCGGCATCGACGACGACTTCTTCACCCTCGGCGGCGACAGCATCTCGTCGATCGCGGTGTCGGGTCGGGCGCGCAAGGCAGGTCTGCACCTCACCCCGCGCGACGTCTTCCGCCGCCGGACCGTGGCGGCGCTGGCCGCCGTCGTCGAGTCCTCCGCGCCGACGGTGCCCGCCGAACCCGACAGCGGTGTCGGCACGATCGCCGCGACGCCCATGCTCGCCGAAACCGCCGACGCCAACACGCCATTGGCCAACTTCTACCAGTCGATGGTGGTGGCCACGCCGGCTGGGATCACCAACGGTCAGCTCATAGCCGTGCTGCAGGCCGTGTTGGACAGCCATGACATGTTGCGTGCGCGACTCGACGTCGGCGCCGACGGCTGGACGCTGTGGGTGCCGGCGGAGACCGTGCCGGCGGACTCGGTGGTGACCGTCCGCGACGGCAGTCTCGCCGCGTCCGACGTCGCTGCGGCCACTACCGCGGCAGCCGCCGACCTCGACCCCGAGGACGGTCGGATGGTCCGCGCCGTCTGGTACCGCGACGGTCAACTCCTGCTGGTCGTCCACCACCTGGTCGTCGACGGTGTGTCGTGGCGCATCATCACCGAGGACCTGGCAACCGCCTGGGCGGCCGTCGCCGCCGGCCGGCCCGCCGCGCTGGACGCCGTCCCGACGTCGTTCCGCACGTGGTCGAGCGCCATCGCCGAGACGCGGTTCGACGCCGAGGCGCCCTACTGGAACGACGTGCTGTCGACGGCCGACCCCGACCTCGGCCACCGGCCGCTCGACGGGGACGTGGACACGGCGAAGACCGTTCGATCGCACAGCTTCTCGCTCCCGGGCGACGTCAGCTCGGCACTGCTCACCTCGGTCCCGGCGGCCATCCACGGCGGGGTCAACGACGTGCTGCTCGGCGCGCTGGCGGTGGCGCTGGCCCGCTGGCGCGCCGACCGTGGGCACGATGCGAGTGCTGCGGTGGTCAACCTCGAAGGACACGGCCGCGAACCCGAACTGGTCGCGGGGAATCTGGACCCGTCCCGCACCGTCGGGTGGTTCACCGCGATCTACCCGGTGCGCGTCGATCCCGGCACGCTCGACTGGAGCGACGTACTGGAGGCTGGCCAGGAACTCGCGGCCGCGGTCAAGGCGGTCAAGGATCAACTGCGCTCGACGCCCAGCCGCGGCCTGGGCTACGGCGTGCTGCGCCACCTCGACGCCGAGCGGCCCGTCCGCGGGGCCGCCCCCCAGATCCTCTTCAACTACCTCGGACGGTTCTCGGGCGGCAGCGGCACGGCCTGGGAACCCGTCGCCGAGTTCGGCGGGCTGCGCGAGGGCGTCGACCCCACCAATCCCGCGGTGGCACTGGAGATCAACGTCATCGCCGAGGACGGTCCGGACGGCACCCGCCTGACCGTCACGCTCGCCTGGCCGGGCGGCCTGCTGGACGCCGACGGCATCGACGAGCTGGCCACCCTGTGGTCGGCCGCGCTGACGGCGCTGACCCGGTGCGACGCGCTCACCGGTCACACGCCGTCGGACTTCCCGCTCGTCGACGTCACCCAGGCCGACCTGGACGACTGGCAGTCGACCGGACCCGTCGAGGACGTCCTGCCGCTGCTGCCTCTGCAGGAGGGCATGTACTTCCACGGCGCCCTCGGTGCGGACTCCGACGACCACGTCGACGTCTACCGCGTACAGCAGATCGCCGAGCTGACCGGACCGGTCGACCCGGAGGCGTTGCGCGACAGCCTGAGTGCCGTCGTGGCGCGACACCAGGGCTTGCGGGCCGGGTTCCACGAGCTGCGCGACGGCCGGATCGCGCAGGTCGTCTGGGCCGACCTGCCCGTCGCGCTCGACGTGGTCGACGCGAAGACCCTCGATGAGCGCACCGCGCACCAGCGACTTGACGACGTTGCGCGCGAACAACTGTCGCGACCGTTCGACCTCGCGGCACCGCCACTGATCCGCTACGCGCTGGTGTCGCTGACCGCCGAGGACCATCGGCTGGTTCAGACCACGCACCACATCGTCGCCGACGGCTGGTCGTACCCCGTGATGTTCGGTGACGTCGTCACGCACTACAACGCGGCGCTCGGCCTCGGCGGGGGCCTGACCCCGTTGACCGCAACGCTGCGCGACCACGTCGACGCCGTCCGCGGTGGCGACCGGGAGGCGGCCCGGCAGACCTGGGCGGCGGCTCTGGCCGGGGTCGAGCCGACTCGGCTCTTCGACGAGACCAAAGCCGTTGGTGAGCATCGCAGTTCGGTGCGTTACCTCTCGGCCGACCGCACCGCGGCGCTGACACGGATGGCCCGGGAACGGGGCGTCACCCTCGGCACGGTGGTGCACGGGGCGTGGGGGCTGCTGCTCGGACGGCTTCTCGGCCGGCGGCGCGTGGTGTTCGGGTCGACGGTCTCCGGGCGCGGCGGCGAGCTCGCGGGCACCGAGTCCATCGTCGGGCTCCTCATCAACACGGTGCCGGTGCCGATGGCCTGGGACCACGACACGTCCGTCGCGGCGGTGATGGCCGCCCTGCAGGACCATCAGAGCGCGGTGCTGGACGCCCAGCACCTGGGTCTGGCCGAGCTGGCCCGGCTTGCCGGAGTGCGCAAGTTCTTCGACACCATGGTGGTCGTCGAGAACTTCCCCACGGTGGCGAGCGTCCCGTCGGACGACGCACGGGCCCTTCGCTTTCAGGGCTTCACCGGCACCGATTCACCGCACTACCCGGTGTCGCTCGTCGCCTACCTCGACGACCGCCTGACCGTCGAGATCAAGTACGACACCGCAGCGGTCACCGCCGCTCAGGCGGACCGCTTCGCCGAGCGCGTCGAGCGGCTCCTGGCGGCGTTCACCGAGACGCCGGACACCGCCGTCGGCGACGTCGACCTGCGCACCGACGCCGAGCGCGACCTCGTCGCCGCGACGCAGTCCCGCCGTGGCCCCGACCGCACGCTCGTCGACGCCTTCGCCGCAACCGCCGCGGCCCACGCCGACCGCACCGCGGTCAGCTGCGGGGCGGACCGCCTCACCTACGCCCAGCTCGACGAACGGGCGTCGGCGGTCGCCGCGACGCTGACCGAGCTCGGAGTCCGGCCCGAATCCCGGGTGGCCGTCGCGCTGCCACGGTCCCTGGATCTGATCGTCGCGCTACTCGCCGTGGTGAAGGCGGGCGGCACGTACGTGCCGTTGGACGTGGACTCACCGGAGGCGCGTCTGCGGCACATCGTCACCGACTCGGCACCGGTCTGCCTCCTGGTCGACCGGGCCGACCGGCTACCCGGCTCGCTCTCGTCGCCCTCGACCCCGGTGGTGATCGTCGGGGACGCCGCCCAGCAGAGCGCCGGATCCGCGCCCGCGCCGCAGTCGGATGCCGACCACGCCGCCTACGTCATCTACACCTCCGGTTCCACCGGCGTGCCCAAGGGCGTGGCGGTCACCCACCGCAACGTCGCCGCGCTGTTCGACGGCACCGCAACGCTGTTCGACTTTGGCCACGACGACGTCTGGACGATGTTCCACTCCGCGGCGTTCGACTTCTCGGTGTGGGAGCTGTGGGGTCCGCTACTGCACGGCGGCCACCTGGTCGTCGTCGAGCAGGCCGTCGCCCGGGATCCCGACCGCTTCCTGGACCTGTTGGCGTCCGAGCGGGTGACGGTGCTGAACCAGACCCCCTCGGCGTTCTACCCGCTGATCGAGGCCGACCGGCGGCGCGCCCCGGTGCTGGGCCCACTGCGCTACGTGGTCTTCGGCGGCGAGGCGCTGGACGCCAGCCGCCTGGCCGCCTGGTACGACCGGCACGACGCCGACTCGCCGCGGCTGGTCAACATGTACGGCATCACCGAGACCTGCGTGCACGTCTCGCACCGTCCGCTCGAGATCGCCGATGCGGCCGCGACCGGCAGCGTCATCGGAGACGCGATTCCCGGACTCCGCATGCACCTGCTGGACGACGCCCTCGTGCCCGTGCCCGCGGGGGTGGTCGGCGAGATCTACGTCGCGGGTGGCCAGATCGCCCGCGGATACGTCGGCAAGCCGGGCCTGACCGCGGCCCGCTTCGTGGCCAATCCGTTCGACGGCGACGGGATGAGGCTCTATCGCAGCGGCGACACCGCGATGTGGACAGAGGATGGGCAGCTCGTCTACGTCGGGCGCTCCGACCACCAGGTCAAGGTGCGTGGTTACCGGATCGAGCTCGGTGAGGTCGAGTCGGCGCTCGCCGCCATCGCCGACGTGGCGAACGCCGCCGCCGCGGTCCGCCAGGACGAGACGGGCCGTAGCCGGTTGGTCGGATACCTCGTCGGCCGAACCCATCTCGACGTCGCCGAGGTCCGTGCGCAGCTCGGCACCCGGCTGCCCGACTACATGGTGCCGTCCGCGCTGGTGGTCTTGGAGTCCCTGCCGTTGACGGTCAACGGCAAGCTGGACCGCGCCGCGCTGCCCGCCCCCACCGAGGCGCCGGCCCCCCGACCCGTCGCGGACGTCGACCCGCCGGGGAGCACGGCAGAGCTGTTGGCGGCGCTGTTCTCCGAGATCCTCGGCACGACGATCGGAGTCGACGACGACTTCTTCACCATGGGGGGCGACAGCATCGTCGCCATCCAGCTGGTGAACCGGGCTCGCCGCCAGGGCGTCCGGATCACCCCGCAGCAGGTGTTCGTCAACCGGACGCCCGCCGCGCTCGCCGACGAGGCCGACGCCGCGGCGCCGCGAGCGGCGGCCGTCGACGACACCGACGCCGGACCGGACCTCGGCGAGGTCATGGTGACGCCCATCGTGCAGCGGCTCGCCGAGCTCGGTGGCGGCGTCGACCGGCTCAACCAGGCCGAGCTGCTCCTCGTACCGGCCGGAGCGACGGCCGGGCAGCTCGACGCGACCGTCAACGCCGTCGTCGGGCGTCACGACGCGCTCGGGATGCGACTGCATCGGCCCGCACCCATGCTCTGGTCGCTGGAAGCGGCTGTGGCGCCGCGGGTCTCGGTACTGCGCATCGACGGCACCGGGCTCACCGGCGACGATCTCGTCGATGCGATCGGCCTTCAGTCCGATGCCGCCGCCGATCGCCTCGACCCCGGGGCGGGGGCGTTGGTAGACGCCGTGTGGTTCGACCTCGGGCCGCAGCGGCAGGGCCGACTCCTGCTGACGGTGCACCACCTCGCGGTCGACGGCGTCTCCTGGCGCATCCTCGGCGACGACCTGCGGGAGGCCTTCGACCGGGTGCGCACCGGCAGCCGGCCCGCGTTGTCGGCGGTGCCGACCTCGATCCGGTCCTACGCCAGGATCGTCAACGAAAGTGCCCAGCAGGCAGCCCGACTGGCGGAGTTCGACCACTGGGCGACGACTCTGGCGCCGGGTGGTGAACTCGACGACCGGGCCTCCACGGTGGGTCTGACCGTCGGCTCGACCCGAGACCACGAGGTGCGTCTGACGGCGGCCGAGACGGCGCCACTGCTGACGTCGGTGCCCGCGCTGGCCAACGCCGACGTCACCGAGACGTTGGTGGCCGCCTTGTCCGTGGCCGTACGACGCTGGCGCAGCGCCAGAGGCGGCAACCCGGACGCGCCACTCGTGCTGGACCTGGAGCGTCACGGCCGCGACGGCTGGGGCGAGCTCGACCTGACGCGCACCGTCGGCTGGTTCACCGCGATCGCGCCGGTGCGGTTGTCCGCCAACGCGAGCGGCGACCACGTCACCGTGCTCAAGGAGACCAAGGAGCGACTGCGCGCCGTCGCCGACGGCGGCCTGGGATTCGGTCAGCTGCGCTACTGCAATCCCCGCACCGCCGCGGCGCTCGGGCGTCTGCCTGCACCGCAGCTGCTGTTCAACTACCTCGGCCGGTGGGCAGCCGACGGCACCGCGGACTGGGACTCCGCACCGGAGGTCGCCGCGCTCCGCGGTGCACCCGACCCCGACCTCGGCACGCCCTACCTGCTCGAGATCAACGCGATCTGCGACGACACCGTCGACGGACCGGTGCTGCGGGCGACGCTCACCTACGCCGACGGCGAGCTCGGCGAGGACTCGGTCCTCGCTCTGGCGGAGCACTGGACGGCGGCGCTGCGCGAGTTCGGTGGGCTCGCGGGCGGCCCGTCGACGCCGGCCCTCACGCCGTCGGACCTGAGGTTCGTCGAGCTGTCCCAGGCCGACGTCGACCGGGTGACGGCTGCGACGTCGACTGCGGTGCTGGACATCTGGCCGCTGTCCCCCCTGCAGGAGGGGGTGTACTTTCAAGCCAGCTACGCCCAAGCGGCGGTGTACATCGTGCAGAACGTCTTCGAGTTCACCGAGCCCGTCGACCCCGACGCCCTGCGCAGCGCGTACTCGGCGGTGATGACCCGCAACCCGGTGCTGCGATCGGCGTTCCTGGCTGATGGCCTGCCGCATCCCGTTGCCGCGATCGCGACGGACCCGGTCTGTGAGCCGGAACTGGTCGACCTGACCGACGTGGCACCCGCCGACCTCGACGCCCGGTTGGCGGAGGTCACCGCCGCCGACCGGCTCCGCACCTTCGACCTGGCCTCACCGCCGTTGGCCAGGATGACGATCGTGCGGACCGCCGACCGCGACCGGCTGATCTTCAGCTACCACTTCCTGCTGCTGGACGGCTGGTCCCGGGAGCAGCTGCTGCGTGAGCTGTTTGCCGAATACGCCGCCGCCAGAACCGGTGTCGCAGCCCGGCTGCCCGAGCCGATCGCCCACTTCACCGACTATCTACGGTGGCTCGGCGGCCAGGACCGCGACGCGTCGGCTCAGCGGTGGGCCACGGCGCTGGCCGACCTCGCCGCCCCCACCCTGCTGGTCCCCGCCGCCGTGGGCACCGAACCCACGCTGGCCCTGCGTCTGGACTTCACGCTGACCGAGGACCAGAGCGCGGCACTGCTGCAGGCGGCCCGCGACGCCGGCGTCACGCTCAACGCCCTCATCGGGACGGCGCTGGCCATGGTGCTGGCGTACGAAACCGGCAGCGACGACGTCGTCTTCGGATCTACCGTGGCCGGCCGGCCGACCGATCTCGAGGGCATCGAGGACGTCATCGGGCTGTTTCTCAACACCGTCCCGACGCGGGTGCGGCTCGAACCGGGCCGCTCGCTCACCGAGACGATGCGGGCCGTCCAGTCCGAACGACTGGCCCTGATGGACCACGAATACCTTGGTCTCGGCGACGTCCAGCGCGCACTGGGATCGGGCAGCGGCCCGCTGTTCGACAGTCTCTACGTGCTGCAGAACTTCCTCGACGACGACACCTTCACCGACATGGAGACCGAATACGGCATCGTCGGCCACGATTCGGTCGACGCGTCGCACTACCCGCTGACCTGGGTGGCCTCTCCCGGCCGGGAGCTCTGGGTGAAACTCGAGTACCGACCGGACGTGGTGGACCGCGCCGACGCCCAACGGCTACTCGACCGGCTGCGCCAGACCATGCTCCACATCGCCGCCGGTGCGGCGACTCTGGCGGCGGTGCCCATGCTGCTGCCTACCGAGACCACCGCCTTGGCGCAGCACGACGAGGCGACCCGCCACGACCTGCCCGCCGCGACGGTCATGGACCTGCTGGCCGAACGTTGCGCGGAATCACCCCGGGCGACGGCACTGGTCTGCGGGGACGACACCGTCGACTACGGTGTGCTCGACGAGCGGGTCAACCGCCTGGCCCGCCTGCTGCGGGGTAGTGGTGTCGGTCCCGAACAGACGGTCGCCCTTGCCATTCCGCGGTCCGTCGACGCGGTGGTCGCGCTGTTCGCGGTGTTGCGCGCTGGGGCCGCCTACCTGCCGCTCGAGCTGGACTACCCGGACGAGCGGCTGGCAATCATGCTCGCCGACGCGGGACCGGTCGCACTGTTGACGACGACGGCCGTGGCGTCGCGCATCGCGGCCGTAACGCCGTCGTGCTGCCCGGTCGTCGTGCTCGACGACGAGGACGTGGCCGGCCGACTCGCCGCCCACGCCCCGGACTGGGACGGTGTCACGGCGTCGCTGGACCACCCCGCGTACGTCATCTACACCTCGGGGTCGACGGGCACGCCGAAGGGCGTCGTCACCCCGCATCGTGGGCTGACCAACATGCACCTCAACCACCGCGAGGCGATCTTCGCGCCGGCCATCGCCAAGGCCGGTGGGCGGCGACTGCGGATCGCCCACACGGTGTCGTTCTCCTTCGACATGTCGTGGGAGGAGCTGCTGTGGCTCGTCGAGGGCCACGAGGTCCACATCTGCGACGAGGACTTGCGCAGGGACGCCACCGCATTGGTCGCCTACTGTCATCGCCACGAGGTCGACGTCGTCAACGTGACACCCACCTACGCTCAGCTGCTGTTCGACCAGGGCCTGCTCGCGCGTGACGGCCACCCGCCGGTCCTGGTGCTGCTGGGTGGCGAGGCGGTGTCGGCCGCGGTCTGGGACCGGTTGCGCGACAGCGACACCAGCTACGGCTACAACCTCTACGGCCCCACCGAATACACCATCAACACCCTCGGTGGCGGGACCGACGACAGCGCGACGTCGACCGTCGGAACGCCGATCTGGAACACCCGGGCGCACATCCTCGACCCATGGTTGCGGCCAGTGCCCGACGGTGTCGCGGGAGAGCTCTACATCGCCGGCGCAGGTCTGGCCCGCGGATACCTCGGGCAGCCGGGGTTGAGCGCGAGCCGGTTCGTGGCCAACCCGTTCGAGACCGACGGCCGGATGTACCGGACGGGCGACCTGGTGGTGCGCCGCCGCGCCACCGAGGACCGCGCCGGCAACCTCGACTTCCTCGGGCGCACGGACGACCAGGTGAAGATCCGCGGCTATCGCGTCGAAGTCGGCGACGTGCAGAGTGCCGTCGCCGCCCATCCGCGGGTGGCGCAGGCCGCGGTGGTCGCCCGCCCCGACCCGAAGACCTCCGGCTCGCATCAGCTGATCGCCTACGTGGTGCCCACGGGTGGTGCGGCGCTCTCCGACGAGGACGCCGCGTCGCTGGTCGGCGAGGTGCGCACCCACCTCAAGGGCGCGCTGCCCGGCTACATGGTGCCGTCGGCGATCGCGGTGCTCGACCGGCTTCCGTTGACCGACAACGGAAAGCTCGACGTGCGAGCCCTGCCTCAGGTCGACCCCGCCACCCAACGCGCACCCAGCCGAGCGCCCCAGACCGCCGCCGAGGAGGCGCTCTGCCGGATCTTCGCCGAGGTGCTGGACCTCGACGACGTCGGCGTGGACGACGACTTCTTCGACCTCGGTGGCCACTCCCTGCTGAGCATCCGCCTGATCGGTGCCGTTCGGGCGGCGCTGGGAGTCGAGACGTCGATCCGCGATGTCTTCGACGCGCCAACGGTAGGAGCGCTTGCGGCCGTGGTGGATTCGCAGCCGACCGCCCGGGCGCCACGCCCGGCGTTGGTGGCGGCGCGCCACCCCGAGGTGGTGCCGACCTCACCGGCGCAGGAGCGCCTATTGATCCTCGATCGCCTTGGCGAGACCGGGCTGGCCTACGACTACCCGCTGGTGTTCCGGGTCCGTGGCCCGCTCGACGTCGACGCGCTGGGTGCCGCGCTCGGCGACGTCGTCGGCCGGCACGAAGCGCTGCGGACGGTGTTCGGCGACCGGGACGGCATCCCGTTCCAACGAATCTTGCCGTCGGGAACCCCCGTCCCGCTGCGGGTGCTCGACCGCGCCGAGACCGAGGTCGCGGCGCAGGTCTCGGCCTCGACGGCCCACGCCTTCGACCTGTCCTCGGAGATCCCGTTGCGGGTCGACGTCATCCGGGTCGCCGCCGACGACCACACCGTGGTGGTGTTGCTGCACCACATCGCCACCGACGAGTGGTCGGACGCCCCCTTCGTCGCCGACCTCAACCGCGCGTACGAGGCGCGGGTCGCCGGCGCCGATCCGCAACTGCCCGACCTGCCGGTGCAGTACGCGGATTACGCACTGTGGCAACGTGACCTGCTGGCGTCCATCGGCGACGACCAGCTGTCCTTCTGGCGCGCGGCGCTCGCCGGCGCACCCGACGAGCTGACCCTGCCGACCGATCGGCCGAGGCCGACGAGACCCAGCGGCGTCGGGGGCACCGTCACCGTGGACCTGCCGCCGGAAGTCGCTGCCGCAGTGCGCAATCTGGCGGCCGAACATCAGGTCAGCGTGCTGATGGTGGCGCATGCCGCGGTCGCGGTGCTGCTGCACCGGTTGGGCGCCGGGGACGACATCGTCGTCGGAACACCGGTCGCCGGGCGAGCCGACGCGGCTCTCGACGACGTGATCGGTTTCTTCGTCAACACCGTGGTGCTGCGGGTCGACGTGTCGGGCAACCCGTCGTTCCGCGATCTCCTGGCGCGAGTCCGCACGGCCGACCTGGCCGCATTCGCCCACCAGGAGTTGCCGTTCGAGCGACTCGTCGAGGATCTCAACCCGCCGCGCGTCGCAGGCCGCAACCCGCTGTTCGGCGTCTTCGTGGGGTCCCATCGGCGCGACGGTGCGGACGCCGACATGTTCGGCCTGCCCACGCAATGGGTCGAGCCCGACTCGTCGGCGGCCATGTTCGACCTCGGCTTCACGGTGGTCGACCGGGGCGTCGAGGGCGGCGCCACGATCATGGGCGAGTACGGGGCCGACCTGTTCGACGAGGTGACGGTGCGCACCCTGGCGACCCGGTTGGTGCGCATCCTCGGCGCAGCGGCGATGGGCGTCGACCTGCCGATCGGGGCCGTCGAGCTGCTGGGTGACGGTGAGCTCGAGAACCTGGTGGCCGAGCGCAACCGTACCGATCACGACGTGACGTCGACGGGGCTGGGCGCGTTGGTGTCTCGGCAGGCGTCGCGAACGCCGACCGCGACGGCCGTGACGTTCGAGGGGCGGGAGCTGAGCTACGCCGAGCTCGACGCGTGGTCGGACCGCCTGGCGACCCAACTCGTCGAGGACGGTGTGCACCCCGGTGCCGTCGTCGGGGTGTCGCTGGCCCGCTCGGTGGAGCTGATCGTCGCCCTGGTCGCCGTCGCGAAGTCGGGTGCCGCCTTCCTGGCTCTGGACCCCGAGTACCCGCCGGATCGGTTGGCGTTCATGATCGCCGACGCCAACCCCGCCGTCGTACTGAACGATCCGTACACGGTGGTGTGTGCCAGTGGCGACCCGGCGGTGGCGCCGGCCGACGTCGACCCACGACAGCTGGCCTACGTGCTGTACACCTCCGGGTCGACGGGACGGCCCAAGGGCGTCGCGGTGCCGCACGCGGGCATCGTGAACCGCATCGCGTGGCTGCAGGACGCCTACCCGCTCGGATCCGAGGACAGGATGCTGGTGAAGACGCCGATCAGCTTCGACACCTCCGTGTGGGAGGTGTTCTGGCCCTTGAGCGTTGGCGCGACACTGGTGATCGCCCGCCCCGGTGGGCACCGGGACCCCGGATACCTGGCCGAGGCGATCGTGTCGCAACGGGTCACCGCGGTCGACTTCGTGCCGTCGATGCTCGAGCTGTTCCTCGACGAGCCGCGGGCCGAGCTGTGCACGTCGCTGACCCGGGTCACCGTCGGCGGCGAGGCGCTGTCGGCCGACGTGGCGGCGCGGTTCGCTGCCGTGCTCGACGTACCGCTGCACAACCTGTACGGCCCCACCGAGGCGTCGGTCGACGTCCTCGGGTGGACCGCCGACGGTGGCCCGGTGGCCCTGGGGGTTCCGGGCTGGAACGTCCGCGCGTACGTGCTCGACCCGTATCTCAACCCCGTCCCGGTGGGTGCCCCCGGCGAGCTGTACCTGGCCGGCGTCCAACTGGCCGACGGCTACCTGCACCGGCACGGGTTGACGGCGGCGAGCTTCGTGGCCAGTCCGTTCGAGGACGGCGCCCGGATGTACCGCACCGGTGACGCCGTGCGCTGGCGGCGGGACGGGATGCTGGAGTATCTAGGCCGAACCGACGAGCAGATCAAGCTGCGCGGTGTCAGGATCGAACCCGGCGAGATCGAGACCGTTCTGGGCTCCCATCCGGCGGTGGCATCGGCACGCGTCGTCGTCCGCGGTGATGTGCTGGTGGCTTATTACCTGTCCGCCGAGGGGGTCGAGACGCCGGGGAGCGACACGTTGCGGACGCACGCGCTCGCGTCCCTGCCGATCCACATGGTGCCGTCGGCGTTCGTCGAGCTCGCGTCGTATCCGTTGACGCCCAGCGGCAAGCTGGATCGCAAGGCACTTCCGGATCCGCAGATCGTCTCGGGCACTGGACGACCCCCGGAGACGCCGTTGCAGCAGCGGCTGTGCGAGCTGTTCTCCGACGTGCTCGGGGTGGCCGTGACGAGCGTCGACGACGACTTCTTCGCCCTCGGCGGCCATTCGCTGCTGCTGGTGCGGCTGGCGTCGGTCATTCGGCGGGAGCTCGAGGTCGACGTGCCGGTGGCAAGTCTAATGGTCGCCCCGACGGTCGCCGAGGTGGCCGCGCTGCTCGACGAGTTCGGCGAGACCGTCGACGGCTTGGCCCCCGTGCTCCCGTTGCGCGCGGCCGGCGCGGCGGCTCCGCTGTTCTGCCTGGCTCCGGCCAGCGGGCTGGCCTGGCAGTTCGCCGGACTGAAACGGCATCTGCCGCAGGATGTTCCGCTCTACGGGTTGCAGTCGCCGCTGTTTCACGGCGGGTCGTTGCCCGAGCGCATCGACACCGTCGCCGCCGAATACACCGACAGGGTCGTCGAGGTCGCCCCGCAGGGGCCGGTTCGACTGCTCGGCTGGTCGTTCGGTGGCTCGATGGCACTGCTGGTTGCCGAGGAGCTGGTGCGACGCGGCCGCGAGGTCACGTTCGTGGGAATGCTCGACGCGCGCAACGACGTTGGCACCGACGCCGACGTGTTCGACCCGGCCACCGTGCTGGGCGGCCTGCTGCGGGAGATGGGCTTCGCCGTCGACCCCGGTGCCCGGATGACCGTCGAGGAGGCGGTCGCCTTGGTGCGCTCCAGCGACGACGCGATCTCGATCCTCGACGACGTGCAAATCGGCCGCGTCGTCGAGAACTACGTCGCCGCAGAGCGATTGACCGCGAGCGCGGACTACGGTCGATACGACGGCGACGTGCTCTTCGTCGACGCCACCCGGCTGGAGATGAACCTGACCGGGGTGGCCTCAGACGGCTGGCGTAATCACGTCGGAGGAGAGCTGAGGGTGCTCGCCCTCGACTGTGCCCATTCGGAGTTGATGGACGCCGAGGTGCTGGAGTCGTTGGGTCCGCTCATCGCCGCCGAGCTGGCCGACTGAAGTCCCGCGAGAACGCCGCGAGGGAAGCTAGGCGTTGGAGAGGTCGGCGACCGGCTTGCCCGCGTACGCGTTGGCGAGCTGGGGGACCAACAGGTCGAGTGCGTACATCATGGCGTTGGGGCCACCGAACGCGATCGCGCCGCTCAGGGTGGAGTCCGAACCCGCGTACAGCGTGCGGCCGTCGCGAACCACGTCGAGTCGCTGGAACGCCGGGACGTCGGCCATCTGCTCCTTGCCGAGGCCGTTGACGAACAGCGCCGGGCCGTCGAGCAGGTTCAGCTTCTCCTCCGAGACGTCGCCGATGGTGGTGCCGGTGTCGAGACCGAGCCCGTCGAAGATGGCGTTACGGGGGTCACCCTTACCGATTACGTAGTGCGCGTTGGGTTCCGAGGTGAAGTCCGACACCAGTTTCTTGCCCGCGAATTCGGGATGGGCAGCCTTGGCTTCGGCGAACTTGGCGTTGACCTGGTCGACCAACTTCTGGGCCTGCTCCTCGCGACCGAGGGCCTTGCCCGTCGTCATCAGCTGGACGTCCCACGGCGTCTCCTCGGCCGGGTAGTCCGCGGACTGCACGACGGTGGGGGCGATCTGCGAGAGACGGTCGTAGGTCTTCTGGTCGATCGTCTCGTTGATCGCGAAGATGACGTCGGGCTTGGCGGCGGCGATGCCCTCGAAGTTGATCGAGTCGCCTTCGATGGCGGGCACGCCCTTGCCGCCGGTCTCCTGCTGCACCCACGGGAAGTCGTCGTAGTTCTCGAAGTAGCCGCCGCGGCTGCCGACCGGCACCACTCCGAGGGCCAACACGTAGTCCTGGTCGATCCATCCGGCGGTGACGACGCGCTTCGGGTCGGCCGGAATCGTGGTCTCACCGAACTCGTGCGACACCGTGACGGTGTCGCCCGAGGCGGCCGCCGAGGTCGTCGACCCGTTCGTGGGGGTGGTCGAGCTGCCGCAACCGGCGACGAGGGCGGCTCCGAGGAGGACCGTGGAGGCCAAGGCCAGGGCTCGAGATGCGCGCACCGCGCGACTGAAGATCGGCATTTTGGAAGGCTAGCATTGCCTAACTTATCTCGGGTCGGTCAGTGTGAAGTCCGCCGTCGCGGGGCCGATCGGTAGGGTGACGTCCCGACGGCCCGCAAACTTGGGCCACGCGCAACGGAGCGTCGCCCATCAGGCATGCCGCCCGACGTGAATCCGATGATGTGAATTGGAGCAGTCCCATGGCCCTCAACACCATCGCGCTGGAACTCGTCCCGCCCAACGTCGACCGCGGTGCGGCCTACGCCGTCGACGAGGCCCGCAAGGTGCTGCAGCTGGCCAAGGACGCCGGTATCGAGGGCCGCATCAAGCACGTGATGATCCCCGGCATGATCGAGGAGGACGGTGACCGTCCCATCGAGATGAAGCCCAAGCTCGACGTCCTCGAGTACTGGTCGATCATCAAGCCGGAGTTGCCGGACATGAACGGGCTGTGCACGCAGGTCACGTCCTTCCTCGACGAACCCGCCCTCGAGCTACGCCTCGGCGAACTCCTGGGCGCCGGCTTCGACGGCATCGCCTTCGTGGGTGTGCCACGCACCATGGCCGACGGCGAGGGGGCCGGTGTCGCACCGACCGACGCCCTGTCGATCTACGGCGACGTCGTGCCCAACCGCGGCGCCATCCTGATTCCCACCCGCGACGGTGAACACGGCCGCTTCAACTTCAAGTGCGACCAGGGCGCGACCTACGGGATGACGCAGCTGCTGTACTCCGACACGATCGTCGGCTTCCTCACCGACTTCGCCACGACGACCGACCACCGTCCCGAGATCCTGCTGTCGTTCGGATTCGTGCCGAAGATGGAGACCGAGGTCGGACTGGTCAACTGGCTGATCCAGGATCCCGGTAACCCCGCCGTCGCCGCCGAGCAGGCCTTCGTGAAGGAACTGGCCGCCGCCGACCCGGCCGTCAAGCGCAAGCAGATGCTCGACCTGTACAAGCGGGTCGTCGACGGGGTGGGCGACCTCGGCTTCCCCCTGAGCGTGCACTTCGAGGCGACCTACGGCGTCTCGCGACCCGCGTTCGACACCTTCGCCGAGATGCTCGACTACTGGTCGCCGGACCGCTGACTCACCCGCCGGCGGCGAGGTAGTCCGCCAGCGCCGTCCCCACCGCAAGGGCACCCGCCCCGTTGGGATGCAGCGGGGCGGCGGGACTGACCGGCGCGAAACCCTCGAAGTAGCGGTCCTGCGGCGCCGCGCAGATGTCGTGTCCAACCGTCAGCGGCCGCAGGTCGAAGAACTCCGCGCCCCGATCGGTGGCCACCCGGGCCAGGCGGTCGTCCAACTCGTCGACCTTGGCCTGGAAGTAGGCGGCGTCGACCGGGTTGATGGGCTCGGCGGGAAAGCAGCCCTCCGGCCGGACGTAGGTGCCGTAACCGACCAGCACCACCCGGGCCAACGGGGCCTTGTCGCGGATCGCGTCGACGAGGTTCGCCCAGCCGTCGGCGTCGTCGTCGATGGCCGTGGAGATGGCGTCGACGCCGCCCGCCGTCAGCTTCGGCGAGCACGGCGGGACGTCCAAGCTGGTCCGTCGGCACGTCGCCGCGATGGTCGGCAGGTCGACGGCGTTGCCGCCGATGGTGACGGTGACCAGTTGGGTGTCGGCGGTGACGGCGGCCAGTTGGGGTGGCACCGGACCGGTACGGGTGGGCTGCGACCGGGACACGAGGTCCTCGGTGCGCGCGCCGCTGCACGTGACGTCGGCGAACGAGGCCGCTCCGATGCGACGGGCCAGCACCGACGGGTAGTCGTTCGTCGACTTCAGGCACCCCACGGGCGGGGCCTGATCGGGCACCAGCGGGGCCGCCGCGGCCGAGTCGCCCATCGCCACGTAGCTCGGACCCGACCCGGGAGCCGCTGCCGGCGGGGCCGGGACGGCTGTGGACGACGGCTCCGGCGCGATGGGTGCGGGCGGGGCGACGACGCACGAGACGCAGGCCGTCGCCGCGAACGCGGTCAGCAGAACCGCGACCACCGTCCGGTGGATTCGGTTCGAGGCCATCATTCGTTCATACCCAGGCTCGCCGACCATGCCACTGTGTTCTTCGTGACGGGCTTCGTGACGGGCAAAATGACTCTTCCCTCGGACAACCACGTCCACACCGAGTTCTCGTGGGACACCGGTCCGGATGCCTCGATGGTGAACACCTGCCGCCGTGCCGTGGAGATCGGCCTGCCCGCGGTCGCCTTCACCGAGCACGTCGACTTCACGGACTGGGGCGATCACGACCACCCGCCGACGGACACCCGGGTCGGCACCCGCCGACGAGTGCTTCCGGTCGACGTCGACGCGTACCTGGCCAGCATCGAACGCTGCCGGCACGAATTTCCCGGGTTGCGCATCCTGTCTGGTATCGAGGCCGGTGAACCACACCTGTTCGCGGGCGGCGTCGCCGCGGTGCTGCGGTCGGGGCGGTTCGACCGCGTGCTCGGTTCACTGCACTCGATCGTCCACGACGGCACGCTCGTCTACGCCAACCACGTGTTCCAGTCCCGGCCTGCCGCCGAGGTCGTCCGGAGCTACTTCGCCGAGCTGCTGCGCCTGGTGGAGGGGTCCGACGTATTCGAGGTGCTCGCCCATTGCGACTACCCGCGCCGCTACTGGCCCGCGGCGCGGGAGGGCCACTACCGCGAGGCCGAC
Source organism: Mycobacterium sp. NPDC006124 (assembly GCF_040614235.1). Lineage (NCBI taxonomy): Bacteria > Bacillati > Actinomycetota > Actinomycetes > Mycobacteriales > Mycobacteriaceae > Mycobacterium > Mycobacterium sp. NPDC006124. Next base: position 26,795 of record NZ_JBEXUA010000014.1, on the reverse strand, counting down.
TTCGAGGAGGAGTACCGGACGGTGTTCCGGGCGCTGGCCGCCTCCGGGCGGGCGTTGGAACTCAACACCTTCAGCCCGCTCGCCTCGGTGGACCTGATGCGCTGGTGGCACGAGGAGGGCGGCGGCGCGGTGTCCTTCGGCAGCGACGCCCACGTCCCGGTCCGGGTGGGGGACAAGTTCGACGTGGCCGTCGACGTCGTCGAAGCGGCCGGGTTTCGGCCGGGCCGCGACGAGTACGACTTCTGGCGCCGCTGAACCCTGGTCGAGGACCGTTTATCGTTGACCGAGTGTCCGGCGACGAATTGCGCGAACTGCGAGCGCGGCTCGACGGCCTGACGATCCGCGACGCCGACCGGCTCCGGCGACGGCTCCGGGGTGCGACGGACGACCCGGAGACGGTGGCCAAGCTGGCCGCCCAGTTCGCCTCTGCCGAGGCCCTCGTCGCCACCCGGCTCGCCGCGGTGCCCGAGATCTCCTACCCCGACCTCCCGGTCAGCGAGAAGCGCCACGACATCGCCGCCGCCATTCGCGACCACCAGGTGGTCGTCGTCGCCGGCGAGACCGGCTCGGGCAAGACCACCCAGCTGCCGAAGATTTGTCTGGAACTCGGTCGCGGGATCCGGGGCACCATCGGCCACACCCAGCCGCGGCGACTGGCCGCCCGCACCGTCGGCCAGCGCATCGCCGACGAGTTGGGGGTCCCGCTTGGCGAGGCCGTCGGCTACACCGTGCGGTTCAACGACCACGCCAGCGACCGCACGCTGGTCAAGCTGATGACCGACGGCATCCTGCTGGCAGAGATCCAGCGCGACCGCCGGCTGTTGCGCTACGACACGCTCATTCTCGACGAGGCCCACGAGCGCAGCCTCAACATCGACTTCCTGCTCGGCTATCTGCGGGAGCTGTTGCCACGGCGACCCGATCTGAAGGTGATCGTGACCTCGGCGACGATCGAGCCGGGCCGGTTCGCAGCCCACTTCGGCGGTGCCGAACATGGATCCAGCGGCGGTGCCGAACATGGATCCAGCGGCGGTGCCGAACATGGATCCAGCGGCGGTGCCGAACATGGATCCAGCGCTGGTGCGCCCATCGTCGAGGTGTCAGGCCGGACGTATCCGGTCGAGATTCGTTACCGCCCACTGGAACTCCCGGTCCCGATCCCCGACGACGACGATCCCGACGACCCCGACCATGACGTCATCCGCACCGAGGTCCGAGACCAGGCCGAGGCGATCGTCGACGCGGTTCGGGAACTGGAGGCCGAACCGCGGGGCGACGTCCTGGTGTTCCTGTCCGGTGAGCGCGAGATCCGCGACACCGCCGAGGCGCTGCGCGATGCGCTGAATCCGAACACGGAGGTGCTGCCGCTCTACGCGCGACTGCCGACGGCCGAGCAGCAGAAGGTCTTCGAGACCTCCCGGTCGGCCCGCCGAATCGTGTTGGCCACCAACGTCGCCGAGACGTCTTTGACGGTGCCGGGCATCCGCTACGTCGTCGACCCCGGGCTGGCCCGCATCTCGCGGTACAGCCGGCGGACCAAGGTGCAGCGGCTGCCGATCGAGCCCATCTCCCAGGCGTCGGCCGCACAGCGGGCCGGTCGCTCGGGCCGCACCGCGCCAGGGGTCTGCATTCGGTTGTACTCCGAGGCCGACTTCGACCTGCGGCCCCGTTACACCGATCCGGAGATCCTGCGCACCAACCTCGCCGCGGTCATCCTGCAGATGGCCGCGCTCGGTCTCGGCGACATGGAGAACTTTCCGTTCCTCGACCCGCCGGATGCACGCAGCGTGCGCGACGGGGTGCAGCTGCTGCGCGAGCTGGGTGCGTTCGACGCGGCCGGGACGGTCACCGAGCTGGGGCGTCGTCTCGCCAAGCTGCCGCTGGATCCTCGCATCGGCCGGATGATCCTGGCCGCCGACGCACAGGGGTGCGTCCGCGAGGTGCTGGTGGTGGCCGCTGCCCTCTCGATTCCCGACCCGCGCGAGCGGCCGACCGACCACGAGGAGGCGGCCCGGCAGAAGCACGCCCGATTCGCCGACGAGTTCTCCGACTTCAGTTCCTATCTCAACCTGTGGCGATATCTCGGTGAGCAACGACGAACGTTGTCGGGCAGTGCCTTTCGACGGATGTGCCGCGCGGAGTATCTGCACTACCTGCGCATCCGGGAATGGCAGGACCTGACGGGGCAGTTGCGCGGCATCGCGCGCGACCTCGGCATCCGGGAGAGCGACGACTCCGAACCCGCCGACCCGGCCAAGGTGCACGCCGCTCTGCTTGCGGGCCTGCTGTCGCACGTCGGTCTGCGCGAGGGGGACGGCCGGGACTATGCCGGGGCGCGCAACTCGAAGTTCGTGCTCGCGCCGGGTTCGGTGTTGACGAAGAAGCCGCCACGCTGGGTCGTCGTGGCGGAGCTGGTGGAGACCAGTCGACTGTTCGGTCGGACGGCGGCACGCGTCGAGCCCGAGGTCGTCGAGCGGGTCGCGGGCGACTTGGTGCAGCGCATCTACAGCGAACCGCACTGGGATCCGCGTCGCGGCGCGGTGATGGGCTACGAACGCGTCACGCTGTACGGCCTCCCGCTGGTCGCCCACCGGCGCATCGGCTACGCGCAGGTGGACCCGGTGGTGGCGCGAGACCTGTTCATCCGGCACGCTCTCGTCGAGGGGGACTGGCAGACCCGTCACCACTTCTTCCGAGACAACACCCGGCTGCGCGAAGAGCTCGCCGAGCTGGAGGAGCGGGCCCGTCGCCGCGACCTGCTCGCCGACGACGACGAGATCCATGCCCTCTACGACGCACGGATTCCGCCGGAGGTGGTGTCCGCGCGGCACTTCGACGGGTGGTGGAAGAAGCAGCGACACCGCACGCCGGACCTGCTGACGTTCACCCGAGACGATCTGCTGCGCAACGACGCCGACGCCGACCGGCCCGATGCCTGGCAGGCCGAGGACCTGTCGCTACCGCTGACCTATCGCTTCGAACCGGGCCGCGACGACGACGGTGTGACGGTGCACGTTCCGGTCGAGGTGCTGGCCCGTCTCGGCGGTGACGAATTCGGTTGGCACGTACCGGCGTTGCGGGAGGAATTGGTCACCGCGCTGATCAAGTCACTGCCCAAGGACCTGCGGCGAAATTTCGTGCCCGCGCCGGACGCCGCACGGGCCGTCGTCGGATCCCTGGACCCGAGCGACGGGTCGCTGCTGGACGCGCTGCAGCGTGAGTTGAAGCGCCGTAGCGGGATTCTGGTTCCCGTCGACGCGTTCGATCTGACGAAGGTGCCCGACCATCTTCGGGTCACGTTCGCCGTCGAGGCGGGCGACGGTACCGAGCTGGCCCGGGGCAAGGATCTCGAAGCCCTTCAGGAGCGGCTCGCGGCACCGGTGCGCGAGGCCGTCGCCGACGCCTTCGCCGGTGACCTCGAACGCACCGGGTTGCGCACCTGGCCCGACGATCTCGACGAACTCCCGCGCGTCGTCGAGACCGACGGCGGCGGCCGGGCGGTTCGGGGCTACCCGGCCCTCGTCGACGAGGGCACGACGGTCGGCCTACGGGTGTTCGCGACCGCCGCCGAACAGGGCGCCGCGATGGACGTGGGGACCCGTCGACTACTCCGGCTGTCGGTGCCGTCGCCGACCAAGGCGCTCGAGAAGAACCTCGACACCCGAACCCGCCTGGTGCTCGGCAGCAATCCCGACGGAACGCTGGCCGCGCTGCTCGACGATTGCGCCGACGCGGCCGTGGCCGCCCTCGCACCGAAGCCGGTGTGGAACCGCGCCGACTTCACTGCCCTGCGTGAACGGGTGGCGGCCGGCCTCGGACCCACCACGCGAGACGTGCTGACCCGGGTGCAGCGAGTGCTCGCGGCACTGCACGACCTACAGGTGGTGCTCCCGGCCTCCCCGGCCCCCGCCCAGGCCGACGCGATCGCCGACATCCGTGCGCAGTTGGCTGCACTGCTGCCGCGCGGTTTCGTCACCGCCACCGGCGTGCCGCACCTGCTGGACCTCGCCCGGTACCTGACGGCCGTCAACCGACGGCTCGAGCGGCTCCCTCAGGGCCTGACCGCCGATCGGGAGCGGATGGACCGGGTTCACCGGTTGCAGGACGCCTACGACGACGTGGTCGCGGCGCTGTCGCCGTCGCGCGCCGCGGCTGAGGACGTGCGGGACGTCGCGCGGTTGATCGAGGAGTTCCGGGTGAGTCTGTGGGCACAGCAGCTGGGCACGGCGAGACCGGTCAGCGAGCAGCGGATCCACCGAGCTATCGACGCGATCACCCGCTCATAGCGCGCGCAGGAAGTCCAGCAGCGCGTCGGTGACGGCCTGCGGGCGTTCCTGCTGCAGCCAGTGTCCCGCGCCCGGAAGCACCTGCAGGGCATGAAGATTGGGCAGTGACTGCCGGACCACGTCAAGGGCTTCCGGGGTGTTCCCGGCGATCAGGTCGTACTCGCCGGCGAGGTAGAGGGCGGGTTGCCGAATGGTCGCGCCGCTGAACGGCGCCACAACCGTCGGCAGCGCGTTCAGGTTCCGATACCAGTTGAGTCCGCCGCGAATACCGTTGCGGGACAACTCGTAGACGTAGGTCGCGACGTCGTCCTCGGTCAGCCACGCCGGCAGCCGCTCGGGCACCACCAGCTGGTCGACGAGGCGCTCTCCCTTGGGAAAGTGACCTTCCCAGGCACTCTGATGCACGCCGTCGGAGACGATGTCGCCGCTGGCGGTGTAGAGGAAGCTGCGGACGAACCGGTCGAGGTCCGCGCCGATCTCGTCTTCGGCGACTCCCGGTTCCTGGAAGTACAGCCGGTAGTAGTCCCGATCACCGGCCGCCGAGCGCATCAGGTCGTTCATCGTCAGCTCGGGAGGAAGTCCGCCGAACGGAGGGGTGTACGGCACGCTCAGCGCCGCCACGGCGCGAAAGACGTCCGGCCGCATCAAGGCGCCGTACCAGGCGACCGGCGCACCCCAGTCGTGCCCGACGATGACGGCATCGGCCTCACCCAACGCGGCGACGACTCTCACCGCGTCACCCACCAGGTCGCTCATCGAGTAGGCGCGCACGTCCTCGGGTGCGCTGGACCTGCCGTAGCCGCGCATGTCCATGGCCACCGCTCGGGACCCGGCGTCGGCGACGGCCTGCAGTTGGTGTCGCCACGAGTACCAGGACTCGGGGAAGCCGTGGCAGAACAGGACCAGCGGGCCTCGACCCACCGAGACCGTGTGGATCGAGATCCCATTGGCGTCGAGGTCGTCGTGGGTGAATGCCATCAGGTCATCCTGCAGGCTCGGTCGGGCACGAAGAAGGGGCACCCGCGATGCGGGTGCCCCTTCGCCGGTCAGCGTCAGTGGCTCTGATGAACCGTCGTGTCGACGTGCGGCACGTAGACCTGCTGAGTGATGTCGTTGATGAACGCGTGGTGGTCGATGTCGGCCTGCGCGGCACCCGAGAAACCAAGGGCGCTGGCGGCGAGCCCACCGGCGATGATCGAGGCAAAACCGAACTTCTGGATCTTCTTCATGATGTCATCCCTTCATCTTCGAACGTGTTCGTCCCGTGGCCTTCGTGCCGCGATTCGGACGCTCTTCCGGAGCGGAGTTTCCTTCGTGCCGGTCTGAAGGGTGGAACCTGCGTCGTCGGCGTTTTCATTCCGTGTGTGTCCGGTGACACACGCAACGGGACCACCGGAATGGTCTGCGTCTCAATGCCGTTGACCGAGGAGCTGGACTTGGGGATATCGCCGCCGTGTGCGGCCAGAAGGATTGCGACATGCACGTGACAGCCCGCCTCTTGACCCCGCTGGCCCTGGCAGGGGGCGCCGCACTCGCGGTCGTCCTCGCCCCTGCGGCCACGGCGGATCCGCTCAGCTGCACCGACGTCGGTTCGGCCACGCAGTGCGTGTCGCCGGGAAACAGTCAGATCACCGCCAACGCCCCGGTCGTCCAGCAGCCGCCGCAGCTCATCATCATCCACCGCGGCCGCTGGTAGGTCTCAGGGCGTCAGGGCGCGCACTCGGCCTGCGACGGCGACGACGTCGGTCGCGCCGGTCACGGAGTCCAGCGGCTGCAATGCCACCGCATCCACGCCGGCGTCGAGATAGGGTGCCAGCCCTTCGGCGATGCGGTCGGCGTCCCCGCCCACCCCGAACGCTCCCGGGGTTGGTGCCTCCTGGCGCGCGGCCTCCGCGGCGAGCCGACTGTCTGCACCGTCACCGGGCGCGCAGGCCAGGAACAGCGTCGTGCTGAAGGAGCGGGTCGGGTCATCGGCCACGGCGCGGCCCTCGGCGACGTGGCGAAGCGCCTCGGTCACCGTCTCGGTGGTGTACCGGCTGTCGAGGAGAACGCCGTCGGCGATCTCGCCGGCCAGCCGCAGGGTCTTGGGTCCGGTACCGCCGACCAGGATCGGGTAGGGCCGCGCGCTCGGAAAGTCGAGCCGTACCCGGGACAGCCGTACGTAGCGGCCCTCGGTGGTGACCTCCTCGCCGGCGAGCAGCGCCCGCAGGGCGGTCACGTATTCGCGGAGCAAGGTCAGCGGTGAGGCGACGGCCGCGCCGGCCTGTCGCATCCAGCTCTGCACGCCGTGGCCGACCGCGACGCGGGTGCGGCCGGGGAAGGTCGCCTCCAGAGTGCCGAACTCCATCGCCGCTGCCGTCACGTTGCGCAGCGGCGCGGGAATGAGGCCGATGCCGACGCAGAGCCGCTCGGTGGCGGCCAGGGCCACTGCGACCTGGGCCACGCCGCCCTGCTGAAAGCAGTCCTCCCAGAGCCACAGTTCGTCCACGCCGGCCGCCTCGGCCTCGGTGGCGATGCGCCGCAGCTCGTGCGGAGGGAAATCGGGACGAAAGATGACGCCGAGTGTGGGGCTCATCAGACCATCATGCGTGACTGCAACCAGTGTTTGCTAGCCGGGCTAGGTAAATGCCCGGATGCGTCGTCACTGCCATCGACCGGTCAGATCCAGCCAATGGAATCAATGCGCTGAACTGGCTGTTGTAGCCATCGGAACACCAAGAGGATTTAGGAAGAAGGCATCAATCGTGAAGAAGTTCGGATTTGCCGCCATCACCGCCACCGCATTCGCGGCTGCCCTCGTCGGGCTGGCCGGGCCCGCCGACGCGGCGCCCGTCGCCAACCCCGCTCAGGTCGGGTACTCCGCCGGCATCGACCATCACCAGTGGATCAACGACATCCAGCAGCAGGTGAATCGGCCGCCAGCGCCGATCGTGGGCAACGGCCGCTGATCGAGCATGACCACGAGGGGCATCCGGGAACGGGTGCCCCTCTTGCTATGTGGCGGCCGCGCGCCGCCGCGCGAGTGCCTTGATGTCCTCGGGGAGTGCGTCGGCGACGAGGACCTCCGGCAGCAACTGCTTCTCCAACATCATGGCGCGGTAGACGAAGCCGATGGTGATCCCATGGTCGGGCACGTCGACCACGTCGACCGCGTCACCACCCGACACGCTCCCCGGTTGCACCACCCTCAGATAGGCACCCGGTGAGCCACCGTGGGCGAAGGTCTTGATCCAACCGTCGATTCCGAGCCGGCTGGCAAAGGTCTTACACGGCGTCCGCGGGCTGGTGACCTCGAGTAGCAGCCCGTCGGTGCCGATCCGCCAGCGCTCGCCGATCACCGCTGCGGTCACGTCGACGCCCGTCGTGGTGAGGTTCTCGCCGAAGATGCCGTTGGTCAGTTCGCGGTCGAGCCGTGCGGCCCACGCGTCGAGATCCTCACGCGCGTAGGCGTACAGGGCCTGGTCGTCACCGCCGTGCAGCTTTCGGTTGCCGATTACGTCGTCGACGATCCCGCTGCCGAGACCACCGCGCATCGGGCCTGGCGCTCGGACCTCGACGGCCCCACTCGCCGGACGCTTGTCGATGCCCGTCCTCGGGCCGGTGCCACCCGGGTCGAGGTGTGTGCGGTTGACCGTCAACACCCTTGCCACCCCACGAGGGTAGACGGGAGGCGGCGACGGTGCCTCGTCTAGCCGCCGTTCTGGGCCGCCGCGGCGTCCCGCAGGATCTGCTGGAGGCGGTCCAGCGGATCGCCCGCGCCGGGGTTGAGCCGCAACGGTTCGCGCTCCGCCGGCGTGAGGGTCGGGGTCCCCGGAGGCGGGGGAGGTGGTGGCTCCGACGGTGGCGGAGGCGGGGGAGGCGGTGGCGGAGCCGCTGCTGCGGCGGCGAGTTTGGCGTTGAGTCGGGCTACGGTGACGTCGAGCACGGCGCGACGGTCGAGGTCGGGATCGGTACTGCCGGTGAAGCAACCGGCGGGCGCCGCCCCGACGACGGCCAGCGCGCTGCGGTAGAAGCCGGCGGCCGCGGGGTCGAACTTCTGTGCCGCGCGGTCGCCGAGCGTCTCCCTGACCAGTTCGAGGTTGACCCGTACCGGACACGACTGGGCGGCGTCGGTGCCGGCCAGGGCTGCGGAGAACTGCGCGTCGGCGTCGGTGAGCCGGTCGTCGAGGACGGCGAGAGTGCCTGCGGCGAAACGGGTCCGGGCCGATTCGACGACGTCGAGCGTGCTCAGCGTCGACACGTCGCCGGCAAGCGCATCGGCGTCGCGTACGGCGAAGTCACCGGGGGCCGAGCCGCTCGCGAGGACGACGGACCACAGTTTGATCAGTGCCACGATCAGCACCACCGCCACCGGAGCGGACGCCACCAGCAGCCGCGTCCTCAGCGACCGGCCTCGCCACCACGTTCGCGGACTCATGTGACCACCTCGGTCATGGTCTGCCGGGTGCGGCGGAACTCACGCAGCACGTGGTACAGCTCGACGAGCACCAGCACCGCCGCCAGTGCGGAGGGCGCCCAGTACAGCTCCGTGCGGGTCGCGCTCCCGCCGGCGACGGCCGTCCCCGGAGGCCTGGCGGGCTCCGCGGGCAACGTCGCTGCGAGGTCGGCGCCGCTGCGCTGCGCGTACGGGACGCCGATCTGGTCGGCCACCGCGCGCAACGCCGCCTCGTTCACGGCCGATCGCTCGACGTCGGTGCCGGGGATCGGACCGCCGGCCGCGGTGCCGTAACCGAGGACGGCCCCGCCGTCGACCGCGTTCTCGGGAAGGTTGAAGTCACGGGGCGGCAGGGTGGCCTCGCCAGCGCCGGCGCCGAGGTAGAAGACGAGGTTCCGGGCGCGCGGATACTGCTGTACCGCACTGATCAGCTGGTACCGCAACATGTTTCCCGCCGCGCCGGCGTTGGTCTCGGTCACCGCGTCGGGCGTGACGGCATACGGCGTCAGGGTGGAGGCCACGGGTCGAAGGCTCCAGATGTCCGCCGAGAGCGGCCAGTCCAGCGACGCCCGGCTGGCGAAGGAGATGAGGGCCACGCGGGCGTCGGGGTAGCGGTCGAGCAGCGCGCCGACGTCGGCCCGGGCTCCGGTCATCCTCGACGCGCCGTCGGGTCCGTCTCCCACGGCCATGTCGGGTGAGCGGTCCAGGAGGATGAACACGTTGGGCGCCTGCGAATCGGCGACGCGGGTCATGGGGTCGTCGGGGTTCAGCACGGGTCGGGTGGCCGACACGACGAGGAGCAGCGCCGCCGCCGTCAACCCACCCCATCGCCACAGTGCACCGCGGGTGCGCGCCGCCGGGGACAGTCGGCGCAACGCCGCGACGCGGGCCACCAGGATGACCGCGGCGACGGCGGCCAGCAGCAGCAGCGGCAAGACGGGCTGGAACGTCATCGGCGTTCCACCATGGGCCAGCCGGCCAGCGCAAGCGCGGCGGCAAGCGCGATCAGCACCGGTACGTCCGGGGACTCAGGCGCTGCGTCGCCGTCGGCACTCGCGCCCCACCGGGCGGCCGGGGGATGACCCCGAATGTCGTCGAGGCTTGCCGTCACGCTCGGGCCCGAGGAGAGTGCGCGGCCGCCGGTGTCGCGGGCCAGGGACGACAGGGCGCCGTCGTCGCGACCGGTCACCACGGCGTTGACCTGTACCTCGCCGGACTCGGCGAGCGCTCGCAGTCGGTCGGGGGAGAACAGCGCCGGGTCACCGGGTGGCGTCGAGTCGGGACCGACGTAGATCAGCGAACGGCGTTGCGCCGTGGGCTGTTCGAAGTCCGGAAACCCGGTCAGGCACAGGGTCAGCAGATCGTCGAGGTTCGCCGAGTAGTCCACGTAGGTGACCGGGGCCGAGAACGGTGCGACGTCTCCGCGCTGATCGGCGGGCCGGGCGTAGTCCGAGAGCGTCTGCTTGGCGTACTGGTAGTCCCGCGTCAACGGGATCACCCGGCGATTCGCCGAGGTCAACCCGATGCGCTGCGTGCCGAAGCCGTCGACGTGGCCGGCGAAGTAGCCCAGCGCCGCGGCGACCGCCGGATCCGTCGGGGGCGCGCCCGCGCAGAGCATCACGTCCTCGGGATCGCCTCCGCCGAATCGCGTTGCCGTCGTGGGCAATCCCGTGGGTCGGGCGGCGACGACCACCGATGCGACGAACATGACGACGAGCAGCACGATCGTCACGACCGCGGCCACGGTGCGGGCCCGGACGGCTCGGAGGTACTCCGGCAGCCTGGTGAGACGCCCGGTGTTGGCCAGCGGGCGTAGCCGGCGGCGTTGAGCGCCCATCGGCCGGATCCACACCGCGGCGATGCAGCCCGCGAGGGCCAGGCAACCGGCGATGACCACCAGCATCCACGTCAGCCCCACGAGCGGATCAACTCCTCGGCGTCGCGGCTGACGACGTCGACGTCGACCACCGAGGCGGTGTTGAAGCGGACGTCGACCAGGTCCGCCAACACCGTTGCCGCCGGGGCGATCTCGCTATTCTCGACGTCCTCGATCTGCATGTACTCCGCCCGCACGCCGCTGACCTGGTGGAGGAAGCGGCGAAGTTCGCGGCTGACGGCTTCACCGGCGGGTGCGGCGGCCAGGTCACCGGCCCGATAGCGATCCCCGATGGCCCGCACGTTGCGCGCGGCGCGATGTCGAATCATGCGGTCGCGGGCTGCGCCGACGAGCGCCACGGCACGGAATCGACGGCGTGCCGCGGTGAACGCGAAGACGCCGACGTACCAGGCGAATAGGAGCGCGGTCAGCCCGATCGCCAGCCAGAGCCACCACGACGAGTAGGGCGTCGGCCCGATCACGTGGCGCAGCAGATCATCCGGCACGGGCGTACACCTCGGTCATCGCGATCAGCTGGTTGCGGATCGCGGCACTGCCCCCGATCACCGCGTGCGGAATGCCGTGGCCGATCATGAATTCCGAAAGTACTTCGCGCCGTTGAGCTTCCGCTCGACGGTAGGCGTCCACCACGCGAGTTCCGAGCGCGCCGCCACCGAAGACGAACCCACCGTCGGAGACGTCGAAACCGTCGTCCTCGTCGTCGGCCGATCCGATCGCGGGCAGGTCGGCGACCATCGCCCACAGGACGTCGTGGCGTGCGGTGAGCCGGGTGAGCACCTCGGCCAAGCGGTCGTCGGGATCGGGTTCGTCGGATACCACGAACAGCAGCAGCGGTCGGCGCTGGTGGCGAGCCACCCAGTCCAGTTGCGTGACGATGTGACTCGACGACGGGCGCGTGCCCGCGTGGTCGACGAAGCGGTGCAGGATGTGCTCGACGTGGGTCTCGCCCCGCCGCAACCGCACGTCGACGCTTCCGCGGGCGTCGCCGAACACCATGCCGATCTCGTCGGAGCGCCGCAGTGTGATCAGTCCCATGGCGCCGATGACGTTGGCCGCGACGTCGCGCTTGAGCTCGCCGGACGGCGCCGTGGCGGTCATGTTCCGACCGGCGTCGGCGACCACCATGATCTTGTGGTGCTTCTCGGTGACGAAGCGCTTGATCAGCACCTGGCCCGAGCGGGCCGAGGCCTTCCAGTCGATGTCACGGACGTCGTCGCCCGGCACGTAGGGCCGCAGGTCGTCGAACTCCAGGCTGCGGGTGTGCACCAGCGCATACCGGCCGCCCTCGAGCAGTCCGCTGCCGTCGCGCCCGAAGTACGTCCTGGCGCGGTCGAGATGCACGCCCACTCACGGCACCCGCACTGCCTGCAGGACGGCGTCGACCACCACGTCCGGCGTCACGCGGGCGCTGGCCGCCTCGAAGCCCAGGATCAGCCGGTGTCGCAGCACCCGGTGCGCCAGCTTCGCGATGTCGTCGGGCACCACGTGGGTGCGGCCGCGCAGCACGGCCAGCGCCCGGGCCGTCCGGCAGAACGCGATCGTGGCGCGGGGGCTGGCGCCGTACTCGATCAGCCGCGCGATCCCCGGCGACAGGTGTGCCTCTGGTTCGCGCGTGACGCCGACCAGGTGGCTGGCGTACTGGATCAAGACCCGGTCCATGTGCACCGAGGCCACCAGGCGGCGTACGCGTCGCACGTCGTCGAGGCTGACGACCGGTGCGGTGCGGTGGTCCTTGTCGTAGAGCCCCGCGTCCATCCGCGAGATGACCTCCACCTCGTCCTCGGTCGACGGATACTGCACCACCTCCTTGAGCATGAAGCGGTCGGTCTGGGCCTCCGACAGCGGATAGGTGCCCTCCTGGTCGACCGGGTTCTGGGTGGCGATCACGAGGAACGGCTCCGGGATGGGGTACTCGACGCCGGCGATGGTGGTCTGCCGCTCCTCCATGGCCTCCAGCATCGCGCTCTGGGTCTTGGCGCTGGAGCGGTTGATCTCGTCGAGCAGTACGACGTTGGCGTGGACGGGCCCGAGCCGGGTGACGAAGGAGTTGGTCGCGGCCTCGTAGATCTGGGTGCCGATGATGTCGCTCGGCAGGAGGTCCGGGGTGCACTGGATGCGCCGGAACTCACCGCCGACCGACTCGGCGACGACCCTGGCGGCGGTGGTCTTGGCCAGACCCGGCACGCTCTCCACCAACACGTGGCCGCCGGCGAGCACCCCGATCAGCATGGATTCGCGGAGGTGATGCTGCCCGACGACCTTGGCGGAGAAGGCACCGGCCACGGCGTTCACCACGCGTTGCGCGTCGGCCAAGGCGGTCTGGTCGAGATGCGATCGTGCGGTGGTCATGGGTCCTTTCGACGAGCGGGTCGCCCGAAGGGATACCCGAACGGGCGGCGTTCACGCGCCGGGGCGGATCGTCGGGTTGGCCGCTCGCTGCCCGGCTCCCGTAGGTTCGTCAAGTCATGCTGGGACTTCTGCTATCGCTTCTGGGCTTCGCGCTCCTGGATTCGTTGAACGTCCTCAACCTCGGCGTGACCTCCGCGGTCGTCTACGACAGCAGGCTCAGTCGCAGGTCGGCGCTGCCCGGCGGACTGAGCTTCATCGCGGGTGTCTGGGCGGCGACCTCGACGTTCGGCGTGCTCACGGTGCTCGGGTTGAACTTCCTGACCGACCGCGTCGACCTCGAGGTGACGCCCACGATGCGGTACTGGGGCCAGCTGGTGCTGGGCGCCGTCCTCATCGCGGTGGCCAGCCTGACGGGCTCCGCGCGGCCAACCCCGCCGCTGTGGGCGCTGAACCTGACGCGGCGCAACCCGTGGCTCTTCGCGATCGTCGGCCTCGCCATCGGATTCGGCCAATCCGCGACGTCTGTGCCCTATCTCACGTCGCTGACGATGCTGTCCACGCACACCACGTCGCCGTGGCCGCTCATCGTGCTGGCCTACTGCTCGATCGCGCTGCTGCCGTCCCTGTTGGTGCTGGCGCGGTCGACGAGGCGGACGATCCGGGCCCGACGCGCCCAGCGCAACATCGTGCGGGCCACCACCCGGTACGGTCCGACGACGGTTCGGATCCTGTTCATCGGCGTCGGCGTGGTGCTCGTCGCCGGGGCGTTGGTGAACTACCGCGCCCTGTGGTGAGGCAGGCGGGCGAGAAAATCAGTTGATCCGCACCGACGGGTGCGCGTTGACTCATGGCATGGACCAACGGGAGAGGGCGCTGCTGGCGGGCCTACCCGGCGCCGGGTACACCGCGGGCATCCCTGGCTGGAACGGGTTGTGGCAGAACGCGGTTGGCACGCGCATCACCGAGGTCGAGCTCAGCCGCGGGGAGGCGGCGACGATCCGGGCCGAGTTGACCCGCTAGGCGGCGTGGTAGTCGCCGCCGCGCCGAGACAGCGCTGACGGTCGCCGCCGCGCGGGTTCTACGACCGTGGACGCTGTCTCGCCGCCGCGCCCCTAGCCGCGGGTGCCGTCGGCGACGCGGGGGGCCTTGTCGGCCGACGCGGTGTCCAGGACGAACTCGGCCACCCGGGACCGGTGCGCCTCCGCACTTCCGAGCAGGGCGGCGTCGACCGTCGCCCGCTTGAAGTAGAGGTGCGCCTGATGCTCCCAGGTGAAACCGATGCCGCCGAGGGTCTGGATGGCATCGGCCGCGATCCGGCTGAACGCCGCCGAACACGTCGCCTGCGCGATGCTGGCGGCCAGTGCCGGGTCGTCGGAACCGTCGCTCAGTGACCACACCGCGTGATACGCCGTCGAGCGGGCGTGTTCGAGGTCGACCATCATGTCGGCCAACCGGTGCTTGACGGCCTGGAAGGAGCCGATCGGCCGGCCGAACTGCAGGCGCTCCTTGGCGTATTGCACGGCGACGTCGAGCAGGTGCTGGGCCGCGCCGACCTGCTCCACGGCCAGCAACGCCGACCCGACCTGCAGTGCGTGGGTGATGACGCGGTCGGCTTCGTCGGGTCCGGCCACCAGGCGCCCTGGCGCGTCGGAGAGCGTGACGGTGGCCTGCGGCCGGGTCGGGTCGACGGTGAGTTGGTTCGCGCGGTGCACGCCCGGACCGGCGGCGTCCACGGCGAAGAGACTGACGCCGTCCTGGCCCGTCGCGGCGACCAGCAACACGTCGGCGGCACCCGCGTCGACCACGCCCTCGACGGTTCCCGTGAGGGCGGACTCCTGATCGGACACGGTGGCGCGCACCGAGACGTCGGCGGCGTCGAAGGCGCCCGCGCGGTCGGGCACGGCGAAGGCCGCCGTGCGACGACCCTCGACCAGCTCGCCCAGCAGCTCGTCGCGGGCCTCGCCGGCCGACGACGCGACCAGCGCGGGAATGGCGAGGAAGACCGTGCCGAAAAGCGGCCCGCAGGCCAGCGCCGCACCGAGTTCCTCGACGGCCACGGCCTGGTCGACGAGGGTGCCGCCCACGCCACCGTCGGCCTCGGGCACCGAGAGCCCGAGCACGCCGAGCTCACCGCCGAGTCGGCCCCACGCCTTCGAGTCGAAGGGCGGGTCGGATTCCATGAGCCGGCGGATCGTCGGCTCGTCGAAGTTCTCTGCCGCGAACCTGCGGACCGCGGACAGCAGCTGCTGCTGTTCGTCGGTGAACAGGAATTCGGCGTGCGGTTCGGTTGCAAGCTTCTCAGCGGAGCCGTCGGGCTGATCCGCAAGCTTCTCAGCGGAGCCGTTGGGCTGATCCGCAAGCTTCTCAGCCACGGGGAATCTCCTTCCACGGCATGCCGGCATCGGCACGCAGGTCACCGGGCAGGCCCAAGACCCGCTCGCCGAGAATGTTGCGCATCACGTCCGAGGTGCCGCCTTCGATGGTGTTGGCGCGGCTGCGTAGATATCGCTGTTGAATCGGCCCGCGCCAGTCGGAGTCCTCGCGCTCGGCCTCGGGCTTGGTGTACCCGTGGTACAGAATGCCTTCCGGCCCAAGCAAATCCATGCAGAACTGATAGATCTGCTGGTTGAGCTCGGCGCCGACCAGCTTGCCGATCGACCCCTCGGGGCCCGGGTCGCCGACGGTGGCCGACACCCGGGAACGCTCGGAGGTCAGACGCTGCGCCTCCGAGCGCAGCCACAGCTGGGTCAGCCGGTCGCGGAGAACGGGTGTCTGCCGTTCCGGGCGGGTGGCCCATAGCGAGACCGCCTCGGAGATGGTGCCGGCGCCGCGGCGGCTGCCGCTGCCGCCGAGTGCGCTGCGCTCGTTCATCAGCGTGGTCATCGCCACGCCCCAGCCGTTGCCGACCTCCCCGAGGCGGTGGGCGTCGGGAATGCGCGCGTCGGTGAAGTACACCTCGTTGAACTCGGCCTGGCCGGTGAGCTGACGCAGCGGCCGGGTCTCGACACCGGGTGAGTGCATGTCGACCACGAAGTAGGTGAGGCCCTTGTGCTTTGGCACGTCGGGATTGGTGCGGGCCAGCAGCAGACCCCACCGCGCGCGGTGCGCGAGGCTCGTCCACACCTTCTGGCCGTTGATCACCCAGTCGTCACCGTCGCGCACCGCGGAGGTGGCCAGGCCGGCCAGGTCGGAGCCGGCGCCCGGCTCGGAGAACAGCTGACACCAGATGTCCTCGGTGGTGGCCAGCGGCCGCAACCACGACTTCTTGACCTCGTCGGACTGTGCGTGCTCGCGGATGGTGGGTGCCGCCATGCCGTAGCCCATCGGGTTGAGCCCCAGCGGGACCGGTCCGCCCGCACCCTGCAGGATTCGGTCGGCCACGGCCTGGTTTCCACGCGAGAGGCCAAGTCCGCCAAGGCCTTCGGGGAAGTGCACCCAGGACAGTCCGGCGTCGTAGCAGGCGCCGAGGAATTCCCGGACGGGCACGGACGTGGGATCGTGGTCGGTGACCACCGCCTTGGCGAGATCGGCCACCCGATCGGCATCAGCAACGTTGCTCATCTGGCCACGATAGAAAGTCGACACCCGTCAACCGACACCGGGTACCCCTTCGCCACATCGCGTGTGCTGCGAGATCGCGTAATCGCCTCGAATCGCGATCTCCCAGCACACGCGATGAGGGGGTAGAGCGTCAGTAGCGGTCGAGTTCGATGAGCCGCTCGTCGCTGATGCCGAAGTGGTGGGCGATCTCGTGGAGCACGACGTGTTTGATCTCGCGGTGCAGCCGGTCCGGATCGCCGGCGAACAGACGCGTGATCGGACCTCGGAAGATGCTGATCTTGTCGGGCAGCACACCGCTGTACGCGCTGGTCCGCTGGGTCAACGGCACGCCGCGGTACAGGCCGAGCAGCCTCTGACCACCGGGCGGCTCGTCCTCGACGACGATCTCGACGTTGCCCATCGCGGCGAGGAGTTCGGCGGGCAGCGAGTTCATGGCCTCGTCGATCGCTGCGTCGAACGGGTCGACGCCGTCCCGGGTTGGCGTGTCCTCCACTCCTAGAGAGTGCCAGACGTTTCGCGGTCGGCACGGTCTCCGGCGTGCCCGCGCCTCTACCCTGGTCCGGTGAGCACACGACCAGGGCGGAACCGTTGATGCGCCGCGAGGATCTGCTCGGCGCGTGGCACCTGCAGTCCTACACCGCCGAATCCGACGGGGCGGTCGACGAACCGCTGGGTCCCGACCCCCTCGGCATCATCATGTACACCGCTGACGGGTACATGTCCGCGCAGCTGATGCGCCGCGACCGGCCCGGTTACGACAAGGCCGTCACCGACGGCGGCACCCCCGAGCAAACCGCCACGGCGGCAAGGGGTTACCTCTGCTACAGCGGACCGTTCACCGTCGACGAGTCGGCTGGCGTCGTCTCCCACCACGTCGAGGTGTCGCTGTTGCCCAACTGGGTCGGGGGCACCCAGGTGCGGCACGGGCGACTCGAGGACGGCGCGCTGGAATTGCGGGCCGAGTTGGTCTCGCGCAGCGGAGCATCGACGACGCACGTGCTGACCTGGCGACGCGCACCGTCGCGTTAGCGGCCCTGAGAATCGTGGCCCCGGCCAACTAGAACGTGTTACATTTTCGGCGCCCGGAACCCCGAGGAGCCAATGAGTAAGACCCGGTCACTGGCGATCGTCACCGTCGCCTACGTCGTCGCCGTCGGTGTGGCTGCGGCCTGGTTGTGGTGGGCGCCCAGCACCGGACGGCTCTGGCTGGACACCCTGGTCGCCGACGCGCTGGGGACGCTCGTCATCTTCGGCTTCAGCCGGGCCTACCGAAACTCCAGCTTCTACGACGCCTACTGGAGCGTCATCCCACCGCTGCTGCTGTTCTACTGGTGGAGCCAGGCCGGCCCGGGGGTCGACCAGCTGCGCTGCTGGCTGATCTCGATCGTGGTGGTGCTGTGGGCGATTCGGCTGACGGGCAACTGGGTCTACGCCTTTCCCGGTCTGCACCACGAAGATTGGCGCTACCCGATGTTCAAGCAGCGGGCGGGGCGCTTCGAGGCGATCGCCGACCTGGTCGCCATCCACTTGATCCCGACGTGTCAGGTGTTCCTGGCCATGGTGCCCGCCTACGTCGCCGTCACCCGGCCCGGCCCGGGCATCGTCTGGCTGGCGTGGCTGGCCGCCGTGATCGGCCTCGCGGCCGTCGCGCTCGAGTTGGTGGCCGACGTCCAGATGCACCGGTTCGTGCGCGACCGCCAGCCCGGCGCCGTGATGGACCGCGGACTGTGGAGCTGGTCGCGGCATCCCAACTACTTCGGTGAGTTTGGCTTCTGGTTCGCCGTCGCGCTGTTCGGCATCTCGGCCGCGCCGGCGGACTGGTGGTGGCTGATCATTGGGGCGGCAGCGATCCTGGCGATGTTCCTGGGCGCCAGCATCCCCATGATGGAGGAACGCAGTCTCGAGCGGCGGCCCGCCTACCGCGACGTCGTCGACCGGGTGTCCCGCTTCGTTCCCCGGCCGCCGAAGGGCAGGGGCGAACGGAGCGACGGCGTGAGTGACCGAGAGACGTTGCCGTGAGCCGGAAGCGCGTCGTCGTCGCAGGGCTCGGCGACAGCGGGATCCTGACCGCGCTGCGGCTGGCCAAGCATGCCGACGTCGTGGGAATCTCGGCCAAGCCTGCTCTGGTCAGCGGGCAAGAACTGGGTCTTCGGCTCAGCCGGCCCGACGACTGGTCGCGTGACTACTGGATCGCGTTCGACAGGTTCCGAGGGCTGGACCGCGTGCGCACCGTGCACGGCCGGCTCACCGGGCTCGACCCCGTCGCGCGCCGCGTCGAACTCGTGCGGCACGACGGGTCGTCGGACGTCGAGGAGTACGACGCACTGGTGATCGCCACCGGAGTGGCCAACGGTTTTTGGCGGCGGCCGGCGCTGCAGTCGGCCCACGACGTCGCCGAAGACCTGCGCGCCGCGCACGACCGGATCGCGCAGGCAGAGTCGGTCGTCGTGATCGGTGGCGGCGCGGCCGCGGTGAGCAGTGCCGCCAACGTGGCCCGCACGTGGCCCGGAACCCGGGTGGACCTCTATCACCCCGGCGACCGACCCCTACCCGCACATCATCCGAGGGTCTGGAGCCGCATCCGTCGACGACTCGCCGACCTGGGGGTGGGCGTGCACGGCGGCCATCGCGCCGTCATCGCCGATGGATTCGGGTGCGACGAGATCACTACCGGGGCAGTGCATTGGAGCACGGGGCAGGAGCCGGTGTCCGCGGACGCGGTGCTCTGGGCCGTCGGTCGGGTGACCCCGAATACCGCGTGGTTGCCGTCGGACATGACCGACGACGGCGGTTTCGTGCGGGTGACCCCCGATCTGCGGGTGCCGGGACGGCCGGGGGTGTTCGCGATCGGCGACGTCGCCGCGACCGACCCGTTGCGCAGTTCGGCCCGAAACCGGGCCGACGGACTGCTGGCGCACAACGTGCGAGCGGAGTTCGAGGGTCGGCCGTTGCGCAGCTATCGCCCGCCGACGCGACGATGGGGTTCGGTGCTGGGCGCCCAACCCGACGGCCTGGAGGTCTTCGCCCCCAACGGCCGTGCGTTCCGATTCCCGGCATGGTCGACCGACCGCATCCTGCAACCGCTCATCGTGCGCAGGGGTATCTACCGCGGTGTGCGCCCGTCACGCGGGGTCAGCTGAGTCTGACGCACGCCGCGATACCGTCCCCGGTGGGGATCTTGACCGACAGGTAGCCGTTGGCCGGGTCGCCCAAATGGGCCATCAGCGGACCGTGAACGTCACTGCCCCAATCCATGTCGACGTCGTCGACCAGGATCAGCGAGCCCGGCCGCAAGGAGGGCTCCAGCAGCCGCAGCACGGGCAGCGCCAGATCCGGCCAGCCGTCCAGCAGCACCAGGTCGACGACGTCCGGCACGTCGGTCAGCGTGGTGAGCGCATCGCCGACGCGGAGTTTGACGACGTCGGACAACCCCGCCTCGTCGAAGTTATGTTGCGCAGCAACGGCTTTGTCGCGTTGCATCTCGGTACCGATGACGGTGCCGCCACCGTTGTCACGGACTGCGGCGGCCAGGTGAATGGTGGAGACGCCGAAGGACGTGCCGTATTCGACGACGGTCCGAGCGCCCGTTGCCCTGGTCAGCAGGTACAGCAACCGACCACCATCCGACGAGACCGACATGTACACGTCCTTGAACAGCTCGGCCCGACGTTCGGCACTGAGATGGCCCGGGTACCCGTCGACTCCGGTGGCGGCGAACGCCAGCGGGTCGTGCTCCTCTTCGGCGGTCAACATGCGTTGCAGGACAACGGATACCGATTCCGTATGCAGGGTGGAGGTCATGGTGTGAATCCCTTCTCGTGGTGACGGACACCAACGTACGATCGAGCAGTATTGCCGTCCAGTGCATGTTTGATAGGGAATGGTTGCCGTAAGTGGAATCCAATCTGGATCTCAACCTGTTCGTCGCGCTCGACGCGCTGCTCGACGAGGGGAGCGTCGGCGGCGCGGCGCAACGGCTGCACACCTCGGCGCCGGCGATGAGCCGAACTCTCGCGAGGCTGCGGCGGATGCTCGACGATCCGATCCTCGTGCGGGCCGGTCGGGGGATGGTGCCGACGCCGCGTGCTCAGGCCATGAAGGGCCGCGTGCACGAACTGGTCGAGCAGGGCCGCAGCCTGATGAGCCTCGCGGAGCGCGCCGAGCCGGCCAGCATGCGTCACACCTTCTCGGTGCAGATCGGCGACCTGCTGTCCAACGAGATCGGCGCCCGGCTGGTGTCTCGCGTCCGTGGCGAAGCCCCCGGGGTGACGCTGCGGTTCGTGGGTGACAGCCACGAGGACACCGACGCACTTCGGGACGGCAGCGTCGACCTGGAGCTCGGCCAGATGCGCCGCACCCACCCCGAGACCCACATCGAGCCGCTGTTCTCCGACCGCATGGTGGGCGTCGTGCGGGCGGGTCATCCGCTCGACGGGAAGCGGGTCACGGTGGCGAGGTTCGCCGCCGCCGAACACGTCGTGTCCTCGCGGCGCGGACGACTCACCGGGCCGGTGGATCCCCTGCTCGCCGAGCGTGGACTCCGGCGACGGGTGGCCGTGTGCACGCCGAGCGCTCTCGCGGCCTTCCACCTGATCGCCGACAGCGATCTCGTCGGCATCGCGCCGCTGGCGATCACCCGCGACACCCTGGCGGCCTTCGGCCTGCGCTCCTTCGAGATCCCGCTGGAACTGCCGGCCCTCGAGGTGAGCGTGGCCTGGCACCCCAGACACGACGCCGACGGCGCGCACCGATGGCTTCGGCAGTGCATTCGCGACGCCGTGACCGGCATGGGGGGCTGACCTACCAGGTGTCGACGAACCGCGGCCGCCGCTCGTCCACCGGGTGTTCGGCAGCCGCGGCCAGCGTCGCGGCGATCACCCGTCGGGTGTCTGCCGGGTCGACGACGTCGTCGATCTCGAACATCGTCGCGGCGTTGAGGGCCCGGGCGTTGTCCTGGGCCGCCGCGGTTACCTCGCGGACGCGCTGCTCGCGCTCGTCGTCGTCGGCGATGGCCTCCAACTCCTTGCGCATCCCCAGCCGGACCGCGCCCTCCAGACCCATCGGCCCCAAATGGGCGCCCGGCCACGCCACCGTCAACAGCGGTTCGTGCAGACCGCCACCGCACATCGCCTGCGCGCCAAGGCCGTAGCCCCGTCGCAGTACCACCGCCACCAGTGGCACCCGCATCGAGGCGCCTGCCACCAGAAGCCGAGAACCGTGGCGCACCAATGCCTCTGCCTCGGCGGCCTGCCCGACCATGTATCCGGGACAGTCGACGAGGGACACGACCGGCAGACCGAACGCGTCGCACAGTTGCAGGAAGCGGGCGGCCTTGTCCGCCGCGCCGGAGGTGATCGCCCCGGCCATCACCCGGGTGTCGTTGGCCAGCACGCCGACCGGCCGGCCGTCGATGTGCGCCAGCGCCGTCACCATCTCGGGGGCGAATCGTCCTCGCAAGAAGGTCACCGAGCCCTCGTCGGCCAGGGTCTCGATGATCGGGCCGACGGAATAGGCCCGGCGCGCCCGCTCGGGAACCATCGAGCGCAGCGCGGTTTGATCGGCCGCGGGGCCGGGGGCGACGGGGCCGCGGAAGTACCCCAGGAGCTTCTTGGCCGTCGTCACCGCTGCCGCCTCGTCGGGCACCACCACGTCGACCACTCCGTTGGGGGCTTGCACCGAGATCGGTCCCACGTCGTCGGGGGCGACGGTACCCAACCCGCCGCCGGCGATCATCGCGGGGCCGCCCATGCCGATCGACGCGTCCTCGGTCGCCACGATCAGATCGGAGCAGCCGGCGATCACGGCGTTGCCGGCGAAGCAGCGGCCCTTGACCACGGCGATCCGCGGCACCAGACCCGACAGGGCCGCCCACAGCTTGAACGCGCGCACGTCGAGCGAGGACACCACCGGGTAGTCGGTGTCGCCGGGACGGCCGCCGCCGCCCTCGGCGAAGAAGACCGTCGGCAGTCGCAGCCGCTCGATCACGTCGAACAGCCGGTCCTTCTTGCGGTGCCCCAGAACGCCCTGAGTGCCCGCCAGCACCGTGTAGTCGTAGGCGAGCACCGCGCAGGCCGCACCGTCGACCGTGGCCGTGCCCGCGATCATGCCGTCGGCCGGCGTGCGGGCGATGAGGTCGTCGACGTCACGCCGAAGCCGTTGCGCCGCGATCGCGTAGCGACCGTACTCGACGAAGGAGCCTTCGTCGGCGAGATCTGCGACGTTCTCGCGCGCCGTACGTCCACCAGCGGCGTGGCGGCGTTCGACGGCGTCGGGCCGGGCGGCGTCCTCGGTCAGTGCCCGGCGGTGCAGCAACTCCACCAGGTCGTCACGCAACGGTTCGTCGGTCGCCATGGTCCTCATCCCCGCCGTTCGCTAGGCGTAGAGCTCCTCGAACTTCTTGATCGACTTCTCGATGTCGCCCTTGACCGAACGCGCTGCGGCCATCCCGATCGGGCCGAACAGCGGCGCACCCCCCAGGTCGATCTTCAGCTTGAACTCGCAGCCCTTGGGCTGTGGCTTGACCGTCATGCGCAACGCGTACCTGGTGCCGCCGAGACCGTCGCCGGTGATGGCGAGGAGCGCAGGCGGGTCGTACTCCTGAACCGTCCAGGTCACGCGGTTTCGCATGCCCTTGGCGCCCGCGACCCCGACGAGCGTGGTGCCCACGGCGAGCTCGTCGGGCAGGTCGCAGCGCCAGCCCTGGTGCATCGTCAGCCAGTCCCCGAGCGAGGACAGGTCGGCGACGTGCGACCACGCCTCCTCCGGGCTGATGGACAGTTTGCGGGACAGCTCGACCTTGGCCATGGGCACAGGCTAACGCGTGGGCACCCGGGGGACGGCGGCGGCAATGGCGTCGAGAACGGCGGGGTAGCGCTTGGCCTCGCGGTGACCGCCGGGCTTGCCGCTGCTGACCACCCCGACGGCGAGATCGCGCTCGGGGTCGGCCCAGATCGCGATGTCGACCAGACCCGTGTGACCGAACGCGGCGGGGGCGTCGAGGCCGAACGGGCCAAAGCGCTTCGAGCCCAACATGTATCCCGTGCCCCAGCGCATGGGCATCAGGCCCATGGCGATGTCGGGACGCAGACGCCGGGCCTGGGCGGTGGCGGCGCGCAACGTCTCCGGTGCCATGATTCGCACGCCGTCGAGTTCGCCGCCGCGGCGCAGAAGTTCGGCGAACCGCGAGAGTTCGTTCGCTGTCGAGACGGTGCTCGACGACGGCACCACGCTGGTGAGGAACTTCGGCGTGTTGGTGAACGGGATGATCTGGTGCGTCGTGCCGCCGACCGCGAGCTTGAATGCCGCCGCAATGGGCGCAGGTAGGGGCTTGCCCGTGGCGTGGCTCGGCGCCACCAGCGGAACGTCCTGCGGCGCAACGCCGTAATTGGTCCACCGAAAGCCCAGCGGATCGAGGATCTCGTCGGCAAGCACGTCGCGGATGTCCTTGCCCGTGGCGGCCGAGATGATCTCCCGAGTCAACGGCCCGAAGGTGAGGGCGTGGTAGACGTGCACCATGCCCGGCGGGTAGATGGTGCGCAGGTTGCCGAGCATCTCGCGGGCGTACTCGCTGTCGTTCATCCGCCGCAAGTCGGGCTTCGGGCCGGTCGCGAAGGGCACGCCCGCACTGTGGGTCAGCACGTGCCGGATGGTGGTGCGATCCTTGCGATGACTGGTGTAGGTCGGCAGGTACTCGCAGACCCGGTCGTCGAGTGAGAAGACTCCTCGCTCGGCCAACAGGTGAAACACCGTGGTGGTCATGGCCTTTGCCGCCGAGTAGACGCAAAACGGCGTCGTGGTCTTCACGGGGACCTTCTCGGCCTCGACCGGGTCCTCCGGGCCGTTGCCCCAGCCATGGCCGATGGCCCGGTCGAGTACGACCCGGCCGCGGTGACGGACGCACACCTGGATGGCGGGATGCATGCCGGCGGAGTACCAGTGCCGGGTGGCCCGCCAGATGCGGTCGACGGCTGCGGAGTCGACGCCGCTGCGATCTTCCTCGGCGACGTCGGTCACCGCGTCCAGGTCGGCCGGCACCCGGATCCTGCCGTCGGTCGTCATGACTGCTTCCTGTGCAGCGTCGCCGACAAATGGTGCTGCAGCGGCTTACCCACCGCGCCGAGTTGAAGGGTGTAGCTCAGTTCGTCACCCTCGAGTCGAAACGAACGGGTCAGGGCGGTAATGTCTTTGGCCGTCGTGGTGAGACCTATCGACGTCGCGGCCAGCTCCAGTTCGATCACGTCGCCGTCGGCGTTCACGGTGCCCTCCTGGATCTCGGTGACACCGGTCGGATGTGCGAGCACCAGCTCGACGCGTCCGGCTGAGGGGGTCCGCAGGTAGCCGACCTCGGCGTGCAGCGGCCGGCCGCCGTCGGCGGCCCTGGTCCGCTGCGCATAGGCGAGGAAGGGTTTGCCGACGTGGCCGAATGTGACCTCCTCCAGGTATTCGAAGGGCGGAATCGTCGGATACTCGCCGCTACCGGCACCCGCCCAAGTGCCGAGCAGCGGCGCCAGGTCGGTGAGGGAGGAATGGAGGTCCGTCATCGGTGCGATTCTAGAGGTCGACGTCGTGGCTGAGCCTCTGGTGCTACGGTGGCCCTCACGGCTCGAGGTTCTCGAGATCCTCGAGCAGTCCGGGATGTGTTGGCGTCCAGCCGAAGACCTCGCGGGTGTGTCGGCTCGACGCCGGCTGGTCCAGGGCGAAGATCTCTCCGTAGGGCCCGAACTCCTGCACCGGTACCGAGCGCACGGGCAGGTTCAGTCGGCGTCCGATGACCGTCGCGATGTCGCGGACCGCCACCCCTTCCTCGTCGACGGCGTGCCACGACGTGCCTGGCGTCGCTGATTCCAGCGCCAGCCGGAACAGCACGGCGGCGTCACGCGCATGGACGGCGGGCCACCGCTGCGATCCGTCACCCGGGTAGCCGGCGACCCCGGTCCGGCGCGCGGTCGCCGTGAGAAGTCCTGCGAAGCCGCCGTTTCCGTCGTCGTGGGCGGTACGGGGAATGCGCACCGCGGCGGCCCGAACGCCCCGGGGCGCGAGCGCCAACAACGCCAGCACCGCGCGGCCGCGTCCCCCGACGGGCCCATCCGTCGGTGGGGGATCGGCCTCGGTCGACGCGCGACCGTCGATCCACGGAGTCCCGGAGGCGACGACGATCGGTCGATCGGACCCGGCGAGTTCGTTGCCCATCGCCTCCAATGCCCGAGTTTCGACGTCGATGGCGTGCGTCAGTGCGTCGGGGGTGACGGCCTCGTGGCCGAAGGCGAGGTGGACGACGCCATCGGTCCGTCGGACGCCGTCGCGCAGGACCTCCACGCCGCCGATGTCACCGCGTAGGACCTCGGCGCCGACGTCGACCAACGCCCGTGCCGATGCGTCCGAGCGGGCCAAAGCCAGCACGGTATGGCCATTGGCCTGGAGTTCCGAGATGACGGGTGACCCGATGGTGCCGGTTCCGCCGGTGACGAATACGTGCATGCGATGCTCCCCAGTAGTGATGAGACTTTTGTCCCATCAACGTACAACGTGATGGGACAAAAGTCCCGTCGCCTAGGATGGCGGCATGGGGCGATGGGAACCGGGAGCGCGTCAGCGGTTGGTGCTCGCCGCCGTCGACCTGTTCACCGAGCAGGGGTACGACGCGACGACCGTCGCCCAGATCGCCGAGCGCGCCGGTGTCACCAAGAGCACGTTCTTCCGGCACTTCCCGGACAAGCGGGAATTGCTAGTCGCCGGTCAGGAAGGCTTGTGCCAGTTGCTGTCCGAGGGCGTCGCCTCGGCGCCCGAGGGTGCGAGTGCGATGACCGCGGTCGCCGCTGCGCTCGAACGCGCCTCCACGATGATGGGCCCGGACAACCGCGATCTCGGTCCCCGCATCCGAGCGGCCGTTGCGACGAGCACCGAACTGCAGGAACGCGATGCGTTGAAGTCGGTTGGTCTCGCGGCGGCGATGACGGCGGCCCTCGTCGCACGTGGCGTTCCGGACATGACGGCGCACCTGGCGGCCGAGCTCGGGGTGCTGGCCTTCAAGCAGGGGTACGCCCGGTGGTCGGAGGGCGACGGTCACGACGGCCGGGACCTCGCCGAGCTTTCACTGGAGGCGCTCGACGAATTGCGTGCCGCGTCGAAGTCGTTGGACTGACTCACTCCCGCTTTCTTGTCGGACCCCTGTGCTGTGATGGGTTCATGTCCACGACCGCAACGCCTTTGGTGACTGAGCTCAGTCCCCAGGACCGGTTGGAGGTGTTGTTCGAGGAGTTGGCGGAGC